>FIZJ01000007.1:160-120614 GCA_900019385.1 uncultured Clostridia bacterium
AAATTTATGATTAAATAGGAGGAATAAATAAAGATACGACGAATGAAAAACGTAAACTGTTTATGGTCATCTGCCATAAACAGTGCCGGTTTACCTTTTAAGCCCTATGATGATGCGAGACTTGCCAAAAAAAACGCAAAGAAAGGAGTATTGCCGGCTTGGTAAAGCGGTTTTGCCATGCATGTGGGCATGAAATGACGCCGAAAAACATCGCTGTTGACGCCAATTGGGGTAAATACACGGTTATGGTTACGGGAATGGCCGCCCATCACTGTCGAAAATGCAGTGAAACAATAGTCAATGCTGAGGAACTTCTGGCACTGCGCGAGTTGGAACAGCAGTTTGCTGAGTTCGCGAAAACAGACTGGGAACCGGTCCGCAATCTCCTTGACCGGACAAATGGCCAGCCGGAAGATGGCGCTCCATCGGAAGCCGCGGCGAACAGCAAAGCTGCTGAACAAACAGCGTATAATCACAGTGGCGGCTCTGACTTGATCGGAGTGAAAGAAGTGGCGGAAATCCTGCAGATAGCCCCTCAAAGCGTCTACAGCTTGATTTATGTGGATAAGCTGCCGGCGATGAAAATCGGCAACGCATGGAAATTCAAACGGGAAGACGTTGATGCGTATATGGCGGCGAATGCCCTTTAGTGTTGTCCTTAAGGCATAAAAGGGGAGTGCAGGCTGCTTTGCGGCGGCCCGCACTCCTTTTTTCCAGCCGTCACTGGTCAAACATCAGTTTAACCACATCAAGCCATTTGTCATTGGTGGGAGTTGTGCTGTTATAGGTAAACAAAAGAGTCTCATCGTCAATTCGGGCGAGCACCTGATCCCAGCGTGTTTGATCGGTGCTTTCTATGGCCACCAGCCTTATTTTTCCCGTCGCGTCGACTTCCCAGACGGCCAAGTGGCTGGAGACATAGCGATCGTGAACCCCGGTGAGATGAAAATGATGCACTTCATCCACATAGGTATAGGCTACAGCGAACATCCGGTCATTTAGCTTTTCGCTTTTCATGTAGTGCGTGACCGCTTCCTTGGCATTAAAGCCTGCGATCACCGTGGTGCTCAAGCTTTTGAAACTCTCCGCGTCCAGGACCTTGGCCACTGTCTCCCCAAGCAGCCCAGTGCGGGGTCGGTTGGAAAACGAGGCCGGCCTTAGATAGACAATCACATACACACCCAGGTTTTCGTATTTGAAGATGTTGATAGAGCGGGGCGGCATCCGGTCCGGCGAGGTGAAGCTGTCCAACAGCCTGATATCTATGGTGAGCTTCTCCGTGTCGATAATGCCAAGATGAAGCTGCTGGGCGATGGCGATCGGCACAATGATCCGGCCTTCATCATACAGCAAGTCGTACAGCCTGGCCCCACTGGTCGGCAGATTGATGTTCGGCAGGCGTTCCAATTCTTCGGTCTCGATATTCATCCGCCACCATTTGATGCCGTCCTTGCCGGAAGAAGTGCGGTCAGGGACAAAGATATGGATATACCCGTCCCGGCTGCTGATAGCTTGGGGGTTGAGCACCTGTCCTTCCGATTGATCCAGTTCAAACACTGTGTGAAGGCTGCTGCCGTCAAAGCGCGCCATGACAGCATACCGCCAGTCTTCCCAAGTGCGGTCGTTGAATATGAAAAACAGGTCGTCTGTGTAGAGAGGATCACTGACAATATTGGCCATTCCGATGATGCGATCCGGCAGGAATTCGTGCTTTTCCCAAGTAGGGCTGTCCAGAGGCTTGGTCCAATACTGCAGCCCCCTGCCGGTTCCGGTCGCCGGAGTCACATCGGTGGTCAGGAGCATGTGCAGACTGCCGTCGATTATTTCAAAAGCCCGCATGTTGCTGTGGAGATGTTCGCCCAATAACTCGTGTTCGACTGTTTCCAGGCTTGCCCCATCAATGGGAACAGGGATATGATCGGCTTTGCCAAACTTGCACCCGCTCAATACCAGTACAGCACATATGAAACAGATGGTCATCAATCTTGCTCTTTGATTCATAGCTTCCTTCCTTCCTTTCATGTTTATCCGTCTGACTTCACTTTCTGAGCCCAGACGGAAAATCCTGTCGCCGGCATGCAGGCATAGCGTAAAAATCTCGTTCGTGCTTGAAACCCTATGAATAGGAGCATAATCACTGTATAATGGATTGTGGATCCAACAGCCGAAAGGGGTGGGCCAGTGGACAGGCGGCAGATGGGAGAGATAATCGAACTTGCATGCCGCGCCGGGAAAATCATTGTGGAAAACGGCGGCGAAACCTACCGGGCCGAAGACACTATGCGCTATGTATGCGCCGCCTTTGGCGTCGATGAGTGTGATTGCTACGCCACGCCAACGACAATTATCATCTCCACGAATCACGGCGGCGAAGCCCTTTCCCGGATGATGCGGATCAAGAAGAGAGGCGTGGACCTGCACAAGGTCGAGTTGGTGAACCAGTTTTCCAGGACGATCGCCCGGCAGCCTATGGATGCGGCCGAGGCAGAGGCAGTGCTGGCCGAAATCGATGGAGCCCCTCCATACAGGCTTTCGGTATCTGTCGCGGCGGCGGCGTGTGGGACAGCCGCTTTTACGGTGCTGTTCGGCGGCTGCGTCACACACTTCTTGTCAGGCATCGTGGTGGGGGGAATCCTGCGGCTGCTCCTTTGGCACCTCAACCAGATTCGCCTGGACTATTTCACCATCAATCTCCTTGGCGCCGCGGCAGCTGCTGTTTGCGGCTGGTTGTTCGGCTTCGCAGGCACCCTTGTGAATTGGTGGATCATTGCTTTCGCCGCGATTATGCAGATGGTTCCAGGCCTGATTTTCACCAATGCGATCCGAGATTCAGCGGCTGGAGATCTGGTTTCGGGCAGCAGCCGCGGTGTGGAAGCTTTCAGCATTGTCACGGCCTTGGCCTGCGGTGCCGGCGCGGTCCTGATCCTGCTCGGGAGACTGGGGGGCTGAGTTTATGATTGCGAAGACAATATTCGCCGTGATTGCCACAGCTTCGTTCGGGATCCTCTTCAACATCCGAGGATTGAACCTGATACTGGCAGGAATCAACGGCGGGCTGGGCTACCTGATCGTCAGCGTCAGCACTGCCGGAGGTGCTGAAACGTACATCGGCATGTTTCTGGCAAGTATAGCGATGACCGCCTTGGCCGAAATTCTGGCCCGGTACCGCAAAGCGCCGGCCACTGTTTTTCTGGCAGCCGCTTTGATTCCCATTGTTCCAGGCGGGCGCCTGTTCAACTTCGTACTGCACTTGCTGGAGGGAGATTACCAAACGGCAGCAGCCGACGGAATTACCACACTGCTTGAAGCCGGTGCGATCGCTGTTGGCATAATCGCTGTTTCTTCGTTTACGAAGGTGTTTTTAGCAAGGATCCGGAAAAAATAGGCCCTGGACAACATGGAATGTAAAAATTTTCACATTGCAAGGAATCAGGCTGCGAAACAGGAAATATCTATATGGGAGTAGTAATCCCATGCCTGTAATCGAAAGGGAGGCTGTTAAATGAACGTTATTGTCCGAGACACCTATGACGAAATGAGCAAAGCTGCAGCGGAGATTATCGCAGGGGTTGTGAAGGCCAAGCCAAACTGCGTAATCGGTTTGGCTACTGGAAGCACACCGATCGGGACATACAAAGAGCTGATCCGGATGCACAAAGAAGAAGGATTGGACTTTTCCCAAGTGCGGACCTTCAACTTGGATGAGTATCTCGGCTTGGGAATGGATCTCGGCAAACCCTACCACCTTGATCAGAGCTATGCCCGCTTCATGTACGAGGAATTGTTCAAACACATCAACATCCCCAGAGAAAACTGGCTGGTGCCAGACGGATTGACCGAGGACCCGGAAGCCTACTGCAAGTGGTATGAGGAGCAGATCGCCGCTGCCGGCGGCATCGACATTCAAGTCCTGGGCATCGGCGGCGATGGGCATTGGGGGTTCAACGAGCCGGGGTCGTCATTGGCAAGCAGGACTAGAGTGGTTGCTTTGACGCAGAAGACTCTCGACGACAATTACGAGTCATTTTATAAAAAAGCAGGATTCACGCGGGATCAGATGCCGAAATTTGCCATCACCATGGGCATCGGCACAATCCTGGAAGCCCGCAGCGCCATCATGCTGGCCAACGGCGCACACAAAGCCGAGATCGTGGCCAAAGCCATCGAAGGGCCGATAACCGCCCAAATCACCGCCACTGCCATGCATCTGTTCAAGGGCAGCATGACTGTGATTCTGGATCGTGCGGCTGCGTCAAAACTGCAGCATCTTGATCATTACCTGCATACGGAAAGGGCATGGCAAGAAATGAGGAGCAAAGGCTAGATTCAGGCCTAAAGCCGCTTAACACGAGTGACGGGGACAGTGGACGATCACTGTCCCGTTTTATTTGGGCACTTGCGACAGGAGTCCGGCCTGGAAAGGTAGAACACACTATCCAGCGCTCTTCACGGTGGAAGACGCGGCGTTTGGATTTATTGTCATGAAAAACGGTGCCACCATCTTTCTGGAATCCAGCTGGGCTTTGAATGCTTTGGAAGTTGGCGAAGCCCAGGCCACCTTGTGCGGCACTTTGGGCGGCACCGACATGCGCAGCGGCTTGATGATCAACGGCCAAAGACACGGCAGGCACTTCATTGAGACTCCGGCGCTGGAGCAGGGTGGCGAATCCCCGAATCCCGGCGTTCTTGAAGTACAGGCGTTTTATGATGCGATCCTTAAAGGAAGGCCTTTGGTGGTCAAGCCTGAAGAAGCGCTGGTGGTGACTGAAATTTTTGAGGCAGTTTACGAATCGGGAAAAACCGGCCAGCCGGTGTTCTTTGATTAGAAAGGAGTGGAGGCGGTGAACCTTAAAGAGTTCAAATCTCCGCCAAAGGAATACAGGGCTTCGCCTTTCTGGGCTTGGAATGACCAACTGGACCCGGACGAGCTGCGCCGGCAGGTGCGGGAACTGAAGCAGCAGTGTTTTGGCGGCTTTTTCATGCATGCCCGGGTAGGCCTAAAGACTGGTTATCTTTCGGAAGCATGGTTTTCATGTGTGGCGGCAGCCGTCGAAGAAGCCCAGCGGCAGGGTATGGAAGCCTGGCTGTATGATGAGGACCGCTGGCCGAGCGGCTGCGCGGGAGGGCTCGTCACTGCCGCCAATGATACGTTCAAAGCACGATGGCTGGTTATGCGCCCGGCCGCTTTGGCGGAGATCGGGACACTGCTCTCGGATCCAGATGTTGTGGCCCTGTTCCGCCTTGTTTTGGATGACGAGGGCCGCCTGATCGATACCGAACGGATTCAGAGCCCCAGCCAGCTGGATGGGCAATACGCGGCTGATCCTCGGGTATCTTACTGGCAGTTCCGGATGGAGTTTCAAAACCCCACCACCAACTCCAACGGCCATGGATATATCGATGTCCTGAACCCCGAGGCTGTGGCGGAGTTCATCCGGGTTACCCATGAACAGTATTACCAGCATGTAGGCGGGCACTTTGGCTCAACCATCCCCGGGGTGTTCGCCGATGAGCCCACCTACCGCAGCAAAGCAGAGGATTCGATCCCTTGGTCGCCGCTGCTTCCTGGTTATTTCCGCAGCGAACACGGCTGCGATCTCATCGATCATCTTCCGCTGCTGTTCTTTGAAGGCGGCTGCAGCGCCAAAATCCGCTACAGCTTCTACCGCACATTGACCAAAGCCTTTGTGTCCTGTTTTACCAAGCAGATTTACGATTGGTGCGAAGGACGAGGCTTGCAGTTCACCGGCCATTACTTAAGCGAGGACACACTGGTCAAACAGACCAATGCCATCGGCGCCGCCATGCCTCATTATCGGTACATGCATGCACCGGGGATCGATCACTTGGGGAACAACATCGCCGACAGCCTGACGCTCAAGCAGTGCGCGTCCGTCGGGAATCAATTCGGCCGCAAGCGCCTGCTCTGCGAAATTTTCGGCGTGAGCGGGCATGCCATGACCTTTGAGGATCAGAAATGGATCGCCAATTTCCATTTCGCCCTGGGAATCACCTTCTTGTCGCAGCACTTGGTGCTCTATTCCATGACCGGCGACCGGAAAAGGGATTATCCGCCCACGTTCAGCTACCATCAGCCTTATTGGCCTTATTATCATAAAATCAATGACTATCTGGCCAGGGCCGGTTATTTCTGCTCGCAAGGCGATTACATCTGCGACACTCTGGTCCTGCATCCCATAGGCTCGGTCTGGGCCACGTTCGCGAGGCAGAAGGGGAAGCCCCTTTCCAGTAAGTACGACGCCGGATTGTTCAGGCTGCAGGATAGTTTGTTCAAAAGCCACATTCCCTTTGATTACGGCGATGAACTGATCATGGAAGACTGTGCCCGAGTGATCGAGGAGGAAGGGCACACCTTCCTGCAGGTTGGAAACGGCAAGTACAGCACAGTGATCGTGCCCCCGTCCTTGACTTGGAGCCGCAGCACGTACGGCCTGCTCAAAGCGTTCGCCAGCAAGGGAGGGCGGCTGCTCTTCGTCGGCGAAAGGCCGAGCTTGATCGATGGCGAACCAGGAGCCGGCGAGTGGGAAGAGCTCTGGCAGGAGCAAAGTGTGGCACTGGTTGCAGAAAACGATCCTCAGTCAACCGCAGTACTTAAGCAGTTCTGCCGGCGCCCTGTCGTGATCAGCGGAAGCGAGGACGGCCACATCTTGTTTCAAGCCCGCCGAGGCGAGGGCTGCTTATATCTGTTCATAACCAATACCAGCAGGGAGGCCGCTCACACCCTCACGTTGACAGTGCCGATCAAAGGCCGTGTCTACCGGTGCTGTTTTGAAACTGGAGAGATTGCCGAAGTGCAGCCGCGGGAAAAAAGAGATCACCTGGAGTTGGAGCTGGTTTTGGCCCCCGCCGGCGCCCACGGGTATATTGTTGCCGAAGCAGAGTTGGAGATGGGCTGCAGCGGTTGGAAACATAGCGCCGCTGAACTGCGGATTCCTGCCGCAGGAGTGGAAGTGGTACCCTTGAGCAGCCAGTGGCAGTTTGAGCGTGTTCATAAAAACTCAATAACGCTGGATTACTGCCGGTATATGATCGAATCCTCCGCTTGCGGTGAATCGGGCCAAGCTGGCTGGAGCGGCAGAATGCCAATCTGGCAGGCACGGCGCCGGCTGTGGCACGCTGCGGGGCTCGACTGCTGCCAAGGCATCCAGCCTTGGGCGGTGCTGCCCCATAAAGAACAATTTCAAACACTGCCGGTACGTCTGCAGTTTGAGTTCTATGCGGACTATCTCCCTGGTGATCTGGGCGTCGTGATCGAAAACAGCCGCCATTGGCAGCTCAAGGTTAACGGTGTTGAGATCAGCACACAAACAGATAAGTTCCACTGGGACAAGCAGTTTGGGTTGGTGGACATCGCCAAGGCTGCGCGTCGGGGCAGGAACCTGATTGAACTTGCGGGCGGCTTCACATACGGCGTCGAGATTGAAGAGATTTATCTTGTGGGAGATTTTGCTCTCCGGCAGTGCGGCTATCAGGAATACCGATTGGTGCAGGAGCCCCGGCTTCTTACCGACGGCAGCTGGGTCTACCAGGGATATCCGTTCTATGCAGGAAACATGGTCTACGCCCAAGAGTTTGATCTGCGGGAAGCGGGCGGCAGCCGCGTCTGGATCAGGCTCAACCAGCCCAAGGGCACACTGTTCAGGGTGAAGGTGAACAATGGGGAATGGAAGTGCCTCATCTCCCAGCCGTGGGAAGTGGAGATCACCGGTGACTGTGTTCCAGGGAAGAACTTGCTGCAAATTGAGGTGGTGGGCTCGCTGCGGAACACATTCGGGCCGCTTCATCACCGCCTGCGGTCGCCGGCTTGGTGCGGGCCGAAGCAGTTTGAGGATGAATCGAGCTGGGTTGGAAACTATCAGTTTGAAGACTATGGGTTGATCGGCGGCGCTGAGTTGGTGGCGGCAAGATAACGAAAGGGTGCTGCTAGTAATTTCTGACAATAAGTTCCGAAATCAAGCCTCTTCCACGTCCATTGCAGTTTATGCTTCGCTTTGCGCGGACACGGTCAATAGTGAAACCTTGATAAAGACTGTCAAGAAAACTATCGTCAGCGTTTACCGCCTTTGGATCAGAATTGCTGAGCAGAAGCAGCGCTCCTATCTCGTCCAATTCTCGGAAATAGTGGGCTAGGCGAATCTGATCATCGTCTGTGAAATCATCCTTATTGTAGGTAGTGAAGCTGGCGGTTTTTGTCAGCGGACGGTAAGGCGGATCGAAATACCCTAAAGTTCCGGGGCCGATATAGGGCCTGGAACAGGTAAAATCGCCGCAGACCAGCTTGACGCCTGCCAATGCTCTGCTCACTGCTCTTATGTTGTCGGCATCACAGATTTTCGGCTTTTTATACCTGCCGTGGGGGACGTTGAACTCACCCTTGTGATTTTGACGAAACAAGCCGTTATAACAAGTCTTGTTTAGGAAAATCATATAGCTGGCCCGCACAATCCAGTCTTCGTTAAAAGACTGATAGTCAAATTGGTTCATCTGCTGGTTATATTGTTCCCGTATACCATAATAAAACACTCGGCGCGCCTGGGAGCCCAATGCCAGATAGTCTCTTTCAAGCTTGCTCAAACACGCAATCAAAGCATCCGGTTCTTGCTGGACAACCTTATAACCAAGTATCAATTCTCTGTTGATGTCAACCAAACAGGCATTTTCAATGACAAACATGCTCTTCAAATGAAAGAAAAAAGCTCCACCACCGATAAAGGGCTCCACATAGGTTTTGATTACGCCTGATTCTTTGATTTCACGCGGTAGACGGGCAGTCAACTCACGCAGCAGTTGGGTTTTACCTCCTGCCCACTTAAGAAAGGGTTTTGCCTGCACCGGTTTGTTCACATTGACCGCCCCCCTTCCTCCACAGTCATAAACAATGCCTCACTAATACCGGGGTGACACCAGTCTTGAAATACAATTCAATGATATAATAGTCAATACCTGCCGTTGATAAGGAAATGGGGGACGACACTAATCAACGCCCGACATAAATAAAACCGCCCTGCGGCCTTGCGTCGAGGGCGGTTCATCAATTGTTTCACGCCATACTGGCACAGGCTTGAACAGCCACTTCCGCGGCGGACGCGGCATCAGGCGCGTAAAGGTCAGCGCCGATGCTGGCGCGGAATTGGTCGGTGACCGGCGCGCCGCCGATCATGATCTTGACCTTGTCTCTGATTCCCGCTGTTTTGGCGGCCTCCACGATCAGCTTCATTTCGTTCATGGTGGTTGTCAACAGCGCCGAACAGGCAATAATCTGCGCCTGCTCCTGAACAGCTGTCTCGATAAACTTCTCAACCGGCACATCAATACCGAGGTCGATCACTTCGAGGCCTTTGCCTTCCATCATCATCCGCACCAGATTCTTGCCGATGTCATGGAGATCGCCCTTCACGGTGCCCAAGACCACTTTGCCTTTTGCCTTGACATCGTCCGAGACCAGCAGAGGCTTCAAAAGGGCGGTCCCGGCGTTCATGGCTCTAGCGGCAATCAGGACTTCCGGGACAAAAATCTCGTTGTTTTTAAACTTGACACCGACAACGTCCATGCCGGCCATCAGGCCTTTTTCCAGAATCTCCTGGGCTGAAAACCCTTCGTCGATTGCCTGCTGCACCAGTTCTTTGACAGCGCTGGCGTTTCCCTGCTGCAGTTTTAGGGAAATCTCATTCAGGATGCTCATCGTATACCCTCCAATACCAGTGTTTTATTTAATCTGACCGCGTGTTTCCCTGAACTTGCCTGGAGTGGTTCCGGTCATTTTTTTGAACACCCGTGTGAAATAACTTTGGTCCTCAAACCCTACCAGGCTTGATACGTCCGCCAGAGGGATAGCTTCGTTCACCAGCAGGTTTTTGCTCTTCTCGATCCGCACAGTGTTGAGATATGTGGTGAAATTGTAACCTGTTTCTTCCTTGAACAGCCTGCTGAAATAAGCCGGGCTTAAATGGACGTAGCTGGCTGCATCCTCGAGGGTTAGCCTTTCCATGTAGTTGTTGTTGGTGAATTCAATCGCCTTATATATTATATCCTTGTTTTTGACATTCTTAAAGTTAAACACACAGTCGGTGAAGCGGGTCAGGATTCTGGAGAGCCAGACGCTCAGCTCCTCAATGTTGTGCAGGCGAGACACTTGGTTGAGGTATTGGTTGTTCAGACCGAAGATCTCTTCCTGTTCCGCCCCGCCTTCCATTGCCGCCCGGGAAAGAAGGACCACAAGTTCCAACGACCGGTATTTTATATCCTCGAAGTCGTTTTGGCCGGTAAAAAACACGTAGCCCAGGATCTCGTTGAGCACTCGCAGGGATCCGGCTTTGTCGCCCACGGCCACATGTGAGATCAGCTCATTTTCCTTGTCGATTGGGTAATTCTTGTGTCTCGCCCCACCAAGGTAGGTTTGGGGATCGGAAGCGGGTATGGGGCTGTCCATAGGATCCGGCAAATGCCGTTTGTCATCTGCGGCTGCGTATCCGGCGAGCAGGTACAACAGTTCAGACAAGCTCGTAACCACATCAGGCTTGATTACCGGTATCTGATCCATGTGCGCTCTAAGCCGCCGCCGCGCTTTTTGATCCGGGATCTGCTGCTCGATGATTTCATCCAGCAGAAAGGCTTCCGGTTCTATCATCATCACCGGGCCGCCGACAAAAGCGCCCTTGAACTCCTCGCCGCGGTTGATGGGCGCCACCCAGTGAGTAAGCCCCATCGGGCAGAAGTAGATGTACCTGCCCCCAAACCGCTCCGCCTGATAACTGCCGTACAAATGGACGTTCGCACAATCGCACAAGTGGGCGAAACCATCCTGGACAGCTTCGCAGAACGGGCTGCAGCTTTTGAGGGCATGGTAGACAACGGACCCGGCGCCGTCGATAATGAAGCTGGAAACTCCCGTCGCCTTGCTGTAATGATCGATCCACTGCCTGATCTCTTGAATCATGTGCCCGCCCTTCCTTACCTTTCGGTTATATTCTAAACGATCCTGGAACCGGGATCAATGCGGCCGTGGAAAAAGTGCAGGGGAAAGGCGCCTTCGAGTAGAATAGACAAACAGGAACAAACCATGAGAGGGGAGACGCTATGGGTTTCAAGCTTCGAGTTGGATTACTGGCAGTATTATTGATATTGACATGTTCGCAGTTGGCAGGTGCGCAGTACAGCATTCCTCTCACTTCGCAGCGGGCATTCGAGGTTGCGGACAATATCATCGCCTGGCAGACCGAGGCTGGTGGGTGGACCAAGAATACTGACTTCTCAAAGGTCATATACCAGCCGGGCATGTCCAGAGGAGAGCGGGCCATAAACGGCCAGGAAGCCGGGTGCTTCGACAACAATGCCAGCATCAACGAAATGAAGTTTCTAGCCATGATGTACGCACGGCACGGAATCGAGAAGTATCGGGACGCCGTCATCAAAGGCATCGACTGGATGCTGGACGCCCAGTACCCAAGCGGTGGCTGGCCGCAGTATTATCCGCTCATCGGCGGTTACCATGACAACGTGACCTTCAATGACGGCGCCATGATGAATGTGCTCAATTATATACAGGAGATCCTGAGGTACCGCGGGCTGTACGAGTTCTTGGGCGAAGAGCGCTTTGCCCGCCTGGAAGCCGCTTTGGAAAAAGGCATCGACTATATTCTCAAATCCCAGATCCGAGTCAACGGTTACCTCACAGCCTGGTGCCAGCAGCATGATCCAGTTACGTACGAACCGAAAATGGGGCGGAGCTATGAGCATCCGTCCATCGTCTCGGCGGAATCGGTCCCGATTGTGGAATTTTTGATGGCTCTGCCCGATCCGTCGGAAGAAGTGCGCCGGGCGATTGTGGGCGCGGTGGAGTGGTTTGAAATTTCCCAGCTGCCGAACGGCCAGTGGGCACGCTTTTACGATATTCAGTCCAATGTCCCGATCTTTTCGGGGCGGGACGGGATTATCCGCTATGACGTGAAAGACATCGAACTGGAGCGGCAGCAGGGTTACAGCTGGTTCAACGGCAGCGGCGGCAATCTATTGTCCAAGGCCCGGCGTGATGGGTACATTGACACGCTGCGGCAAAGCCTGCCCGATTACAAACCCCTCACCATCGATGTCTTCGCTGATCCGGCCGTTCCCAGGGTCATAAGCCCCAAGATCTGGCCCACTCAGACTGTAAGCGGCGTTCTCGCCGTCGAGGTCGAGATCTCCATGCGCAATCCGGAAAACCTGCGGGAAGTGGCCATCAAGATCAACAATCAAGAAATCTACCGCGGCAGCGATCTCCACATCCAGGTGCCGGTCGACACCACCGCGTTCCGCAATGGAACTTGCACCATCGCTGTAGAGACCACGACCACACTCGGGACATCCCTGTCCCACTACGTCAATTTCATTGTGGCAAATTAAAACCAGACAACAAGGCCAACTTCAAGCCCTGTGGACTTGCAAGTTGGCCTTTCTTTTTACACCGGCTCTTTCACGGCTTCAAACAGCGCCTCGATATTCGCCGGATCCACATCGGGAAGAATCGCTTCATGGCTCGGCGAGATAATCAGGCCAGTGGGGAAGATGCGTTTCAACTCCTGCACCTTGTCTTTGACCTGCTTAGGGGTGCCGTTGATCAAGAGCCACTGGGCGTCCACACCGCCGCAGAAAGAGACTTTGTCGCCGAAATCCCGCTTCAATCTCTCCGGTTCCATGTCTTTGGCCAAGGCCTGAATAGGATGGATGACATCGACGCCTGCGGCAATCAGATCGGGAATGACGGGATAGATTGATCCACAGGAATGATAAATAACCTTCAACCCGTAACTCTTGGCCTGTTCAATGAATTTCCTGGTACCCGGCATGACAAATTCCCGTATCGCATCCGGAGAGACCATCAATCCCCGCTGGCTGCCGAAGTCATTGCCGATCAGAATGGCGTCCAGCTTGCCTTTGGTGGCGCTGTAGAAGATCTCGTTGGCTTCAAGGTAGAACTGGGTGATGCGGTCGATTACAGCCCGGAACATTTCCGGCTCGGTCAGCATCTTCACCAGAGCGGTTTCCATGCCGAAGGCCGAACAGGCGTCTTGAAAGTGCGCCGACCACAAAACGCCCATGATTGGGTGGCCTGGCGGCGCGGCCTCCACCGCTCGGCGGCATCGGTCCGGATCAATATGTTTCGCCGGATCGGGCCAGTCGAAGTCATCAACGCGGCTGGGATCGGAATAGTCTTCAAAGAAGCCGGGCGCAGTCAGAGTCCTTTGATCGGGTGTGTTAGCCTTTTTGGCAAACTGAAGGGCGGTGTAAATCGCCTTGCTGTCGGGGGCGTCATAGGGGATCTCCACCGGATAGATGTCGTCCCCGATCTTTAGTTTCAGCTCGTCGATATCGCCGACGTCGAAATAGGCAAAGAGCCGTTCGCAGGCTTCCGGCACAGGCAGGCCAAGCCAAGACGCGGGCCTGTCCACCGGCCTTCTTTCCACTGTGGCGAAAAAACGTTCCTTAGGATCCATGGCATTCTTCCTTTCTCGCAGCAAATACCGGTCACTGAATTGATTCACCATTTTTTAATAATCATTCGCTAAAATTAATCGATCCCCTTCAGCCGGGTTGAACTCCTCCGGTGGGCGTGCTATGCTTTGAGTAAACCACTGGAAAGCGGGTGGATGAATGATGATCGAGATGGTAAAAGTGGAAGCTGGTTCCTTTAAAATGGGCGGAGGCGATCTGAAAGACAGGCCCGACGCGCTCCCGGTGCATACGGTCACCATCACCAGGGATTTCTGGATCGCCAGGGAACCGATCAAATACGAACTCTTCGCCAGGTTTTGCCGCGAAGAGCTGGGAACTGAACCCGACGCCGAAAACTTATTGGGATATGTGGTCGGGATCAGCTGGCACGACGCAGACCGGTTCTGCGCCTGGCTCAGCGCCAAGACAGGACTGCCTTACCGCCTGCCTACCGAGGCGGAATGGGAGTACTGCGCCAGAAACAGCCGGCGCTTCGGGATTGACCGGATGTGTGACATGAATATCAGAGAATGGTGTTTTGACTGGTATGACGCATATAGTCCCGAAGAGCAGGCCGATCCGGCAGGTCCTGATTCAGGCATGTTCAAGGTTGTCCGGGGCGGCTTCCTGGACAACCCGGCCAAGTTCAACGCCTACTATTTGGATGTCTGGGCCAGGGGGTCGCTGCCGCCGCATTACCGGCATTTCCCGGGAGACCCCAACGATTTCGGCCGGCACAATGTGGGCTTTAGGGTTGTGCAGGCAGAGCCGGTGCAGACCAACGGGAAAAACGTTGTCATACCCCTGTCCCTCCATGTCCGGCAGCACCGTCCCCGGACTGAGATCACTACCGAAAAGCCCTACTTTAGAAAGCGCCGTTTGTTTCCAATCCCGCCGGATACGGCCAGTCCCGAGGCTGTCAGGGCTTTTGGGCTAAATCCGCTTCTGCGCCACCACAACCATTCACCTGGGTTCGATGTGGCGCCGAATGGCGATTTGATTGTCTCAATCTATTCGTCCTACCACGAGTATGATCCGGAAGTGGGGCTGATGGGCGCAAGGCTGCGATATGGCGCCGATGAGTGGGAAATGCCGGATATCTGGCTGAACGCTGTGGGGGTCAACGACCACGCCCCTTTGCTTTTTACCGACCGCGACGGCACAATCTATCATTTCTGGGGATGGCCCCAATTAGACAATGCCTTTCCGTTTCAGTTCGTCTACTCCAAAGACAGCGGTGCCACCTGGAGCCCGGTCCAGTTCCCGAAGTTCGCGGATCGGGCGGAGAAAGTGGCCAGCCAGCCTATCAATACGGTGGTCCATGCCGAAGACGGCTGGTACTATGTGCCCTGCGATGTCCAGGGCGAGTCTGCCTCGATTTTGTGGCGCTCCATAGATTTGATCAACTGGGAGGTGCCGCGGGGCAAGACTGCGGGAAGGCACAGCGCTGTGGTGGAGCTCAAGGACGGCCGGCTGCTGGCGATAGGCGGCAAAAACACCAGCATCTACGGATACATGCCGCAGGCCATCTCCACCGATAAAGGCGACAGTTGGACAGTGAGCAAGACGCCGTTTCCGGCCATGAGCTCAGGCCAGCGCCCCTGTGTGATCCGGCTGCAGAGCGGAAGACTACTTTACTGCGGTGATTTTCAGAATAAGCAGGGTAACAGGCCGCCGGGCGCCGCCGAGGATCAATGGGGTTCGTTCGTCGCCTACTCGGAAGATGAAGGCGCGACCTGGAAGATCAAAAAGCTGTGGGGCACTCAGCACAAGAAACAGGATCCGGCTCAATTGGGCGGAGCCCATACGCTGGGCTACAGCGTATGCCGGCAGTCGCCGGACGGGCTGATCCATGTCATCACCTCCAACAACCGGCCCTGCCTGCATCTTTGCTTCAACGAAGCGTGGCTCCTGGCCGACACCGACGGCATATGCCCGAGTGACGAGGAACTGATGCGCGAGGACACGGTGGAAATCTCCAATGTCACAACTTATCAGGAGCGCTACGCCGACGGCGGCGTCAAATGTGTCTATTCCGGCGGCACTGCTCCCGACGGGCGCTTCCTGCTCCACGGAGAAGAAAAATGGTATTATCCGTCGGGTGAATTGATGACTGAGGCGCGGTACCAGTTCGGCAGGCGCGTAGGCGCTTACACCCACTACAGCCCGGAAGGCCGCAAGATTTGGGAGTGGGAATACCTGGATGATCATGTTTCCCTCTACAAAACTTACTACACAAATGGCGGGCTCAGGACGGTAGGGCGTTACCGAAACCGAATCGCCGAAGGGTGGGCGGAACGATATGAGCCCGATGGGAAGCTGGCGGCCCGGGCTCTGTTTGAAAACGGGGAGATCGTCAAGGTTGAATAGGATGAGGCCTTCGGTTTCCTATAAAATTTAGTTAACATATTGACGAAAATTTAGCTAAACAGTAAACTAAAGATAGAGGCGCTCCTGATCAATACAAGATTATAGATTAGTTTGGAGGAATAGCATGAAAAATGGTGTGATATTCGGCAACAGAAGCTTCTTTGCGGATGAGCTGTGTCTGGACGGGAGGAGGCGGCTGCTTGGAGTGCTGCAAGAGGCGGGTGTCACTCCTGTAATCCTGCCGGAAGACGTGGGAGCCTACGGGAGTGTGCAAAACCGGGAACAGGCCTTGAAGTGCGCCGCTTTGTTCAAGGAACACGATGATCTTAAGGGAGTGATCATATCCCTGCCCAACTTCGGCGATGAGAAATCCATCGTCACCGTCCTTCGGGAAGCGAAAATCGATGTGCCGATTTTGGTCCATGCCTTCAACGACCACCTCGACAGACTCAACTATGAAAACCGCCGCGACAGTTTCTGCGGCAAAATCTCTGTCTGCAACAATCTGCGCCAATATGGGTTCAAGTTTACCCTGACCACCCTGCATACAGTAGATCCGGAAAGCCCTGTTTTCAAGCAGGACCTGCAGCGTTTTCTAGCTGTCTGCCGTGTTGTGGGCACGCTTAAGGGCGCTCGGATCGGGCTGGTGGGTGTAAGGCCCGCGGATTTCAACACCGTCCGCTTCAGCGAAAAGATCCTGGAACACCACGGCATTTCTGTGGAACCAATCGGCCTGATTGATGTGATCGGCAAGATCGATGAGCTTGGCGACGCCGAAGCCCAACCGGCTGTGGAAGAAATCAAGGGTTACATGTCCACCGACAGTGTGCCGGAGGATGCCCTGGCGAAGATGGCCAAGCTTTTGGTTGTGCTGCGGGAGTGGGTCAGGGGCAATGATCTGCACGCAGTGGCCATCCAGTGCTGGGATTCGCTCCAGCGCTATCTGGGGATCAACTCCTGCGCTGTCATGAGCATGCTTTCCCAAGCCGGTGTTCCGGCCGCTTGCGAAAGCGACGTCGCCGGCGCCGTCAGCATGCTGGCGCTGCAGGCGGCAAGCGGTATGCCCAGCGCTCTTGTCGACTGGAACAACAACTATGCCGATGATCCTGACCGTTTCGTCCTGTTCCACTGCGGCAACTTCGCCAAGGAGTTCTACGATTGCGCTTCCTGCCGGCCGGTGATCGATTACCCGCCGATTCTGGCCTCGACCCTGGGGCAGGAAAACACCTACGGTGCCATCGACGGCAGAATGAAGCCCGGCAAGGCAACCTTCGCCAGGATCACCACCGATGATCTCACTGGCACGATCCGGGCCTACTGTGCAGAAGGGCAGGTCACCGATGATTCTCTGGCCACTTTTGGTTCTTGGGGCGTGGTCAAGGTCCCGGGGCTGCAGAAACTGATGCGCTATATCTGTGAAAATGGGTTTGAACACCATGTGGCGATGAGTTTGGCCAGTGTGGCCGATGTCTTGGCGGAGGCATTGGGCAAGTACCTCGGCTGGGATGTCTATCATCACGCTTAGGCGGAGGGATTGGTGTGAAGAAACTGGTGGCGGTTTACACAGGGCAGGGGCTGGCGGAGCCTTTGGCGCGGTTGATCCAGGCTGAGCTGCCCAATGTCCAACTGGTGAATATTATCGATGACGGGCTGATTCATGATGTGATCAAAGCCAGTGGTGTGACCAAGCCCATCGCCAGGCGGCTGGTCAAGTACTATCAAATCGCGGCGGAGATCGGCGCCGATCTGATCTTAAACACTTGTTCGTCAGTGGGCGAAGTGGTTGAACTCGGCAGACAAATTGTGGATGTCCCGATTGTAAGAATTGATGAACCTATGGCCAGAGAGGCGGCGGCCAACTATCAAAGGATCGGAGTCATCGCCACTCTGCCGACGACACTAAGGCCTACAGCCAGGCTGGTCCAAGCTCAGGCTCACGCCATGGGCAGGGAAGTCACGATTGTGGACGGCCTTGCGGATGGGGCGTACCAGGCCTTGATCAGCGGCCGAGCAGAGGAGCATGACAAGCGGATCATGGATGTGGGGCGCAGCCTGGCCCAGAAAGTGGATTGCATTGTCCTGGCCCAGGCTTCGATGATGAGGATGCAGCAAACCCTGGTAGAAGCGGCACAGCTTCCGGTCCTGTCAAGCCCGCCGTTGTGTGCGGCCTATCTTAAATCGCTGCTGGAGCGTGGCGGTTGATGCTGAGCCAAACTGTGAAAGAACTGGAGAAAACCGCGCGGCAGATCCGGCGCGACATTATCACCATGATTTACCAGGCGGGGGATGGTCATCCCGGCCCGAGCTTGTCGTGCGCGGATCTGGTCACTGCGCTCTACTTCGCTGTCATGAATGTCGAACCGGCGGATCCGCACTGGCCTCGGCGGGATCGCCTGATTCTCTCCAAAGGCCATGCATGTCCCGCGGTCTATGCCGCCTTGGCCAGAAAAGGCTACTTCGATGCCGCCGAGCTGCCCAGGCTGCGCAGTTTAGGCAGCATCCTCCAGGGACACCCTGATATGCTTAAGACGCCCGGGATTGATTTTAGCTCCGGCTCGCTGGGCAACGGGATCAGCGCCGGGCTGGGTATGGCTTTGGCCGCCAGAATCAGCGGGCTCGATTACCATACTTATGTTATTTGCGGTGACGGCGAGCTGCAGGAAGGTATAGTCTGGGAAGCGGCCATGGCTGCCAAACGCTATCAGGTTGGTAATTTAACCGTTCTGGTAGACTACAACGGTGTCCAAAGCGGGGGCCGGATCGAAGAGATCAGCGGTTTGGAGCCGCTTGTCCCCAAATGGGAAGCGTTCGGGTGGCACTGCCAGGAGATCGATGGCCATGACTTCACCGAGATCCTCACTGCCATTGCAGAGGCCAAAGCAGTGCCTGACAGGCCGTCGGTGATTGCGGCCCGCACCGTCAAAGGCAAAGGTGTCTCATTTATTGAAAACAACAATGCCTGGCACAAACGAGTGCCCACCAGAGAGGAATGGGAGCAGGCCATGAAAGAGTTGGGAGCTGAAGATTGATGCAGTACTCAAGCACCAGAGAGGCTTTTATCAACAGCCTGACTGAGCTCGCAGGCCGGAACCGGAAGATCGTCCTGGTCTGCGCCGATTCGGCGAAAGTGATCCGGGCCGATGGTTTTGCCGACCGGTTTCCCGAACGGTTCATCGATGTAGGCATCGCAGAGCAGAATGCTGTGGCCTGCGCCTCCGGAATGGCGTCTTGCGGCCTTGTTCCTTTTGTCGCCACATATGCCGGGTTCATCACGATGCGGGCCTGCGAACAAGTGCGGACTTTTGCGGCATATCCCAACCTCAACGTGAAGATGGTGGGGGCAAACGGCGGAATCGGCGCTGGAGAGCGTGAAGGTGTCACCCACCAGTTTTTCGAGGACTTGGGGATTCTCCGGACCATCCCCGGCGTCACCATCGTTGTTCCAGCCGATGCTTCCCAGGTGGGAAAAGCGGTGGAGGTGATCGCCGATATCCCGGGCCCAGCCTACATCCGAATCGGCAGCGGCCGCGATCCAGTCGTGTTTGACGAGGATCTCCCGTTTGAACTGGGTAAAATCCGTATTCTTAAGGCGTACGGCGAGGATGTAGCCGTTTTTGTCAACGGGCACGCCATCCCCCGGGCCCTGGCGGCGGCAGAAGGCCTTAAGGCGCTTGGGATCAAGGCCATGGTGGTGGAAGTCCACACCCTCAAGCCTTTGGATTCGGAAGCCATCGCCGATGTGCTCAAGCTAACGGGAGCGGCAGTCACAGTCGAGGATCACAACATCATCGGCGGGCTGGGAAGCGCCGTTGCAGAGGTGATCGCCGAGCGCGCTCCGGTTCCCTTGTCCCGGATCGGGATAGAGGATCGGTTCCCCGAGTCCGGTGATGCGGAACAGCTCATGGACGCGTACGGATTAAGTGTTGATGATATTATGGATGCGTGCAGGCGCGCAGTGGGCAGAAAAGAAAGGAGATCATCATGAGTCACGGCTACTTCCACAGGGTGGCCCGGCAAAGCCCCACCCGGCTTTGGATCAACAACCCCACTCAGGAGGAGGCCCGCAAAGCGATCGCCGCAGGAGCCATCAGCTGCACCACCAATCCTACATACACTGCCAAGATGCTCCAGGAAGAATCGGAAAAAGACGCTGTAATGGGCGTTATTGATCAAGTCACATCCACAGCCGGGGACGATGCCAAGGCGGCTTCGGAGATCCAGCGGCAGGTAATCAAGCCTTTGGTGGAAATTTTCTCTCCCCTTTACGCCAAAGACCCGCATCAGGGTTTTGTCTCGATTCAAGGCGATCCTTACGCCGAGGATGACTATGCCAACATCGTCGAAGCAGCCTTGGCGGACCGGGCCTTGGGCGAAAATGTGATCGCCAAGATTCCGGTGACAGCGGCAGGGCTCAAGGCGATTGAACACTTGATTTGGGAAAATGTGCCGATTATCGCCACAGAGGTGATGGCCATAAGCCAGGCCACAGCTGTGTGTGAACTGTACGAGCGCACCTGTGCAAGGACGGGCAGAAGGCCGCCGCTTTTTGTCACTCATATCACCGGGATTTTTGACGAATACCTGCACAATCTGGCTTGTCAAGAAGAAATACCCATTGCCAAGGATATTCTATGGCAGGCTGGAACCATTGTGGCCCGCAAACAGTACAAACTGCTGAAAGAACGGGGATATCAAGTGACCATGCTCGGCGGTGGAGCCCGAGGCTTGCACCATTTCACCGAAATGGTCGGCGGCGACATCCATGTGACCATCAACTGGCGGGGAGCCGCGGAGGAACTGGTGCGCCGGGATCCGCCGGTGGTCTACCGGATGGACACACCAATCCCTGACTACGCAGTCAACGAACTGCTGCGCATTCCCGTCTTCAGGATGGCTTTTGAGGAAGGCGGGCTGGCGGTGGAAGAGTTTGCCGATTACGGGCCTGTGCGCTATTTCCGCGATAGTTTCGAAGCTGGTTGGAGTGCTCTTTTGGAGGCGATTGCGGCACGGCGAAAAGAACAAGAAGGATCATGAAGGAGTGGGTATGGCGATGGCCGAGAAAGAGTTTCACAAGCGTTTGCATGAAGAAAAGACAGTGGAGATGCTGCCGGGCGTTTTCCGCACCACTTTGGCGTACAATGGGGCGCTGATGCTGTGCCACTTTCACATGAAGAAGGGGGCCAAGATCCCTCTCCACAGCCATGAAGCGGCTCAAATCGGCTATGTGATCAAAGGGAAAGTGCGCTTTTTCACCAAGGATGGGCAGGATATCGTTGTCGAGCCCGGTTCCAGCTACGTCTTTGATTCCCGCCAAGAGCACGGCTCGGATGTGCTGGAGGATACAGAGCTGATCGAATGCTTCACCCCGATGCGGCCTGAGTACATTGTGTGAGGTGCGTTTGATGGAGATCAGCGTCACTGATGCGGCACAGAAGTATCTCACACCGTACAAGCTCGGGCGTCCGGTGTTGACAGGATCGGGACAAGCCGGAACTTTCGACGCTCTGGCTGTGGACTGTCCTTTTACCTTTTACCACAACGGTAGGTTTCACATGATGTATGTCGGGTTCGACGGGACTGGCTATCAGACGGGGCTGGCGGTGAGCGATGATCTGATCAGCTGGCGGCGCAAAGGGCCGATCCTGAAGCGGGATGATCATGTGGGCTGGGATCGGGTCGGCGCCGCAGGGACCTGGATTCTCAAGAGCACCAACTCCATATGGGATCTGCCCACGCTTAAAAAAGTGGATGGCAAATACTGGATGGTGTACCATTCCTATCCCGAAGAGGGCTATGAGGCTGGCCCAGCCCAGATCGGCCTTGCCTGGAGCGAGGATCCGGAACTGATGGAGTGGCACCGTCTGCCTGAGCCGGTATTCTCCTGGAAGGATGGAGCGGACTGGGAGTGCGGCGGGCTGTACAAAGCCTGCCTGATTCAAGCGAACGGCCGCTATTATTTGTTTTACAACGCCAAAAACGCCAAGCCGAAAGGCTGGATTGAACAGATTGGAGTGGCGGAGTCCGGTGATCTGCTCAAGTGGCGGCGCTATGAGGGCAATCCCATCGTTAAAGTGTCGGAAGGCAGGTGGGACAGCCAGTTTTGCGCCGACCCGTATGTAGCCAGGGACGAAGATCGCTGGCTGATGTTCTACTACGGCTTCAACCGGCGGCATGCCCAGGACGGGATCGCCTTCTCAGACGATCTCTACAGCTGGGTCAAACACCCGGAGCCGATTTTGACCAACGGCCGAGAAGGGGAGATAGACCATTCTTATGCCCACAAGCCGTCGGTTCTTTGCCATGACGGCGTTCTGTACCATTTTTACTGCGCCTGCCGCAAATACAGAGAAGGCGATCCGGTAAAAAGTCTCTGGGAGGAATTCCGGACCATCACCTTCGCTTCGTCTCGACCCATCGCCTAATATTTGTTTGTGAACGGAGGAAGTGATACCCTTGGCTGATCTGGGGCTTTTGACCAAGAAAGCACTGCAGACCCGCATTGCCATTCTGAAGATGATTTACCAGGCGAAAGGCGGCCACATTGGAGGGGCCTTTTCCTGCACTGATATTTTGGTGACACTTTATTATGCCGTGATGCGCATCGATCCCCACAACCCCCGCTGGGAAGGCCGGGATCGGTTCGTTTTGAGCAAAGGCCACAGTGTGGAAGGACTGTACGCGATTTTGGCTGATTTGGGGTTTTTCCCCAAAGAGGAATTGGACTCTTACCGCGGTTTTCATTCGCGCTTGATCGGCCATCCCACAAACAGAGTACCGGGGATCGAAGTGAACACCGGCGCCCTCGGGCACGGTTTGTCAGTGGGTGTGGGCATGGCGCTGGCTGGAAAAATGGACGGCAAAGACTACAAAGTCTATGTCCTGATGGGCGATGGGGAACTGGCGGAAGGCTCGGTTTGGGAAGCGGCCATGGCCGGCAGCCATTACAAGCTGGACAATTTGATCGGGATTGTGGACCGCAACCGGCTGCAGATCGGCGGCAGCACCGAGGATGTGATGGCCCTTGAGGACCTGAGAGCGAAGTGGCAGGCCTTCGGTTGGGAGGTTCTGGAGTGCGGCGGCCATGATTTCCAGAACCTGGTGGAGACATTCGGCAAAATCCCGGCTGTGTCTGGAAAGCCGCATGTGGTTATCGCCAATACCGTCAAGGGCAAAGGCGTCTCGTTCATGGAGCACCAGGCTGGATGGCACCACCGGGTCCCCAATGAGGAGGAGTACGCCCAGGCGCTGCAGGAGCTGGAGCATATGATGGGAGCGGTTTAAGTATGAAGAAGACCAATAAAATGCCATGCCGGAAAGCGTTCACAGAAACTCTCTTGGAACTGGCCCGAAAAGACAGGGACATTGTCGCCCTGACCAGCGATGCCAGGGGTTCCGTGACTTTGGAGCAGTTTGCCAAGGAACTGCCGGAGCAGTTTGTGGAAGTGGGCATTGCCGAGCAGAACTTGGTGGGAATTGGGGCTGGTTTGGCCGCCTGCGGCAAGAAACCGTTTGTCTGCGGCCCCGCCTGTTTCCTTTCTGCCCGCAGCCTTGAGCAGGTCAAGGTGGATGTGGCCTACAGTGATTTGAATGTGAAGATAATTGCCGTAAGCGGTGGTGTCAGCTACGGGGCTTTGGGTTCGACCCATCACGCCGTCCATGACCTGGCGGTGATGCGGGCGATTCCCAACCTGACTGTCGTGCTGCCGTGCGACGTGCATCAGACCAGGAAGCTCACGGAAGCCCTGGTTGATTACAAAGGCCCGGTTTATGTGCGCATGGGCCGGGGAGCGGTCGCCGACGTGTACTCGGAAGCTCACGTTCCTTTCGCAATCGGGCGGGCCAATGTCCTTCTCGACGGCAAGGACCTGGCAATCATCGCCGCGGGCGAGACGGTGCGCCACGCGCTGGATGCGGGCTTGGCCTTGAAAAAACAGGGTGTAAGCGCCCGGGTGATCGACATGCACACGATCAAACCGCTGGATCAGGAAACAGTGCTGCAGGCTGCCTGTGACACTGGAAACCTGATCACTGTTGAAGAGCACAGCGTTTACGGCGGCCTTGGATCGGCCGTGGCCGAGTTGGTGGCCCAGAATTATCCGGTGCGGATGCGGATTCTGGGCATACCGGACGAGCCTGCCGTCACCGGAGAATCATCCCAGGTGTTCAAGTATTATCAGCTGACAGGCGACGAGATCGTCCAGGCGGCCTTGGCCATGCTGGATGTGTGAAAGGAGACAGAAGTATGAGTTTTGAATGGCGCCGCGGGCAAAATCAGCTTTATGCCGGTGAAGAGCTCATTGGGGAACTGTGCGTTGACCTTCCGGATAAGGCAGTCATTGAAGACAGTGCCGTGGACCAGATCAAACCTGGTGTGTTCAGGATAGATCTGTCGGTTCTTGTCAAGGAACCGGTGGAGCAGTTCCGGTTGGTTTTGGAGTTCAAAGCCCATTACCAGGCCGATTGGGCTATGATTCCCGCAGTCAGCTACAACGGGAATCATTGGGGCAGGGGGAACGAACCGAAAGGTTTCACGAAGGACGGTATCCCCTGGGCTTTTTCCTACAGCCGGGCATCGGTGCCGGGAGCCACTTACTCTGAAGGTTCCCGCTGGGCTGTGGGCCTGTTCGGGGATTTGCGCGCTTCGGACGCCCCGTTTTCCTGTTCACTGCTTCCCGAGCAGGAACAGGTGGTTCACCGCCTGATCTGGCCGGAAGAAGAAAGCCCTGACACCTATTATATGAAGAACCGGTACCAGGAAGGGTTTCAGCGGCAGATCAGCCTGGACGCGGGTGCAAGATTCAAAGCTGGCGCCTATCTGGTCGCGGCGGAGGTGCGCACACCGAAGCTGTCCTATGGTCATCTGCTGGATTTCGCCTGGGAGGTGAACTATCACCGCCAAAAGCCCTGGTATTCCCCGGAAGAGCTGTGGCGCTTAGGCCTGCACTATGCCAAGCACAGCCTGTATGTGGAAGAAGGGATTTACCGCGGTTTTTCCAAAGGGCTGCGCTGGAACGGGGCAGAATGGCGCCTCAGGCCCACCGCCAGGTACCTGGCCGGCTGGACAGGGCAGAACATATCGTTGGCCAATTCCATGATCCACAGCTATATCATGAGCGGCAGCGAGGAAGACCTACAGATCGGCCTCAACACTTTGCGGACATGGGCTGTCCATGCCCGCTTGGACAATGGACTGATTTACTGCTTGTTTGATCCGATCCTGGACGGAGGCGCGGAGAATGCTGTCCAGGATGCCTGCAACCTTTCGGATGCGGCAGTGAACTTTTTCGAAGCCTGGGAACTCTTAGGAAAGATCGGGTTTGAAGACGAGAGGGAACTGTGCAAAGAAACAGCCTTGGGCATCTGCGGCTTTGCCCTGTCACACCAGTTTCCCGACGGCAAGTTCGGCAAGTCTTGGAACAATGCCGGCGAATGTGTCGATCCCAACGGCACCATTGGCTGTTACCTGGTCCTGCCCTTGTTGAAGGCGTACCAAGTAACTGGGGAGCGGAAGTATTTGGACGGCGCCGTGCGCGGCTGGGAGTACTATGCCGAGAGCTTCTCAAAGGACGGCTACACCTCGGCTGCGGCGCTTGACACATACTGTATCGACAAGGAATCGGCGATTCCTCTGTTAAAGAGCAGCATCGCGCTTTATGGACTTACCCGGGAACAAAGGTATCTTGAGATGGCTGAACTGGCTTCATATTATCTGGCGAGCTGGCAGTGGCATTACACCGCGCCGTTCCCGGAAGGCACACCGCTTTTTGAAATGGGCTACGACACCTTTGGCGGCACATCTGTCTCCGCGCAGCATCATCACCTGGATCCCTTCGCCCTGGTGTTCGTGGAAGACTGGTTCAAACTTGCGGAATACACCAGCCGGGATATCTGGCGGCAGCGGGCAAAGGCCGTTTGGGCCAACGCCTCCATGGGCGTGTCCGACGGCTCGTTGGTGGTCAACGGAGTGCGAAGGCCAACCGGCAGCCAGGACGAAGGCTTTTTCCACACATATTGGGGAGCGCCCAACCAAAACACGGGCGATCCTATGGGCAATGTCAGTTATTGGCTGGTGGCCTGGCCAACCGCCTTCCGGCTGCAGGTGCTGCGTCGCTTGTCCGACTGGCGGCAGCTGACAGATTAGGGGAGGGACGCTGGATGCAGTATGCCATGAAGTATGTCGAGGACTGGGAGGCTGTCAAAGCCCGCTTTGCGGCCTGGTGGCAGGGAAAGAATCCCGGCCGGCCGCTGATGAGAATTGTCGCCAGGCGGGAACAGCCCCTTGAAGAGCTGGAGCCCGCTTGGAAAGCGAAGACATTTGTGGACAAACATCTGGAAGTGGAGCGGAAAGTGGTCAACATGCGGAACTACTGCCGCACCCGCCGGTTTTTCGCCGAAGCGTTCCCTTCCTTGGATTTGAATATAGGCGCCGGATCGTTCGCCGTTTATCTGGGGCTGGAACCCATTTTTGATCAGAACACGGTCTGGTTCCCGGAATGCATCGACGACTGGGACAGCTGGGGAGAATTCCGGTTTGATCCGGACAATCACTGGTGGCAGCGGCATTATCAGGCGATCCGGCAGGCGGTGGAGCTCGCTCAAGGGGATTTTCTAGTCAACATCCCTGATATCATCGAAAACCTGGATATTCTCGCCGCCATGCGGGGGGCTCAAAACCTCTGCTTAGATTTGATCGACCAGCCGGATGTGATCAAGGCCCGGCTGGAGCAGCTTGACGCTCTGTATTTCCAGTACTATGACCGCTTTTATGATTTGGTCAAGACTGAGGACGGCGGCAGCAGCTACACGACTTTCAGTATTTGGGGCCCGGGACGGACGGCCAAGATTCAGTGTGATTTTTCCGCCATGATCTCCCCGGCCCATTTCCGGGAATTTGTCCTGCCGTCCCTCAGGAAACAGTGCCTCAGCCTTGACTGCTCCCTTTACCACCTGGACGGGCCCGACGCAGTCAAGCACGTGCCGGCTTTGATGGAAATCGAGGAACTGAACGCTCTGCAGTGGACACCCGGGGCAGGGCAGCCTGACGGAGGCAGCCCTCAATGGTTCCCGATTTATGACCAGGTGATCGCCGCCGGCAAGTCATTGTGGATTATGTTCTCCGGGAAGCAGGGCAAATTCGATGATTGGACCGAGGCGGCGGACCGGATAGTGGAGCGCTACGGCCCGGAGAAACTATACTTCATCTTTCCGGAGATGTCGGAAAAAGAAGCGGAAGCCTTGATGGCGAAAGCAGAACGGGATTGGGCGAGGTAGAGGGTATGAGCCTGAGTCTGATCGGTTTGATCGCTGACGACCTGACCGGTGCTATGGATGCGGGGATGCAGCTTCTCTCCAGGAGACTGGCGATCCACACCGCCTTGACGGTGGATGATGTGGAAGCTGTGATGGCTGGGGCGGATGTGGTTGTGGCCAACACTCAAAGCCGCAACATCGATCCCCACGCGGCATACAGGCAGGTTAGAACGGCACTGGACAAACTGGCAGCAGGCGGGTGCCGGGCTTGGTACAAGAAGATCGACTCGACCTTGAGAGGGAATATTGGTGCCGAGCTTAAGGCTGTCTTGGACAGCGGCGTCTTCGATTTGGTGATCACGGCGCCGGCTCTGCCTTACAATAAAAGGACGACCATCAATGGAATCCACTATGTGGACGGAGTGGAACTTGCCGAGATCGAACTGGCCAAGGATCCTTTCGCGCCCATTGCCTATTCGGAGATCGGGAGCATCATCAAGACTCAGTTTGAGGGGGAAGTCGGGCATTTGCCCCTGGACACTGTGCGCCGGGGGAGCGGGGCGCTTGCCGCGAAGGCGAAGGAGTATCTTGCTGCCGGAATCAAAGTGCTGACCGCCGACGCTGAAACAGAGCGGGATCTCAGGCAGATCGCCTCCGCCGCCGGTGTTTTGCCGTGCAGAGTTCTGTTGTGCGGTTCTGCGGGATTGTTTAGGTATCTTGATGAGGCTTACAGCCTCGCAAATCCGAGAGGAGAGGGCGAAAAGCCTAAAGTGGACAGGGAGCCTTATGCCCCGCCGGAAGGCGCGCCCGTGCTGGTCCTGTCGGGAAGCCCCGCCCAGATGTCCAAGCGGCAGATCCAGTATCTAGAGGACAGGCGGCCGGATACGGTTGTTGTCGCTGCTGACATCGCCGCCGTGCCCGAAGGGGAAGCGGCCGCCAAAACGATGGAGGTGATCAGTACGGTTATCGGCCACCTGCGGGCGGGTAAAAATGTGGCCCTGGACGCTGCCGGAACAAGCAAGGAAGCGATTCTCAGTCAGACGCGGGGCATGCGGGAGCAGCTTGACCGCTTTAGCTCGACAGTGCAGACACTGCTGCGGGACGCAGCCGCCGCTGCAGCAGCCCAAGTGCCTCTTGCTGCCTTGGTCCTTTTCGGCGGAGACACAGCAGTTGCGGTGCTGAAGCAGTTGGGGGGCCAGGGCATAGCCATCGTCAAAGAAATGGAGCCCTACATACCCTTAGGCAGATTGATCGGGGGAGCTTATGCCGGGCTGCTGGTTGTGACCAAAGCGGGCGGGTTCGGCAGTGAAGATTCTCTGCTTCGGATACTGGAAACGAGGGGATGACAGCGCGATGAACGAGCAATCCGTGATGGCAAAACTGATGGAGCAGGCAGCAGCCAAAGGCAGGCCGATTGTAGCTGTCTCCACCGGGGATCCTTCCGGAATCGGGCCGGAGATCTCAGTATCGGCCTTGCGGCATGAGGAGGTTTACCGAATCTGCCGCCCGTTTCTTATCGGCGATTCAGCGGCTTTTTCCTCTTTGGATCTAAAGGGGTGGAGGCTCAATCCGGTCGAGCAGATCGGCGATATGCAGTTCCGCTTTGGAACTATCGATCTTTTAAATATGAACCTGCTTCCAAGCGCGCCGCCGTTGGGTGTGGTCAACGCGGAATCAGGCAATGCATCGTTTCACTATGTGAAAAAAGCCATCGATCTGGCCATGGCCAACGAGGTGGACGCCACGGTCACTGGACCGATCAGCAAAGAAGCGATCAACTTGGCTGGGCACCATTTCTCGGGGCATACAGAGATCTACGCCCATTACACCAACAGCGAAGACTATGCCATGGTCTTGGCCCATGAGCATTTTCGGGTGATCCATGTTTCCACCCATGTGTCGCTGCGCCGGGCCTGCGATTTGGTGAAGAAAGGCCGGGTGCTGAAGGTGATTCAAATCGCAGACCAGGCCTGCCGCCGGCTGGGTATTGCCAAGCCCAGGATCGCGGTTGCAGGTCTGAATCCCCATGCAGGGGAAAATGGGCTGTTCGGGACTGAGGAGATCACAGAGATCATGCCGGCGATTGCCGAAGCCAGGGAACTGGGCATTGATGTGGATGGGCCGATCCCTCCAGACACGGTTTTCCCGAAGCTGAACGGCAGACTGTACGACATCTGCGTCTGCATGTATCATGACCAGGGGCATATTCCCACCAAACTGCTGGGTTTCACTTGGGACCCTGCCCAAGGCAAGTGGCTTTCGGTGAGCGGTGTCAACATCACCATGGGCCTGCCGATCATCCGGGTCTCGGTCGACCACGGCACAGCCTATGACATCGCCGGCAAGGGTGTGGCTTCTGACAGTTCGATGGTTAATGCCATTGCCTATGCTGTTCAGTTGGCCTTAAATCGATGAAGTTGGGAGATGGTGGCATGAAATTGTGCCGGGGTATCACAGCGGCGGTTGTGACTCCGTTCACCAAGAGTGAAGCAGTAAACTACAAGGAACTTCGCAGGCATGTACAGAGGATTATTGAGGCAGGGGTGCACGGGATCTTCTGCCTGGGGACGAACGGCGAGTTCTACGCCTTAAGCGAAAGAGAGAAATACCGCGTGGTGGAGACAGTGGTGGACGAAGTTAGCGGAAAGGTCCCGGTCTATGCCGGCTCGGGGGAGATCGCCACCCGGACCGTAATCAGGTTGACCAAGCGGTTCAAAAAGCTGGGTGCTGACGCTGTTTCCATTGTAACACCCTATTTTATCCACCCCACCCAGCACGAGCTGTACCATCACTACGGAAGAATCGCCGTGGAAACAGAGTTCCCTATCATTCTCTATAACATTCCCATGCGGACCAATGTCAAGTTGGAGCCGGAAACAGTGGCCAGATTGGCCGCTGGGTTTGAGAACATTATCGGAATCAAGGACTCGAGCGGCGATCTCAAGCTCACCCAGGCGTATATCGAGCAGACACCGGAACGCTTCGCTGTTATGGGAGGCAACGACGGTTTGATCCTCGATACACTGCTTTTGGGCGGGACGGGAGCGATCGCCGCCACCGCCAACGTGATTCCGGAAATCCTGGTCAACATTTACCAGGCTTTTATGGAAGGGGATCTGGACAAAGCCAGGATGTGGCAGGACAGGGTGGCGCCGCTTAGGAAAGACTTCGCCCTGGGAACGTCCCCAGGGGTGATCAAAGTCCAGGCGAACCAGCGCGGATATCCCGTAGGCCCCAGCCGGATGCCGATATTGTACGATGATCCGGAAGTGGTGGCCTTGATTGGAGAGAATTTGCGCCAGAATTACGGATTGGCAGACTGATGGAAGGGTGGAAACGACAATGAAGTTCAGATTAATGGGCTGGACCGTGCTTGTGGGCATGCTGCTGTTGGCGGCGCAGGGTTTTTGCGCGGCCGCGCTGGAACAAACGGGGCTTGAGCACTTGGCCGACAGTCCGCTGGGATTCGCCATAGTCGACAGCCTGGGCCAGAATGGTGTCACAGGCGGCGGCCGCGGCAAAGCTGTTGTGGTAACGGATTTCGCTGAGCTTCGCAAGTATGCCGCGAGCCCAGAGCCGCTGACAATCTTCATCAAAGGAACGATCTCCGGGCAGAGTGATCTGCAGGTCGCATCGAACAAGACACTCATCGGGATGGGGGCGGACGCCACAATAAAGGGCGCGGGTATCAAGGCGGACAACGCTTACAATATCATTATCCGCAATTTGACGATCACAGAGGTGAGCCGTTCTTCCGACGCTATTGCGCTCCGCGGCTGCCACCACGTCTGGATCGACCACTGTGAACTGACCGGCGCCTCCGACGGGCTTCTGGATTTCACCATTGGTTCAGACTACCTGACCGTTTCCTGGACAATCTTCCGCAACCATGACAAAGTCTCGCTCTTGAACTCTGGCACAAACCACCCGGAGGACTACGGCAAGAACAAGGGCACATTCTACGGCAACTGGTTCGACAACACCGTCCAGCGCAACCCGAGAATCGGGTACGGCCTGGGACATATTTTCAACAACTACTACAGCAACATCACAAGTTATGCTATCGGCACTCATACCCGAGCCAGGGTTTTGGCGGAGAACAACTATTTTCTCAATGTGAACAACCCCTTCAGCCAGATGTACAGCGGAAATGACTGGGATGCCAACTACGGCGATATCGAGAGCAGAGGCAACATCTTCGACAAATCGCGGGGGAACACAACCGGAACCGGCCGGTCTTTTGATCCCGGCTTTTATTACGAATACGCTTTTGCCTTGTCTGAGGCGGCGGCGGTGCCGGGACTAATTATGGAAAAAGCCGGCCCTGGTGAGGAATACGGCCACCTGATTATTCCGGTGCCGGGCAACGGCGCTGTGGATGTCGCTGAAGGAGACTTGGAGCTGGCCTGGTTCGACACCAGGGAGGTTGAGGCCTGGCAGGTGTATCTAGGCACAGACGCGGGCTTGGATTATCTGGGCACTGTGACCGAACCGAGCTTCCAACTCAGCAATCTTCAGCCTGATACAGTCTACTTTTGGCGGGTGGACGCAGTGACTGCCCAAGGGACGATTACAGGATCGGTATGGCGGTTTAAGACTGTCCCGGCTCGGGCATCAAAGCCGCTGCCACAGGACGGCAGTATTGCTGCGCCTTTCGACCAGCTGAACGCCACGACAGTGAAGCCGGTGGAATTGAGCTGGGTACCGGGGTTGAACGCTGTGGCCCACGATGTTTATTTGGGCACAGGGGAGCAGCTGGGATCCGGGGATTACCTGGGCCGGGCGGTCAAGAATGTCTATGCGCCTGGGCGCCTTCAGCTTGGGACGACTTATTTCTGGCGTGTGGACAGTGTCCTGCCAGACGGTTCAATCGTAGAAGGCGAGGTTTGGTGCTTTGCCCTGCCGATCGCTTATGCCAAGGCCGGCAGGCTTGAGGCGGAAGACATGGTGGTGGGCGGGCGCTATTTCCGCGAATTCCACTCCCGGGGCGGAGCCCTTGATGTGTCCAATCAATGGGTGATGAAGATCGAAGCGGGCGCAGGCAGCCTCAGTGCCGTCTGGAGTGATCCGGACACGGTCTGCGACATCAGCATCGCCTATCTGGACCAAAGCACCGGTGTGGGCACGATTGCCTTGTACGTCAATGACACCTTGATAGATCGGTTTCTCGCCAACCAAAACACCGATCGGATCATGGTGCGGACCATCCCCAGCGTGCGCCTGCGCACCGGCGATGAAGTTCGGATTGAGGCGAACAGCCAGTCCAAGATGCTCACCCGCATCGATTACCTGGAATTCAAGCCCGCCGCCAAGCAGGGCGATTAGCCTGACAAGCTGAAGGAGGGGTAGCGTGAGATTGAGCAACAAATTCGTCCATGATCTGCTCGATTTTGATCTGCCCGAGACGGCGGAGGATGTTTTTTGGCTGGCGGGTAAGGCTTCGCGGGTTTGGGAACAGGATGGGGCGGTGATCATCGAGATTCCCTTTCAGGCCCAAACCCGGCCGAAACTGATGGCTGACAAGACTGTGGCGCAGAAGCACTATCAGATGGTGGTGCGGGCTTACGGCAGCCAAATCGTGCGCTGCTCCATCGCTTTCGGCGGCAGACTGCCCCGTGATGAGGAGAATCCCATGATCGAATGGGATCCAACCTTGGCCCAGAACACGTTGAAGGCGCAAAAAACAGCAGAAGGCTGGGATATAACCGACAGCGGCGGCATTGTGCGGATGCGGATCATCACCGCGCCCAAACCTGTCAAGCACTGGAGTTCGCTGCTGCCGCCGCCGCAGGATTTCTTTGAGGCCAGCGTCTTACCGGACGGCGCTGCCGAAGTACCGTTCATGGCCTATGACACCTTTTCTCCGGGCCATATCGACTCTGCCTGCCTGGGGTATGTTGAGCGCGGTGGGCAGGCGCACCGGAGTGTGTTTTCCCTTCATGCCAAACCGGGCGAAAAATTCGCCGGCACAGGTGAAAGGTTCTTGGGCATGAACTTGGCGGGCACCACCTTGAACCTGGAGAACGAAGACGCTGCCGGAGCCAACAGCCCCAGAGCATACAAAAACATCCCTTTCTATGTGTCCAGCCGCGGTTACGGGCTGCTGATCATGACTTCAAGCCATGTGCGCCTGTCGCTGGCGGACATTTCCACCAGGGCTGCCCAAGGGTTGGTGGAAGGAGATTGTCTTGACTTGTTTTTCATCGGCGGCCGCTGTCTTGTGGAAATTGTCCGCAATTACCAGCGGATCACCGGTTTTCCCCGCCAAGTGCCGCTTTGGTCCTATGGGGTGTGGATGAGCCGGATGACGTATTTTTCCGCCGATGAGACCTTGGAAGTTGTCCAAAGGCTGCGGGAGGGCCGCTTCCCTTGTGATGTGATCCACCTGGACACAGGCTGGTTCCGGAAAGACTGGCAGTGCGACTGGCAGTTCAACGAGGAAAGATTTCCCGATCCCAAGGGTTACATGGATCAAATGCGGAGACTCGGGATCAGGATCTCACTTTGGCAAACACCAAATGTGGCCAAAAAGACAGATCTCTATGCCGAGGCCTGCGAAAAAGGCTATCTGCCCCGCAAGCGCGCGGCTTCGGGGGATGCGTCCAGCTTTGGCGATGTGGAGTACGGCGGCCGGATCGACTACACCAACCCTGAAGCGGTGCGCTGGTACCAAGGGCTGTTGAAGCGGCTCTTTGATCTCGGGGCCGAGGTGATCAAAACGGATTTTGGCGAGAAGATCGATGACAACGCCGTCTTTTACAACAACATGAGTTATGGGCAGCTTCATAACCTGTACGCCCTTTTGTACCAAAAAGCGGCTTTCGAGATTACCGAACAGGTTAAAGGCAAAGGCCGGGCAGTGATCTGGGCCCGGGCCGGATGGACTGGGTGCCAGCGGTACCCGGTGCACTGGAGCGGCGACTGCGCCGCCACCTGGGATGGATTGGCCGGGACCGTCAGGGCAGGCCTGCATGCCGGGTTGTCCGGGTTTGCTTTCTGGAGCCATGATGTGGGTGGTTTTCACGGGCTTCCGGACTTTATGAACAGCTGGCCCGAGGATGAGCTTTATGTGCGCTGGACGCAGGTGGGCGCGTTTTCTTCCCATATGCGCTACCACGGCACTTCACCCCGGGAACCGTACGAGTATCCCATGGTGGCGGGCATTGTCCGGGAATGGCTTAAACTGCGCTATGCCTTGATCCCATATTTGTATGAACAGGGTTGTGAAGCGGTGGAAAGCGGTTATCCCATTTTCCGGGCGCTGATTTTCCACCATCAGCGTGATCCGTTCTGCTGGCACATCGATGATCAGTTCTACTGCGGCAGGAGCCTGTTGATTGCCCCAGTGCTGGACAAGGGGGGAATCCGGGATGTCTATCTTCCCGAGGGGCAGTGGACCGATTTCTGGACCGGCGATACCATTGAAGGGCCGGTACTGCTCAAGGGAGTCCGTTCTGAACTGGCGCGGATTCCAGTCTACGCGGTGACGGGCTCCGAGATTCCGGTTTATCCGGAGTTTGTGCAGCATACGGGAGAAATGGACTTGGGCAAAGTGGAGAAGCTTAAATTTGATCGATCCTACAAAGGTTTTAAAGCGTCTGTTTTGGGCAGGTTTATCAATCTATAATAAACAGCGGTAGAGGAAAGGAGCCGGGCCATGAACACAATCCGCGAAGTAAACGTCTATTCCGCCACATCCCTGCTTTCACGGCCGATCGCCGACGCCACCCATGAGATTTCCGAAATCAAGTTCTATATTATGGAGGTCATCACCAACCGCGGAGTTGTCGGGCAGGGATACCTGCTGGCCTTCAACTACTCGCCTGGGGGTATTGAAGGAGCCCTGCGGGATATCAAAGAATTCGCGGAAGGCGGCCGGTACGATGTGAGCCAGACAGTAAGGCTCAAACAGGATTATGAGCGGGAAGCGGAATACTTTGGGAATTCCGGGCTGCAGCGCTGGGCAGCGGCGGTGCTCAATGTCGCCATGTGGGACGCTTGGGGCAAGACACTGGGCCAGCCAGTCTGGAAGCTGTTAGGCTCCGGCCCGGATAAAGTGCCGGTTTACGGCAGCGGCGGCTGGCTGTCGTACAGCGACGAAGAGCTGCTGGCGGAAGTGAAGGACTATAAGAAGCGGGGGTTTACAGCCGTCAAGATCAAAGTTGGTTCCAAAGACATCGAACGGGACGTCGAGCGGCTGAAAAAATGCCGGGAAGCCTTGGGAGAAAGTGTCAAAATCATGATCGACGCCAACCAAGGCCTTGATGTGCCGACCGCGTTGAGACTGGCGGAAGCGGCCAAAACCATCGGTATACACTGGTTTGAGGAACCGATTGTCAACACCGACTATGCCGGGTATGAGCTGCTGCGGCACAAATGCGGCATTGCCATGGCCATGGGCGAACGGGAATACAGCACCGAGGCATTGAAACACTTAATCAGCCGCAACGCGCTGGATTTGTGGCAGCCGGATCTGATCCGGCTGGGCGGGGTTGAGGAATGGCGCAGCTCGGCTGCGGTGGCCCAGGCGTACAATATCCCGGTACTGCCCCATTACTATACCGATTATGATGTGCCTTTGCTGTGCACCATCCCCAACGGCCGCGGAGCTGAATACTTCGCCTGGGTTGAGGATTTGATCGACAGCAAAATGGTGATCGAGAACGGCTTCGCCTATCCCCGCCAGGGCGCCGGGTGGGGCTTCCAGTTCCTGCCCCAGTATTTGCGAGAAGTGAAGTAGGAGGCTGCATGATGGTGGAGTTATTGGCTGGGCGGACAGGAATTGTCACCGGAGCATCGAGCGGTATTGGTTTTACCATCGCCAATATGCTGGCGGAGGCAGGGGCTGTGGTCTACGGTGTCAGCCGCAGCGGCAGGCCCAAAGGGGACAGAGTGTATCATCGGCGGGTGTTCGGCGTCCAGGGTGATGTCACCGACTATGCCGCCATGGCAGAGATCGTGCGGGATATCGGTGCAAGTCGGGGCATTGATTTTCTGGTGAACAACGCCGGCATCACCGTCCGGCAGAGAGCGGAGCTGTTCAGTGACGCTGATTTCGACCGCATCCACCGAGTGAATGTCTACGCCGTTTTCAAGCTTTCCTGCCTGTGCTATCCATATCTGAAGGCGTCCAAGTTCGTGGGAAGAGTTGTCAACATTGCCTCCATGGCCGCTCACCAGGGATTTAGCGAGGTCGTCCCCTACTGTTCCAGCAAAGCCGCTGTGCTCGGACTCACCAGAGGCCTGGCTGTGGAGTGGCGCGGCGACAACGTATTGGTCAACTCTGTTTCCCCGGGCTGGTTTCCGTCGGAGCTGACCAAAGGTGTGATGGATCCGGAACGGAAAGAAAAAATCATCAATAAAATACCGCTCCGCCGTTTTGGCGATCCCGAGGCTGTGGGGGCCATGGTCCGCTTTCTGCTTTCAGATGACGCGCTGTACATTACCGGCCAGGACTTCGCGGTGGACGGCGGCGCTCTGGCCTTCGGCTTTTAGAAGTGTAAAATCCGGCGTCAGGATATTAACAAATGGGAAAATACGCTTGATCTTTTTTAGGCATGCCGATATAATTTACTTTAGAAGCAAAGCTTGTTTTGCAAAACGCCAGGTTAAAATTTACTAAAATCTCAACAAGTTTAGGTGAGGGGATCTGGAGGGTGGAGATTGAGCGAAGGCAAAATCCGGGAAATGACGGGTGATGAGCTGAAGTCGATGCTGAAGAGCAACATCCAGTTGAAGAGCCTGGGAGGTGTGAAACATCCCGGTTTGAGGCTGGAGGAGGAAGACCTTGCCTGGTGGCGGGCGGCCAAGTTCGGGATGTTCATTCATTGGGGGCTCTATTCAATCCTGGGCCGGGGAGAATGGGTCATGCACAATGAGAAAATCCCAGCCGAGGAATACCGGAAACTAGCGGACGAGTTCAACCCCAAAGCCTTTGATGCCGACCGCTGGGCTCAGATTGCCAAGGACGCAGGCATGCGCTATATGGTCATGGTAGCCCGGCATCACGACGGTTTCGCCCTTTGGGACAGCCCCGGCAGCTATCAAGAGTTTACCAGTGTGAAGACAGCCGCCAAACGCGACTTTGTCAAGGAATACGTCGAGGCGTGCCGCCGGGCAGGCCTGCGGGTCGGTTTGTACTACTCCCTCATGGACTGGCGTTTCCCAGGATACTTCAAGCCCAAGGAACTTCTGGACAGCGCCTTGTTAATGAAAAAACAGTGTTATGACCAAGTCCGGGAGCTGATGAGCCAGTACGGCAAGATCGACATTCTTTGGTACGACGGAGCTTGGCTTGCCCATCAGGGACACGATCCTGACGCCGCCTGGCTGTGGGAGCCGGTGCAGCTGAATCAGATGGCGCGGGAATACAACCCGAAACTGCTGATCAACCCCCGTTCCGGGTGGGAAGGGGATTTTTACTGCGACGAAGGGTCCCATCCCATAAAAGGCAGCATCATTCCCGTACCTTGGGAAAAATGCCTCTGCATCGGAAGCGGTCGGTCCTGGGGCTGGATCCCCGAGGATCCGGTGATGGAATTCGACGACGCCATCCGCATGTTTGTCAATGTGTGGGCGCGGGACGGCAATGTCCTGCTGAATGTTGGGCCTGACAAAGACGGTGTGATTCCTGAGGAAGCGGTCGCCAGGCTCCAGGAGATCGGAGCTTGGATGCGGGCGAACGGAGAAAGCATTTACGGCACCCGCGGCGGCCCGTTCCAGCCTGTGGACGATGTGTACGGCAGTACATACAAAGACAGCACGATTTATATACATATTCTCGATTGGGAACGTTTCAGCGGTTTGCGTCTGCCTCCGCTTGAGGGCAGGGTGGTGGGGTGCCGGACGATCGGCGGTGAAGCGCTTGAGTTTGAGCAAAACGACGGCGGCATCGCTGTTTCTGTCCCGGAAGCCTTGGCGGAGCCCCCAGATACCATCGTGGCCCTGGAACTTGACAGGCCAGTACCGAAGCTGCCTCAGGACAGAATTTCATTCACAGGATGACAGATTCTCCCACCCGGCAGGACACGGTGTTTGGTTGACAGCTGTTGATAAATAGAGTAAAATGTAAACACCTCGCAAGAATTGATAAGAAAATATTAGGTAAACGTTAAGTACGATACATATTTTGCCAGGCAGGGGGGTGGAAGGGCGGCATAGACCAAACCCCGAGCAGCACGTAGTTTTGGTGGCGCGTGTCAGTAAAATCATGGAGAGGTGAGCGAGCAATGAAAAGGCTGATACCGATTCTGTTGTTTGTTTTGATATTCGCCGCGGCAGCCCACGCCGAGGAAGTCAAACAAGTTATGGATTTGGGCGGCCGAGTGATCCGCATTCAGACACAGTGGGGTGGAGACACTCCGCTCGGGCCGAGAGGGGCCTACAACTGGTATAACCCTGACGAAATGCTGAAAGCCCACATCGAGAAAGTGGAGAAGATGTTCAACTGCAAGATCGAGTTCGTGCTCGAAGGCAACCGGGCAGACGCTCTTGAGACACTGCGCCTCAGCGTTCTTGCCGGGGATAGGCCGTTTGACTTTTTCCAGCATTCGATTACTCCCGCATTGATCGCGGAAGGGCTGATCCAACCGCTTAACGATTACATCGGGCCCGATTTCTACGATGCATATCCTTCCTTGTTCCGCCGCCCTGACCCGAGAATCGGGGCCGCGGTAGGTGACACCATCTACACCTTTGAGTCGTCCAACACTTCACCGGGGACCAAGTACATCCTTTGGAACAAGAGCATGGTGGAAAGGGCGGGCGTTGAGAGCCTCTACGATATTTACGAACGGGGCGAGTGGACCTGGGAAACTTTTGAGGATGTGCTCCACAAGCTGACCAGGGACACTGACGGCGACGGCATCACCAATGTGTGGGGCATCCGCAGCATCAATCTCAAGGATGAGATCATAGTCATGCTGGTGTCCAACAGCGCCCGGGTGACAAAGACCACTGAGGACGGCAAGATCGTCTTTGACCTGCTTAATCCCCATGTCATCGATACGCTCGAATTCATGCAGCGCCTGTATCGAGACGGCGTTTGGGCCCGGCGCGGCCAGGCCGAGCTCGATGGCGCGGCGATGACCATCGCCACCGGTACCGATGTCACCAGCAAAGGCTATCAAGATCACATGGCGTTGATCGGCGATGAATTCGGCCTGATGCTTCCGCCGCAGGGTCCAAACGGCAAGAATGAGTTCAATATGTATGCGGCAGCTTCCGGCGCAATACCGGTCTACGTGGAAGATCCGGAAGTGATCATCGAAGTTGTCAGCGCGCTGTGGATGGTCAAGGAACCCTACATCGAAGACATGGCGGCCTGGGAACAGGCATACTGGGATCGCTACATCTGGGGCCTGCAGGATGAAGAGTCTTACAATTTCCTTGTAAACCCCGACGTCGTGCCGGTGTTCCTGCCGTCGCCGATTGAGCGGGAAATCCTGTTCCCCAGCAGCACTCCGCCAGTATTTAACAGAATCATCGTCAACGGCGAAAGCGCAACCTCCGTTTTGGCTGCGGAACAGCCGGTATTCCAGGCCCAGCTTGATGAAATCCTGAAGCAGTAGCGCCTGGCGCCGACGAGTTAGACGGGAGAGTCCGCTTTGCCAAAAGCGGACTCCCTTTTGACATTATATATATAATATAGTAAAATGTAAGCAATTTAAGAATGAAACAAACGAACTGTTAAGTAAATTGTTTAGTTGTCTGTTTGGTCAGTGGCTGTCGACAGGTTTCGCCGAGGAGGACTCTTTATGCAGCGCAGAGGGTGGCTAATTGCAATAGTACTGCCAGCCGTGATCATCATGAGCGCCGTTGTTTGTTCCAGCGGTGCCAATGCGGCATTGTACCCAAGCTATGTGTACAACTACTGGGGCATGGCGGTACCGATACCAGATCCTTATGTTCCCGTCCGGACGGTCAGCGGCATGGATCTGGGGGTTGGCGAGTTCAGGAACGCCCAGTATATTTTTACCGCACCCGACAACACTCTGTACATTGTCGATACCGGAAACCACCGGATCATCAGAACCACCAGTGATTTTACTCTGATCGAAGTCATCCAGCAATTTGAGCGGGACGGCAAGATCGAGAAGTTCAACAATCCCCAGAGCGTCTTTGTGACCAGCGACGGGCGTTTGTTTGTCGCGGACACGCAGAATGAGCGCATTGTCGCCTTCAACCCCGACGGCAGCTTTGCCTACACGATCGACGCGCCGCAGGTCGACATCCGCGAAATGCTGTCTGAGCACTTCCGGTTCCGGCCCAAGCGGATCGCCATCGATCCGGTGAACCGCCTCTATGTCACTGTGGAAGGGGTTATCGACGGGATCATGCACATGTCCCTTGAAGGGGAGTTCCGGGGTTTCATGGGAGCCCCAAGGGTGACAAGGTCTCCTTGGGAATACTTCTGGTACCAAATCGCCTCCGAGGAACAAAGAGCCAGGATGCGGCTTCTGCTGCCCACGGAATTCAGTGCCATGGCCCTGGATGACATGGGGTTTATATATGCCACCGTCGCCTCTTCGGAAGTGGAAACCAATCTTTTTATCCGTAAACTCAGCCCAGCCGGCAGCGATGTGCTGAGGCGCAATGGTTTTTTCCCGCCCATGGGCGATCTTAGTGAAGGGACTAATAGTAGTATTGTCGGATACTCGAAGCTGATTGACATCATCGGCCGCGACTACGGCATGTACAGCGCCTTGGATCAGCTCAGGGGCAGAGTGTTCACTTATGACTACAACGGAAACCTCCTTTATGTCTTCGGCGGTATCGGCAACGGGATAGGGCTGTTTACCAGCCCCAGCTCTTTGGCGGAGCTTGACGGCAGGCTGTTGGTCCTGGACAGCCGAGGCGCCAACTGTATCACTGTGTTTGAACCGACCGCCTATGCCCACACAATTCACAACGCAGTGCGCTATCAATATGACGGCCTGTTTGCCGAGGCGACAGAGTACTGGTGGCAGGTTATAGCCATGAATCCAAACTACGAGCCGGCCTATTCTGGTGTGGCCGAAGCCTACATGCAGCAGAAGAACTACAAACAAGCGATGCATTACTACAGGCTCGGCAACAACCGTCCTGGGTATTCCCGAGCATATGCCGCTCTCAGGTTTGAGTTTGTGAACAAGAATTTCGGAACCATGATGACCACTTTCTTGGCGCTCATATTCTTGATCTACATCGCCAAAGCACAGTCCTGGGGCTCCAAGCTCAGGCGCAGGTACGTTCAATCAAAAATGGCGCGCTGGTTCGCCAGGCCCGAAGTGCAGCAGAATCCCGTCTATGCGTGGCTGAAGCGGACATGGTACGCTCTGTGCTATGCCAGGCATGTGATGTTCCACCCCTTTGACGGGTTCTGGGATTTGAAGCATGAAAACAGGGGCACTGTCACCGCCGCCACCATCCTGCTGGTTTTGACTGTGTTGTCTTATGTCTTTACGACTCAGTACACGGGGTTTCTCTTCAATATCAGAAGGGTTGAAAGCATCAACATCATGGTAGAAGCCATCAGTATCGGCGTTCCCTTTTTCCTGTGGTGCGTGGTGAACTGGGCGCTGACTACGCTGATGGACGGGAAGGGCACAATGAAGGACATTTATATCGCGGCGGCCTACAGCCTTACCCCCTTCCTGCTGGCGGCAGTGCCTCTGACGATTGTCAGCAACTACATCACCATTGACGAGGGCAAATTGTTCAACCTGGCGTACTCCATCCCTGTGATTTGGACCTTTGCACTGCTGTTTTTGGGCACCGGGCTGACCCATGATTACAGCTTCGGCAAAATCATGTTCACCACCGCCGCAACCGTGGTGGGAATCGGCTTCGCCTGTTTTGTCGGCCTCCTATTTTTCGATGTGCTCGACAGGATGCTTAGGTTTGTCCAGGAAGTGTACCGCGAAATCACGCTGCGGCTGTGATACTTAGCGTCCGCGTTTCAGAAATTCTATTGCAGGGAGCGATCACCGTGTTAGGCCAACCAACCTATAGGAGGATACTGCTGAGTCTTACCTCGATACTGCTGCTTGCGGCCAGTCTCTCTGTCTGTGCCCAAGAGGGGGATTTCCAGCTTGTGGCCAGCAATGAATACCTTAACCTGTATATTGATCCGGTCACCACAGAAGTGGCTGTCGAGGACAAAGCCACACACACATTCTGGTACAGCAACCCGCAGGATCGCTTCAGCCAGAGAGGGCTGAACTTGGAGAGGTTGAGCAGCCAGTTCACAATTACACATCACTTTATCCGTTCAGGCGCGCCTGAGCTGGCGGAGAAGGAGAATTACCGCTTCAGCACTGTCTATGAGCAGTATGATATCCAGGAGATTGAGAACGGTGTCCGGATTGACTATACTTTGGTGGAACAGTGGCAGCCCCGGCATTACGTCCCTCGGATGATCAGCCAGGAGCGGATGGAGGCCCTTATCTTTTCAGAGGATCCCGAGGTCCGGGCCGAACAGGAATCGGTATTATTAAATTATTATCATTTGATCATGCTCGCTCCCCTGGGTGACCGGAAGCCGTTGGAGATCGCCGGGTTCAACCATGAACGGGTGTTCGGCGAGTACGATCTGGTTGTGCTTAACAAGGATTATCAGGAACGGGAGCGCCAACTGGAGGCAATGAAGGCGCAGGCGGCTCAGATGGCGGAAGACGCGCCGGAACGGGCTGACTTGGAGAGCCAGATCACCAAGCTTGAGAGCCAGCTGAACAAAGAAAAAACTGACATCATCAAACGCCTGGTCGAAAACCTGGTCGAGAGCCGGCAGGATATCGAAAAATCCGATTTTGTCACCTTCCAGGATGTGGCTCAGCTGGTAGGCAACCCGACCTATCTTCTGCAGAAGGTGCCGCAGTTTACTCTGAACACCATCTATAATGTCTTGGCCGAGACCGACTATACACCGATCGAGTGCGGTGAAGACCATGTGATGAACAACCTCGACCCGCTTCTGCCCAACGTGCAGATTTTCCATATCCCTCTGGAATACGTCCTGGACGGGCCGGAACTTCTGGTCCGGATTCCGGTCAAAGACGTGAAGTATCCGGTGGATGTGGAGGATGTTGTCGGGGAAAAGCATACATTCCCGCTTCTGACCATCAGAGTGCTTGAGTATTTTGGCGCCGCCGGAAAAGACAGTGAGGGATATATGCTGGTACCGGACGGCTCCGGCGCCCTGATCAATCTCAACAACGGACGCCTGGCGGGAGCGGCGTTCAACGAGCCGGTCTATGGGCCCGACGGTGCCCAGGACCAGCCCGCCGAGAAGCGGAGATACCCGGAGCAGACAGTCATGCCGGTATTCGGCATCAAGGACAATGACAAGGCGCTGTTCGCCGTGATCGAGGAAGGTGCGTCCTTTGCCCGCGTCAGAGCGGACATTGCCGGCAGGATCAACGACTATAACCGGATTTTCGCCGAGTTTCAGCTGCTGGCCAACGGCAGAGTCGCTTTGAGTGAGAAGGCCAGCCACATAAGTTTCTCGGGATCGGCCGCTATCTATCAGCAGCGGATGTATGAAGGGGATATCGTGATCCGGTATTTCTTCTTGACCGGGGATGACGCGGACTACATCGGCATGGCCGATTCCTACCGCCGCTACTTGATGGATAAATACCAGCTGAAACCGCTTGAACCGGCAGAAGATGTTCCGTTCTTCCTGGAGTTGGTGGGAGGCATTGACACCATCGAACCGATTTTGGGAATCGCCCGGAAGGTGATCCGCCCCTTGACCACGTTCAACCAGGCGCAGGAGATTTTGCAGACTTTGTCGCAGCAGGGAATCAGCAATATTAAACTAAAGTATCTTGGTTGGCTCAGCGGCGGCATCCGCCATGATTACCCGGTTAGCGTCCAGGCTGAAAAAGCTTTGGGAGGAGCCAAGGCTTTCCAGGCGCTGGCGGAGTTCGCCAAGGCCAATGGACATGAACTGTATCCAAGTGTAGGTTTTCAAAGTGTGTACCTGGGAAGCAAGCAGAACGGGTTCAATTCGAAACAGGATGCGGCCCGCGGGCTTAACAATCTTGCCGCGAGGCGTTATGAGTATTGGCTGGATACTTTCGACAGGGCCTATCCAGTCAGTTGGGTGCTTTCCCCCAGGATTCTGGGGGAGACGGTGGATCAGTTCCTGGCCAATTACCGTCAGTATGGAGTGCCTGGCCTGGCCTTGTTGGATCTGGCCCACGAGCTGAATTCCGACTTCAACAACGACGTAAGAAAGCTGGTTGACCGGGAACAGGCCTTGAACACTATCACGGAACAGCTGAAAAAGATGAAGAGCGTTGGTTACAAGCTGATGGTGGATTACGGCAACAGCTACGCCGTTCCCTATGCCGACGCCATAGTCAACATGCCGACGCATGGAAGCTCATACTATATTGTCGATGAAGAAATTCCCTTTTATCAAATTGTGCTGCACGGGCTGGTGCCGTATGCCGGAGAACCGATCAACCTGGCCGCCCATGGGCAAGACTCGTTCCTGAAAATGATCGAGACAGGAGGGTATCCTTATTTCATCGGCAGTTATCAGGAGTCTTCAATGGTGAAGGACACTGATTTCGCCTATCTATATTCACTGCATTACAACGACTGGCTCGAGCTTGCCGCAGAGATGTACCAAAAGGCGAATGCCGCCCTGAAGGGCATCCAGAACCTTAAGATCGTTGATCACCGCAAACTTGCGGACAATGTATACCAGACTATGTATGAAAACGGCCGGACGATCATCGTCAATTACAATGACGATGCGGTCATGGTAGGAGATTGGCTGGTCGGCGGCAAAGACTTTGTTGTACTGGAGGGCATTGCTGATGCGAATTAGGTTTTGGCCGCGCTTTACTCTGAGGCGGAAACGGGCGGTATGGGGGTACCTGTTTGTCAGCCCGTTCATCCTTGGTTTTATTGCCTTCTTCCTGGGGCCGATAGTCCAATCGATCATTTTTGCCTTTAACGAGCTTACCATCAAGGCGGCAGGTTTTGAGCTCACCTATGTGGGCTGGGAGAACTTCCGCTACGCGCTCCGGGTTGACCCGGATTTTGTCCGGGTGTTCACCGAGACAACGATCCAGATCCTGGTGGACCTGCCGGCCATCATCCTGTTCAGCTTCTTCGCGGCAAACCTTTTGAACCAGAAATTCCGCGGCCGGTGGATGGCAAGGGTGGTCTTCTTCCTGCCGGTGATCTTGACCGCGGGCATCGTTTACAGGTTCGAATCGGGGGACATTCTCACCGATGTCCTGGGTTATGTGCCGGACGAGACGGAAGTATTCTCTGTTTCCCGATCGATGATTGGATTGCTGTCGGTGTTGAGGATGCCGGCTTGGTTTGTGCAGTACATTCTGACGGCGGTGGAAAGAGTCCCGGACATCATCAAAGCTTCCGCCATACCGATTGTGGTGTTTTTGTCCGCCCTGCAGGGAATCCCTTCGTCGCTCTACGAGTGCGCCGCCATTGAGGGGGCGACCGGCTGGGAGACATTCTGGAAAATCACATTTCCTCTGGTGTCGCCGCTGTTTTTGACCAACATCATTTATATCATCGTGGATTCATTCACACGCCCCGGCAACACGTTGGTGGAGTTGATCAACGATTCGGCCTGGGGCCGGGGTATTTACGGGGTCAGTGTGGCGATGACCTGGATGTATTTTGGCGTGATTGCTGTCATCCTCGTACTGGTGTTCTTGCTCTTGGCCAGACGTGTCGTTTATATGGAGGAGTGATTAAACATGGCCGCTGAACTGAGCCGCGATCTCGAAACAATGCCTAAGGTCCGCCGCAAGAGCAGGTTTTTCACTTCACACTTTTGGGCGGAAACACTGTGGGCCTTCGTTCGGGCTGTATTGGTCCTGGGAATCTGTTACATTATCGTCTATCCGCTCCTGATAAAGCTGTCATCGTCAATGATGACAGAAAAGGACATGTACGACATGCTGGTGAAATGGATCCCCAGGAAACTGAACTATGAAAGCATTGTCCAGAACTACAGGCTGCTGTACGGTTTTATGGACTATCCGAAGGCTTTGTTCAACTCGCTGGTCTTGGCCACAACTGTCGCCCTGCTGCAGGTGGTTTCCAGCAGTTTGATCGGCTACGGCCTTGCCCGGTTTGACTTTTTCGGCAAGAATCTGCTCTTTGCGCTGGTGATCCTCACCCTGTTGATCCCGCCGCAGATGATCATGGTGCCTTTGTTTCTGAATTTCCGGTTTTTCGACTTCTTTGGGATCATGCCCAAATCCGTGAACTTGTTGGGGACTTACTGGCCTTTCATCCTGACTTCCATTACCGGCATGGGACTGCGCAACGGGTTCTTTATCTACATCATGCGCCAGGTGTTCAGGGGCCTGCCGAAAAGCCTGGAAGAGGCGGCTTTGGTGGACGGAGCCGGGCAGTTCAGGACTTTTTTGACTATAATGGTGCCTGGGGCGGCTTCGGCCATGCTGGTTGTATTCTTGTTTGCCTTCGTTTGGCAGTACAACGACTACCAGTTTACCCGCATGTACCTGTCCAACACCGCGCCGCTGCTGCCGTTTTCCCTGGAGCGGTTGACGCGGACCTTTGATGTGGAGCAGTATTCCAAAGAGTATATCTCGATTCTCAACAATACCGGTATGATCATGTTCATCACACCGCTGCTGTTGCTTTATGGGTTTCTGCAGAGATACTTCATTGAAAGTATCGAGCGGACTGGTATTGTCGGCTGACCGAAGGCTGTGACAGGGGAGGTGATTGGCGAGCACCACTTCTGCAGTATTGGGTGAGCTTTTAAAGGGCTTGAAAAGTACTGCTGTGCAATAATCAATACTAACAAAGAGGTGACTGATCTATGAAAAAACTGATTCCGGTTTTGCTGCTGCTAGTGATCGTTTTCGCTGCAAGCGCCAAGGCTGCCGAAACACCCAAGATTGATTTGGGCGGCCGGACGATCCGCATTCAATGCCAATGGTACAACATCACACCCTTAGGGCCGCGGGGCGCTTACAACTGGTATGAACCCGATGAAATACTGAAAGCGCATATCGAGTCGGTAGAAAAGATGTTCAACTGCAAGATCGAGTTTGTCCAACAAGGCAATGCCGCAGATGCCCTGGAAACACTGCGGTTGGCTGTTTTGGCCGGAGATCAGCCGTTTGATTTCTTCGCCATTCAAATCAGCCCGGCCGTGATTGCCGACGGATTGATTCATCCGCTGAACGACTACATAGGCCCGGACTTCTACGATGCTTATCCCAAGCTGTTTAGGCGGCCGGATCCCCGTATCGGCGCAAGTGTGGGCGATACAATCTACACCTTTGAATACAACAACCACTCGTCGGAAGCCAGGTATTTGGTGTGGAACAAGAGCCTGTTTGAAAGGGAAGGTGTGGAAAGCCTCTACGACATCTTTGAGCGGGGCGAATGGACCTGGGCCAAGTTCGAAGAGGTGCTCCATGCTCTGACCAAGGACAAAGACGGCGACGGTATCACTGATCAGTGGGGCATTAGAAGTGTCAACCTCCGGGATGAGATCATCGTCATGCTGGTGTCCAACAGCGCAAGGGTGTCGAAGACCACCGAAGATGGGAAGATTGTCTTTGACCTGCTCAACCCCCATGTGATTGAAACTGTGGAATTCATGCAGCGCCTGTACAGCGACGGTGTCTGGGCGCGGCGCGGCCAGGCCGAGCTTGGCGATGCGGCCATGACGATCCAGATCGGCACCGAAATCTCCGGCAGGTCGTACCAAGAGCACTTCCAGACCATCGGCGACGAGTGGGGGCTGATGCTGCCGGCGCAGGGCCCGAACGGCAAGAACGAGTTCAACATGTTTGTCGATGCCAGAGGCGCTATTCCGATTTATGTGGAAGATCCTGCCGCAATCATTGAAGTGGTCAGTGCCCTGTGGCAGATCAAGGAACCTTATATCGAGGATATGGAAGCCTGGGAGCAGACTTATTGGGAACGGTACGCATCGGGCTTGTTTGACTACGAGTCCTTTGAGCTGCTCAGTAATCCGCCGGTGACACCCGTGTTCCTGCCTACCCAGCTTGAACGCTCAATTCTGTTTGAGAGCAGCAATCCGCAGGCGTTCGTCAGAATCATTGTCAACGGTGAAAGCGCGACCAGCGTCCTCGCCGCTGAGCAGCCGGTATGGCAGGCGCAGCTGGATGAGATTCTCAAGCAGTAGCAGTCCTGCGGTTTGAGCAGCAGAACTGCGTTTGCTGAAATCTGAAGCACGGTGTTAAAGTCCGCTTCCGGCAGGAGCGGACTTTAATGCTCAAAGAAGAGGGGATGAAGATGAAGTACGGCGTTTCGTATTATCCGGAACACAAGGATCAGGCTGAAATCGGCCATGATATCGCCCTGATGAAAGAGTTGGGCGTCAATCTGGCGCGGATGGGCGAGTTCGCCTGGTGCAAGTTTGAACCCCGGGAAGGGGAGTATGACTTTGCCTGGCTTGACCCAGTGATCGAACAGCTGGGGGAGAACGGGATCCAGACCATTGTCTGCACTCCGACTGCCTGCCCTCCGGCTTGGCTTGTGGAAAAGCACCCGGAGATCCTTTATGTGGACAACCGGGGAGTGGCCAGGCCCTTTGGCGGCAGGCGGCATTATTGTTACAACAACCCGGTCTATCGAGAGTACTCCCGCAGGATTGCCGAGGCGGTGGCCGCCCACTATGGGGACAACCCCTACGTTTACGCCTTCCAGATTGACAATGAACTGGCTCAGGAGGGGACAGGCCGGTGCCGCTGCCCGGTGTGCCGGGAGAAATTCCAGAGATGGCTTGAGGCCAAGTATGGGACGATAACCGAGCTAAACAGGAGAATGGGCACAATCTTCTGGGGCCAGGTTTATGATCATTTCGGCCAGATCCATCCCCCGGTGAACACTATTGAACCTAACACCGCACAGGCCATCCCCGCTTACTTTGAGAACCCGTCGCTGCGCCTGGATTTCGAGCGTTTCTGCAGCGAGTCCAATATTGAGTATCAAAACATCCAAAGAGATGCGATCAAAGCATACACCGACAAGCCGACAACCACCAACGCCACAGGTTTGGCCACCAACAGCATCGATTATTACAGAGCCTTTCAGAATCTGGATGTGTACGCTTTCGACTATTACCCCAACCTGCGAGAGGGCATGATCAGTTCCTTCCCGTATGCCCATGCGCGAGGGGTTTGCAATAAGGACTTCTGGCTGCTGGAGTTCGTTTCCGGCGGCGGCCACGGACTCTGGGGTTCAGGCAGGCTGCAGCCGTACCCCGGCGCCCTGCGCCAGGCGGCCGTCCATGCCTTCGCCGCCGGAGCGGATTTGGTGGCGCATTTTCAGTTTAGGACCTTCCCGTTTGGGGCGGAACAGCTGAACTATGCCATCGTGGATATCGACGGGATCCCCAGGCGCCGGTTCTACGAAATGCAGGCCGCCGCCAAGGATCTGAGGCAGCTTGGCTTGACACTGAAGAATTCCTACTTTGAGAACGAAGTTGCCGTCTTGTTCGATTATGATTCACTGTGGGCGCTGAAGATCAAGCCCATCGCCAAGGATTTCGACTACGCGCATTTCTGCGGCGAGTTCTACCACCAGCTGACCAGGCTGGGTGTGGGAGTCGATGTGATCTCGTTCGATCACGATCTGGACAAATACAAGGTTGTGATCGTCCCAGCCCCCATGATTATGAGCGAAGCGTTCAAGCGGCGTTTGAAACAATACGTCTACAACGGAGGCGTTTTATTATCCACGTTTCTTGCGGGGGTGAAAAACCTGGACAATCTGGGGATCACCGAGTCCCTGCCTTGTGGGCTTACTGATCTGTTCGGGATCAGAGTCGGGGAAGTGGAACCGGTGGTGGAGAGCACAGCCGCCGCTGTCACCCTGGACACCGGCACCGGCTGTGCCCGGGGTATGAACAGGTACTGGGCGGAAACCCTCGAACCAAACGGGGCGGAGCTGATCGGCACATACACCGGCAACTTCCGGGAAGGTATCGGTGTTATCAGCAAAAACAGCTACGGCAAGGGCACAGCATATTACCTGGGCACAGGCCTGGAGCCGGATCTTCTGAAAACCCTCTTGAAGAGGGTTGTGGAGGAAGGCGGGGTTGCCGGGCTGCCGTTCGCGGTCCCAGAGGGTGTGGAAGTGCTTGTGCGGAAGTACAACCACCAAAATTTGTACTGCATCTTCAATTTCTGCAAAGAACCAGCGGCAGTGGAGCTTGAGCGAGCCTACCACGATGTCCTGCGGGGCGCTGCTGTCGATGGGCTGGCGGAACTGCCGCCGAAAGGGTATCTGTTCTTATTGGAGGAGGGATGGGATTGATGAAGCAAGCACTGATCCTGACTGGTGGGGAAGTTGGCAGAAGGATTGAGTTCGGCATCAGCCTGCTTGAGCAGGGACTGGCACAGGCGGGTTATGATGTGAGGCGGGAAACTCTCATCGATCAGTTCCACAGCTACCGCGGTTTCGACGGCGACAAGATTTACGTTGGCTGCAGAGGCCGGGATCCGTTCATCGCATGGCTCGAAGAACAGGAAGTGCTGCTTTACCACGGCCCGGAGCCGGGCAAGGAAGGCTTCTACTTGGAATCCTGCCCAGGGCGGCTCACCGTGGTGGTTGGGGGAGATGATACCGGCACTGTTTACGGCTGCCGGGAACTGGCAGGCCGCATCGCCCGTGAAGGGTCGCTCCCCACGAACCTGGCCTTCTATGACGCGCCCGCGTTCAAACTGCGGGGACCCTGCCTGGGGCTGCAGAAAACTAAGATCGAGCCGCCGCGGCTGACGTATGAATACCCGATCACCCCGGATCGGTTCCCCTGGTTCTACGACAAAGAGCTGTGGCGTGTGTTCCTGGACCGTATGGTGGATTACCGCTGCAACGTGCTCTATTTGTGGAGCGGCCATCCTTTTTCTTCACTGGTCAAGCTCGAAGAGTACCCCGAAGCGCTGGAAGTCTCGGAAGAGGAGTACGAGCTCAACCGCGCCATGTTCCGCTGGCTGACGGAGGAATGCGACCGCCGGGGGATTTGGGTTGTGCTCAAATTCTACAATATCCACATTCCGTACCCCTTTGCCGTAAAGCACGGCCTGGAACAGCGCCAGGCAAGGATTCACCCTTTGGTGGCCGATTACACCGCCAAATCGATTGTTGAATTCATCAAATCTTTTCCCAACATTGGACTCATGGTTTGCCTGGGTGAAGCCCTCCGCGGTTACGACAACAAGACCGAATGGTTCGTCAAGACGATCATCCCGGCGGTCAAGGAGGGCATGCGGCAAGCTGGGATTGGGGAAGAGCCGCCGATCATCCTCCGGGCTCACGACTGCGATCCTTTCGCTGCGATCGCAGGGGCCGAAGAGCTTTATTCCAACCTGTACACCATGTGGAAGTACAACGGCGAAAGCCTGACCACCTATTACCCCAGAGGCAGCTGGCAGAGGCAGCACAAAGCATTGAGCGGGATGAAGTCGACGCACATCATCAATGTGCATGTTCTGGCCAATCTGGAGCCTTTCCGCTACAACGCCGTGAATTTTATTCAAAAAAGCATGCAGGCCGCCAAGTACCGACTGGGCGGCAACGGACTGCATTTGTACCCCCTCTTCTATTGGGACTGGCCTTACGCTCCGGACAAGGCTGAACCGAGAATGCTGCAGCTGGACCGGGACTGGATGTGGTACGAAGCCTGGTTCCGCTATGCCTGGAACCCGGAACGGGATGAAAAGGATGAGTCCCTGTATTGGACGAAACGAGTGGGAGAGCATTACCAGATCGACAGCCAAGCCGCCGGACTCCTGGTGGAGGCGATGAACAGCGCCGGGCAGATCGCCCCGAAGATCCTGGGCAGGATCGGCATCACCGAAGGCAACCGCCAGACGTTCAGCCTGGGTATGACCTTAAGTCAGATCACCAATGTCAACCGCTATGGCCCCAACCGGGAGCTGTGGCATTCGGTGGCCAGAGCCGGAGAACAGCCCGATGACTACATCACGAAAGAACTGGCAGGCCGGCCCCATGTCGGTGAGACACCTTATGATATGATAGAAGAAGTGAAGGCCGACGCCGAGGCGGCTTTAAGCAAGTGCGAACAGGCTTTTGGCCTTATTAACGAACCCTGCTTGGAGCTCCGCCGCATCAAGAGCGATATTGAGGCGCTGTACCATCTGACCCGGTTTTATTGTTTCAAACTGGAAGCAGGTATGGAAGTCTTGAAGTACAAGTATACAATGGATGAACAGTTTAGGGGCGATTTTTCCCTCCTGGACAAAGCCGAAGGGCTGCTGGCCCAGAGCCTTGAGGCCTACAAAAAGCTTACGGCAATCACCGAGCGGACTTATCTTTATGCCAACAGCCTCCAGACCAGGCACCGCAAAATTCCGTTCCCCGACGGTGAGTTGTATGACCATTGGCGCCAGTGCCTGCCGGAATATGAACGGGAGTATGAGAACTTCCGCCGCAATATCGCCAGGCTCAAAGCAGGCGATCTGCCCCAGTTCGAGGCTGGTGCCCAATCATCCCTACCGGAAGCCCCGTTCAAGCTGTTGGGCAGCGACTGCGAGCTGTACAAGGTGGTGAAAGGGGAGAAACTCTTCACAGACGGGGATCAGATTATCTATGATGTGATTAAGCCCTTGGAAGGCCTCACAGGCATCCGCATGGCCCATGCCCATGCCCGGAGCGCAGGGTGCAGCATCAAGATCGAACTGCCTGAGGACAGCCAGATTCTGATTGGGTATATCAAAGAAAGAGATCCAAAATGGCTGCAGGCGCCTGAATTGGAGACCAATGCCCACGCCGACGACCGGGGTGGTGTGAAAGTACGGTTCAAGAACGCAATCAACGCCAGCAGCTGCCCACCCATTGACATTCACGCTCTCCAGTATGAAAAGGGAGTCCACGAACTATACTTCGGCACAGGCAGCTATCTGGTCGTGGGAGTGATCCCCAAAGCCGCGAACCTCGACGCTTATGCCGGAAAGCACAAATACGACGGGCCGGAAACCCTCGATTGGCTGTACTACAGTCTAGACTAACCATAGGAGGCAGTATGGGATGACTTCAAAAGAAAGAGTGTTGAAAACCATCGCCCATCAGGAACCGGATCGTGTCCCGGTCGGGGAATGGGGCATCGATCACGACCATGTGAGCAAGATTATCGGCCGTCACACCTATTACCGCAACCGGAAAGATGAAACCATCGCGCTGTGGGAAGGGAGGCGGGACGAAGTTGTTCAAAGCTACAAGGAAGACTACGAAGAACTGGTGGAAAAGCTGGAGTACGATATCATCACCGTTGACTTGGTCCCTCCCAAGGGTTATGTCCATCCCGATCCGCCTCGAAAGGTAGGCGACGGAGTTTGGGAAGACTCCCGAGGCAGAATCTACAAGTATGCTGCCAGCAACGACTCGATTGTCTGTGTCGACAACCGGAGCCAGGGGAAAGAGGCAATCACCGAGGAAGACATCAAGCGGCGCTTCGAGAGGCTGGAGCAGCTTGACGACTCCATCTTTGAGCTGGTGGACTACTTTGGCGGCAAGTATGGGAAGGAAAAGGCGGTCTTGTTCCGCGGCATCGACATCTACGACACTCTGATGGGAATCTTCGGCGGCAGCCAGGAGCATCAGCTGATCCTGCCGCTGCTTGCCCCCGATGAGATCAAAAAGATGTACGATTATGCCATCGCCTACAACAAAAAGTTGATCGAACACTGCGCCAGGCACAATGTGCTCATCTGCATGCAGGGCAAAGACTTCGGCATGAACAACGCCACGATTATGTCCCCTACCGTGATCCGCGACATTTTCGTGCCCCTGATCAAACAGGTAAACGCCTTGACCGAAGCCCACGGCATGATTCCGTTCTTCCACTGCTGCGGCAACATCTGGGCCATTCTCGACGATTTTGTGGCGGCAGGGTACAAAGGTTACCAGTCAATCCAGGAGACAGCCGGTATGGACACCAGGCTGGTGAAGGAGAAATACGGCGATGTCCTCACCCTCTGGACCGGAATCCAGTGCGAGACTCTGGTTGAGGGCACCATGGAACAGGCCGAGGAGGAAGTGCGCCAAAACCTGGAGTTCCTCATGCCCGGCGGCGGGTTCATTTTCGGCTCCACCAACTCGGTGCAGTATGGAGCCAAGACAGACAACTACCTCAAAGCGCTGGAAGTGGTGCGGAAATACGGTGCATACCGCTGATGCCGACGAATAGGGGGAATCGTCAATGAAAGACAGGTTGACTCTGGGTGTCCTGGGTTTGGGAGAAGGCAGGAGCATTATTTCCGCCTGCCTTGCAAGCGACTTGTGGGAGTTGGGCAGCATCTGCGACATCGACGAAGAGGTGTGCCGCGCCAGGGCGGCTGAGTTTGGCTTGGACAAGTACACTACCTCATACCAAGATCTGCTTGATGACCCGGATATAGATGTGATCGGCATCTACACACCGGACCAACTGCATGGGCGGCATATCAGAATGGCGCTGGAAGCAGGCAAGCATGTGATCTGCACCAAACCGCTCCTTGTTGATCTGGGCGAAGCCAAAGAACTCCTGGATGTGCAGCGGTGTACGGGGAAGGCGGTGTTTGTCGGCCAGAGTTCCCGCTATTTTGAGCCGATGATCAGGCAGCGCCGCGATTTCGAAGCTGGCCGCCACGGCGAACTTCTCACTTTGGAAACCCATTATGTGACCGATGCCCGCTGGTTTCTGCAGAAAAGCTGGAGCCGGACATCAGGCTTTTCCTGGCTGTACAATTTCATGAACCACGCTGTGGATCTGGCAGTGTGGTACCTGCCGGATGTCGAAGAAGTGTATGCCGCGGGGATTGTCAGTGAAAACAGCAAAGAGTGGAACTTGACTGTTCCCGACACGATCAAGGCTGTCCTCAAAAGCAGGCGGGGCATTTGCGCCGGTGTTTCCGGCATCTATGCCGCCCCCACCCTGGGAAGTGAGGTGGAGCAGTCGATCAGCTGCACATTGAGGGGCACCAAAGGGATCAGCCGGGCGGGATACCCCAAACTGAGGTATTATACGAATTTTGCGCCGGTCAAGAAGACGGCGGACCTCCACACATATGATCAACTGCACAGGTATTACTTCCGTTTTGAGGCGGAAACACACCATGCGGGAGAATACCAGAACTACATCGAAGATTTTGCCAGGTGCCTGGCGCAGGGCACAGCCCCCAAACCGGATCTGGAGGAGGGCATCCGCACCATCGCTGTTCTGGAGGCGATTGATGAATCAATTAAGACCGGCAAGGTTGTCAAAGTGGATGATGTTTTGGCCAGGTATCTGATCTGACCAGGATGGAAAAGGAGGGTCGCCATGGAGGATCCAATCCGCTACATCGGCTTGGAGAAGGCGGATATCCGCTTTTATGACGGAGCGCTCCGGCACGCGGTGGGAGCCAAGCACTACCAGGTGGTGCGGGCGAACCGGGAACACCCGGAGTCACAAGAAGATTACGGTTGGACGTACAACCACGCTCCGATGCTTTGTTACTGGAATGAACATTTCTGGATCGAATACCTCAGCAATCCGGTGAGCGAGCACCTGCCGCCTTCCCACACCCTGTTGACCTGGTCCCGGGATGGGGAGACCTGGTCCAAGCCAGTTGTGATCTTTCCCCAATACGCGCTTCCGGAAGGGGTCTACACCGGCCCCAAAAAAGAACTGATCAAGCCCGGCGACACCGCTGTCATGCATCAGCGCATGGGTTTTTACGTTTCCCAAGAGGGCAGGCTGTTGGTGTTGGGTTTTTACGGGGTGTCGCCTGATGTTCACACCAGCCCCAACAACGGGTACGGCATCGCCCGGGTGGTGCGGGAGGTGTACCGGGATTTCACCTTCTCGCCGGTTTATGTGATCCGCTACAACGAATCCGGTGGGTTTAGGCCCGAGCACGTGCCGTTTCCGTTTTACACAGCAAGCAGCGATCCGGGCTTTGTCAAGGCATGCGGCGAACTGCTGGCCAACAGATTGATCGTGCGCCAATGGTGGGAAGAGCAGCGCTTTGACACTGAACTCTTCCCCCAGCCGAGCCGGCAGGCGTTTTGCTTTTACACTCTGCCCGACGGCAGGGTGGCAGGGCTGTACAAAAACGCCCTGGTGAACTTCAGTTCCGATGGAGGAAAAACCTGGAGCGATTTTGTCCGCTGCCGCACCATCGAGACTTCCACTGGCAAGATGTGGGGAGAAAAAACCAGCGACGGCAGGTACGCTCTGGTCTACAACCCTTCCACCGACAGCATGCACCGCTGGCCCCTGGCAGTGGCGGCCAGCGACGACGGCATCAACTACGACAACCTCTTGGCGTTAACCTTTCATGTGCCGCCGACACGGTATGCCGGATGGGCCAAAAATCTGGGGCCTCAGTATGTGCGGGGTATCTGTGAAGGTTACCCGAAACCTGATGACGGGCATTTGTGGCTCACCTACAGCATGAACAAAGAAGATATCTGGGTGTGCAAAGTGCCTGTGCCCATCACTGGAGAGGAAATAGAGCCGGTGGATGAGGATTTCACCGATGCAAGGCTTATTAAATGGAACATCTACTCGCCCAAATGGTGCCGGGTCTATGTCTGCCCTGCAGAAAAACGGCTGGTGCTCACTGACAGTGATCCATATGATCAAGCCATTGCCGAGCGGGTGTTCGTCAAATCGGCGGGTGTCACGGTGACAGCGCGGATCATTCCCGACAGTGTCGGCCTTGCCGGGCTGTATGTCGATCTCGCCGATGCCCGGGGTTCAGTCCCGGTGAGGTTGGTGTTCAAGCACGATCAGCGCCTGTACGTCAAAGGCAACGGTGTCTACCATGATCTGGGCAGGTTTGAGCTGGGTAAAGCCTATGATGTGACCATCAAGGCCGATTGCGCCGCCAACCAGTTCACTGTGGCCGCCGCATGCGGCGGAGAGATGCTTGTGAATAAAGCGTTCATGTTCAACGCTTCCGTTCATGCGCTGGAAAGGCTGGTGTTCCACACCAAGCGGCGGGTGAACTACTATGATCTAGAGGCGAACGGCAAGGACGGTTCCATGCCGGATCTGCCCGGCGCCGGCACACGCCGGCAGGAGACCAGATTCTCGATCGCGGTGGTCAAAACCGCGGATCACCGACTCTAGGAAAAAGCGGGGGAGGTTTCAAGCAGTCATGATTAATGATCATCTGTCTTATCAAGGGCGCAGCCTGCGCATACTGCCCGGGAAGCTGCTTTTAGGCCCTACGGGCAGAAGGCTGTTCGTGGATTACCTGGAGAAAGAGCCGGGGTTTTCCGGGCGCATTGATTTCATCCACACAATCAATCTCACCGGCTTGTTCCGGATCAGGTGCACCGCGGTGAACAGCTACGAAGAAGCGGAAACCACCTGGTACCCGAGCATGCTTGTGATGAAGCTGGACAATCCGAAGGTATCCCTGACCGAGACCAAGTTCGTCACCTGGGACGACTGTGCCGTATCCTGCCAGCGCTGGGTCAACAAGACCAGCCAACCCATGGAACTCAAGCTCGAGGTGGAGGCGGCGCTGTGTGAAACTGGAGTGGACGCAGGCACTGGCTGCCTCACTCTGGTGTCTCCTAAAACAGAACACGGTTTTGCAGTCGGCGCCGCCATTAGGAGCGATATCGGCCTGGAAAAAGGGCCTCTCCGTGTTGAGCCCGGTGAAAGCGTAGAGTTTGTTGTGGCCGCTGCCGTCGGCAACCTGGAGGTCGAGGATCTGGGCAGCATCGCGCGGCGAGCGGTGGATTTCTTCGCCGACGGCGTGGATTATATCGCCCGGCACAATGAGGAATACGAGAGTTTCTTCCGGGATGTTCCCTACTTTGAGTCCAATGATATGGTGCTGAACAAAACCTGGCACTACCGCTGGTTTGTCCTCAGGCACAACCTGGCGCAGCCGGACTATGGTTTCCTGCAGGGGATGGTGATGTACGAAGGGCGCTCCCATAAAAAATCGAAGCGGCCTTTATCCAGCAGCGGCTGGGGATTTGCCAAACTGATCAACCTGTCCACCCCCCTTCACTTGACGGATATGCGCTGGCACGGCAGCCGGCAGATCGCTTACGACATGATCCGGAACATGGTCAGCAATGTGGAGGAAAACGGCCTCTTCTGCTGCGCCTATGTGGACAGGCGGCTCCACTCCTTTGCCAACTACGGGGTGTGGGCGATCTATCAGTTCTATCTGGTTGACGGCAGCAAGGAGTTTGTCAAAGAGCTGCTGCCCCGGTTGAAGGATGTGGTGGCGAACGAAACCAGAGTGTATTCCCGGGATGATTACCTCCAGATAGAGGTGAAGCACAACCGGACAGGCAAGGAGTATCAGCCGAGCTACTGGTATTTCCACGGCTTTCCCGACAACCCGAAGGATCCTGCCGGATACACGCCGCTGAAAAGAGTCGACCGCTCCGTATACCACTTTAAGAACGTCTTGGGCCTGGCACGGCTGTGCCGGGCGGTGGGGGATCCGGACTATGCCATGTATGAGCAGGAAGCGGAGGAGATCAAACAGGATATCCTCAACAAGATGTGGGATCCGGAAACCGAGTTTTTCTATGACCTCCACCATGAGACCGACGCCAAAGCCATGGTCAAGAATATTGTCGGAGTCTACCCCCACTGGGCGGCGATCACTGGGAAAGAGCACCTGGGCGGCTTGAGAAAGCTGTTCGATCCAGCCTATTTCCATACAGCCTGCCCCTTCCCGTCGGTGGCTCGGGACTGCAGGGCTTACCGTCCGGAAGGGGGCTGGATGGGCCGGTTGATCAAAGGCCGGAACGGCTGTGTCTGGTGCGGGCCGTCCTGGCCGTATACAACCGGAGTGGCCATCGACGCTATCGGCATAGAGAGCAAGCGCAACGGCCACTGCTTTGACAAAGAATTTGCCTATTACCTCCGGGAGTATTCGCTGCAGCATTTCCGGGATCGGGACCTGGCCAAACCTTACCTGGTGGAGCATTACCACGGTGAAACGGGAGAACCGATCAGCGACGAGCCGGATTACAACCATTCATTTTATATCGACTTGATCATGTCGCATGTCGCCGGGATCACCTTTGCCGAAAACGGCATCAGTTTTGATCCGATCGATGTGGGCCTGGAGTATTTCATCCTGGATCGAGTCCGAATCGGCAGTGACACCTACCGCATCACCTTCAAGGCCCAGGGCTGCCTGGACCCCAGGGCGGCGGAGCTTGAGGAAGGGTACAATGTCTATAGGAATGGAGTCAGGATCCATGGAAGGGGAAATTAGCGTGACCGGTCGCGATTTGTTTGCGGAAATCGGCCTGACAGAGCACCCGGCCCAAAACGAGCAGTTGGTGGAAATTACGCCCATACCGCTTGAAAAGCATTATCTTCCGGCGGCAGCCCTGAAGGCCGATCCAGTCCGAGAACTGCCCTATGGGGAAAAGCTGCGGCTGTTTAAGGCGGAGCTTGCGGCATTAAGAGCGAAATACACTCCGTTTTTGCAGAATCATGTGCCCGATCCCCCCTTGCAAAGGCACAGGCTGCCCCTTGAGCGATTTCAGTTCCGGTATCATACTGAAGACGACACCAACTTCGCCTTTGTCCTGGAAGGGCGCGGCAGTTGGGAACAGGTAGTGATTCCCGATTACCGCGGCCCGGCTGGGGTGGACGGGAGATGGACCGGCTATTACCGCACCGAATTCACTTTCACTAGAACAGAAGGCAGAAGGGTTTACATTGTCTTTAAAGGTGTGGACTATATCGCCAATGTCTACCTGAACAACAAATGGATCGGTTCGCATGAGGGTTTCTTCGCCCCCTTCGAATTTGACGTCACCGATACAATCCGGGAGCACAATGTGCTGGTGGTGGAAGTCAAGAACGATTATCCCACGTTGGGTGTCCAGGAGATGCCGATTCTGGACGGAGACAAAATCTATGCCGCCACCGGCCCCGGCTGGGATGATCCTGAGGTGGGCTGGCACCACTGCCCGCCGGGGGCGGGAATCTACAACCAGGTTTACCTGGAGGAGCGCTCAGGGTTGTTTGTCCATGATGTCTTCATCCGCCCCGACATTGACAGCGGCACCATCGAGGCCTGGATCGATATTTTCAGCAGCAGCGGCCGGCTGGAGCAGGATTTCGTCATTGATTTGGAAGTATATCCCCGCAATTTCCCCGAGCCGGTGAAACTCGCCGAGACTATCGCCGTGCCGTATGCCGGCCCGGGCGTGAACTATTACCGCTACCGTTTTCCCTTCAATGACTTCCGGCTTTGGGAACCGGAGAGCCCATGGCTGTACACTGCCCGAATCAAGGTCAGCAAAGACGGGCGGCTTTTGGATGTGCGGGACCGGAATTTCGGCATGCGCAAGTTCCACATGGATGAGACCGGTTCGCCAAAAGGGACGCTTTACTTGAACAACCGCCCGGTTATCCTCAGAGGCGCCAACGAAATGGGCCATCTGCAGCAGTGTGTGATCCGCGGCGATTTCGATCAGCTGATCGATGACATCCTCATCGCCAAACTGGCGCATCTGAACTATTTCCGCATCACCCAGCGCCCGGTTCAGGAAGAGATTTACGATTACTGCGACATGCTGGGCATGATGCACCAGTGTGACCTGCCGTTGTTCGGCACACTCCGGCGCAGTCAGTTTTACGAGGCCATCAGGCAGGTTGGGGAAATGGAGCGGCTGATCCGCAGCCACCCTTCATCGATCATGGTCACTTTTATCAACGAACCCGTCGCCATCCGCACGCACCCCAACCCCAAGCACAAGTACAACCGCCGCTACCGGGAAAAGGCTCACCGGCACTTGTTCCGGCAGGAGCTGGAATACTTCTTCCAGGCCGCCCGCAAAGCGGTTGCTTTGGAAAACCCGGATAGGGTTGTGAAAAACGTGGAAGGGGACTATGATCCACCGACCTTGGAAGGCCTGCCTGATTTCCACTGCTACTGCATGTGGTACACCAACCACGCCGTACCCTTGGGCAAGCTCCACAAAGGGTACCTGCCGGCGGTGAAACGGGGTTGGAAGGTGGCCTGCGGTGAATATGGGACTGAAGGGCTGGACAACTATGAAGTGATGGCCAAGCACTATCCCCGGGAGTGGCTGCCGGAAAGCGAGAATCATCCGTGGCACCCGGATCGGATCGTCAAAGCCCAGACATACCTGATGCACGGCGACTGGTTTCCGGAGCAGAACCGCATCAAGGATTGGATTGCCGCGAGCCAAAAGCATCAAGCCTTGGCTGCCAAGCTAATGACCGACGCCTTCCGCAGACGGAGCGATCTGCTGATTGCCACCGCCATTCATCTTTTGATCGATGCTTGGCCGGCAGGTTGGATGAAAGCTTTGGTGGGAGTGGACCGGGTGCCGAAGCCTGCCTACTTCGCTTACAGGGAAAGCCTGGCGCCGGTAAGGGTCAATCTCAGGACCGATCGGCTGCGGGTGTACAGCGGCGAGACAATTGAGGCTGAAGTATGGGTCTTGAATGACACACCGGAGGCGGGGCGCGGGAGGATAACCGTCACTGTGCGGGATACCCGCACTGATTACCAGTCGTTTGCCCAAGAGTGTGATATTGCGCCTGTGACAGCGGCCTACAGCGGCTCGGTCCGGTTCGAGGTTCCTGATCTGCCTGACCGGAGCTGCCTTTACCTGGACGCGGCCCTCTTTGACGGCACCGGCAAGATAATCAACCAGGAGCGCATGACCTTGACGGTTTTTAACCGGCATGCCAATGGAAAAGGCACCGGTGGAAGGAAAACCGCGTATCTGGGGGAGGGTGCCCGACGGCTGCTCCTGAGCCTTAATCAGGACGCGGCGTTTTTTGGTGAAGGTGACGACGCCGATGTGATCGTAGTGTCTGCAGGCGAGGAACTGGGGGTGAATCAAGAGCGGCTGTCCGAAGCGATCGGCCGCGGCGCCCATGTGCTTGTGGTCCGGGAGAACGACCAGCCGCTGAAGTTTGAGCTTTTGGGGCAGGTTTTCACATCAAAGGCGATGACTCCGGTGTATTTTGCCGCCGCCGACACAGAGGCGGAAGTGATGCGGCCGTTCGCAGCCGATGACTTTTCCTATTGGTACAGCGCCGAGAAGGACATGATCGACTTCACCGCCGACAGCCACATCATCGGCGAAGGGCTGGCGCCGTTGGTCTTCACTTACCACAAGAAACAGGAGCCTGGCTTGGGCGGCAAACCCAGGCTGCCTATCGTAGGGACGCTGCGGACGGGAGCCGGAAGGCTTACCGTATGCAGCCTGCCTCTTGCAGGCAGATTAGGGTTCAATCCACCGCTGGATCGGCTGCTGTTGGCTTTGATACATCAGCTTGATTGATTTAGCTCTGCTGTTTCAGGCCTGTTCGGGCCGTGGATTTTACTAAACATGTTGACGAAATTTTAGTAAATTGGTAAACTATATACAAAACCAGTGGTTGAACTGAGGTTGATCTAATGAAGAGAAAAGTGAGCGTGCAAGAAATAGCAAAATTGGCCAATGTATCGCCGGCCACCGTCTCCAACGCCCTGAACAACAAACCGGGTGTCAGCGAAAGCACCAGGAACCGGATCAAGAGCATCGCCCAAGAACTGGGGTACAAGAAAACCCGGGAGCGGAGCAAGCATTCGGCAATCCGGATCATCATCTACAAGCGGAGTGGGCTGGTAGTGGCCGATACACCTTTTTTCGCCTATTTGATCGAAGGGCTGCATCAGCAGTGCCGGGCCGCAAAGCTGGAAATGCTGATGACCCACATCACCAAAGACGAGGGAGACTATCTCAATCAGATCGCCGAAATCGAGCAGGACGGGGTTATGGGCTACGTGATTCTGGCCACGGAAATGCTGGATGAAGATTTTGCCCTGTTCACCGATTTGAAACAGCCGGTGGTTTTCCTGGATTCATGTTTTCCGTATGAAAATCAGGATTTTGTTTTAATCAACAACATTCAAGGCGCATATGTGGCTGTAAAGCATTTGATCGACGAAGGGCACAAGAAAATCGGTTATCTCCAGAGTTCAGTGTTTATCAACAATTTTGGCGAACGGGAGCAGGGCTTTACCCAGGCGCTGCGGAACCACAACCTGGAAGTGGACCGGAACCTGTGGTTCCAGCTGGAACCTACCCTGGACGGTTCTTACCGGGATATGAAGGAGATACTGGCCAAAGGCGGCTACCAGCTGCCCACAGCGTTCTTCGCCGACAATGACATCATCGCTTTCGGGGCCATGAGTGCCCTCAAGGAGTTCGGCATCCGCATCCCTCAGGATGTGTCCATTGTCGGTTTCGACGACATGCCGTATTGTGAGATCTCGGATCCGAAGCTGACGACCATTCACGTCAACAAGCAGCAGTTGGGTGCCGCCGCGGTGAAGCGGCTGGTGGAAAAGATCAACAACTGCAGGACCACTCAGAAGATAGCCGTCAATGTTGATTTGGTGAAACGGCACAGTGTGATGAAGCTTTAACGCAGAAGACAGGAGTGATGTGCCGGTGGAGCAGTATATACTTACCATTGATCAGAGCACATCCGGAACAAAAGGCCTGTTGGTGAACGGGCAGGGGCAAATCGCCGCCAAGCATTGGCAGCCCCACCGCCAAATCTACCCCCAGCCGGGGTGGGTGGAGCATGATCCGGAAGAGATATATGCCAGCGTGCTGGCAGTGGCGGAGCAGCTGATTCGCGACAATTGTGTCGATCCCGCTTCCATCCTGGGCGTGAGCATAACCAACCAGCGGGAGACAGTAGTGCTATGGGACAAATCCACCGGTAAACCGGTGTACAACGCCGTTGTCTGGCAGTGCACGCGGGGCGGACAGATCTGCGCAGCCCTCAAGGATTCAGGCTGTGAAGGCGAAGTGCGGCGGCGCACCGGTTTAGTGATCGACCCGTATTTTTCCGCAAGTAAGATCCAGTGGATCCTGGAGCACTCGGAAGGTGCGGCTGACAGGCTTGATCAGCTGCTGTTCGGCACCATCGACTCCTGGCTGATCTGGAAACTGACCAATGGAGCAGTGCATGCCACGGATTATTCCAATGCCTCCCGCACCATGCTGTACAATATCCGGGAACTGAAATGGGATCCATATCTGTTTGACTTGTTCAAGATCCCCGTAAACCTGGCGCCGGAAGTCCGTTCTTCCAACGCCAAGTTCGGGTCCACGGATCTCGCCGGAATTCTGCCGCGGCCGATTCCCATATGCGGGGTAATAGGCGATTCGCAGGCTGCCCTTTTCGGGCAGGGGTGCGTTGAAAGCGGTATGGCGAAAGTCACATACGGCACCGGTTCGTCGATTGTCCTGAATATCGGGAAGCAGTGCCAACTGCCGCCGGACGGTATTGTCACATCGCTTGCCTGGGGAATCGACGGTGTGGTGGACTACATATTCGAGGGCAATGTCCACTGTTCCGGAAAAACGATCGAATGGATAGTCAATACGCTGGGGCTGATTGACGACGCCGAAAGTTCTGACACTCTAGCCCGCTCGGTGGAGGACAACGGCGGAGTCTACCTGGTCCCGGCTTTTGTCGGATTAGGGGCGCCTTATTGGAACAGCGACGTCCAGGCAGCGGTTTTCGGCCTAACCTTCAACACTACCAAAGCCCACATTGTTCGGGCCGGGCTGGAGAGCATCGCCTACCAGATTTATGATGTCCTGGCCTGCATGCAGCAGGACAGTTCTCTCCAGTATGTCAAGGCCGATGGCGGCGCCAGCCGGAACAGTTTTCTGATGCAGTTCCAGGCGGATATTCTGCAGCTGCCGGTGGCGACACTGCCTTATAGAGAGCTGTCGGCGCTGGGTGCAAGTTACATGGGCGGCTTGGGCCTCGGCGTCTGGACGCTTGCGGAGTTAAGCAGCCTTCAGGCCGATCCCCGAATCTACCACCCCCGGATGTCCCTGGAAGAGAGGGACCGGATGCTTGGTGGATGGAAAGAGGCGGTTGGCAGATTAATCGCCAGGAAGTAAAGGAGGATCAAGTTGGAACACGCATTGACCTTGTGGTATGAGAAGCCGGCGGAGAAGTGGGTGGAAGCGCTGCCCATCGGCAACGGCCGTCTGGGAGCCATGATTTTCGGCGAACCTAAGACGGAACATCTGCAGGTGAATGAAGAAACCATCTGGACTGGAAAGCCCCACGATTATGCCCGCAAAGGGGCTTATTTGTATCTGGACACTATACGAAAACTGATTGCGGAAGGCAGGCAGAAAGAAGCGGAGGAACTGGCCATGGATAAGTTCATGAGCGATCCTCTCCGCCAGAAGGAGTATCAGCCGTTTTGCGACTTGTATCTGGACTTTGGGGCTGTTGATCCGGCAGAAGTCGAATCATACCGCCGGGCCCTGGACCTGGATCAAGCACTGGCCACAGTCGACTTCTCCTATCAAGGTGTCCAATACCATCGGGAATACCTGGCAAGCCACCCCCACCAGGCTATCGCTGTGCATTTAAGCGCCGACAAACCGGGCATGATCAGTTTTTCAGCGGCCTTGGGCAGTGCCCACGAAGAAGTGGAAGCAACCGCCGATGGGGAAGGGCTGGTGCTGAAGGGAAGGGTACAGCCTGACGGGATTCGTTTTCAAGCTCAGGTGGTTGTCAAGGCCGTGGGCGGGACAGTGACGGCTGTATCTGACTCCGGGCAGCCTCGGATTGAGGTCAGAGCTGCCGATTCAGCCGCTGTCCTGTTGGTCGGGGCCAGCAGTTTTGTCAGCTACCGGGATATCAGCGCCGATCCGGCAGGCCGCTGTGCAGCGTATCTGGAAGGCCTGCATGGTGTTGATTACAACCAAATAAAAGCGGCGCACATCGAAGATTACCAGAAGTTGTTCAGGAAAGTGTCGTTCGAACTCGGCGCCACATCCCTTGATCAGCCAACCGACCGACGCATCGCCAATTTCGACCCGGTTAGGGATCCACATCTTGTCACGCTGTACTTTCAGTTCGGCCGCTATCTGATGATTTCCGGATCCCGCCCGGGAGGGCTGCCCCTGAATCTGCAGGGAATCTGGAATGATCAGCTAAACCCCCCGTGGGGCAGCAAATATACCTGCAACATCAATCTGGAGATGAACTACTGGCCGGCGGAAGCGGCGAATCTTGCTCCCTGTCACCAGCCCTTGTTCGACCTTTTAAAGGTGCTGCACCAGACAGGCGCGTCCGTGGCCAAAGAGCATTACAACTGCCGCGGCTGGGTGCTGCACCACAACACAGATATTTGGGGCGGGGCGGCGCCGATCAACCACTCCGACCACGGCATCTGGCCGACGGGAGGAGCCTGGCTCTGCAGCCATATCTGGCAGCATTACCTTTACCACCAGGACCGGGTTTTCCTAGCCGAATACTATCCTATCATGAGGGACGCGGCTCTGTTTTTCGTCGATTTCCTGGTGGAAGACGAAAAGACAGGGTGGCTGATCAGCACGCCTTCCAACTCGCCGGAACAGGGCGGGTTGGTTGCCGGGCCAACCATGGATCACCAGATTATCAGGGAACTGATGCGCAATTGCATTGAAGCAAGTGTGATCCTGGACTGCGACGCTGATCTCCGCAGCCGGTGGCAGGAGATTGTGGAGAAGCTGGCCCCCAATCAGATCGGCCAATACGGCCAGCTGCAGGAATGGCTGGAAGACAAAGACGACCCAAACAATAAGCACCGCCATGTGTCACATCTTTACGCCCTGTATCCCGGGAACGAAATCAGCCCCGACCTTGACCAGCGCTTTAGTGAAGCGGCGAAAAAATCGCTGGAGTTCCGGGGTGACAAGGGGACCGGGTGGAGCATGGCGTGGAAAATCAACCTATGGGCCCGCCTCAAAGACGGCAGCCGCGCCTATAGGCTTCTGACGACTCTGATTCGGGAAGGTACCTATCCAAATATGTTTGACGCCCATCCGCCGTTCCAGATCGACGGCAATTTCGGGGCAATCTCGGGGATTATGGAAATGCTGGTGCAAAGCCACCTGGGTTGGATCGAGTTTTTGCCGGCGCTGCCTGAAGCGTGGCCTCAAGGACGCATCAAGGGGATCTGTGTTCCCGGTGGGTTCACCGTGGATGTGGCTTGGGCTGAAGGTGGGCTTGTGGAGGCTCTAATTCTCTCAAGGCTCGGTGCTGAGTGCCGTGTCCGCTCTCAAGCTCCGCTCAAGGTCTATGACGGCAGCGGCAGCCAAGTACCGGTGCGGGCGGAAGGAGAGGTTTACGCCTTTGCCACGGCGAAGGGCCAGGTTTACAGGATTGTCACACAGGAAAGGAGTCAACACTCATGAAGGTAGGGGTAATCAGCGACACTCACGGGAGTCTGGCTATATGGAAAAAGGCCCTGCAGGGGCCTTTGCGTGATGCCGATCTGCTGATCCACACGGGTGACGTGCTTTATCACGGGCCCCGCAACCCGCTTCCGGAAGGGTATGCGCCGGAGGATCTGGCGGGTGAAATAAACAGCTGCCCGATTCCGGTGTTGATTGTCAAAGGCAACTGTGACAGTGAAGTGGATCAAATGCTGCTGAACATACCTTTACAGGCGCCGTTTCTGATCACTGATCAACCGGTGGGGCGCATTCTGGCGACCCATGGGCATCATTACAGCCCTGACCAAGCGCTCGAACTCGGCCGGCGGTTCCAGATCGACATCTGGATCAGCGGGCATACCCATATACCCGTGCTGGAAAAGCGGGATGGGTTGATCTTCCTCAACCCGGGCAGCTGTTCTCTGCCGAAAGGGGATCGGCCTGTCGCCGGTGTGGCGGTGATTACGGCTGATCAAGTCGATCTGATTGACCTGCATACCGGAAGCGTGTATGCCAGTTTGTCCAGATAAAAAAATGGAGCCCCTGGTAGGAATCAAACCTACGCTTGTTGCTTACGAGGCAACTGTTCTGTCACTGAACTACAGGGGCTTGAGCATCTTATATTTTACACCAGCGGCGATTGCCCTGTCAAGTTGTACGGCTTGGGAACATGAAGGTGGTCAGGAATCGTGACCACCTTCAAAAATGAATTGGTGGCCGCATTGGTCGCATTGGATTCTAACCTTTACACTGCCGCTTAAGGACACCAATTCACTTTTGCCGCACTCGGGGCATACTGCGGCAGCCTGTTTGACCGGCCTGTTCCCGGCAATAGCCGTAAAGAAAACGGTGCCGCACTGATCGCACTCCACCAGATAGCGTCCGTTTAAATCAATGATTTCGCTGCGGCCGCAGGTGGGGCATTGAATTCTTGCCATTTGGCTCTCCTCCTTTTGTCAGCTGCATTGTCTCACCACATATATCAGCAGTAGGATGATAAAGAACCACAAAAGCAGAAACAGCATTAAGGCCGAGGGAAACGGCGGGGTGATCTGGCCGATCTGCACATAATTGCCCTGGTTTGCCTGCAGGGCGGTAAACACTGGCATCAACTCCCTTCGAGATGGTATGGTTTAATGGGATGAATCGGCAGCCGCCTGCCAGAGCAGCTGCCGATCGTCAACACTAGGCTTCGACCGCTACAAAGACAATGTCAAATTCGATGCTCATGCCCTGGATCAGATCGGTGGCGTTGGCGTCAGGCAGCGAGAGGACGAACTCCACGTCTTCGTTGGTTCCTGCCGCCAAGGGCCTGCCTGCTGGAGGCTGCTGGATCAGCCCAGCCAGAGCGCCGGTGTAGAGCTGTTCCGGTGTACCGTCTGGATCCGCGGTCACTTCCATCTCCAGCCTTTCCGCCAACAGGCGGGCATCCTGCGGGGTTCCGCCCAAAGAGGCGTACCAGTCGGCGGAGACGAAGTAGTTGACGTCCACATCAGGATCATCGTTGGATATATTGATTCTTTCTGTGGCTGAGTCGCCGCCGGACCAGCCAGTCTCGGTGAAGATTGCCGCAGTCGGATCTATGGTGATGGAGATTTGCGCGATACCGACAGTGTTGTCTTCGTTGAGGGCTTGGAATGTGAATGGCATTAGATTCTCACCTCCTCACTTATGTTTTCAATATCAAGGTATGCAACTGGGTGAATGATGTTCTTGCTTATCTGCAAGATGGGGTGGTTATCTCACAGGGCGCGAGTGAGGATTAGAGGAAAAAGACTAAAAGAGTCAAATGATATTAATGCGCGGGCCCGTTCTGGGGCTTGAGCAAAGTAAGCTGAGGAGGGGCAGGATGAGCAGGCTTGACTGGATAGGTGTGATTATGTTTTTCGTGTATTTTGTCACCGGGGCCGGCTCCCTTGCGTTGATCAGCTGGTTGATTCAGGTGCCGAAAGAGGTGATCCGCAAAGCCTATCATCTGATGGCCTGCGGCTCGGTTTTCATTTTGCTGGCCTACTTTGAACATTGGTACGGAGCTTTGGCGGCTGTCGGCCTGTTTTTCCTGACGGTTTTCACCGTGGTCCCTTTATTTATGCGCCTGCCTCCGCCTATACGCCGCATCTCGATTCAACGAGGCGGGACCATCGGTGAGGTACTCTACCAGGCTGGGCTGTTCGCTTTGGGGTTAGTGGTGTTGATCAGCCTCATTTGGGGCCTGTTGGGCGAGGAGTACAAGATCCACATCGCAGTGGGAGTCACCGCCCTTGGGCTTGGGGATGCCTCGGCGGCTCTAATCGGCAAGTATTTCGGCAGGACGAAGCTTAGGCTCAAACTTTTTGACCGCCGCAAGACCATTGAGGGCAGCTTGGCCATGGCCGGGTTCGCCTTTATTGGGATTTTCACGCTGCTGGTCCTGTTTACCGAGATCCCCATCGGCCTGACATTGGCCACCGCTGCTTTCCTTGCTCTATTAAGCTCGTTTCTGGAAGCGATGGCGATCCACGGCCTCGACACCATACTCATCCCACTTGTGATCGCCTTCTCTTCGCTGGGGTTGTTCATGCTCAACCTCCATGTGGTGGCATATATGTGACAGAGCTTCAATGAGCCAGCCGGCCGCAGCCCGGCTGGCTTTTCGCATTGACGGCCAAGCCGGCGGGAAAAACTACCCAGAAAGGGCAGGGGCGGTTTCAGGTTAGGCGGCGGAGACCGGAATGGAAGAGCGGCCTGCTGATGCAGGTCATGCCGGACAAGTGTAGAAATAAGTTCAATATGCAGAACTAAAATGGAGGATTGGACGATGAAACCTTGGGACTATGGCAGGCTTCAGGTTGCGGGCAACCGGCGGTACCTGACGCACGGCGACAAACCTTTTTTTTGGCTGGGCGACACAGCCTGGCTGTTGTTTGAGAAGCTGTCGGAGGCGGAAATCCAGGTTTACCTGCAAAACCGCAGACACAAGCACTTCAATGTGATTCAGGCCACCCTGGTCCACACCAGGGCGCCGAGTTTGGATCGGTTTATCGATCATGACTTTGCCAAGCCGAACAAGGACAGTGTCTACTGGGCCCGGGTTGACTGGGCTGTGGCTGCCGCCGAGGCGCTGGGGATCTACATGGCTCTTTTGCCTTCATGGGGTTCTTGGACGAAAAAAGGTGAGCTCAACCTTGAGAATGTGGATGCCTACAGTTCCTTTTTGGCCGAGCGCTACGGCAAGCGCAAAAATGTGATTTGGCTGTTGGGCGGCGATGTCCGCGGAGATGCAGCCTATGACTTTTTCATGGAGTTTGGCCGNNCCCCCGTTAAGGCCTACATTGGACGGGGAGCCATCCTACGAGCAGATCCCGCAGGGGCTGCACGACCCTTCCCAACCATATTGGCAGGATCACGATGTGCGCCGCTATGCCTATTGGTCAGTCTTTGCCGGAGCCTGCGGGCACACGTACGGCCACAACGCCGTGATGCAGATGTACCGGGAAGGAGATTCGGGAGGAGGTTATGGAGCCAAATCATTCTGGCATCAGGCCATCCATGATCCAGGCAGCGGCCAGATGGGGCATCTGTACCGGCTGATGACTGCGGTGGACTTTACCACCGGCAGACCCAACGACGACCTGTTGGCCGACGGGCAGCAGCCGCAGTACAAGCGGATCGCAGCCTTTGCCGGTGACGGTTTCGCCTACTTTTACACTTATCTGGGCGCACCATTCCGGCTGAGGCTTGATCTGCTCAAGGACAACCTTGGTGACGCCGCCAGCGCTTTTTGGTTCGATCCGGCAAGCGGGGTTTACAGCTATCTGAACGAAGTGCAGTGCCGGGGAATTCGGGAATTCAAGCCTCCTGTGAAGCCGATTGGGCAAAACGACTGGGTCTTGGTGCTGCGCAGGCCTTGAGCTGGGGGAAGAGCGGTGAAGCTTGATAAATACAGTGGACTTTTGCATGAGTATTTTAAGGCCAACGCAAGGACGGTGCTGAAACAGCCGAATTCTTGCCTTAAATACCCTTTTGTCGATCCCGGCTCGGTATACGACGGCAATCTGTGGGATTGGGATTCATTCTGGGCTGTCTATGCTTTGTTCTCCCTGGCAAATTCCACTGGCGACCGGGAGTTTAGAGATTTGGCGGTCACCCATGCCAAGGGCAACATCCACAACTTCTTCGATCACCAGTTGGAAGACGGGTATATTCCCATGATGATCGAGGAATCGGAACTGTCCGAGCCCTATTTGGTCATGAAGCACAAGGAAGGCGCGGTTCTCAACATGATGAAGCCTTTTTTGTGCCACCAGATGGCCTTGATCAGCGGATTTTGCGATGATTATGAGTGGTACCGCCCATATGTGGACAACCTTGAGCGCTATTTCGCCTGTTATGATCGCTTTTACTTCAACGGGAACTGTGGGCTGTACGTGTGGGCCGACGATGTGATGATCGGCGTGGACAACGACCCGGCAACCTTCGGCAGGCCGCGGTTCTCCACCGCAAATATCTTTTTAAACAGCTTTCTGGTGAGTGAGTTTCAGGCAATGGCACACCTGCTGCGCCGGATTGGGCTTGACGCCCGCTCTGAGCATTATCTGGCCAAGGCCCATGAACTGATCAGCAGTATTCAGGCTGAATGCTGGGACACCCGGGACAAGTTTTTCTACTCGGTGGATGTGGATGTTAAGACCAGAAGATATGACTGGTTCCATGAGGGGTTGGGTGTGTTTTGGAAAACACTTCCCATAAAAATCCGGGCATGGACGGGGTTTATCCCTCTGTGGGCCGGTTTTGCCAGTGAGGAACAGGCTCGTCATATTGTGGGCCACATCCGGGATGAAGGGACCTTCAACAGCCCTTACGGCATCCGTTCTTTGTCCAAGGATGAAAAGATGTACAACGTGTCGGCCACCATCAATCCATCCAACTGGCTGGGGCCGATCTGGGTAATCGTCAACTACGTGGTTTTCCGCGGGCTGTTGAATTACGGGTACATCGACGACGCTCGCCTGTTGTATGAGAAGACAGTCATGCTTTTAGGATCCGATTTGGAGCAAAGCGGGACCCTGCATGAATACTACATCCCCGAAACCGGCGCCCCGGTGATGAACAGCGGCTTCATCAACTGGAACATGCTGGTGTTGAACATGGAAGATGAACTGGCCGGAAAAAATTCAATGGATGACTATATTCATGCTGTCAGGCTGTGACCCTCACGGCAGCCGCCAGGAGCCTTTAATCACCGCCCGGCTGTGGTATCCGGCTTGATCGAGGACATGATCTTCGTTGGTCTGATAGCCGAGCTCAAGATCGAAGGATAGCTGAAGCTTTTCGAACGGCTTGACCAGGCCTAGCTTAATGCCGTAGGTTTTTTCAGGTGGAACTGGGTCTTGCGCGCCGATCCAAGGGGCAACATCTGTGTTGCCCAGTTTTTGATAATACACTCCGAATTTCGCCTCAGCGTCCAGTTTTGGTAGATAACCGGAAAGCCAGATGTCGCAGGCGGTGAGATCGTCCCCCAAACGGTGCCCTAGAGACTCGTCGTCGTAGGTAAAAAGATTTTCCGGCCTTGCGTTGGAATACGCCTGATCAGAGACGCGGCTGAACTCCAGCGACAAATCCCATCCGCCAATAAGTTTCCCCGATGTCAGCCCGAGGGTGATGGCATACAGCTTTGGATTGGTTTCGGTGGGGCCCATGGGGAACTCGTTGATCAGCAGAGCGCCGTAGAGCGCCAGCCGGGGCAGGGTAAGCCTGCCGTCACCGTAAAAGATCGTATTGTCAATGGAGGTGTTGATACCTGGCAAGTATTTGGCCAGGTAGTACGGGAGAATAGGCACGGTGTAATAATAAATATCGCCGGGGAAGGGCTGGGAGAAGACAACCGCTTCGCCAAAGCCCAAGGCCAGGTATGGAAGGGGCTCCCAGCGGAGGTAGTGGACGCCCAGCCGCCTGAACCCCACTTTGCGGCTGATGTCTCCCTGTAGTTTTGTATAAGTCACCGGGCCAAATTCCAATGTATAACCGAGGATAGGTACGGATGGGCTCGAATCCGGCAGGAGGACTTCATGAACCTCGATGCCTGCGGCGCGGTTGAACTGCGGCGGCAGTGCCCCGGCAAAAACCTTCAGCCAGCTGTTTTGGTAGCTCAAGCCCAGCTTGCTGACGGCAAAAGTCTGGCCGGCGCCGCTTTCCATATGCCCTTCGGTGCTCACACCCAGCTCCAGGGCGAAGTTGGAGCTCAGTTCAGCATTGAATTCGGCGAAGAGTTCGTTGAAGGTGTTTTGCATATCCCAGACAATGTCGACATTGGTTTTGGCGTTTCCTGAGGCGGACAGGCAAAGGATAACGGCCAAGCTTAAGAGAATTACTTTACGCTGCATGTTTGAAGCCTCCTATGGACTGCTGTTTTCCTAATTCTACACCATACCGGTGGTTTCCTTGAAAGACCAAGAATAGAGGTGCAGAAATATGATCGATCACAACCTGGAGTTGACTGTCGACCTGCTTCACCCTTCAGACGCCGGCCACATCATGATGGGCGAAGCGCTGGCGCGGAAGCTGAGGCCGATAATCGGCGAACACACTGAGCGGCCGCGATGATGAGGATTTGCCGTGGAGAAGAAAAAAACCTTGGCTAAAGTGACAATTCCACCGGAGCTGGCGGGCTGGACGGTTGCCGCTGTTCTCAAAGATGAGCTGCGCCTTTCTGCCCGGCAGCGGCAGAAGGTTGTCCGCACCCGTGGGATTCGCCTGGATGGAAAACCGGTCCATTCTCTGGTGAAGGTTAAGGTGGGACAGGTTTTGGAGGTGCTGCTGCCCGAGGCGGAGCAGGTGAAGGTTCCGGCCAGGCCTCTGAGTCTGGATGTCATTTACGAGGATGAATATCTTCTGGTGGTCAACAAGCCCGCCGGTGTGGCCGTGCACAACGTGCGCCCCGGCGGGTATGTCAGTTTGGTGGAAGGAGCAGCCTATTATTTCCAACAGCATGGGAGAACAATCACACCTCGGCCGGTCCACCGCCTGGACAAAGACGCATCGGGGGTGGTGATCTTTGCTAAATCGGCACAGGTGCAGGATCAGCTGACCAAAACCTGGCCGGAAGCGGAAAAAATCTACTGGGTGCAGGTCCACGGTAGAATCACGGACAGGGGAGTGATTACATCCCCAGTCAAAGGCAAACCGGCAGCGACCGAATACACCCCACTTGAGACAGGTGAAGATGTCACTACTCTACAAGTGCGGCTGCACACAGGCAGGACACACCAGATCAGAATCCACCTGTCCCAAATTGGGCACCCGGTGGTGGGGGATCCCCTCTACGGATATGGCGAAAACCAGCCTCTGGCCCTGCACTGCCGGCAGATCACCATCATTCATCCAGCTTTCAACCAACCGATCCAGTTTGCTGCACCGCTGCCAAAAACACTTGCAAAAAAGAGCCCGGAGCACTACAATGGTAAAGGCATCAAATCATGACGGAGCGATGGATATGGACGACTATTTGCAAAAGTACAATCAATGGTTGAACGCGCCATTCATCGACAGCCAAACCAAGGCCGAACTGGCCGCCGCCGGCGAGCCCGCCGAGATTGAAGACCGGTTCTACAAGGATCTGGAATTCGGCACCGGAGGGCTCAGGGGCATCATGGGGGCCGGGACCAACCGGGTGAATATCTACACAATCCGCAAGGCCTCTTTTGGTTTGGCCAACTATATCCTGGACAATTTCGGCGGTGAAGGGAAAGCGAGAGGCATTGCCATCGCCTACGACTCAAGGCACAACTCGCAGACGTTCGCCGAAGAAGCAGCCAAGGTGTTTTGCGCCTGCGGGATCAAAACATTTTTGTTTGACGAGCTTCAGCCTACGCCGGTTTTGTCTTTCGCCGTCCGCCATCTCAAGTGCATTGCCGGAGTGGTGATCACCGCCAGCCACAATCCCAAGGAGTACAACGGTTACAAAGTCTACAACCAGCATGGTTGTCAGCTTGTCCCCAGAGAGGCTGACCAGGTGATCGAGTACGTGAACCAAGTTCAAGACATCGCCGCTGTTCCGGTGAGCGACGCAGATTGGGCTAGAGCGCGGGGTTTATTGGATGGTGTGGGCAGAGAAGTGCTCGACGCTTACCTGGACGCCGTCCACGCCCAGTCGCTGTATGGGGACGGGCAGGCAAAGGCGGGCCTCAAGATCGTATACACACCGCTCCATGGGACCGGCTTGAAGCCTGTGACCTCTGTTCTGGCCAGGGACGGGTTCACCAGTGTATTTGTCGTGAAGGAACAGCAGGAGCCCGACGGGAGTTTTTCCACAGTGCGCACACCCAATCCGGAGGAGACGGAGGCGCTGGCTTTGGGTATTGCCAAAGCCAAGGCTGTTGGCGCCGACATTGTCCTCGGCACTGATCCGGACTGTGACCGAGTTGGTGTGGCGGTAAAACACAATCGGGAGTACGTCCATCTAACCGGAAATCAGATTGGGGCGCTTCTGGTCAAGTTTGTCCTGGAGCAGAAAAAGGCGGATCTTTCGCCGAGGTCCACACTGATTAAGACGATTGTCACCAATGATCTCGGCGCTCAAATCGCCTTGGACTATGGACTCAATGTGGTAGACACCCTGACCGGTTTCAAATTCATCGGGGATAAAATGACCGAGTTCGAACAGTCCGGGACCAACGAGTTTGTGGCCGGGTATGAGGAAAGCTATGGTTACCTGGTGGGCACCCATGTGCGGGACAAGGACGCCGTGGTCGCGACGATGCTGATCTGTGAAATGGCGGCCTATCATCGGAAGCGTGGAAAGACATTGGCCGACGCTCTTGATGAGCTGTATCAGGAGTACGGCTTTTATTTGGACCACCTGGATTCGTTTGTGCTGGAAGGAATCAACGGCAGTGCCAAAATCGACGCTATCATGGCACTTCTGCGCACAGAGGGCAAGGACATTCTGCCTGATGTTGCCGAAGTGATCGACTACAGCCGGGGGATTCAGGATCTTCCCAAATCAGATGTGTTGAAGTTCATTCTCCGTGACGGCTCCTGGATTGCTGTCAGACCGTCGGGGACTGAGCCGAAGCTCAAAGTCTATTACTCTATCAGGCAGCCAGAGGAGAGCCTGGCTAAAGCTAAACTGGAATTAATACGAGGCCTCGTCTCTCGACAGATTATCGAGATTTAAGCTGATCGCCAGAGAAACAGCTGTGTAACACGGCGCAACCTGCAGACCAAGTTTGCACGCATTGTGTCAAACTTGGTTTTATTTTTGGGTTCAGTGGAACATTCCATGCAATATTACTGAAATAACTTCAGAGATGCCCTGAAAATATCTGCAACAACCAAAAATATTTTCATGTATTTGCAGGAATTTACATTGACCGCGGACACCTAAGAGTGCGCGGAAGGATAACCTAAGGAAAAACATCGCTATCGTGTTCAACAATCGGTTGAGCAGCCTTACCGATGATCCGTTCTACGGCCAAGTGATCGCCGGTATTGAGCAGATTGTCAGCCCCAAGAATTACAATCTGTTTTTCCGTACGGTGACAGGGCATCTGAGCAGCGATCTGGAAAAGATTGAAACACTGATAAACGATGAGAAACTCGCAGGGATCATCCTGGCCGGTTACGAGATCGACGAGCAGTTGGTGAAACAGATTAAGAAGAACAGACTGCCGCTGGTCTTGGTGGACAGCAACCTCTACGACGAGAACGTGAACATGGTCCTGAATGACAACACAACCGGAGCGCGGGCCGCAGTCGATTATTTAATCAGCCTCGGCCACAGGCGGATCGCTTTTGTGGGAGGGCCGTTGAGCCATACATCGCTGGACGAGCGCTACATAGGTTACAAACAGGCACTGCGCCGGGCCGGGATCAAGAAGAACGAGGAATACATTACCTTTTGCAAGCCGAGATTTGATGCCGATGATGGATACCGGGCCACACTGGCCATGTTGAAAAACTGCCGTCTTTTACCGACTGCTATTTTCGCCGCCAACGACATGCTGGCTATTGGCGCCATGCGTGCTGTCTTCGACCTAGATTTGGAAATCCCCAGTGATATCTCTGTCGTCGGATTCGACGACATCACAATGGCGCAGCATACAATCCCCCAATTGACAACGGTAAGGATTCAAAAGCGCGAAATGGGGACAATGGCCGCGAAAAGGCTGCTGGAGTTGCTTGAGGAGCCTGATGCCAAACCGATCAAGGTGATCGTGGGAGTGGAGTTGGTAGTAAGGGATTCTGTGGCCGAAAGCAAAGACAAGGCCGCTGTGCAAGACATGCTGTTAAGATCCGAAGCCCACGCTCAATAATCAAGCAGATGTTTGACAATGCCCGGCACATGGGCGGCACCGATGACCGCCACCACCTTGCTGCCGGGCGCTTTCTTTATATTCTGCGCCAAAACATAGTCTCGCTCGTCGATAAGCATGCTTTTCAGCTCCGGAAACTCTGCGCCGAACTTGTTTAGGATCGCCGCCAGGTTGTCCGGAGATTTCATATGCTCCATATCTGTTTCGGACAACGCGATTCCAGCCGTCAACAGGCCGAGGAAGCGGGCCAACAGCTTTGTTTTTTCCATCAGGCTGATACTCTCCCAAATGCGGCAAAAAGCAGCCTGAATGTTGCAGTCGGCAAGAATGAGCTGCGCGCCGATGGCCTTGGCGGACTTGACTGCCTGAAGCAGATCCTGGCCTGGCAGCAGGCCCCAATCCAGGGCAAGGCGCTTTTGCAAGGTGGCGATGATGGTGTTGAGGAGGAGAAACGGGAGTTCCCCATCAGCAGGAACGGCGTCTGCCTCTGTGCTGGCTTTTGCCAAAGCGACACTGCGCAGATCGTCGAGCTCAACACACACGGTCTCGGGGCGCTCGGTCTCAATGACGGCTTTCACCTGTTCGACGCTGCGTTTGGACATGTGGATTGTGCCGATCAGGATTAACTCCTTGCCGTCCAAGTGCAGCCTGGTTATACATTCCTCCATGGCCTACCGCCTCTGTTCAAATGTGTCCCTATTGATCTATGCGGCGGCAAAGTGCTTTGCCACGCATCCCAGGCCGGCTTCAGGCGAAGCGCGGCGGAAGAGGCGGAAGTTGCCGCATGACAGTAGGGATTTTTACAAATATGCAGAAATAGGGTATTGAAACTGGTTCAGGCAGTTGAGAAACGAGAAGGAGGAGTGTCTATGCGGAGACATGTATTGGTGATCTGGCTGCTGGCGCTGCTGGTTGTATGCGCGTCTGGCTGCGCCCAAAATGAAGTGGAGTCGGGTGAAGCAGCGGCTGAGAACGGCTTGGTGGCTCATTTCGCCTTTGAAGGGAATCTGGCGGATTCAACCGGTAACTTCGCCGCGGGCGAACTGATCGGCACTCTGATCGGGCCCAGTGTTGGCTCGATAACTGACAAAAGAGGCGAAGAGTACTATTCTGTCAGCTACGGTGAGGGAGTCAAAGGCCAAGCCATCAGATTCGACGGCAGCCAAGGTGTGCTGCTGCCGGGCAATCTGATCAAAGGATACACATACACCATTTCTTTGTGGATTAAGCCCGAAGTGTTCACCACACACACAACCACCTTCTTCGCAGGGGCCGGCGACACAAGCTGGATCAGCATCGTGCCGTCGAGCTGGTCGTCGGGCCATACAATGCTCTGGTCCGGCAATATCAGCTGGTACGACGGCTTGACAGGAGAAACGATTCCGCTGAACGAATGGACGCATGTGGTCGTTTCGGTTGACAGTGGAAGCGTCAAATTATACCTGAACGGCGTTGAGAAGCATTCCGGCACAGGATTCCCGGATGTGTTCAGCACGGCGGGGGACGGAGTCTACGCTTTGGCTGTCAACTGGTGGGATCCGCCGTTCATCGGCATGCTGGATGAGCTGAAAATCTACGATCGGGCATTGGCTCCCGAGCATATCAAATAAAAGTTTTGATGCGGCAGATTACCAGAGTTTATCTCGCCTATCCGAAAGGACTGCAGCAAACCGATGCAGTCCTTTCTTTAGACGAATGAAAGGGAGGGTTTATCACGCTGATCGCTCAAGGCCGCAGAGTCGGCATCAGGAATATAACGGCAGCGGACGTGCCCACATTTGTCAGGTGGTGGAATGACGGAAATCTGATGGCATCAGTCGGCTTCCGCAAAGGCTTGGGTGTGACTGTGGCACAGCTGGAGCAGCGTTTCGCCGGGGAAATCAACGATCCTGACCCACAAAGGGACTCCCGGAGGTATGTCATAGTCGATCTGGAAAACAACAGGCCGATCGGCGAGCTGGCCTACGGGGAGCTTGATCTGGAGCAGGGCAAGTGCAGGGTTGGGATCAAGATCTGTGAACTGGATTACCAGGGTAAAGGCTACGGCTGGGAATCGATGACCGTTTTCCTTGATTACCTGTTTGAACGGTTCAAGCTGAAAAAGATCGAGATAGATACTTTGGCGGACAATGTCCGGGCTTACAACTTGTACAAGAAACTGGGGTTTAGGGAAACTCGGATCGAAAAGGGCTTTTGGACCGATCCGGACGGCAATGCTCACGATGTGATTTTCATGGAGATGGAAAACCCGGCGTTGGGCGGCGGCCGTTGATATGCCTAAACGTATTATAAGGGAGGTTGATTTCATTGAATCGGATCGAAGGAACAAAAGCTTGCCGAGTCTTGCTGATCATCACTGTGTGTGTTTTGCTGAGCGGCTGTATCCCTGGCGGCGGTAGACACACGGATGAGAACCCTGCAGGGTTTTTCTGGGGCATCTGGCATGGATGGATCGCTCCTATTTCACTCATCATCGGCATCTTCCAGGATGGAATCCGTGTGTACGAGACAGCCAACACCGGATGGTGGTATGATTTTGGTTTTTACATGGCCATCATCAGCGGTTTCGGCGGATTATCCTTGCTCAGGAAATAATCATAACAGGAGTTCGAGATGTACAGGATTGTGATCGGCAGAAACTTGAGGGGGAAGACACTGGGGATTGTCGGGTTCGGCCGGATCGGCCAGAAGGTTGCGGAAATGGCCAAGGCCTTTGAAATGAAAATCATTTACTACAGCCGCAGCCGCAAACCGGAAGCGGAACGGCACCTTGCGGCCGAATACCGCTCCCTTGAGGATTTGCTCAAAACTGCCGATGTTGTTTCCCTCCATGTTCCCGGCGGTGACTCAACCAGGCATCTGCTCGGCCCGGAGCAGTTAATGCTGATGAAGCGGGAGGCCATCTTGATCAATGTTTCCCGGGGCACCGTCGTGGATGAGGCGGCTCTGGCGGAAGCGCTGTGCAGCGGCCGTGTAGCCGCAGCCGGATTGGACGTCTATGAATATGAGCTGTTCGTCAACGAACGGCTTGCCGCGCTGCCGAATGTTGTGCTTACACCGCACATCGGCTGCTCGACCTGGGATACGCGGTATGCTATGACCACCAAGGCCGTGGAGAACATCTATGAAGTGCTGGCCGGAATCTAAGGATCATCAGAGGGGATCCGGGTCCAGTACCGGAAGCGCTTTGCCCAATGATATTTGTTCTTTGTCAACCCTGCAGCTCCGTCCATAAAACTCGACTCCTGCCCTGCGGGCCGAGATGAAAGCCTTCGCAAACTGTGGATCGATGTGGGAGGCGGCAGTGACATACTCGGCGTCACTGCGCTGGGCGACAAAAAGTACCGCACCCTGGTACTGCCCTGACAGGGTCAGTTCCGCCAAAGTGTCCAGATGCTGCCGCCCTCTTGCGGTAACGGCGTCAGGGAACAAGCCTGCGCCGTTGTCCACCAAGGTGACACTCTTGACTTCCAAAAGCATCAATTTTTGCCCTTTTTTCAGCAGGAAATCGAAACGGTGCCTGCCCACAGGGTATTCACCGCGGACGAGGGACCAGGAGTCAAGTTCCGGCAGGGCCTTTTCCGCCAATGCTTTCTTGATCAATGCGTTGGGCAGGGCGGAAACCAGGGAAACCAGGCCACCGTTTTCCGTCTCCGCCAGCACTGCCGACCAGCGTGTTTTGCGGCCTGGTTTGTCGGTGGGTTTGAGCCAGACACGCCTGCCTGCCACCAGCAGTTCCCGCAGCCTGCCAGGATCCGCCAAATGAGCCTCAACTACTTCACCTTCCAGCCGGCAGCGGATCATAAACCGGTTCAGCCTTTCCAGAAAGCATGCTTCCACTATTTTACCCATGGGCAAATTAACCACTGCATCTCCGCTCCTGTTTCCCTTGCTCGCTGATCAAGGAATAATAATACCTACATAGAAGTGATGTATTGACGGATTATAGAGGGAGGAATTGGCATGGCGCTTGTTGGTGGTTTTGTTGTCCCCCATCCCCCGTTGATCATACCACAAATCGGCAAGGGCCAGGAGAGGAAAATCCAAGCGACTATCGACGCCTACCACGCAGCCGGCAGGATGATCGCCGATCTGATGCCGGACACTGTTGTGATCGTGACACCCCACTCGGTGGCCTACTCAGACTACATCCACATCTCTCCCGGCGGGACGGCCAGGGGAGATTTCGGCATGTTCGGCAGCCCCCAGGTCCAGATCAGCGCTGCATATGATCAGGAGTTTACCGCCTGGCTGGAACGCTTGAGCGAACATCGGGGCATTCCGGCGGGCACAGACGGGGAACGGGACTCGAGGCTCGATCACGGCAGCATGATTCCGCTGTACTTCATCAACAAATACTGCCAGGACTTCAAAGTGGTAAGAGTGTCCATTTCCGGGTTGCCCCTTGTCACACATTTCCGCTTTGGTGGATTGATCGCCGAGGCGGCAGAAGAGACAGGCAAGAGGGTGGTGGTTGTCGCCAGCGGCGATCTGTCCCACAAGCTGATCGAGGACGGTCCCTATGGGTTTGCTGAAGAAGGCCCGGTCTTTGATCAAAAAGTGACCGAGGCGATGCGGGCCGGCAATCTCAAACAACTTTTGGATCTCAGCGAAACTTTTTGCAGCGCGGCGGCCGAGTGCGGCTTAAGATCAGTTGTCGTCCTGGCAGGCGCGCTGGAGGGCAGGACAATCAAGCCGGAACTGCTCTCGTATGAAGGACCCTTTGGTGTGGGCTATGCCGTCGCCGCGTTTTCAATTCAATGCGCCGGACAGCGGCGGGACGGGTCAAGTGCGGAAAGCGGCGGGGAAGATGAATATGTCAAGCTCGCCAGAATGTCTCTGGAGTATTATGTCAGAAACCGGCGGCTGCTTTCCCGGCCGGACTGGATCAAGGACGAACTTCTCACAATGCGGGCCGGCGTGTTTGTGTCGCTGCACATCGGCGATGAGCTGCGGGGGTGCATCGGCACGATCGCTCCAACCGCGCCCTGTGTGGCAGATGAGATTATCCGCAATGCTGTGAGCGCCGGAATGGAAGATCCTCGATTTCCGCCAGTCAAGCAAGAAGAGCTGCCGTATTTGTCTTACAAGGTCGATGTGCTGGGCGAGCCTGAGCCGGTGCAGTCCAAGGAGCAGTTGGATCCGAAAAGGTATGGGGTGATCGTGAGCTCGGGGTACAGGCGGGGACTGCTGCTGCCTGATTTGGATGGTGTCGATACTGTCGAAGAACAACTGCGGATTGCCTGTCTGAAGGCGGGGATATCCCCCAGCGAACCGTATCAGATATCCCGTTTTGAGGTGGTGCGCCACACGTGAGCAAGCTTACTTGTGAGATCTGTCCTCATCACTGCCGCCTGGAGCCGGGCCAGGTAGGCTTGTGCCGGGCCCGGGCGAATGTGGACGGCCAGGTTCAGGCCATCAACTACGGCTTGATCACCTCTGCGGCGTTGGATCCGATCGAGAAGAAGCCGTTGTATCATTTTCACCCCGGAAGCATGATCTTGTCTCTCGGCAGCTTCGGCTGCAACTTGCGCTGCCAGTTCTGCCAAAACTGGGAAATATCCACCGCTGGCAAAGACGATGCCAATTGGGGCAGGCTTTTGCCGGAAGAGGCCGTGGAATTGGCGCTGCAGCTGCAGAACCGGGGCAACATCGGGATTGCCTACACTTACAACGAGCCCTTGGTGGGCTACGAGTTCGTTTTTGATTGTGCCGAGCTTGCCCGTGCCCAGGGACTGAAAAACGTGTTGGTAAGCAACGGCTGCTTCTGCCGGGAGCCGCTGGAGCGGATTTTACCCCTGATCGACGCTGTCAATTTCGATTTGAAGGCCTTCAGCGAACAATTCTACCGGAGAATCGGCGGAGACCTGGAGACGGTCAAGGCAGCGATTGCCCTGGCGGCGGAGCGCACCCATGTGGAAGTGACCACCTTGGTCATTCCCGGGGAAAACGACAGCGAAGCGGAGATCAAAGCGCTCGCCCAGTGGCTGGCGGGTATTGGTAGAGACATCCCGCTGCATTTGACCCGGTTTTTCCCGCGGTACAAGTATAATGACCGTTTCCCGACTGATGTGCAGCGACTGCGGAAACTGGCGGGAATCGCCCGGGAGGACCTGGAGCATGTCTATTTGGGCAACTGCTGAAAAAGGGAGGTGGCTGTTTTGGATCAGGACCTCACGCGTGAAGCCAAAGCACTGATTGAACACCATGGGGGAACAGGGTATGTCTTTGGGACGGGCGTGCTGGATCAAGCTGGGCAGATTGCCGGCGGACTGGGCAAAAACGCTTTGGTTGTGGGTAATGACAAACACACAAGGATTGTCCTGGAGCGGGTAATCAAAAGCCTCGCCGCGAATGGGGTGACAGCCCGCCCAACTTTGGGGGCGCGGCCGAACACACCCATCGACGATGTTTACCGGATTGCCGGCGAGATTCGGAGAAGCATGCCCGATGTGGTTGTGGCTGTAGGCGGGGGCAGCACTATCGACGCAGCCAAGGCGGCCGCAGCCGCCGCCTGCCTTGGTGGAGATGTTGATCGCTTTTTCGGCACGGGCCTGGTCAGCGAGGCTCTGGACAAGTCGGGAAAAAGCTTGATTCCGGTTGTGGCCGTGCAGACCATCGCCGGATCCGGGGCTCATCTGACTAAGTACGCCAACGTCACTGATCTGGCAAAAGCCCAGAAAAAGTTGATTGTGGATCAGGCACTGGTCCCGCCCCGGGCGGTGTTCGACTACGCTGTGACAGTTACCGCCGGCACTGATGTGACTATTGATGGAATCTTGGATGGGATGAGCCATCTGGTGGAGGTGTTCTTCGGCACCAATGCGGAAGATTTGGACAAGTATCCGGTGGTTGAGCGGCTGATCAAGATCGGTTTGCCGCTTTTGATCCAAGGTGCGGCGAAGGTGCTTTCCGACCCTCATGGCCTGGAAGGGCGGGAGATGGTGGGGCTGGCGACGGATCTCGGAGCGTGCGCCATCATGATCGGCAGCACCAATGGGCCGCATCTGAACAGTTTTTCATTAGTGGACACAGCAAGCCACGGCCGGGCTTGCGGCATTCTCAATCCATACTACGCAGTTCTCTTTGCGGCGGCGGTCGAGCGTCAGCTGATGGCGCTGGGCAGGGTTCTGGCAGCGCATGGCATGATCGCTGAGGATTTGGAGGGGCTTTCAGGACGGGATTTGGCCTTGGCGGTGGCTGAAGGCATGCAGCGGTTCCTGCAAAGCCTCGGGGCCCCTATTTCATTGAGAGAACTCCAGGGTTTCAGCACAGATCACTTGGAGAGGATGCTGACAGCGGCGAAAGATCCACAGCTTAGGATGAAGCTGGAAAACATGCCGATTCCGATTCCACCGCATAAGATTGACAGCGCCATTGGATCTGTGCTGGAAGCCGTGGCGGCGGGCGATCTGCGGCTGGTCCAAACCCTCTAAAGTGCGCCACAGCGCTGTGCAGGGCGAAAGGAGCCCTGATAATGGACTTTGCCTGCGGCAGGTGTTATAATGTATTTTAGTGATTACATTTGAAGATTATTACAAAGGACATGGATTAGGATGGGACTTAATCAGAACGAGCTTGATCCTCTGGAAGACTTGGTTGCGGAAGAGGATCAACAGACAACTGACACCCAGGGTGAGCCTAGGCATCAAGAAGGCAAACAGGTTAGGCTGGCGTTGGATCTGGTCGAACCAGGCGACGAAGCGAACGATTACGGCCGCTACACCCGGGTGAGCAAAGCGCTTCCCCAAGGTGTCACATCTAGAATGCTCTACAAAGACGTGGTGCTCATTGCTTGGCCTGCATTCGTCGAGTTTATCCTGACACAGCTGACATCCATGGCGGACATGATCATGGTTGGGCAGTTGGGTTCCTGGGCGATTGCCGCAGTGGGGTTGACCACACAGCCTAAGTTCTTGTTGATGACGATGTTCATGGCCATGAATGTGGGGGCGACCGCCCTGATTGCCCGAGCCAAAGGCGCAGGCGACCGTGAACGGGCCAACCTGATCCTGCGCCAGGCGATCCTTTTGACAGCGGTCCTGTCGCTGATATCGGCGGTTGTCGGTTTCATCTATTCCGAAACACTGGTTAGATTCATGGGTGCCGCTGACGAGCAGACGTTGGCGGGCGGCACTGTTTATTTGCGGATCCAAATGGCCGGGTTTGTGCTGCTGGCATTGACCAGCACCTTCACTGCCGCCCTGCGCGGGGTGGGCAATTCCCGGATAACCATGACTTACAACCTGATTTCCAATCTGGTCAACGTTGTGTTCAACTATCTATTCATTTACGGCAAATTCGGCTTTCCGCGCTGGGAGCTGGCGGGAGCCTCTTTGGCTACGGTCATTGGGCAGACGGTGGCATTTGTGCTTGCGCTGGCAGTCGTTCTCCGCGGCAGGAACTATGTCCATCTCCAATTCCGGGCAGGTTTCAAACCGGACCTAAAGGTTATGAAGAGCATAGTAAACATCGGTTTCCCGGCCATGGTCGAGCAGATGCTGATGCGGGCCGGGGCCATCATGTATGTCAAGACCGTGGCTGCGTTGGGAACTGTTGCCTATGCCACACACCAGATCGGTATGAATATCCAGGCCTTGTCGTTCATGAACGGCCAGGCATTCAGTGTGTCGGCAACCTCGCTGGTAGGTCAAAGCTTGGGCAAAAAGCGCCCCGACATGGCCCAAGCCTATGCCAGGCGGACCAGGATGCTGGGAATGATGATCTCGATTGTGCTGGGAATTGCCTTCTTTTTCTTCGGAGAACGGATTGTGTCCTGGTATGCCAAGGAACCGGAAGTCATCGCTATGGGCGCCAGCATTCTCAAGCTGGTGGCTTTGATCCAGCCGTTCCAGTCTTCCCAGTTCATCCTGGCAGGCGCTCTGCGCGGCGCCGGTGACACCAGGAGCGTCGCGGTGATTACATTCGTGACTGTGCTATTGATTCGGCCGAGTTTGGCTGTCCTCAACATTCAGGTGTTCGGGTGGGGCTTGATGGGCGCCTGGTATGCTTTGGTCACAGATCAAATCGTCCGCTCGGCCCTTGTGCTGCTCCGGTACAATTCGGGCAAGTGGAAGAGTGTCAGGGTCTAAGGAGCGGACGGACATATGACAGGAAAGGCTTGGTTTCGGGAGTTGACAACCCACATCGATCCATTGATCCGCCGGCATCCCCTGGTGATCATCGCCATCGACGGCAGCAGCGGCGCAGGCAAAACAGAGTTGGCCGCGGGGCTTCGGGAGTGTTACGATGCTAATTTGTTCCATATGGATGATTTCTTCCTGCAGCCCCATCAAAGGACCGAGGCCAGGCTTAGGGAAATCGGCGGCAATGTGGATTATGAACGGTTCAAAGCTGAGGTCCTGGAACGGATCAGTTTGACCGAAGGTTTTGCATACCAGAAATACGACTGCAGCCAGGGAAGGCTGACAGACTATGTTCAGGTTGAACCCAAAGCGGTGAATATAGTTGAAGGCGTTTACAGCATGCATCCCACTTTGATTGGATACTACCACTTCAAGGTTTTCCTGACGGTCTCAAGGCATCTTCAGCTGGAGCGGATTGGTAAGCGCAGCGGGGAAGCGCTCCTAGAACGGTTCGTCAAGGAGTGGATTCCAAAGGAAAATGAGTACTTCCGCCACTTTGGGGTGCGGGAGCAGGCGGATTTGGTGATTGACACGTCCAGATAGAGAACAGGAGCGCGCCCTAATCATCTTCACACTGATCCCTTCCGCGATATTCCTGGATAGGATATTAATCCAGGAGAGATTTCCTGCGGGATATTGACTTTTACCTAACCACCTGCTATACTTTTGAATTGCCGGGCGAATAGCTCAGCTGGAAGAGCACCTGCGTCACATGCAGGGGGTCACAGGTTCGAGCCCTGTTTCGCCCACCAGCGGTAGTAGCTCAATTGGTAGAGCATCGCGTTGCCATCGCGAAGGTTGCGAGTTCGAGCCTCGTCTACCGCTCCAGTGCCGATGTAGCTCAGCAGGTAGAGCACTTCCATGGTAAGGAAGGGGTCACCGGTTCAAGTCCGGTCATCGGCTCCAAACTTTTTTCGCGGAAGTGGCGGAATTGGCAGACGCGCAAGGTTGAGGGCCTTGTGGGAGCAATCTCGTAAGGGTTCAAGTCCCTTCTTCCGCACCAATGGGGAACCGTGGTGTAGTTGGTTAACACACCGGCCTGTCACGCCGGAGATCGCGGGTTCGAGTCCCGTCGGTTCCGCCATCCCCTTAAAGCAAACAAAAGGTGCATTCCTGAAAGAAACGCACCCACTGCATCAAAAAACCGGGCTAAATCCGGTTTTATTTATTTTTCACCTACAATCTGCAGCTCCGGCTGAAGATCCACATCAAACTTGTCTTTGATCGTCTTCTGAATATGGGCAATCAGTGCCAGCACATCCTGGGCCGTGGCGCCGCCGGTATTGACGATAAAGCCGGCATGTTTGGTGGACACCTCTGCGCCGCCGATCCGGTACCCCTTAAGGTTTGCCGCTTCGATCATAGGCCCGACATAATAACCGGGAGGCCTTTTGAAGGTGCTTCCGGCACTGGGCAGATCCAGCGGTTGGCACGCTCTGCGCTTTTCCTGCAGTTCCTTCATTTTCGCCAGGATCTCGCTTTGATTGCCAGGCCGCAGCTCGATCACAGCTTCCGCCACGATCACTCTTTCTTCCTGGACGCGGCTGCGGCGGTATCCGTAGCTGAACTCGGATTTCTTCCACACACCTACTTCATCCGGTGTCACCCAAGTGATTTCCTCAACCAGCGGCCCGATTTCGCCGCCGTAGGCACCGGCATTCATGTAAACTGCGCCGCCGAGGCTGCCGGGAATGCCCACTGCGAATTCCAAACCCGTCAGGCTGTGCCGCGCAGCCAGTTTGCTTAACGAACTGAGCAGGCATCCGGCTGTGGCACGGATTTTAGTCCCTGCGGCTTCCGCCTTGGCAAAGTGTTCCGCCAGCTGAATAACTAGGCCGCGGATACCTTTGTCGGTAACCAAAAGATTCGATCCGTAGCCGATCACTGTCACCGGCAGCTGATGCTCCCGGGCATATTTGAGCGCTTCGTGAACTTCTCCAATTGTCCTGGGCTTGCACAGCAGATCCGCCGGCCCGCCTACTCCCAGCGATGTCAGGTGAGCCATGGGAAAGTTTTTGAACCATTCCACGGTCAACTGCTCCCTTCTTTCTCTCTCTTTTTTATTATACGCCATATAAGCAAAAAAAGGCAGGTGTCTGCCTTTTTCCGGTAAATTATTCTTATTTCGCCGGCCGGTGGGCTTTGATGAACTCACTAGGGTGGGCCCAGTATTCCCGCACTTTTGCTTTAGGCCACGCCTGGCCGTTGGTCCGAGGCCAGCCGTTTTGGGGCAGGTATTTGATTTTGATCTCAAAATGCAGGTGGGGAGAGAAGCGGTTGTTCGGCCCCCGGCCTACGGTGCCGATGATCTGGCGGCGGCCCACGATTTCTCCTTCTGCGACCCACCGCTGTTCCAGATGGGCGTACTGAGACCAGACCGTGCGGCCGTCGGGGAGATGGTGTTCGATCATGACGATGTTGCCTTGGGCGGTGTTGAATCCGGAAAACCGGACAATACCGTGGGCAACACTGTAGACCGGCTGGCCCCAATCGGCCAGGGGTGAGCCGTACATATTCCAGTCTTCGCCGGGATGCCAGGTGCCGCTGTAACTGCTCCAATCAAGAAACCCATAGCCGGTGACGCCCCAGCCCTTGCCGTTTTGATCGCCCACAGGAAAATCAAACCCGTCTGTGAGGGGAACAACCAGTTCCGGTCCGGATGGAGGTGGGGCGGATCCGGAATCAGGGCCCGGTTCGCCGCCGGATGGCAATCCCGAATCTGGAAGCAGTGAAAAGACGCAGCCGGTGAGGAGCAGCGCCGTGATGATTACCGCTGCCGCCTGACAGTATTGAAAGTGGTACCTCATTCGTCCATCTTCCTAACTAACATTAGTTAGCGATGCCTAAACCTTATCATTGAACGCAGTCGCTGTCAATAATGGAGATTATTGTCAGCGGAAAGGAAACTGGTCCGGGAGAGAGAATAAGTTTAGTGAAAGGAGGCGTGGTTTGACCTGTGCGGATTGGTGTGGCGGCACTTGCCTTGTTCATCCTGATTGGAATCACTGCTCAAACTGGATCAGCCCAGGGAGCGCTGCTGCCGGTAAACCCTGAACAGCCCTACCGGCAAGGCCTGCGCCTTGATCCGAATACCAGCTACCGCATGGCTTTGGATCTGAAAGCCAGTGAAGCGAATGCCATCATCGCCTTGACAGTGGAATTGTACGACCGCGGTGGCGAACAAATCGGAAAGTCTCAGGTGCAGCGCGGGTTGGGAGTTCCCAACCACTGGTACAGCTTGGGTATCGAGTTTTATGTTCCTGAAAACGCCGCGGAAGCATTTTTGATCCTCAGTGTGGATCGGGAGGCTGTGTATTGGTGGGATGCGTTGAGGCTCACCAAAATCGATACGAGCCTTTCAGCGATCCGCCAGTTCTGGGAAGAAAGGATCAACACCTATGGGCAGGTGTACACCGGTTTGGTGGTTGACGCCCGGGGTTTGGGCCTCGGCCGCGGCATGAGCCCAAGGATTTGGTCCGAGTCGGGTCAGCTGATTTACGGAGGTATATCGGCAACCTATGACTTTCTACAGCATGTGGGCCTGGCGAGCTACGGCAGTGAGCTGACGCCGGAACTTCTGCAGCGGATCAGTGTTGATCCTGAATTCCCGCTGGCGGTGCCCTTGGTTGTCAAAGCAGTGCGGGTGGTGGAACCGGCGCGGACAAGTGTTGTCATCAGCAATGAGGCGGCGGAGCAGATCTTGAAGGCATTGGCCGCTTACGACTTTTTAGCCCGTTTTGCAGTCATTTTTCTGATCGATTAGGGGTGGGCGCTTTGGATACTGTACTCTTAAGTTCAATACTCCGGCGCTTGGCCGATTCGCTTCAGGCCAAGTCCGGAGGTCACAGTTTCAGGATCACTGTCGGATTCGACGGTTTTGTCGATCAAATCATAGAAGTTGTGGATAAACGCTATTCCGCCTCCGACTACGCGAAAATTGAAACCATTGCCCAGTTCGGTGAGCGGATTCAGCGCAGCGCAGGCTTAAGCACAAACATCGAACTGGTGCCGAAGCTCGTCAAGATCGGCGGCAACGGCCCGATCATGGCTAACGCCCTGGCCAGGGCCGGGCAGAAAATTGCTTATCTGGGGGCTTTGGGAACTCCTGAGATTGAACCCACCTTCCATGAGTTTGTCAAAAACTGCCGACAGGTGGTGTCGTTTGCCAATCCCGGCCGGACTGACGCCTTGGAATTTCTTGACGGCAAGATACTCATGGGCAAGCTGACCTCTTTGACCGAGATCACCTGGGAGAGCCTGTCTGGCAGGTTGAGTCCGGATATGCTGAGAGAGCTGTTCGCGGAACCGGATTTAGTGGCCACCGTCAACTGGACCATGATACCTTACATGAATGATTTGTGGGAGAACCTGTACCGGTTCCTCGAAACCGAACAGCCCACCAAACGCCCATTCATGTTTGTCGACTTGTGCGATCCGGAAAAACGGAGCACCGAGGATATCCGCCGGGCAATGGGGCTGTTGAACCAGTTTTCCCGGTTTTACAACGTAGTTTTGGGCCTTAATCTCAAAGAAGCGGCGGAAGTGGCCAAAGCCGTGGGAATTGGGCTTTCCCAGCCCGTTCAAAGCACATCGTTGGCGGAGATCACCCAAGAACTGGGCCGTCATCTTCAGCTTTGGGGTGTAGTCGTGCATGCCTTGAAAACATGTGCCGCCGTGTGCGATGGAGAGTTTGCCGAGGTTTACGGGGCATACTGCGAACGGCCGAAACTGACAACCGGGGCTGGGGACAATTTCAATGCCGGTTTTTGCCTGGGCCTGCTTTTAGGCCTGCCCCTCGATGGGATACTGGCTTTGGCGTCGGCATGCTCGGGTTTCTACGTCCGCCGCGGTTACAGCCCTAATTATCAGGAGTTGCAGGAGTTTGTGGTTTTGTGGCAAAGTAATATCGGAAGAAGCTTTTAAGCTTTATTATTAAAACAAGGAGAGATAAGATGAGCAAAGCTGAGTTGAACCGAGCTGAGTTGAGCAAAGTTGAGAGGGAACGGGGTTTCTTCGGAGAGTTCGGGGGGCAGTTCGTACCCGAGGGGCTGAAACAGGCTTTAGATTATCTTGCCGAAGCCTACACCGAGGCAAAAAACGACCCTGAGTTTCGCCAAGAGCTGAATTACTATCTCAAGCACTATGTGGGCCGTCCAAGCCCTTTGTACCATGCCCGCCGTTTGAGCGAGAATCTCGGCGGCGCCCAGATCTACCTCAAGCGGGAAGATCTCAACCATACCGGCGCCCATAAGATAAACAACGTGATCGGCCAAGTGCTGTTGGCCAGGCGGATGGGAATCAAGCGAGTGATTGCCGAAACCGGGGCAGGGCAGCACGGTGTCGCCACTGCCACAGTGTGCGCCTTGTTTGGTATGGAATGTGTTGTCTACATGGGCGAAGAAGACACTCGGCGCCAGGCGCTGAATGTGTTCCGCATGGAGCTGTTGGGGGCCAAGGTTGTCCCGGTGAAATTTGGCAACCGCACGCTCAAGGAAGCGGTTGACGCGGCCTTGGAGGATTATGCCCAGAACTACCGCAGCACATTCTACATGCTGGGTTCTGCGGTTGGCCCCTATCCTTATCCGGACATTGTCCGGGATTTCCAGTCAGTGATTGGCGAAGAGACGAAAGTCCAGTCCATGGATCAGTTCGGGCGCTATCCCGATTACCTAATCGCCTGCGTAGGAGGGGGGAGCAACGCTATCGGCCTGTTTGCTCCGTTCTACCATGACAAGGAAGTGAAGTTCATCGGTGTGGAGCCGGGCGGCAGAGGCAGTATGGCAGGAGACAACGCGGCAGCGATCAACTACGGCGTGCCTGCTGTGATTCACGGCTTCCGCTGTTATGCCATCATGGACGAAAACGGGGAACCATCCACCACCCATTCCATCGCCGCCGGCTTGGACTATCCCGGTGTCGGGCCGGAACACAGTTTCTACCACGCCACCAAGCGGGCAGAGTATGTCACTGTGTCGGACGAGGAAGCCCTGGACGCATTCCGAGTGCTGTCTCAGACCGAAGGCATTATTCCCGCCCTGGAGAGCGCCCATGCCGTCGCCTATGGGATCAAGCTGGCTCCAACACTGCCGCGGGATCAGATTATTGTGGTGAATCTCTCCGGACGGGGAGACAAGGATGCCCTGCAGGTCTATGAAATGATGAGGGAAGGAGATCGAATTGCTCGATAAGTCGAAGCGCACAATTGTCAGTTTATGCTTGCTGGTTGTAGTCGTACTGCTGTCCGTATACTTCTGGCGGTCGATTCCTGGGGCCATTCCCGACGGTGTGTACACCGGAACGGCTCAGGGCTACGGTGGTCCTTTGACATTGGAAGTGACAATCGCCGAAGGCAAGATCGCCGCCATCGAGATATTGGAGCACAAGGAAACGCCGTTTGTGGCCGCAGGGGCGATCTCTCAGATTATCCCGGCGATCATTGAGGCCCAAAGTGCCGATGTGGATGTGATCAGCGGAGCTACAGCCACCAGTACAGCGATCAAAGAAGCGGTCCGGCAGGTGCTGACGGAAAACAGGTAATGGTGAACCCTTTCTGACTATCCCGGGCGCGGTGTGGTTAAACTATCAAAAAACAGAGTCAAGGAGGGACACCGTGCCGAGCAAGGAGCAGATGAAGCTGGTCGGCCAGACATGCAGCGAATACGAGCGGGAGTCAGAAGAAGCGGAGCGCAGCTGTGAATCATGCCGCCATTGGATTGGTGAGCAGTCCATGTGCGAGCTTGACATTTTCATTGAGCAGCTTACTAGCCTGGATCAAACATAAAAAGCGGTGCCGAGCCGCTTTTTATCATCTGACGCCGCTGGAAGGGGAGATGTAAATGCGCCGGTTGGGTGAAGTTGTAAAAATCGAAGCGGATCAGGCCTGGGTCAAATTCACCAATCCAACTGAAGCCTGCGGCAGCTGCAAAGGGTGCCTGCGCCTGACGCTCAAGGAGCAGACCGATGAAAAAGTATTCAAGTTCCCGTTGACTATCAAAGCCGAGGTTGGAGACACTGTCATGATCGAATACCCGGAAAAAGGGATAGTCCAGACCATGCTGGTCCTCTACGGCCTGCCCATTCTCGGCCTGCTGGCTGGTTACTTTTTGGCCAATAATATCAGCGGCGACGAGACGGTTTCAGCCTTGACAGCCTTTGGCGGATTGCTGGCAGGCGGGATTGTGTCCCGCCCCGCGGCGCGGATGGTCGACGCCAGAGTCGGCCAGCCAAGGATCGTGGCTTCGGCGTGCCGGCCGCGGTAGGGTGCCGGTCAAGGCTTGAACAGCCGCTTTAGGTTCGCGATTCTGGAGGTCGCTCCGATCAGCAGGTAATCGGCGAGGGTTAAGGCGACCATTGCTTCAACAACCACAACCGCCCTGGGGACGATCACCGGATCATGCCGGCCAGTGACAGCCAATTCCACGTTTTCCTTGGCTTCCGTCACTGTCTGCTGTACCTTGCCGATGCTGGGGGTCGGTTTGAAATAGGCCCGCAGTTTCAGCGGCGAGCCGTCGCTGATCCCGCCGAGAATGCCGCCGGCATGATTGGATTGTTTAGCCAGGCTGCCGTCTTCCGCGAAGCTCAGCCAATCGTTGTGTTCGCTGCCGCGCATGTGGGCGGCCTGAACACCGCTGCCGATTTCCACAGCCTTGACGGCCCCAATGGAAAAGACAGCCTTGGCAAGCATGGCGTCGAGTTTTTCAAAGACTGGTTCACCAACGCCTGCCGGCATGCCGGTGACAATACATTCCACAATGCCGCCCGCAGAATCTTTCTCGGCTGCCAGCTGATCCAAATACTCCGCGGCTCGGGCCGCAGCTTCCTCATCGGGCATGGCCAACGGGTTAGCTTCTATCAGTGCCGGATCGAAACGAGCGGGATCAATGGTGATTTCACCGATGGCATATGTGTAAGCTGAGACTGCAACGCCAAGCTCAGCCAACAGTTGTTTGGCGACAGCCCCAGCCGCCACTCGGGCTGCTGTTTCCCGCCCTGATGCGCGGCCGCCGCCGCGGTGGTCGCGGATGCCGTACTTCTGCTGATATGTATAATCCGCGTGCCCAGGCCGGAAGACTGCCGCCAGCCGATCATAGTCGCCGGATTTGGGATCTTGGTTGGGGATCAGGATCGCGATCGGTGTTCCGGTGGAGTGTCCCTGGAACACACCGGACAGAATCTGAGCCTGATCCGTTTCCCTGCGGGGCGAAGCGTAGCGGGACCGTCCCGGCCTGCGCCGGTCCAAATCCCGCTGGATCATTTCTGTGTCCAGCTTGATGCCGGCAGGGCACCCGTCAATCACAGCGCCGATTGAGGGGCCGTGGGATTCACCCCAGGTTGTGACCGTGAAGCGTCTGCCAAAAATGGAACCGGACATGCTCTAACCTCCTGAAATTGTTAGTATGATCCTACAACAAAAACCGCTGGCACGCAAGAGAAAAGCACTTGACGAAACTGGACACACTGGGTATAATAAAATCTGTCACGGCGGCGTAGCTCAGTTGGTCAGAGCATGCGGTTCATACCCGCAGTGTCGCTGGTTCGAATCCAGCCGCCGCTACCATGTTTTACGACAAACCCTGGAATTGTACAGGGTTTTATTATTTTCTTCATAGCTCGTTCGACAGAGAACCATCCCCCGAGTGTGATATATTAACCACACTATATCCGCATAGGGGATGGTTGGGTTGAAGCATGAGTATCGGGTGGTACCCTTGGAAGTGCGGCGGCGAAGCAAGGCCCGCCAAAAGCAGCAGGCGCTTGCGCTTGACGTGCCTGTGCTGACCGTCTTGGCCGGTTTTTTTCTCGCCCGAGCCCTGCTGTTGGACGAGCTGTTGCCATTTGGGCCCGCGTTTATCGCAGCCGTCTACCGCGGGCCAAAGCCCAGGCCTGCCTGGGCGCTGTTGGGCGTCGCGGCGGGATACGCATCGTTGAATCCAACCGGCACGGCGCTGCCGATCTATCCGTATTACGCGGCCACCATGCTGGTTTGGCTGGCAGGGGGCAGCAAGGCGCTGCGCCCAAAAGACAGCTACTGGGTCTTCTGGTTTTTCGCAGCTTTTCTTGGGGTGAGAGCCCCTCTGACAATCCGTCTGTTGGGAAGCAGTTACCCCATGATCTGGTTTGCCGCCGTCGGAGAGGCTGTGATCGCCGCAGCCGCCTACAGCATGTTTTCCACATTTGTCCACAGCAAGCGGATGTACGCGTTGGATGTGAAGGAGTTTCAAATCGGGCTGATGCTGGCGGCTGTTTTTGTTGGAGCCGACCTGGTGATTTACCAGTTCCCGCTGCGGATGCTGATCATGTTTTACCTGGTTTTGGCGGCGGCAAGGATCGGCCGCGCCGGGCTGGCCTTGATGATCGGCCCTCTCATTACCTTGATCGCACTCTTGGTCAAGCTCCCGGTGGAGTTGGCGGTAATGGTGGTTGTGGTGGCGGTGGCCGCCGGTTTCTTGGCACATCTGCCCTTGGGTTTGCTTATTGCGAGCCTGATGGGGTATCTGCTCACTTTTGGCCTTCCGGTGGAGCCGGAGACTGTCAAATACTTGCTCATGCCTGCTCTGGCCGCGTTGGCCGTTTACTTGACTCCTGCCCAGCGGCTGCGGCAGCTGGAGCGGCTGCTTCCCGGGACTAAGCAGCACACCCTCAAGCAGGCTTCCCATACAATGCGGGCTCAAGAGATCCTGGAAGCCCGGGTGGAACAGTTTTCACAGGTTTTTCACGAATTGGCGGCTGTTCTGGAGGAAAGCACGTTTGTGGCTCAGCAGTTGGAAAACATGGCCCAGATCATTGCGCAGCTCAGTGCCGAACTGGGTACACAGGCTGAATTTGCCGAGGCAATCGAGGACAAGCTGTGGCGGAACCTGGACTCGGCGGAACTTAAGGAACTGACGGTGCTGCAGCAGGACGGAAGCTTCCTGGTGTCGGGTAAGTGCCACAGCCAGTGCGGTTCGTTCTGGTGCAATCAAGTCGCCAAGGAATGCGGGGATCTGTTGGGAGGAAGCTTCGCTGTGACGAGGCGCCGCTGCCTGGTGTCGGGGCAGTGCGGATTTGACATTTCCACTAAAGCAAGGTATGTTGTAGATGTAAAGACTGCCAAGATTGCCCAAGGCAGAGTGTCGGGGGACAGTAACGCCATCTTTGCCTTGTCGGCGAACCGGGTCGGGCTTTTGATCAGCGACGGAATGGGCACAGGCGAACGGGCAGCGAGCTACAGCCTGGCCACCATCAGGCTTTTGGAAAAAATGATCCGCGTCGGTTATGACCCCGGCTTGGCGGTGAAGGTGATCAATCAGGTTCTTTTGGCCCGCAGCATGGCAGACAGCTTTGCCACCATCGATTTTGTCATCGTCGATTTGGAAACAGGTCAGCTTGAGTTTCTCAAAATCGGCGCGGCCGCCAGTTTCATCAAGCGGGGGCGCAACGTCGAGGTTGTGCAGAACCATGCCCTGCCGGTAGGCATCCTCAACCATGTGGAAGTGGAACCGGAGCGGCGGCTGCTTTATGAAGGCGACTACCTCGTCATGGTCACCGACGGGGTGCTGGAGTCTCAAGGCCAGATGGTCAATAAGGAGCAATGGATGTGCCAAATCCTCAGGCGAGCCGATGACGGGCAGGACTGCCAGGAAATGGCCAATCAGCTGCTGCTGCAGAGCATAGAGGCAGCCGGCGGCGGAGTGGTGGACGACATGATGGTCCTGGTGGCAAAGCTTGTGCGGAATGATCCGGAAATTCATCCATACCAAAGGAGTTAGAGTGTGTGAACGCCGATCTGCTGACAGAATTTGTGGCCAATATTAAGGCCCGTCAGCTTCTAGAGCCTGGTGACAAAGTGCTGGTCGCCGTCAGCGGCGGGTCCGACTCCATGGCGCTCTTGCATTTGCTCTGCCGGGCGGAGCTGGCTCCTTTGGGAGTCTTTCACCTCAATCACCGGCTGCGTCCCGAAGCCGAGCAGGAAGCTCAATTTGTCGCCGAATACGCCCAGAAGCTTAAACTGCCTGTATACACATATGAAAGCGATATCAAAGACTGGGCTTTTAAACAGCGGATTTCGGTGGAGACGGCGGCCCGGGAAATGCGCTACCACCTGCTTGGGGAGTGCATGGAAAAACATGGTTTCACCAAGGCCGCTCTGGGGCATCATAAGGATGATCAGGCCGAAACAGTGCTGCTGCACTTGATCCGCGGCAGCGGATTACCCGGGTTGGCAGGCATGAAACCCAAACGGGACCGTTTCATCCGGCCGCTGCTGCCTTTCACCAAGGAACAGATCCTCGGCTACTGCCGTGCTTTTGACATTACTTACCACCAGGATCACTCCAATTTCAGCCGTGAGTATGAACGGAACAAGCTGCGGCTGGAACTGATTCCCCTGATCGAGTCCAAGCATAACCCCAGGTTCCGCCATCATCTGGCGCAGCTGGCGGATATCGCCGGCGCTGAGGACCAGGAACTGGCGGATCAGGTGCGGCGGATGCTTCCCGAGCTTGCCTATGGGAAATACGGTGTGACACATCTTAAGCGGGACAAGTTCTGCCGGCTGTCTCTCGCTTTTCAGCGCCGGGTTCTGCAGAGTCTGATCTCCGAAGCCCGGCAGAGCCCCCAATGGGCTTCGTTTGAACACATTGAGACTTTAAGGGCACTGATCTTGCATAATGACTGTTTCACTTATAAATTGCCCCAATTAACAGTGATTGGCGAGTCGAATAATATAGTGTTCGGTGAACCACAGACACCTGAGTGGGAACCGGGGCCTTTGCCTGTGCCTGGCACCGTGTCGGCAGGCGATTTTCGGATCCGGACCGAGATTGTGGCCTTAGACCGGGACTACACCTGTGACGGACAGGGTGAGGACTTTGCCCTGGATGCGCTGCGCCTGCCCTTGGTTTACCGGCGGCGCCAACCCGGTGATGCGATGCAGGTATTCGGCGGGACCGGCAAAAAAAAGATCAAGGATCTGATGATTGAAGCCAAAATCCCTCGGTACCTTCGGGATCATATCCCTGTCATCTGCGATCAAGAGGACATCCTATGGGTATGTGGTGTCAGAAGAAGCGAAAAAGGGCGGGTTACCCCTGACACCAAAGCAATTCTCCGTATAATATTGGAGGATGTCAAAACATTGCCATCATGATCAGCCTGTGCTATAATAAAAAAACATGGGTGGATTCATGCATTGGTTTTAGCCTGGTTAGACGGCAGTGGACCGTGTTTGGAAAGGAGGTTGCATTTTGCATAGATTCCTTCGACAAATCAGCCTTTATCTGTTGATCACCATCATTCTCGTGATGGTTATCCAAGGCATGTACCAATCTGTAGATCCGGTCAAGGACTTGACCTATACAGAGTTGAACAACTATATAAAGGACAGACAGGTAAAGACCGCAGTGTTAATCGGAGAGCAGGGCATTGAGGGCACTTTGACGGACGGGACCAGGTTCCGGTCAATGGTCCCGGCTGGCAAAATGGCAGAAATCAGTGACTTGCTCATTGAACAGAATGTCGCTGTGGAGGCACAGCTTCCCCAAGGCACGTCTTGGTGGGTGGCGCTGCTGCCCAATATTATCACTTTGGTGGTTTTTGTCGCCATCTGGCTGTTTGTCCTCAATCAAATGCAGGGCAGCAACAACAAGGCCATTTCGTTCGGCAAGAGCCGGGCCCGCCTGCATACAGACGACAAAGGGCGGGTCACCTTCAATGACGTGGCCGGGGTGGACGAGGCCAAGCAAGAGTTGGTCGAGATTGTCGAGTTCCTCAAGCATCCCAAGAAATTCGCCGACCTGGGAGCCAAGATTCCCAAGGGTGTACTGCTGGTAGGGCCGCCCGGAACGGGCAAGACTTTGCTGGCCCGGGCTGTGGCCGGTGAAGCCGGCGTGCCGTTTTTCAGCATCAGTGGCTCAGAATTTGTAGAGATGTTTGTTGGGGTCGGCGCCTCCCGCGTCAGGGATTTGTTCGACACAGCCAAGAAAAACGCTCCCTGTCTGTTGTTTATCGACGAACTGGACGCCGTGGGCCGGCAGAGAGGCGCCGGGCTTGGCGGCGGCCACGACGAGCGGGAGCAGACCTTGAACCAGCTCCTGGTTGAGATGGATGGGTTTGAGATCAACTCCGGCATTATCGTCATGGCGGCCACCAACCGCCCCGACGTGCTGGATCCAGCCCTGCTGCGTCCAGGCAGGTTCGACCGCAAAGTGGTCGTGGAACGGCCGGATTTAATCGGCCGGGAGGAAATCCTGAAGATCCATGCCCGCAACAAGCCGCTGCACGGGGTTGACCTCAAAGTGCTGGCGAAAAGGACTCCCGGCTTCGCTGGAGCGGATTTGGAGAATCTGTTGAATGAAGCGGCGATTCTCGCCGCCCGCAAAGGCCAGAAGAAGATCACCATGCTGGAATGTGAAGAAGCTATTGACAGGGTGATCATGGGGCCTGAGAAGAAACGGCGTGTCCTTACAGAGGAGGACGTGGCGGTCTTCGCCTACCACGAGGCTGGGCACGCGGTGGTGGCCTATTACCTGCCTGAGGCCGATCCGGTGCACAAAGTGAGCATCATCGGGCGCGGCCAGGCTGCAGGGTATACCATGTACCTTCCGGAAACCGAACGCTATGTGATGACCAAAACCAAGCTGCTGACCGAGCTCACCGCCATGCTCGGGGGGCGGGCCGCGGAGATTCTGGCGTTCAATGAAGCAAGCACCGGTGCTCAAAATGATTTGGAACGGAGTACAAAGATCGCACGTAAGATGGTAATGGAATGGGGAATGAGTGAGAAACTGGGGCCCTTGACCTTCGGCAATCCCGGCGGCGAAGACTTGGTGTTTTTAGGCAGAGATATCTCCCGGGACCGCAACTTCAGCGAGCAGATTGCCGCCGCCATCGACAGTGAAGTTCGGAATATCATTGAAAGCTCCTACCAGAAAGCGCTGGATATTCTGACTGAACACCGGGACCGCCTGGATGCCCTGGTGGAAGTGCTGAAAGCAAGAGAAACGATCACCAGGGAAGAATTCGAAGCGATCATGGAAGGCAGGGACCTGCCAGAACCCGCTGTTGATGTGCCGGAACAGGTGGCGGCCATCAAGGAAGAGGAACAGAAGCAGCGGGAACCGATTATCAAGCCGAAGCAGGAACCGGTAGTAGGTGTCGAATAGCGCAAAAAATGGGGCCGGAAGTTCCCGCCCGGTTGGCACACCGGCCGGGAACTTACATAAGATGTTACGAATGGCATTTTTCAAGGAGGTAGTGCTGTGTCGGACAAAATAGTGTTGAAAAACATGGTTTTCTACGGCTATCATGGTTCTTTTGCCGTGGAAAAGGAGTTGGGTCAGAAAATCGCCGTCGATCTGGAAGTCTACACTGACTTGCAGAACCTCCAAGACGACACCGAGCTATCTTTCAATTATGTGGACGCGTACACAGTCATCAAGGAGATTGTGGAAGAACAGGAGTTCAACCTCGTGGAAACAATGGCGGAGACCATCGCCGAGCAGATCCTGTCGTCCTATGACGTGGAGAAGGTAGTGGTCAGGGTTCGCAAAAGCCAAGTCCCGGTGGGAGGTTATGTGGATTACCTCGAGGTGGAAATCGTCCGCCCGCGTTAGACGATGTGATATAAAAGCCCAGGAGAGTCTGGTTTTCAGCTCCCCTGGGCTTTTTGTTTTTGGGCTTTTACTGGACAACTTCCTCTGTGGCCATCGAGGCCCCGGTAACAGCTTCCGCTAGGTTGTTGGCATGGTCGGCGATCCGCTCTAGGGTGCTGATCACATCCAGGAATAGGACCCCCGCTTCCGGATGGCACTTGCCTTCATTGAGGCGCTTAATGTGGGTTTCGCGGTAAAGTTTTTCCAGATTGTCTATCTCGTCATCTTCCAAAATCAGGCTCTGGGCGTCTTCGACACTCTCAGTGCGGAGCACTTCGATAGCTCTGGCATACACCGATTCCACTTTGCTGTACATGGTGTTCAGTTCTTCCACAGCCATCTCGCTGAAGCTGATATTGTGCTGAATCCGCTCCTGGGCCAGTTCTGCGATATTGGTGGACAAGTCCCCCACCCTTTCCACATCGTGGACGGAATGGAGCAGATTGGTGATTTTTTTGTGCTGCTTAAGGGTCCAGGGATTGCCTGAGGCTTCGGTCAGATAGACGATGATCTCCTTTTCCAACAAGTTGAGGGTTTCTTCTTTTAGCATCACGCTGTCCACCAGTTTTGGATCGGCTTTCATGAATGCATGGAACGACTCCCACAGCATCTGCATGGAGATTTCGCACATCCGCAGAGCTTCGCGGGTGGCGGCGATCAGCGCGGCTGGTGTGTGGAGGATGTTCCGGTCCAAGTACTGCGGTCTGACACCGGGGCCGTGTTCCTCGCCGGGGACAAGCCATTCAATGAAGCGGACGTACTGCTTGATGAAAGGATAGAAGAGCAGCGTGTTGCCCACGTTGAATATGGTATGAGCGTTGGCGATTTGCCGAGCCACGGTGGTGCCGGAATGGGTGACTACCCAGATAAACGGTTTGAGCAGGATTATAAAAACGATTACGCCGACAATCTTGAACACCACATGTGACACGGCGGCCCGTTTGGCGGCCACATTGGTTCCGATGGAAGCCAAAAGCGCGGTGATGCATGTGCCGATGTTGGCACCGAAAGCGAGGGCGATTCCCGAAGGCACGTCGACCAATCCCTGCAGGGCCAGGGCGATAACCAAGCTCGTAGTGGCGCTGCTGCTCTGAATGATCACGGTGAACAAGGTTCCGGCAATGACGCCGAGGATGGGGTTGCGGCCGAAGTTGACCAGCATGTTGATGAAGGGTTCGTATTCTTTCAGCGGGCTGATGCTTTGACTCATGATCTTTATTCCGAAAAACAGCATGCCGAAGCCGAGCGTGGCGAGGCCAATGGACTGAATCTCTTTCCTGCGGCTGAGAAAATTCATGATGGCGCCAATTCCAAGAATGGGCAGGGCGAAGTCGCTGATGTCAAAGGCTACGATCTGTGCTGTGATGGTGGTGCCGATAGCGGCTCCCATGATCGTGCCCACTGCTTGGCTGAGGTTCATCAATCCTGCGTTGACGAAACCTACTACCATCACCGTGGTGGAACTGCTGGATTGAATGAGCATCGTGGCCAACGCTCCTGTGAGGATGGCGACGATCGGGCGGGATGTGAATAATTCCAGGATGCGTTTCAGTTTGTCTCCGGCGGCGTTTTGGAGGCCCTCAGACATCTTGGCGATCCCAAAAAGAAAAAGGCCAAGGCCTCCTATCAAACCGAATATAATATCTAAACTCATGAACCTACCTCGCTTCCTCAAAAAAATCCCCATCATAGATTCGGTACGATGCTCCGAAATCCTGCAAAATCTTACAGCCGGTGTGCTAACACGTTGATAAGGAAGTGTTAAATAAATCCCTAGTCCAGCTCTCGAAGCTCGCGGCGGTAGGCTTTGCCGAGAGAAATCAAGCCTCGCTTTTTGGCTTCACGGTCCAGCCTTTTGTCCTGTGCGAGGGCGATCATGGCGTTTTTTATCATCTTAAGCTTTTCCTGCCGGGTCACAGCTATACCTCCTTTTAGGATCATTATGTGCAGGCTAGTCCAAACTTATGCCAAAAAATGGAAGCGCCGCCCTCAGCCAAAAATCAGGCGGACGATCAACACAGACACTAAAAACCCGGCTAGATCAGACACGAGCGCGGCGGGAAGGCAGTGGCGGATCTTGCGGATGCCCACAGCGCCGAAATAGACAGTCAGGACATAGAATGTTGTTTCCGTGCTGCCCTGCATGGTGGCGGCGATCAGCCCGATCTGCGAATCGGGCCCATGCTCTTGGATAATCGCCGCCAGTGTGCTCAAAGCCCCGGAACCGGAGAGCGGCCTGATCAAGGCCAAAGGAATCACTTCTTCGGGAATCCCCACTAGAGCGGCGGCGGGAGTGAGCACACGCATCACAAACTGCATCATCCCTGTTCGCTGAAAAACCCGGATCGCCACGAACATGGCCACCAAATAGGGGATGATCCGCACCGCGGTGTTGAACCCTTCCTTGGCGCCTTGGACAAAACTTTCATAAACGGGGACTTTGCGGGCCAGGCCAATTGCCGGTATGATTATCATCAGGGCAGGGATTGCCCAGGTGGAAAACAGATTAATGGCGTAGATCACAGTTTCATTCCTCCTGTGCGGGCTTTCCTGAGGAAATAGTCGGCAATTACGGCAGCAGCCGTGGAGGCGGCTGTGGCGGCAATAGTCGGGCCTACGATCGCGGTGGGATCATGGGAATTGGCGGCGGCCCTTAAAGCGATCACCGTGGTGGGAATCAGCGTAAGGCTGGACGCTGTTATTGCTGTAAACGTGCACATACTATTACTTGCAGTGTCTTTGCTGGGGTTCAACTTCTGCAGCTCTTCCATGGCTTTGATGCCCAGCGGTGTGCAGGCATTGCCAAGGCCTAGGAGGTTGGCGCTCATGCTCAAGACGATAGCGCCCATGGCTGGATGATCGGGAGGTACTTCCGGGAACAGAACCCTGGCCAGGGGGCGGATCAATCTCGCCAAAACCTTGATTAACCCGGCGTCCTCGGCGATTTTCATCAAGCCCGACCAGAATGCGATTATGCCGATCAATCCTAAGGCGGTTTTCACCGCTTCTTCCGCGCCGCTGACGGTGGCCCGTGTGACGGTCTGGATGTCGCCCTGGATGGCGGCAGCCGCTATTCCGCAAGCCAGCATCGCGAACCAGATAATGTTGATCATGCCGTCCACCTCCGCTGTAATTGATATGCCGCCGGCGGCGGGATTATTGCTAAAATCTGCGATACCGCAAGCAAATCAGCGGAAAACGGAGAATTACAGGGCCTGACGTTGCCTGACCTAAAAACACCGCCCTTGCCGCAGGCTTGTTTGGAAATGCTATAATAAAAGCGAAGGTCAGATATGGTCAGAAAAGGAGGCGCATCATGAGTCTGGCAGACTTGATCGAGAAATATATCAAACAGCAGATTCACCGCAGCGAAAACCAGGCGATTGCTCTGAGCCGCGCGGAACTGGCAGAGCTTTTCAGCTGCGTGCCGTCGCAGATCAACTATGTTCTGGCCACACGCTTTACCTTGGAACGAGGTTATCTGATCGAGAGCCGCCGGGGTGGCGGCGGATATATCCGCATTGCCCGAGTCACCAAGGCCGATCGCCTCAGTATGGCGGAACGGCTGGTTTTGGAAATCGGTGGGCAGATCAGCGAAAGCGAAGCTGATCAGTTTTTGGCCAGCTTCCATGAGCTTGGGGTGCTGACCAGGCAGCAGGTGCGGGTGATCAGGGCGATCCTGCAGCGAGAGACAGCCCAGATCGCCCAAGGCAAGGCCACGCTCCGCGCCAGCCTGCTGCGGAGCTTGGTGATGCTGGTCATGCAGTGTGCCAAAGAAAACGAGGTGTGAGCCATGTTGTGCGAAAAGTGTCAAAAGGAAGAGGCCAGTGTGCATGTGACGAAAATTGTCAACGGGCATAAGACAGAAACACACTTGTGCCAGCACTGCGCCAAAGAATTGGGGGAATTCGGGCTGAGCATCGATCTGCCCAATCTGTTTGCCAGCCTGTTTGACTACTCCCCATTCGGCGGCAAACTGGCCGCCCCTAAGCAGTGCCCAACCTGCGGATCGACAATGGAAGATTTCCGCCAGCTCAATCAGTTTGGGTGCAGCGATTGCTATGTAACGTTCAGAGATGAGGTTGAACCGCTGCTGCGCCGTCTCCACGGCAGCAGCCACCACGAAGGAAAGGTTCCTGCCCAGGGATACGCGGCGTTAAGCGCTGAACGGCAGGTCAAAATGCTGCGGGAGCGCCTGCAGCAGATGATTAGTTTGGAGAACTACGAAGAAGCGGCTAAAATCCGCGACCAGATCCGGGCGTTGGAACGCCAGGCTCACAGGGAGGGGGAGTAGGATGAGCAAATCATGGACGAAAGAAGAAGGCCCCCAAGGCGATATCTGCCTGGGGACGCGGATTAGGCTTGCCCGCAACCTTGCGAAAGTCCCCTTTCCTGCCACCGCCAACCGGGAACAGGCCAAACAGGTGCTGAAGAAGGGCAAAGAGCTGGTGGAAAGCCTGAACCATCTGGCCAGCGTGAAATATTACGAGCTGGCGGAAGTCGATGAACTGGAACGCCAGGTGCTGATGGAAAAGCACCTGATCAGCCCGGAGCATACCAAGAAGACAAGCAACAAAGGCTTGATTCTCTCGGAAAACGAGGACATCAGCATCATGGTCAACGAAGAAGACCATTTCCGGATTCAGGTGTTCTTGCCGGGGTTGCAGCTCAAAGCCGCGTGGGAACTGGCGAACCGCGTCGACAATCTGATCGAGGCCAATGTGGATTATGCTTTTGATCCGGACATCGGGTACCTCACCGCCTGCCCCACCAATGTGGGTACGGGGATGCGCGGTTCTGTGATGCTGCATTTGCCGGCTCTGGCCAGGATCAACCAACTGGAGAATGTGCTGCGGTCGGTTTCCCAATTTGGGCTGGCGGTGCGGGGGCTGTACGGCGAAGGCAGCGAGTCTTACGGCAGTATATATCAGATTTCCAATCAGATTTCCCTAGGGCATTCGGAAACGGAAATGCTGGAGCATCTGTCCAGAGTGGCCCACCAGGTGATCTCCAGCGAAAGGCAAGCCCGCCAGTACCTTCAGGAGCAAAACCGGGACGAGAACGAAGATCAGATTCATCGTGCATACGGTTTGCTCACTCATGCCCGGATTATCTCCAGCCGAGAAGCGATGGATTTGCTGTCCACCGTCATGCTGGGAATCGATCTGGGGATTCTCCGCGATCTGGATCGGGGCTTGGTGAAGAAGCTGATGGTGGAGATCCGCGCGGCCCACTTACAGAAAATGATGGGCCAAAGCCTGCCGGCACAAGAGCGGGACCGCTTGCGTGCCAGTTTGATTCGGGATCGGCTCAGCCGTCAAATTTAGAGAGGATGGTGTTTATGTTCGGCAGATTTACGGATCGGGCCCAGAAAGTGATCGTCCTTGCTCAGGAAGAGGCACGCCGTTTGGGCCACAATGTGGTTGGCACAGAGCATATCCTCCTCGGCCTCATCGCCGAGGGAGAAGGTGTCGGCGCCAAAGCGCTGACGGCGCTTGGTGTCAGCCTGGATAAAGTGAGGCAGGAAATCGAGAATGTGATCGGCAGAGGAGAATCCGCTTTCCAAGGGGCGATTGGTTTCACTCCCCGGACCAAGCGCGTTTTTGAACTGGCGATTGATGAAGCCCGGCAGCTGGGACACACCTATATCGGCACAGAGCATATCCTGCTGGGGTTGATCCGGGAAGGTGAAGGAGTCGCCGCCCAGATCCTTAGGAATCTGGACATCGACCTTGAAAGCATGCGCAAGCAGGTGATCGAGCTTCTGGGAGGCCACGTCCATCCAGGAGCCCCAAGCGCGGCACGGCGGACCAAAACACCGACCTTGGATCAGTTCGGCCGGGACTTGACAGAAATGGCCCGCCAGGGAAAGCTGGACCCAGTGATCGGCCGGGACAAGGAAATCGAGCGGGTGATCCAGATCTTGAGCCGCCGCACAAAGAACAACCCAGTGCTGATAGGGGAGCCGGGTGTTGGCAAAACAGCGATCGCCGAAGGCCTGGCCATCAAGATTGTCAACAGCGATGTGCCGGAAAACCTGTTTAACAAACGGGTGGTAGCCCTGGACATGGGTTCGCTGGTGGCAGGTTCCAAATTCCGGGGTGAGTTCGAAGAGCGCCTGAAAAAGGTGATGGACGAGATCCGCCAGGCACAGGACGTGATTCTTTTCATCGACGAGATGCACACCATTATCGGCGCCGGTGCCGCAGAAGGGGCGATCGACGCGTCCAACATTCTCAAGCCAGCTTTGGCCCGGGGTGAGATACAGGCCATCGGTGCCACAACCTTGGACGAATACCGCAAACATGTGGAAAAGGACGCGGCTCTGGAACGCCGGTTCCAGCCGGTTCAAGTCGACGAGCCGACGGTGGAAGAGACAGTCGCCATTCTCAGAGGGCTGAGAGACCGCTATGAAGCCCATCACCGGGTGCAGATCAGCGATATGGCCATCGAAGCGGCCGCAGTCCTATCCAGCCGGTATATCTCTGATCGGTTCCTTCCCGACAAAGCTATCGACTTGCTGGATGAAGCTGCTTCCAAGGTAAGGCTGCGGGGGCTGGTCGTGCCCCAGGACCTGAAAGAGCTGGAGGCCAAGGTGGAAGAGCTCAAGATCGAGAAAGAAGCAGCCATCAAAAATGAAGAGTTTGAAAAAGCCGCATCTTTGAGGGACCAGGAGCAGAAGCTGAGAGATCAGCTGGAAGAGATCCGTTCCCAGTGGAAGAGCAATCAAGGCCGGCAGGAAGCGGTCGTGGACGAGCAGGACATTGCCGATGTGGTGGCCAGCTGGACCGGGATTCCGGTCAAGCAGGTAGCCCAGGAAGAGTCACAGCGGCTGCTGAACCTGGAGGAAATCCTGCACCAGCGGGTTGTCGCCCAGGATGAGGCGATTGAGGCTTTGTCCAAGGCCATCCGCCGCGCCTTCGCCGGTTTGAAGGATCCAAAACGGCCAGTGGGTTCGTTCGTTTTCCTTGGCCCCACAGGCGTGGGCAAGAGCGAATTGGCCAAAGCCCTGGCGGAAGCCTTGTTCGGCGACGAAGACGCGATGGTCCGCATCGACATGTCCGAATACATGGAGCGCCACAGTGTTTCGCGGCTGGTGGGCGCCCCTCCCGGATATGTAGGCTATGAAGAAGCTGGTCAGCTGACAGAAAAAGTACGGCGCAAGCCATATTCGGTCGTGCTTTTCGACGAGATTGAGAAAGCCCATCCAGAAGTCTTCAATATCTTGCTCCAGGTGCTGGAGGACGGGCGGCTGACAGACTCCAAGGGCAGGACTGTGGACTTTCGCAACACTGTGGTGATCATGACCTCCAATGTAGGCGCCCAGCAGATCCAGCGGGAGAGTTCCATCGGATTCAGGATCACCGAAAGCGAAGCCGACAGCTACCAGGCGATGAAGGAGAAAGTGATCGAAGAACTGAAGCGGACTTTCCGGCCTGAGTTCCTCAACCGGATCGATGAGATCATCGTTTTCCACGCCCTCAACCGCCAGCATATCTCGGCGATCATCGAGATCATGCTCAAGGAATTGAGGCAGCAGTTGGCGGAAAAGCGGATCATTCTGGAAATCACCGATGCGGCCAAGGAACTGGTGGCCGACGCCGGTTATGATCCGGATTTCGGAGCGCGGCCTTTGCGCAGGGCGATTCAAAAGATGATTGAAAACCCGCTGGCGGAACTGATTCTCCAGGGGAAATACAATGACGGCGACACTATCCACATTGACACCAAGGATGGGGAGCTGGCTTTTTCCTAGGGTCACCATGAGTGACAATCACAAGCTAGGACCAACGTCCTAGCTTTACTTTATTGTATCTATGTTCATGAAGTGATATAATTATTTTGAAATTATCACTTAGGAGCGGTGCAATGTCCAAGTCCAGCGTCCGGTTTGTTTGCCAAAACTGCGGTGCCGACTATCCCAAATGGATGGGGAGATGCGCCTCGTGCGGCGAGTGGAACACATTGACGGAAGAACGGATCAGCCGTGTCTCTCCCAAGCAGAATGGATGGACTGTATCTCCCGCCAGGAAGCCGGTTCCCATCACCGATGTGGCTTCAGCAGCGGAAGAACGTTTCTCCACGGGCATTGCCGAATTGGACCGGGTCCTGGGCGGCGGCATTGTGCCGGGATCGTTGGGATTGCTCGGCGGCGAACCGGGAGTGGGCAAATCGACACTTTTGATGCAGGCAGCCGCCAATACCGCCGCGGTTTGCGGGCCGGTTTTGTATGTGTCGGGCGAAGAATCCCTCGGCCAGCTTAAGCTCAGGGCTCAGAGGCTTGATCTTCTGACGGAACGGTTGATTGTGCTGTCCGAGTCCGATGTGGAGACAATCGGGGAGCACTTGGCCTCTTTGAAGCCCAAACTTGCGATCATCGACTCGATTCAGACGATGTACATGCCTGATCTCGGCTCCGCCCCAGGCAGTGTGGGACAGGTGCGGGAGGCGGCGGCATACTTCTTGAGGCTTGCCAAAAGCCTGGGTGTGTCCATCGTTTTGGTGGGCCATGTGACCAAAGGTGGGGCCCTTGCCGGCCCCAAGGTGCTGGAGCACGCGGTGGACTATGTCCTGTACTTCGAAGGGGGCCATGACCATTCGGTGCGAATCGTCCGGGCAGTCAAGAACCGGTTTGGTTCCACCAACGAAGTCGGTGTCTTTGCCATGACCGGCCGGGGATTGGCCCAGGTCGACAATCCTTCCGGACTGTTCCTGGCGGAACGGCCGGTGAACAGCTCCGGGTCGGTTGTGGTACCCTGCCTCGAGGGGACGCGCCCATTACTGGTGGAGATCCAGGCTCTGGTGGCGCCGACTCCTTTCAGCGGCACACCGCGGCGCCAAGCCACCGGCGTGGATTACCAGCGGTTTTCGATCATCCTCGCTGTGCTTGAGAAACGGCAGGGATACCATTTGCAGACACAGGACGTGTTTGTCAACGTCGCCGGGGGCTTCAGGCTCACTGAGCCAGGAGTGGATTTGGGTATCGCCTGTGCCATTGCCAGCAGCCACCGCAATCAGATCATACCATCGGATTTCGCTGTGATCGGCGAAGTAGGGTTGTCTGGAGAGATTAGAGCTGTGAACCACATCGACCTGCGCCTGAGGGAATTGAGCAAACTTGGGTTTACCCGCGCTGTGATTCCAGCCGGCAGCGAACAAGTTGACTCAGACCTGAAAGTCATTAGAGTGAAAACTGTGTCCGAAGCTTTGCAGTCAGTTTTCAGCGAATCGGCGAGAGGGGGTTAATGGATGAAAGAAGCGGCAGATCAAGAACAGCAGTTTTTGAGACACTTAAGCCTGGTAGCGCCAGGGACGCAGCTGTACGAATCCTTGGAGAATGTGCTGAGGGCTCGGACCGGAGGTTTGATTGTGGTGGGAGACACTCCGGAAATCATGAGCATGGTCAACGGCGGGTTCAAGATTGATGCCGAAATGCACCCCTCGGCACTGTATGAACTGGCCAAGATGGACGGCGCGATTGTTCTATCCAGCGACGCCAAACGCATTCTTTACGCGAATGTCCAGCTGACACCGGATCACATGATTCCCAGTTTTGAAACGGGTACCCGGCACAGGACCGCGGAACGGGTCGCCAAGCAGACCAACCAGTTAGTGATCGCCATTTCCCAAAGAAGGAATGTGATCACCATGTATTGGGGAAACAACAAGTATGTGGTCCGGGATGTGAGCGTGATTCTGGCCAAAGCGAACCAGGCCCTTTCCACACTGGACAAGTACAAGAGTGTGATGCAGCAGTCATTGATCAACTTGAGTGCTTTGGAATTCGAAAACTTTGTGACCCTCTTCGATGTTGCCACTGTCATACAAAGGGGCCAGATGGTGGTCAGGATCGCCCATGAAATCGAAAGGTACATTGTCCAGTTGGGCTCAGAAGGCCGCCTGGTGAAAATGCAGCTGGAAGAATCCATGGCCGATATTGCAGACGAGGGGCTGTTGGTGACCAAAGACTACTGCATCGATACTGAGAAGCCCCCGGAAGAAATCTGGAACGAAATCGTGGCATGGGATTCGGAAGACTTGCTGAACCTGCCCCTGATTGCCCGCGCCTTAGGTTACAGCGGCTCCAGCAGCCTGGAACAGGCCGTCACCCCCAAAGGATTCCGGATTCTGAACAAAATCCCCCGCCTGCCGATGCCGGTCATCGAAAACCTGATCGACCAGTTTCATTATTTCCCGGACATTTGCAGCGCTTCCATCGAAGAGCTCGACGATGTGGAGGGCATCGGCGAAGTCCGGGCCAAAGCGATCCAGGAAGGGCTGCGGCGGATCAGGGAACAGGTACTGCTGGACCGGCACCTGTAACGCTGGATACGGAATCCGCAAAATTGCCGGCTGAAGGATGCGGATATAGGAATGCAATTGACTTTTTTCTGTAAAAGTGATAAATTGATAATGATACCTAAATGAAGCCCGTTAGGATCTACTCACACTAAAAGGGCAGATAGGAGGTTCTGGCTTTGTATAATGTTGGGGACAAAGTGGTCTACCCCATGCATGGTGCCGGAATTATCGAAGCTATTGAAGAGCGGGAAGTCTTGGGCGAAAAGCGGCAGTATTACATCATGGCCATGCCGATTGGAGATATGCGGGTGATGATTCCGTTGGATGCGGTGGAGGAAATCGGGCTGCGCCAAGTGATCGCCAAAGAGGAAGCCGGCGACGTGATGGAAGTTTTGAAGGGGCAGAAAACGAAAATGTCCTCCAATTGGAACCGCCGCTACCGCGCCAACATGGAAAAGATCAAAAGCGGCGATGTGTACTTGGTTGCCGAGGTGGTGCGCAACCTCACCATCCGCGATCATGAAAAAGGCTTGTCCGCCGGAGAGCGGAAGATGCTGGACATCGCCCGCCAGATATTGATCAGTGAGCTGGTTTTGGTTACAGGAGCGACTGAGACAGAGATCGAGGAGCTGATCTCCAGCTATTTGGCATGAAAGGAGGTTGAGCAGGCGAGGCCCCGTTGTCCGGGAAATATTCGGATTTATCTGGAATACTTTTTTCTAATTGGCTAATAATAAGTATCAAACAAGAGGATAAAGGAGGTGAGGATCGGATTGGAAGGATTCATGCGCATTATTCTTACAATCCTGGGTGGAGTTTTTGGATATCAGGCAGCAACCTATCTCCTCAGCCTTCAGATTGGCTTCCCTTTCACCGACAACTTCATGAAAGTGATCGCAGTGTCGCTGGGCGCATTGTTGGGATTGGCAGTCAGTCCGTTATTTGACCGTATGGTCCGCAGTTTGTTGAAACTCCACCTGCGCGATATCTTAAGCGGATTAATTGGATTGGTCTGTGGTATCTTAATTGCAGTTTTGGGTTCAATACCTCTGCAGAATACAGCCATCGCCAACGGTTACCTGCCGGTGATTCTCACAGTTGTTTTGGCTGTGTTGGGATGGACAATCGGAGTCAAAAAACGGGAAGAAATCGTCACATTGTTTCAAAAGCACAACACCGGATACTTGGCAGGCAGGGACAACGGCTGCGCCAAGATACTCGACACCAGCGTGATCATTGATGGCCGGATCAGTGACATCACCAAGACTGGTTTCATAGAAGGGACTTTGATTGTCCCAAGTTTTGTGTTGGATGAGCTGCAGCATATTGCTGATTCATCCGATGTACTTAAACGCAACCGGGGCCGCCGTGGGCTGGACATTCTCAACAAAATTCAGAAGGAGCCATATGTCCAAGTCCAAATTATGGACCGGGATTTCGAAGATATCGCCGAGGTCGATTCCAAACTGGTGAAACTGGCCAAAGAACTGGGAGCGAAAGTGATCACCAACGATTTCAACCTCAACAAAGTGTGCGAACTGCACGGAGTTCCGGTCTTGAACATCAATGAGCTGGCCAATGCTGTCAAGCCGGTGGTCCTGCCCGGTGAAGAGCTCAGAGTCCATGTGATCAAGGACGGTAAAGAGCAGGGGCAGGGCGTGGCCTATCTCGACGACGGGACGATGATCGTGGTTGACGGCGGGCGGAGATATATCGGCGAGACGATCGGTGTTATGGTGACCAGCGTGCTGCAGACGGCGGCTGGGCGCATGATTTTCGCGAAACCGAAAGCAATGGAAAAGGCATTATGAGTGCGATGGCCCGGTGAAATCAGCCGGGCCCGTTTTATGAAGGGGTGAAACGGTGGGAGCAGGGGTGATCATTGCCGCCGCCGGCAGCGGCGAACGGATGGGCTTGGGCAGGAACAAAGTCCTGCTGCCGCTGAACGGGGTCCCGATCCTGATCCGCAGCGCGGTGGCGTTCTCAGCCCATTCTTGGGTGAGGGAGATCGTGATTACTGTCCGTCCTGAGGATTGCCAGGAAGTCGAGGAAATGCTCAGACGCTGGAATCTGGCAGAATGCAAACTGGCCATCGGCGGGCCCAGGAGACAGGACTCGGTCGCCGCGGGGCTTGCCGCTTTGAATCCAAACTTGGATTGGGTGTTAGTCCATGATGCCGCCAGGCCCCTTGTGGATCCTGAGATCATTGCCGCCGCCTACAGCGCGGTGCGGAAGTATCAAGCGGTAGGGGTGGCGGTTCCGGTCAAGGATACAATCAAGCTGGTGGATGACAATGAATTTGTGGTGGACACACCGCTCCGGGCCAAGCTGTGGGCGATCCAGACTCCTCAAGCCTTCAGCTTCCGTTTGATCAAAGAGGCCTACGCCCGGGCGGAGCGGGAGAACTGGGAAGCCACCGATGACTGCAGCCTGGTGGAACGCCTGGGGGTCCCTGTGAAACTGATTCCAGGCAGCTACCGCAACATCAAGATTACGACGGCGGAAGACCTGGATACAGCGGCGGCAATTCTCAACAAGCGCAGTGAGGATGGTTCGATGAATAATGCAGCTATCCGCACCGGAATTGGATATGACGTGCACCGCCTGACCAGCGGCAGGCCTTTGATCCTGTGCGGGGTAAGGATCGATTATCATCTCGGCCTGGACGGCCATTCCGATGCCGATGTGGCGGTCCATGCCCTAATGGACGCGCTCTTGGGGGCGGCTGGACTCGGGGACATCGGCAGGCATTTCCCCGATACCGATTCGCGCTACAAGGGCATTTCCAGCCTTAAACTGCTGGAAGAGGTCAAGGCAAAACTGGATGAAAAGGGTTACACAGTCGGCAATGTGGATCTGGTGATCGCGGCGGAACGGCCCCGGCTGTCGGGGTATATAGAGGAAATGCGGCGCCGTTTGGCTCTGACAATGGAGGTTAGTCCAGAACAGGTGAACATTAAAGCCACAACCACCGAAGGGCTGGGCTTTTGCGGCCGTGGTGAGGGGATTGCGGCCTGGGCGGCGGCTGTGATTTCCGGCCGAAGCTCACAGGCCGGCCACTGAAACCGCCCGGAATTCATCGTCATGAAACAGCTGGACTTCGACGGCATGCTGCTCTTCCAGCTCAAGATAGATCCTCTGGGCGCAGCTTTGGGCCAGCTGGTGCCACTCATAGGAACTCCGGGGGGCTTCCGCACCGGAACCGAGGAACTGAGCCTGAACCACGATCCGGCCGTTGGCCCATGCGGCGTCGACAATTTCCACATTAGGCAGAGGCTGCGGCATGTTTTTGATCTGGTTGACAATGGTTTCAGGCACCGCGGCCCTTTTTTGGTGCCAGATTCCCCATAAAACCACAGTGCCGGCGGCGCCGATCAACAGCAATGTGAGTATGGCGATGCGACGTTTGCCCATGGCCCATCTCCCGATCGAACAGCGGTTTGTCCGTTGATTGACAGTGTATTGCTTACCCGCTATAATATATGTTAGCTGTCTTAGCATAACCAAGAGCGGCGGATCATAAGCGAATCATAAAAGAGATGACAGGGATGGAGTAGGTTTGCCAAGGCCCATCCAGAGAGAGGTGCCGCTGGCTGGAAGCACCTTATGGGCAAGTAAACCGAAATGCGCCCTCGATCTGCCGGGCTGAACCGTGAGTAGGCCCGGCCGGGTTGTGTTCGTTACCACACATCAAGTGCCTGATCGGCACCGGCCTTTGTTTGGGCGGCCCGGTCAGGAAACAGAGTGGAACCGCGAACCCTCGTCTCTGTCCAGGAGCTGAGGGTTTTTTGTTCAGCATGGCTTTGAGGAAGGAGGTATACTATGTTCAGAAACATCATCGATACCATCCGCAGAGATATTCAAGCCATCAGAGAAAGAGATCCGGCGGCGCGCAGCACCTTGGAAATTGTGCTTTGCTACCCTGGGCTGCATGCCCTCGAAGTCCACCGCGTCGCCCATTGGCTTTACCGCCGCAGGTTGAAGCTGTTGGCCAGGATCATCAGCCATCTCAACCGCTTCTTCACTGGAATCGAGATCCACCCCGGCGCCCAGATCGGCCGGGGCGTGTTCATCGATCACGGCATGGGGGTGGTGATCGGCGAGACAACGGTAATCAAGGATAATGTCACTTTGTACCAAGGCGTGGTCTTGGGCGGGACCGGCAAAGAGAAAGGCAAACGCCACCCAACCATCGAGGAAGGGGCTGTGATCGCTTCCGGCGCTATGGTTCTCGGGTCGTTCACCGTCGGCGAGAACGCCCGGGTCGGCGCCGGAGCGGTAGTCTTGGACAGCGTGCCGCCCAATTCGACGGTGGTGGGTGTCCCGGCGAAAGTCGTGGTCCGCGACGGCCAAAGGGTGGATAAACTCGACCACGCCAATGTGCCAGACCCGTGCAAACAGCAGATGTCTGTGCTGATCGAACGCATCCAGGACCTCGAGGAGAAGCTTGCCAGGCTCCAGGCTGCGGCAGGGCTGCAGCAGACGAATGTATCTTGACACATAACGCAAAGAAGGTGAAACGATGCCTATCAGTGTTTACAATACCCTGACCCGGCGGAAAGAAGAGCTGAGAAGCAGCCGCGAATCCATCGGCATCTATGTCTGCGGTGTCACACCCTACAGCGACACCCATCTAGGCCATGCCCGGCCCAGTGTGGTGTGGGACGTGATCAAGAAGTATCTGCACTACAGAGGATATAAAACCTACCATGTCCAGAACTTCACCGACATTGACGACAAGATCATCAACCGCGCCTTGGAGTTGGGGGTCGAGCCTCTCAAACTTGCGGAACAATACAGTGAGGAATACTTGGAAAGCATGGATGCGTTGGGTGTGGCCAGGGCGGACCTATACCCCAGAGTGAGCCGGCATATTCCGGACATCATCAGTATGATCGAGCGCCTGATCGAGCGGGGCCACGCCTATGCCGTAAACGGCAACGTGTTCTACAGCGTGTTGAGTTTTCCGGAATACGGGAAACTTTCGAACCAGAAGATCGAGCAGCTGCAGGCTGGCACCCGGTTCGAGGTCGATCCAGACAAGAAGCACCCCCTGGACTTTGCCCTCTGGAAGAAAGCCAAGCCCAACGAACCGGCATGGGACAGCCCCTGGGGCAAAGGCAGGCCCGGCTGGCATATCGAATGCTCGGTGATGTCCCACAAGTACCTGGGGGAGGAGTTCGATTTCCACGGCGGCGGGGCCGACTTGATTTTCCCCCACCATGAAAACGAGATAGCCCAGTCGGAAGGGGCGACCGGCAGGCCGCTGGCCAAGTACTGGCTGCACAACGGCATGATCAATCTCAAGCAGGAGAAGATGTCCAAGTCCCTGGGGAACATTGTCAAAGTGAAGGACCTGCTGGAGAAATACCCGAAAGAGCTGATCCGCTTTTTCATCCTCTCCAGCCATTACCGTTCCGAACTGGAGTATCACGATCAAAAGCTGGAAGAGGTGAGCCGCGGCTGGCAGCGCTTGAACGAATGCGTCAACAAGCTGGCCGGGTTGGTGGACGGCAAAGAGTTCACCCCGGAGCCTTTGGACGAGGCGGGAGCCGCTTTGGTGAAGGCGGCCGAGGAAGCGGAAGCGCGCTTTGCAGCCGCCATGGACGACGATTTCAACACCGCGTTGGCCTTGGGAATCCTGTTTGACTTCATGCGCCAAGTCAACGCTTACATGGCCGGGCTTCGGAGCGAAGCGGGGGATTACGCCCTCTACCAGGCTTATCAGCTGTTCGCCAAGCTTGCCGGCGGCATATTTGGTATCGTCAGGCTGGAGGAGCAGAGGCTTTCTGGCTTGAGTGAACCTCTCCTGGATCTCCTGCTGGAACTCCGCACAGAACTGCGCAGCCAAAAGCTTTATCAGCTGGCCGATTATATCCGCAGCCGGCTGGCGGAATTGAATGTCGCCATTGAGGACACACCCCAAGGACCGAGGTGGAAGATGCGATCATGACCATCGACCGGCACGAGCAGTCACCTAATCTTGAGCAGCTGCCGCCGCTGGTGCTGGCTTATATCGGCGACGCTGTTTTCGAACTGTATGTGCGCCTGCGGCTCAGCGCCCGGTATCAGACAGTGCACCAGCTGCACGAACATGCGGTCCGTTATGTGGCGGCGGCAAGCCAATCAGAGTTCTTGGCGGTACTGCAGCCGCACCTGACCGAGAAGGAAGCGCAGATCATGCGCCGCGGGCGCAACGCCAAAGGCAAGGCGCCCCGGCATGTGGATTTGGCTGCCTACCGCCGCAGCACAGGGTTTGAGGCGCTGTTGGGATACTTGTACCTGTCGGGAGAAACCCAGCGCCTGCAGGAACTCCTGGCTTTGATTGAACCTGTCGAGTAAAGGGTGTCAGTAATGGACAAAAACGATCACAGCGATATCATCGTCGGCCGCCAGCCGGTCTTGGAACTGTTCCGGGCTGGACAGGCCGTCAATCAAATCTACGTCGCCTCCGGCGCCAAGCACGGGCCAGTCCAGGTAATCCTGCAGTTGGCCAGGGAGCGGAATGTACCGGTGAAAATGGTGAAGCCCAGTTTCCTTGATTCTCTGAGCGCGGGAGAGAAGCATCAGGGCATTGCAGCCCGGATCGCGCCTGTCCGCTATCTTGAACTGCATGAACTGCTGGCTGCCGACAAGCCCCGGTTCTACCTGGTGCTGGCGGGGATCCAGGATCCCCACAACTTAGGCTCGCTGATCCGCAGCGCCGAAGTGTTCGGAGCCAGCGGGGTGATCATTCCCAAACACCGGGCCTGCGCCGTCACCCCGGCGGTGGCCAAGGCTTCGGCGGGGGCTGCCGCGCACATGCCCATCGCCCGTGTCACCAATATCGCGGCGGCGCTGGGTGAATTGAAGCGCGCTGGCTGTTGGGTTGTGGGCGCCGACATGGCTGGTGAGATCTGTTACCGGCAGAACTTGAACCTGCCCATAGCGTTGGTTGTAGGCGGGGAAGGCAAAGGCCTGCCGCGCCTGGTAAAGGATACCTGTGATTTCTTGGTGCGGATCCCTATGTACGGCTCAATATCGTCTCTCAACGCCTCGGTCGCCGGTGGAATTCTGCTTTATGAAATCGCCCGGCAGAGGCAACACCCAAGCTAACGCCGTTCTCAATTGCTTGACGCTGTTGTATCAATAGTGTATAATGAATGCATGTTGGACAAGTTGGTAAGACGGCGTGGCATGAAACCCTCTGGAATGCTCCAGTCCAGAGATGGAGGCGATGCAATTGAGTGCTAGCGCAAAAAAGGATTATATTCACGACTACGACACCATGAACGATGAAGAGGTTGTGGAATTCGCCCGTAACAGCAATGATGTTGCGCTCGAATACTTAATCAACAAGTACCGCAATTTCGTCAGAGCCAAAGCACGTTCTTATTTCCTGATCGGAGCCGATCGGGAGGACATCATCCAGGAAGGCATGATCGGACTGTACAAAGCCATTCGGGATTTTCGCCCCGACAAACTGGCATCGTTCCGAGCCTTCGCTGAACTGTGCATCACACGCCAGATCATCACCGCCATCAAGACCGCAACGAGGCAGAAACACATCCCGCTCAATTCCTACGTTTCGCTGAACCGGCCCATCTACGACGAAGAATCAGATCGGACACTGCTGGACATCATTTCCGGTTCCAAAGTGACGGATCCTGAAGAACTGGTGATCAGCAAGGAAGAGTTCTGCGACATTGAGAACAAGATGAGCGAGTTTTTAAGCGATCTTGAGTGGAAAGTGCTCATGTTCTACCTGGAAGGCAAGAGTTACCAGGAAATCGCCAACGATTTGTCCAGACATGTGAAATCCATCGACAATGCGCTGCAGCGGGTCAAGAGGAAGTTGGAGCGCTATCTGGAAAAGCGTGAGCTTGAATAGAATAAGCTGTTGACAAAGATTCTTGTCTGTGTTATATTTAATCTTGCGTCATGCCGGTGTAGCTCAATTGGTAGAGCAGCTGACTTGTAATCAGCAGGTTGCGGGTTCGAGTCCCATCGCCGGCTCCAGCATATACGTGGAGGGGTTCCCGAGTGGCCAAAGGGGGCAGACTGTAAATCTGTTGCGGAACGCTTCGAAGGTTCAAATCCTTCCCCCTCCACCAAAAACTTATCGCGGGGTGGAGCAGTCTGGTAGCTCGTCGGGCTCATAACCCGAAGGTTGTCGGTTCAAATCCGGCCCCCGCAACCATTCAACAAGTTCCGATGGAGCGACATCGGTTTTTTTGTTGTTACAGAGAACTGGCTGTGTGCATAAGGTGGTGCGGGAGGCGATCACCTTGCGCACTGTGGTTGGAGGTTTGGCCCTAGGCTGTGTTCTCGTTTGGGTACTTATGCTTGTTGTGCCGGCAGCGGCCGCTGGGCTGGCTGCATGTGCCGCCGGAGTCATTGCGCAGATTTACTGGCTCAAATACAACCTTGACAGCGAATCTGATCAAAGCATCGGGTTTTGGATGATCATCGGCGCCGCGGCCGCGGTTTGCTGCGGGGTATTAAAAGACTTCTCAGGGGCAATCTAATAGAGAAAAAATGGCAGTTTGGGATGACTCAAGGAGGAAAATCGGGCGCAACAACGAATAATCCTGTTAGCCTTTGCAAACCAATGCAATCAGACTGAGTAAATCTGTGAGCAAGGAGGAAAAACAATGGCAAAGCAAAAGTTTGAAAGGACCAAACCACACGTAAACGTGGGGACCATCGGCCACGTAGACCACGGTAAGACTACCACTACCGCGGCGATTACGCTTTA
>FIZJ01000008.1 GCA_900019385.1 uncultured Clostridia bacterium
CTTCCGCAATCTCCCGGGCTTTGGCCAGATCTGCTGTTTCCGGGTTCCAGCTGCAGCGGATTTCCGGCTCCACTACTTCGAAACCCGCATCAATCAGCCTTTCCCTAAGAATTTTGGTTGATTCGCCGCTCCATCCGTAGCAGCCGAATACGGCGGCTTTTTTATTTTTGAACTTCAGCTCCTTTAAAAACTCAAGCCAGCCTGCGACATTGGATAAAACGCTTTGCCCAACCGTGGGAGAACCTACAGCGATTGCCTTTGATTTGAACACTTCAGTCATTATGTCGTTTTTGTCAAATTTGGAAACGTTGCACACTTTGACCACAGTTTCCGGAGACAGAAGCGAGATTTCTTTGGCGATTTGGTGGGCTAAGCGCATGGTGCCGTTCCACATCGTGTCATAGACGATTGTAATCTGGTTTTCCTGGTATTCCTGGCACCACTCGTAATACTTCTCCACAATTTGGAGCGGGTTGTCCCTCCAGATGGCGCCGTGGCTGGTGGCGATGATGTCGATGGGCAGGTTCAGCCCCTTGATCTCTTCGATTTTCTTCTTGACCAGCGGAGAGTAGGGGTTGAGGATATTGGCGTAGTATTTCTGTGCCTCCATCCACAGCAGGCACTGGTCCGCCTTGTCGTTGAAAAGTTCTTCAACCGCAAAATGCTGGCCGAAGGCGTCGTTGGAAAAGAGGATGTTGTCTCCGGTGAGGTAAGTGGCCATGCTGTCCGGCCAGTGGAGCATCCGCATCTCGACGAAGATCAGTTTCTTGCCGCTGCCGATTTCCACCGAGTCGCCGGTTTTGACGACCTGGAAGTTCCATTCCGGATGGTGGTACTGTCCCACAAGTGATTTGACAGCATTGGCCGTGCAGTAAATCGGTGTTTTGGGTATTCTTTGCATCAGGGCAGGCAGTGCGCCGCTGTGATCCACTTCGCCGTGGTTGACGACGATGAAATCAATGTCATCAAGGGCAATTTCGCTCTCCAGGTTCCTGATGAACTCATCGGCATGAGGCAGCCAGACGGTATCGATGAGAACGGTCTTCTCTTCCTTGATTATGTACGCGTTCTGGCTTGAACCGTGATTGACCGAGTAATCATCCCCGTGAAAGGTCTTGAGCTCCCAGTCGATCTTGCCAACCCAGTAGACATTGTTTTTGATGAGCTTCTTCATAGCCTTCCTCCTTTTCCGGTTGCACGATCGGGCATACGGCCCGCTTGCGCCTGCATGATCAGTATACGGGAACAACCTGCCTAATTCCTTTCCCATAAGGTAATAAATTTTTCAAACATACGCATTTTTGGCCGAGGCGGCACTCTCGATTTACAGCTGGTATTTCATGTAATATAATAGTGCCGTTGAGGCTTGAGACGATAGTGATTGGAGTTGGGGTTTCAGTGACTTGGTACACATCGGCGATAGCGACAATCGTGCTGTGGGGAATCGCTGACGCGTTCTACAAAAAAGGCTCTGCATACCAGGTCCGCTGCAGTCATCTGCGGATCGTGGCCATGGTCGGTTTGGCGATGGGGCTGCAGGCAGTCTTTGAACTTTCCAAGATGGGCTGGGAGTATGATCTGGTGAACCTCGTCAAATACCTGCCTGTGTCGGGAATGTACATTCTGTCGATGACCATCGGCTACATCGGACTGAGATACCTTGATGTCTCCATTTGTTCGCCAGTGGGCAACACTTCCGGGGCAGTCGCCGGGCTTTTGGCTTTCCTCGTCCTCGGCAAGACGATGAATGGTTGGCAGCTGTTGGCTGTTTCCATGATCACCGTCGGTTTGGTGGCTATCGGTTTTATCCAGCGAAGACTGGCGGAGGAGGAACATAAGCAGCAGAAGGCCGTGATCGAGCGCAAGTACAAAATGGGTGCTTTGGCACTGGCTTTTCCGATCATGTATGCTGTCATCGATGCTTTGGGGACATTTCTCGACGATGTTTACCTGACTAAGATGATGAGCCCGGAAGAAGCCCTGATCTCGTATGAGCTGACGTTCCTGTTTTGTGCCCTGTTTACACTGGTTTACTTGATTGGGTTCAAGAAAATCCGGCTGACCTTTAGTGGAGAAAAGGATCGGATTTGGGCGGCGGTCTTTGAGACTGCCGGGCAGTACTTCTATGTGTTCGCTTTGGATACCAACTCGGTGGTCGTCGCACCGATGATCGCTTGTTACAGCGTGGTTTCAGTGATTTTGGGCCGGATGTTCCTGAAAGAGCGGTTAAGCCAGGCGCAATATGTGTTTATAGCCTTGGTGATGCTTGGTGTTTTTATACTCGGCTTCTTTGAATAATGACACGGTGAAACAGATTGACGGCAAGCGGCAGTGAAGATATAATAAATGGTGGAAGCTTCGGGGCGGGGTGAAAGTCCCCACCGGCGGTGAAGCGGCTGAAGGCCGACAAGCCCGCGAGCGCAAGCAGAACTGGTTGGAATCCAGTGCCGACGGTATAGTCCGGAAGGGAGAAGCGTAAAGCAGTCAATGCTATTCCTTTTCCTATGCCCCTGCTCCGAGTACGGGGTTTTTTTCATGCCCCAGATCAGTATTTCATGAAGGAGCGGATAGCATGAGGAACACAAAAGCAGAGCAGTTGGTGCAGATGGCAATTCTGGCAGCGCTGTCGATTGTCTTGGTTTATCTGGTGAGGTTTCCTATCTTTCCCTCGGCGCCATTTCTAGAGTATGACATGGCGGATGTGCCTATCTTAATCGGCACGTTCCTGTACGGCCCTGTGAGCGGTTTGGCGCTTACGGTAGTCGTTTCGGTGATTCAAGGTTTGACCGTATCTGCCCAGAGCGGATGGATCGGGATTGTGATGCATATCATCGCGACCGGGGCATTGGTGCTGGTTGCCGGCACTATTTACACTTACAAACGGACCCGGACAGGAGCAGTGATTGCTCTCATCCTAGGGACCATCGCCATGACGCTGACCATGATCCCATTGAACCTGTTCTTCACCGTCCGTTTCATGGGCGTAAGCAGGGACATTGTGGTATCGATGCTGGTGCCGATTATTATCCCGTTCAACCTGATCAAGGCCGGCGCCAACAGCATCATCACGTTTTTGGTGTATAAGAGTGTTGGACGAATCCTGAGAGTGGAAATGGTCAAAAGGCCAAATAGTAAGATATAACTTCTGGAAGACAGCAAATATGGACGGGGGGCTAATTTTCGCCCCCCTGTTTCATTTTGCTTGCGTAGCACAATCCTTTTGGATATGGTATGATTAACTCTAGTATGATCGATCAAAGCAAAGGAAGAATGCTTTCATGACTGTAAATGCCAGGGATACAGATCTGACCAGCGGGCCGCTTTTCGGCAAGATACTGATTTTTGCTTTGCCTATTATGGCAATGAACCTCCTGCAGCTCTTGTTCAACGCAGCGGATATGGTGGTGGTGGGGCGCTTTTCCGGGAGCGAAGCATTAGGCGCGGTGGGGGCGACTGGTTCGCTGATCGGGCTGATTGTCAATTTGTTCATGGGTTTGTCCGTGGGGACCAGTGTGATTGTGGCGCAGGATTATGGCGCAGGACAGCCCCAGGCCGTCAGCCGGTCGGTCCACACTTCGATCGCTGTTAGCGTTATTGGCGGGTTTTTTGTGACTGTCGTGGGGCTGCTTTTGTGCGGGCCTTTGCTGAGGATGATGGGAACACCCGATGACATTTTGCCTTTGTCGGAACTATATATGCGGATCTATTTTCTCGGCATGCCCGCAGGGATGGTTTACAACTTCGGGGCGGCAATCTTAAGGGCGGTGGGAGACAGCCGGCGCCCCATGAACTATCTCACCATAGCTGGTGTGGTGAATGTCATTCTCAACCTGTTGTTTGTCGTCGGTTTCAATATGAGCGTCGCCGGTGTCGCCTGGGCCACTGTCATATCGCAGTACCTGTCGGTGTACTTGATTTTGAACTGCCTGTACCACACAGATCGGGCGATCCGCCTGTTTCCGAAAGAAGTCAGGGTTGACAGGCGCAAGCTGCTTGACATCATCCGCATTGGCGTGCCGGCCGGCCTGCAGGGGATGCTCTTTTCCATCTCCAATGTGCTGATTCAATCGGCTGTCAATTCATTCGGATCGACACTGGTCGCTGCCAGTTCAGCCGCGGGAAACATTGAGAGTTTCGTGGGCACCACGATGAACGCCTATTACAACGCGGCAGTCACCTTTACCGGCCAGAACATGGGCGCCAAGCAATACGACCGGATCGATTCCGTGGCCAAGGTCTGCACCGGCCTGATTTTCTCCACTTGGATTGTTTTGGGCGGTGCTGTGCTGCTGTTCGGCAGGTCACTGCTGGGGATCTACACTGATAACCCGGAAGTGATTGATCTGGGTATGATCAGGATGCGAATCATGATGGCAACCTACTTTACATGCGGAACCATGAGTGTTTTCCCAGGCCTCACCAGAGGCATGGGCTATTCGGTGCTGCCGATGCTCTGCACTCTGATAGGCGCCTGCCTTATGCGTATTGTCTGGTTGATGACCGTGTTCAACTGGTATCCAACGATTCCGGTCCTCTTTGCCTGTTACCCGGTGACCTGGGCGCTGGCAGGCGGGGGACAGGTGGCGAGCTTTTTCTACGCCAGGCATCATGTGCGCAGGAAAGCGGCCCTGGAAGGAGAAGCGGCTCCGAGCATAAGCGTGCCAGTTTGATTAGTGTAGAAAGGCCGGCATCGTGGTGAATGCCGGCCTTTTCCGGTCTTACTGCAGATTTCTCAGTAGACGATTTTTGCCTTGCCTATGTCATGCGGTGGATTGTGGTCAGCCAAAAACCTGGAAACAAGCAATTATCCTGCGAAATAAAGCGTTCGGCAGATCTCGGCGCGCGTTTTTTCGCCGCCATCACGTTTCTGCCGGAATAATCCCGTTTAGGCCCGGAAAACACGCGTAGCAAACGGCCATCCAGAGTGCTATAGTCGAAGTAGGAATATTTCAAGGGCGGTGAGACGGGCAAGCAGCGCCCACAGGCCTGATCAGGATCCGCAGTCTAGAGATCCGGGTGTGGGCATGAAGTTGAGCAATCCAAAAACTCAGGAAGAACGTTGAGTGGCGAAAACCTCATAAAGGAAGTCGACATTTCATGTCACAGACAGTAAAATTCAGCTACGACGGCGGCATATTTGAGGTTGGACCGACTATCGAACATTCTGCCTACTCAAGTTTCCCAGGGTTTATCCAGTACGAAACTGGATACAGCTATCCACAGATGCAGCACAACGTCAGGATAGTTCTATCCTGGTCAAACCTGAGTGAACAGATCCCAGCCATCAGCCTCGCAGCGGTGAAACAGCAGGGGTACTTGGTTGACGAAACCGGGGAACCCAAGATCATCGCCGCGGAGGTTGTAATCAAGGAATTTCCCAACCACTGGCGCCAAAAGATGGGAGTCAGCTGGAGTGAATGGCTGGCACGCTTTGATGAGGACTGCACCGCCATTGGAATCCGCGCAGATGAAATCGTCAATGATCCGAATTCCGGCCACTGCTTGTGTGACGGAAGCCTGTATCTCTTGGATAAACTTGATGTTCATCCCATGTTTCGCGGGCAGCGGATCGGGATGCATTTGTGCCGGTATGTACTGCATGTGATGCCGAAAACCGATTCGGACATGATCTTTCTCCTAGCGGAACCGATCGACAGCAAATATGAAGACGGCAACAAGAACAGGATCACCGACATAAACAGGTTGGCGGAGTATTATATTGCCGCCGGATTCCGCTTTGTCCGGGTCCAGCCGGACGAGCAGATTCTGTTGGAAGCAAGCGGCCGCGATCTTCAGATCAGATCCAATTTGGCATATTTTGCCTCAAAAGCAGTGCCGGCGGCTCAAATTCATACGCACTATCAAGCCGCCTCAAATACCTAGCCGAAGAAACCGGCAGTCAAAACTGCCGGTTTTTCATTTCGGCTTGAGCGACAGCAAAATATGTTGAATTCTGCGGATCATGATAGGATATGCGTAGAAATTTGCTGTTGATGAATATTATAATAAACTTAGCATGAAGTTTTTTCAATTTGTTAACGTATATGCCGTTATGGAGAGACCGAGGAGGGTTACCATGCACAGCAAAGTGAAAGCGGCTCGAACATTGCTCGCTGTTTTCATTCTATTGGCGTTTATGGCGAGAGGCAGCGCACTTGTCTTCAGCGCCGGCTTGACCCCTGATGACGCAGCTGCCGTCGAGCAGGCGGTACTGGAACTGAATAGCATCAGGTATGAGGATAAACAGAAAGCCTTGGCGGTGCTCAAAGGCTACGGCGAGGCAGCCTTCCCGATAATATCGGAGCTGATGCAAAAACACCGCGGCGAGGACGTCTTCATCGGCTACGAACTGGTAGGCCTTGCGGAACAGTACGGTGAGGCTGGGATACCGATCATCGCCCATGCGCTCAGCGATCCCAATCCCAGTACGCGGCAAAGAGCGGCGCGGGCAGCCTTCACTCTTGGGCCAAAGGCAGCGGACTTAGCCGATGAACTGGTGAAACTGGTTGCTGATGCGGCAGAAAACAGCAATGTCCGGACTCAGGCAATCGATGCCCTCAGGGTTATCGGGATTGTGAACGATGAAGTAAAACGCGGATTGGCTTTAGCCTTAGCCGCCGACTCGACGCTGGCATGGAGGGCCAATCAGGCGATCACTGCTCTGAAGATAGATTTCGACACAGTGAACGCGGTACTTTTCGATGAATTGGGCAAGGGCCAGAACATATTTGGGATCGTCAGCGCCATCGCCGGCAATTTGCACAAAGCGTCATACCCACTTGAGGTGCTGAGGGCCGCGCTGGCCCGGCCGTCACATCAGCTGGAGCGTAATCTTTGGCTGCTGATCGACACCTTGTTTCCCCGGATGGCAAATTCTGCCAAGGAACTGGCAGACTTGATGCGGCAGGCTGCCGAGACAAGTTCCGGCTCCTTGAAAGAGCAGGCGATTTACGGCATTGGCGAGCTGCTCAAGTATGACGACGCGATTGCCTCGGATGTGCTGCGCACGCTCTCGGGCCTTGAAGAAGCAGACGAGGATTATCTGCTGTGGATATGGGCTTTGGAAAAGGCCCAGCCGGATCAACCGGAAGTGGTGGAGTTCTTCGTAAATACCCTGCTGGAAGTTGATCCCGGTTCAGCCAATGGTGAACAGATCATGCTGGCGGCCGCAAGGTATTTGGAGCACTGCGGCAGCATCCCTGAAGGAGATATCATCTCGCTGTTGGATAACCTCAATCGGTTTGGCGAAACTGTTATATGGCGTCTCAGCCCAGTGTTCCACCGGGCCGCCGCGCAGTCTGCCCCGGTTTTGGAGGGACTGCAGAAACTGGCAGGGCAGCAGGATGGCACGCTTAAGGTTTTCGCTTTGAGTGTCTTAAGTGCTGCCGCCGGAACCACCGCGCCGGTATCACCCGGCAGCCTGGCGACCCGGATCCCGGCGTTTCCCGGTGCGGAGGGTTACGGTAAATACACCGTCGGCGGCAGAGGCGGGAAAGTTTATGTTGTGACCAACCTCAACGACAGCGGGCCGGGAAGCCTCAGAGCGGCTGTGCAGGCCTCCGGGCCGAGGATTGTGGTTTTCGCCGTGTCGGGCAACATTTTGTTGAAATCGCCATTGGATATCACCAACCCATACATCACCATCGCAGGGCAGACGGCCCCCGGCGAGGGGATTACCATATCGGGCGCGCCGGTGAATATCCGTACTCACCAGGTGATCATCCGCTACATCAGAGTTCGTTTAGGTGATTTCAACAACTATGAATCAGACGCCCTAGGCGGCAGGGGCGTTTCTGACGTGATTATCGACCACGTGTCCGCCAGCTGGTCGGTGGATGAATGCGTCAGCTTCTATGATGTGGAGAACGTGACGGTGCAGTGGTCATTCATAACGGAAAGCCTGAGAGGATCGCTGCATGCCAAAGGTAATCACGGCTACGGCGGCATCTGGGGCGGACATGCATCCTTCCATCACAATCTGCTGGCGCATCATTCGAGCCGCAACCCGCGGATCGGCACTCAAACCGAGAAGGCGGTGGATATCCGCAACAATGTGATCTACAACTGGGGCTTCAACAGCGCCTACGGCGGTGAAAACGGCCTGGTGAACCTGGTGGCCAATTACTACAAGCAAGGGCCGGCGACCAACCGCGGCAGTGTTAGTTACCGGATTGTGGAAATTTCCGACGGCGGCCAATGGTACATTGCGGACAATTATATGCACGGTTATCCGGAAGTAACCGCGGACAACTGGGCCGGCGGCGTGCAGCCCCGCCTGGATAGACTGGCAGATGTCAGGCACGAAACCGAGTTTCCGGTTCCCTATGTCACGACTCACACCGCGGAAGAAGCCTATGAACTGGTGTTGGCCCATGGAGGAGCTTCTTTGCCGGCCAGAGACGCAATAGACCGGAGAATTGTGGAAGAAGTGAGGGATGGAACCGCCACCTACGGCGGCCTAGTCACAGGCCTTGACAGCGGCATCATTGATTCCCAGGAAGACGTAGGCGGCCTGGTCTTCCTGCGAAGTTTCAGGGCGCCCCTTGACAGTGATCAAGACGGGATCCCGGATTGGTGGGTGATCAAGCATGGGTTCACACCATATGGAGGGTTGGACCAGGCTGGAGATCTGGATGGTGACGGCTATACCAACATTGAGGAGTACCTCAACGGCACTGATCCCAAGCTGATCGACACCGAAGAGGCAAAGTCGGCAGTGTCCCAACTGATTCAGAACTTGGCGGCCGCAGACTACGAAGTCCGCACCGATGCCGAAAAACGCCTGGAAGCGTTGCACGAAGCGGCGCTGCCGGCTTTGGCGGAAGTGATGGGCGACCTGGCGGGAGACAACAGCGTCTTGAGAGGCATGGCTGCCCGGATCCTCGCCCGGATCAAAAGCCCTAAAACGTTGCCCATCCTGCTTTTCACGATTGCCAATGATCCGGACAGCTTTGTAAAGGTAAATGCCCTCGGCAGCCTGGCCAAGCTCAAGATCGCCGATCCTGAGGTTCTGCGCGGAATCTACAGCGCGCTCCAGGATCCTGACGAAGAAGTGAGGATGGCCGCTGCCAGTGCTCTGGGGGAATTCGGCCCTGCTGCCAAAGACTATGCTGTGGATTTGCTGCTGATGTCTTTTTCGAGCGATGCGCGGGTAGCCTGGCAGTGCCGCTTGGCCGCCGGCAAAATCGTCCCGGGGATCATGTCTTTTGGGGACGAGGTGATTGAGGAGGCCATTAACCGGCTGCCGTCCGCTGAATGGCAGGATTTGGCGGTCACAGCTTTGGCCAGAAACGCGGCGAAAACACTGCCGCGGATTATTGAGATAATATTCGACCCGAACAAAGCCCTCGCTTACCGGGTTCCCGCACTCATGGTCCTGGAGAAGTCGGGAACACTGGGGGAGGATATGGTGGAACGGCTGGTCTCGTTGGCCACCGACGGCAAGGAATCCCTGTTGGTCAGGATTGGAGCGACCAATGTGCTGGCTGCGCAGGATGAATCGAGGCTGGGCGTTCTCAAAGATGTGGTGGAAGAGATAGTCGCGGCGAATCCGCTTGGGAAATATGTCTACAACAACCGGATTCCGATTCAGGTCGGGAATTTCGCCCTCGAGGAACGGGAGCATGTGTTGGTTAGAGCGGTGATCGGCATCCCGGCAGAGTTCAATATTGGAGACGAAGATGACTTCACAGTCGAGGACCAGTCTGGGCGGGCTGTATATTTCGAATTCCGGCCGATCACATACTGGGACGACAAGCATGTCCGCACTGCGGAAATCACTTTCTACCCGAACCTTGCCGCTCAAGAGCAAACAGTGTTCTTTGTCAATCTGGCGGCGAAGAATGCCGGGGCGGTCAGGCCGTCAGATGTGGATACCGGCGGCCAGGTGCGGGTCAGGATTCCCGAAGCCGGGCTGGAGCTTATTTCCACACCGAGATTGGAAAGCGGGGAGCGCTGGATGACACAATTGGTCGTGGCCCAAGATGGGTCGGGCAATTTCACTTCCGTCCAAGCGGCGGTTGACGCGGTGCCTGGATTCAACCAGGAACGGGTTATTATTTACATTACTGAAGGTTTCTATCATGAGAAGATAATCGTCCCGGCGGACAAAAACAAAATCACGTTCATCGGCGAGAACCGGGACACAACGATTCTGAACTTCAACGAGACACCATATGTGCAGTATTCAACCGATTCCCAATACCGTGTCTCCAGTGCGAGCACAGCGATTCTGGCCAGTGATTTTACCGCTGAGAACATTACCTTCCAGAATTCCTCGCCGCAAGGGGAAGGACAAGCTTTGGCCGTGGATCTGCGGGGAGACCGGATGGTGTTCACAAACTGCAGGTTTGTTTCACATCAGGACACAGTTTTCTGCAACACCGAAGGCCGGCTGTATTTCTATCAATGCCGCATCCAGGGGGATGTGGACTATATCTATGGGCCGGCTACAGCAGTGTTCGAGGACTGCGACATTGTCAATGTGCGCAAAACCGGTGGGTATGTCACGGCTGCCTCGACTCCGGAGGGCAAAGAGTTCGGTTTTGTGTTCATCGGCTCAAGGATTATCGGCGATGTCAATCCGGGCACTGTGTGGCTCGGCAGGCCGTGGCGGCAGTTTGCCCATGTGGCGTATATCAACTGCTACATGTCCGAGGTAGTGCAGCCAACAGGGTGGCACAACTGGGGCAAACCGGATTACGAGAAGACGGCACGCTACGAGGAATACAACAGCAGCGGCCCGGGGGCCAACCCTACAGGCCGAGTCCCTTGGAGCCGGCAGCTGACTGACGAAGAAGCGAGCCGCTACACTGTGGAGAACATCTTAAAAGGCAATGACGGCTGGAACCCGAAACCCCAATAAGAGGGCTGTTCCAGCCCTCTTTTCATTCTGGTGCGACAGGAGTTTCCAGAATAAAAGGATTTTGACAATGAGTGCTTGAATATTCACAGAAAAGGTGGATCCGCGATGGTCTCGACGCCTTGCGGCTGCTGAAACGCTGGGTGAGAGAGCGGAAGCAAATAAGAGGAGGCAGGCACTATGGTCAGGAAAACATTCATCGAGCTTGACCACCCGATATTAAGATGTAAAAAGGCAGGCGATATGCTGTATATGATCGCCGGCAAGGAACTGATCAAGGTGGACATCACCACTGCAAGTGTTGCCCAAAGGAGAGCTGTCTTTCCCGAAAACAGCAGGACCAGGGAACTGGTTATCGACGGAAACACGGCATATTGTAGGGATTTCTACCGTCTGCACAAAGTTGATTTGTCTTCGCTGGAGATCGTTGATACTTGGAACTTGGGTTCAGATTTGAGTTCGGACATCTGCGCGGTGGATTATGATGAGTACAACGTGTATGTGTCGATCAGGAACGGCGGATTCGCTGTCATAGCGAAGTCCTCGGGTGAAGTTACATTTCACTCACTGTCACAGACCAGCATCTGGGAAATGATCGTAGACGACAAGATATATGCCGGCAATGTCGGGGGAGAGCTTCTGGTGATTGCCCAAGACAGGATTGCCGTCGTCCAAAGCAAGGCGCTGCACAAAAAGAACCTGAAAAGCCTGCTGCTTGAGGGTGATGTGATTTACACCGCGTCGCAGGATTTGTCCATCGCCAAAGTTGATAAAGTGACATTGGAGCTGGTAGCTGTCAAGAAACGCTGCCACCAGAAGATGTTTTACCTGGCGGGAATATGGGAGAATTACCTGTTGACCGTCAGCCCGCCGTGCGGCGAGATGAAGGTTTGGCACAAAACCGATTTGGCCCTGTGTAAAATGATCCCGGGAGGAACATGGGACTCTTTTATCGACAGCGGCATTTTGTGGGAAATCCAGGGTAAAAGGATTGTCTGTTCGGACCTGTCAGAACTGATTAGCTGACGTATATTAAAAGACGACGGGCCATTTGGCCCGCCGCAGTGTCAGATGGTCCATTCGTTGTGGATGATTCCCACCAGCTTCCAGCTGCCTTGATGCTGCTCAAAGACCAAGCGGAGGCTTTTCCAGTCCATGCCTTCATACTGGGCTTCAAAGCCCGGGAAGTAGTATTCCACGATGACAGCGTCCGGGTAGACTTCGAACTGGTTTTCCAGCATGTTTCCAAAGCTTAAGAATTCGTTGTAGCCGACCTGCGGGGCGTTGGCGAAGTCATGGGAGTAGACAAAGCGATCGTAATACTCCGCCGGTGTCAGCAGAATATCCCAGCCGGTGCCGTCGTAGCTGCCCCAGAGATACTGATTTTCGTCGGAAAATAAGTTCCGCGCTGCTTCTGGATAAAAGACAACGTCGTGTTCAGTGGATACATAGGTGTACGGTGTGAAGCGCACGCCTTTGTCTGGATGGACGTACTCGGCCAATGTTTCAGTGTCTTTGTCCCTGAGGGCGGCAATGACTGTGTCAGCTGCTTCTTTCACCGCTGACTTGGCAATCTCGGACAAATCGAACTCGAGTGTGGTAGTCAGCTGCTCATCAGGGATTTCAGCTTCGGCGTTCTCTGCGTAAGCGAGGACACTGATTGTCGCGGTGTATTTCCCTGAGCGGAGTTTCTCGCCGTCTTTGTTGGTCAGGTCCCAGGTTTCTTGCCAAGACATTGTCTCGCCCGGCTTTAGAGTTCTGTAGACAATCGCCATGGTGAAGAATTTGCCGTCGGAATAGCGATAGACTTCGCTTTCGTTTTCGTCGGTGACCACAATCTCGTACTGCTGCCCAGAGCTGAACTGAAGCTTATGAGACGCGGAGTGGTTGTTGGCGAATGCAATATTGAAAACAATCTGTCCATCTTTGAATTCATAGCTTGCCGTCGTGGCAAATGCACCGCCATCTTGGTTCACGGCCAACGGGTTTGAGGCTGAGAAAAACAACACTACGGCCAGTATGCCGATGCCTAGTATTTTCAACATGATTATCACCTTCCTACTATCACTATCCATTAAGTCGGGAAAAAGTTTATAGATGATTATACCATGAGGGGAATGAAATGAAAAAGGTAATTTGTGTAACACTGTCTGTTTAAAGAGACAGCATCGATTGGAGGGATGACTGTGTACCAACTTTCTTTCTATGTGCCGGTAGACCATGCTGAGGAGGTCAAGGCTGCCTTGTTCGCCAAAGGGGCGGGCAGGCTTGGCAGCTACGACTGCTGCGCCTGGCAGACACTGGGCGTCGGGCAGTTTAGGCCGTTAAGCGGCAGCGACCCGTTCATCGGCGAAGAGGGCAAGATTGAGAAAGTGCCGGAATACAAGGTGGAAATGATCTGCGAGGATGCGGTGGTTCAGGATGTGATCGCGGAACTGAAACGGGCCCATCCTTATGAAGAGCCGGCTTATACGGTCGTGAAAATGGATCTGCTGTAGCTGACGGTGGGAAAGGAAACCAGAGTGTATATGCGATTGTGTCGGGCGAGTTGGATGCTGGTTCACTGCAGGGTCCCACGAATGATTCCGCATAATGGCTGACTGGAGGAGGCACTGTGGTGCAAACCGGTCCGGGAACGGGCGAGGGTCTGCAACTCACCTCCGCGGTGGAGATGAATTTTTTATATTTATCCGAAAAAGTGATTGAGGTCACAGCGCAATTCAGAGGCTGCATCTATAATATACTTGACGGCGAAGCTCAACACCGCAGTTGGGAATAATACTGTTGATCATAAACGGAGGGTGATGCACCATGCGCGAAAACCTGTTCAATAGAGATGAAATGGCCTTAGCTTGGGAGGGTTTCAAACCGGGCAATTGGTCTGAAGAAATCGATGTCCGGGACTTCATTCAAAAGAACTACGAGCCTTACTATGGTGACGCAAGCTTTTTGGAAGGCCCAAGTGCGCGGACAGCCCGGCTCTGGGAAACAGTGGATCGGCTGATCCAAGAAGAAGTGCGGAGCAAGACAATCAAGGTCGATCTGGAGCGTTTCAGCGGCATTGACAACTTCCCGCCGGGATACATTGACAAGGAAAACGAGGTAGTTGTGGGTTTGCAGACTGATGCGCCGCTGAAAAGGATCATGAACCCTTACGGCGGTTTCCGGATGTTGAAAAGTTCTCTGGAAGCCTATGGGCTGCAGATGGATCCGGAGTTGGAGGCCAAATTCAACGAATACCGGAAAACACACAACCAAGGTGTATTTGACGCCTACACCCAGGAAATGCGCCGGGCCCGTTCCGCCGGGTTGTTGACCGGGCTGCCGGATGCCTACGGCCGGGGCAGGATAATTGGTGATTACCGCCGGGTGGCGCTCTACGGCATTGATTACCTCAAAGAAATGCGGATTAAAGACAAGGCGAATCTGAAAGGGCTGGCCACAGAAGAGATGATCCGGTTGAGAGAAGAGTTGGTGGAACAGATCAAGGCCCTCGACCAGATTAAATCGATGGCGGCCAAATATGGGTATGATATCAGCCGCCCGGCAAGAAACGCGACAGAGGCTGTGCAGTGGCTGTATTTCGCTTATCTTGCCGCAGTCAAGGAAAACAACGGCGCAGCCATGAGCTTCGGCAGGAATACGGCGTTTTTGGATATCTATATTCAGCGTGATCTTAAGCGCGGCCTCATTGACGAACAGGCTGCGCAGGAACTGGTCGATCAGTTGGTAATCAAACTCCGCCTGGTAAGGCATTTGAGAACACCTGAGTACGACCAGCTCTTTGCCGGCGACCCTACTTGGGTTACGGAATCTATCGGCGGGATTGGTCTGGATGGAAGGCCGTTGGTCACCAAGACCGCTTTCCGGTTCCTGCATACACTCGACAACCTCGGCACCTCGCCTGAGCCGAACATGACAGTGCTTTGGTCCGATAGACTGCCGCGGCCTTTCAAGGAATACTGTGCTTACATGAGCATCAAGACAGCGTCGCTCCAGTATGAGAGTGATGATCTGATGCGCCCGATTTACGGCGACGACTATGCCATCGCCTGCTGTGTGTCGGCGATGCGGGTCGGCAAGGAAATGCAGTTCTTCGGCGCCCGGGCCAATCTGGCCAAAGCGCTGCTCTATGCGATCAACGGCGGTATTGATGAGCTGTACAGGGATAAAGTCACAGGTGACTATGTAACCGTGCTGCCAGGCATTGAGCGCAACACCCAGGAAGTCTTAGACTATGACACTGTCTGGGAGGCCTTCAAAAAGGTCATGGATCAGCTGGCTGACCTATACGTGAATACAATGAACACGATCCATTACATGCACGACAAGTATGCCTACGAAGCATCCCAGATGGCGCTTCATGATCCCCATGTCCACCGCTACATCGCTTTCGGGGTGGCAGGGATCTCCATCGTCGCCGATTCACTGTCCGCCATCAAATATGCCAAGGTGAGGCCGATCCGCAATGAAGCGGGCATTGCCGTGGACTTTGAAATCGAGGGCAGCTTCCCAAGGTACGGAAACGACGACGAGCGGGCCGACGATCTGGCGATCATGGTTTGCGAGTACTTCATTGAAGCCCTGAGGCGGACACCGGCGTACCGGAACGCGGAGCACACCTTGTCGCTCTTGACGATCACGTCCAATGTGGTCTACGGCAAAAAAACCGGCACTACTCCCGACGGGCGCAAAAAGGGCGAACCTTTTGCGCCGGGGGCCAACCCCTCGAACGGCGCGGATCAATCGGGGGCGCTGGCTTCTCTGAATTCTGTGGCCAAACTGCCATATAAAGGTGTGAACCAGGACGGCATATCCAACACCTTCTCGATCATACCTTCAGCTTTAGGCAAGAATCTGGAGGAGCGGGTGTCCAATCTGACCAACATCCTGGACGGCTATTTCAACCAAGGTGGGTTCCACCTCAATGTCAATGTCCTGGATAAAGAACTCTTGCTGGATGCCATGGAGAACCCGGACAAATATCCGAATTTGACAATTCGTGTGTCCGGCTATGCGGTAAGGTTCAACCAGCTGGATCGGGAGCATCAGCTGGATGTGATCAACAGGACATTCCATGAATTCGTCTAAGGCACTGGACTAATGAAAGGAGGGGAGTTGATGAAAGGCTACCTGCATTCTGTGGAAACAATGGGGCTGTTGGATGGGCCGGGAACGAGGACGATCTTCTTCCTGCAGGGTTGTCCTCTGCGGTGTGCCTACTGTCACAATCCTGACACTCACAAACTGGCAGGGGGCCGAGAAGTGACTCCCCAAAGAATCTTGGAGATAGCCAACCGCTACCGGCCGTATTATGGCGAAGAAGGCGGTGTCACCGTTTCCGGCGGCGAGCCGCTGCTGCAGGGCGAGTTTCTATATGAATGCTTGAAACTGCTGAAAGCGGAAGGTTATAATACGTGTGTAGATACGTCCGGGTTCGGAAACCCGGCGTTCTATTCCAAGATCCTCCCTCTGGTGGACACCTTGATTCTTGATGTGAAAGCCTTCGATCGGGAGTCATTCTATGACCTGACGTGTGTCGATGGTTTCGACGCTTTCCTCGATTTCATCGCCGACCTGGAACTCAATGGATTCAACGGCCAGATTTGGATACGGCACGTCATGGTCCCGGGCTTTACGGACAACGTCGAATCCATGCGGCGCTTGGTAGAAATCATCAAACCGATCAGCCACAGGGTGGATCGGATCGAGATCCTCCCGTACCACACATCGGGAGTGGACAAGTACCGCCAGCTGGGGATACCCTATCGGCTTGAAGGAGTAGAACCTATGGACAAGGACAAGGCCAAAGAATTTGAGATCACGGCCAACAAACTCTTTGCGGAGAGCCTGCGCCAGGAAAGGCAGGCCAGTGAAATCCGGAAGCAGGAGAAACTTAAGCTTCTGAAGGCCAAAGAAGTGGCCTCCCAAGAAGAAAAGTCCCATGTATTCGCCCACTTGCGGAAGCTTCCGCTTTTGAGCGATGTGGATGAGGCGGATTTTGACGAAGTGCTTAGCCGCGTTATTCTTCTGGATGTCAAAGCGGGCGAGTTCATTTTTAGAACTGGCGACCCACCGGATTTCATGTATCTGATCTACAAAGGCCAGATGAAGATCTTTTACAACACTATCGACGGCGAGGAGCAGATCTTCTACATTTACCGCGATGGAGATTTTGTCGGTGGTTTGAACCTGCTGGTCGCCACTCCGTATCGCTACATCGGGCAGGCACTGACAGACTGCCAGGTGGTGGCAATCCCCAAGGCAATCTTCGACAAGTACTTCTACAACTCGCCGGCCGTGCTTAGAAGCGTCCTGGCGAAAAGCTTCGAGCGCATCCGCTGGGCCGAGGAGTTGATTCAAAGGCTGGCCACCAGCAATGCTTCCATGAAAACGGCAGCGCTGCTCCTGAAGCTGGCCAAGCGGATTGGTGTGGAGACAGAGGAAGGCATCCGGCTCGAGCTGTCGATGAACCGGGAGGAACTGGGGAACTACTCGGGACTGCGGCGGGAGACGATTACCCGGAAGCTGGGTGAGTTCAAAGAGCTTGGTTTTATAGAGCTGGTAGGGAACAAGGTGATCATAATCAAAGATATCGAAGCTTTGGAAGCTTATGTGATATAGAAAAAACGCCTGCTTGCCGCGGAGACAGTGAGCAGGCGTTTTTTGTTTCACTTTCATTGTTGGGCGACTAATCCCAACCGTACCAACTCGTTGTAGATAATCTCTGCCATCTTAGCGGCGCCGGCCTTGGTGAAATGTGTCCAATCGCTGCCGCCTTTTTTGGTGAGGATGTAGTAGGTATCGAGCACAGCCTCTTTTTCGGCTTGAGTTCCGGGCAGGCTGTTGTAATGGGCGAGCGCGAGATTGTGAGCGTCGATGAGCAGTGTGCCGGTGCGTTCCGCGACTTTCCTGGCGCTGGCGACATATGAGCCAAGTGTGGCAGTGGAACTGAAACCGTACATGGGCACAGATGTGACTATCACCGGAATGCCGCCACGCTGCAGTACTCCTCTGACATAGTAATCTTCCAGCAGCATTTCGTAATCCGCGTTGGAAGTGTAACGCTCTTCTTTATTGTAGGTACCGTCGTTATGCCCCAACTGGATCAGGACCAGATCACCTGGCTTAAGGCTTAACAGAACTTCTTCCAAGCGGCCTTCGCGGTAAAAACTGGCAGTGCTGCGGCCGCCGATCGCCCGGTTGCTGACAATGTAATCTGATCCAAGGTAATTGCCGATTTCCTGCCCCCACCCTGCCTGGATATCGGTGACGGCATAGCTTGCGACAGTGGAATCACCAATCAAATGCACAGTGGGTTTTCCGCCGGGAGCTGGCTGTTCCAACTTGGTGATCTCGATGCTGTTGACAAAGGCTTTGTACTGGGTGGTGCCCCGGAGATCGCCAATGAACTCGATGTCCAAGATACCGTCGATCAGCGCCACGTCAAAGGTGATTTCCGCATTCTTGCTCTGGGCTATGGTGCCTTTGACAATGCGGTTGTCGTATGTGGCCTCAGAACGGAAACGCTGTGTCGGTACATTCTCCACAGCTACGGTGAGGTAATTGGGGTTGGGATCGTTAAATGTCAGCTTGACTCGGTAATTACCTGGCTCAAGCCGCTGCTGGAAGCGGAAATATCCCGTTTCCGCATAGAGGTAGTCGCTTAGGACAGGACGGTTATCATCGATCTCAGCCGCTGCTGTCGGTGTGGCCGGATCAATGCCAAAACCAGTGGCTTCGTTGTAGATGGTATCGGGTGTCACCTTGATATAGCCAGGGGCAGCACTGCCCGCACCTAGATCATAACGCATGGGATGGATCACAACCTTCTTGGCTTGAATTATAACTGGGTCAGACGCAAGCGTAGCTCTAACGGACGCTGTGACCGGTTCGGCGCCAGGCATGATTGTAAGTGCGCCTGAGGCGCTGTCAATGTCCACCCCAGGATGGGAAAGGGGATGGATGTTGTCCGCATCATAGAGCTGCCATTTTACTGGCTCGTCGACAACTGTGCCGTCACTGCTGCTGACAACCGCGGCAAAGTATTCAGTCTTTGCTGCGGTGAAAGGTATCAGGATCTGTTCACTGCCAGAGATGGCGATAGTCAAATCAGAAGCCGAAAGCACGATGTCTGTTTCAGCAGAAACACCACCTGAGGCAGCTGTGATGGTGATGGTCCCAGGAGCTGCGTTTGAGTTGGCTGTCAGCCAAGCTGAGTCAGGCCGTTCGGAGATTGGCTCGATACTGATGCCGGGGGCATCGCTCTTCAGATGCCATTCGAAAGAAGCCCCGGGGATTTTCGTGCCTTGAGCATCGAAGGCTTGCGCTGTCAGCAGCAGTTGTTCAGTGTCTGTATTAGGTATCCGCAGTCCATTTCCTGCCGGAAAGATACTGATTCCGGCCACCTGCGGCAGATAGACTCGCACATTATCGATATGTACTTGCTTGTTCACCGCTTGATCAGGAAGGAAAACATTGATGTTGCGGATGCCGCTCGCTTGGACACCGCTGCTGATGCCGAAATCCAGATCCCAAGCTTCGGCGATCTGTGTTTTTCCGTCATAAACCTGTACAGAGTATTTCTTGGAAGAGGTGTTTACGACGAGCTTAAAGCTGTACCATTTCAGCTGAGATGGCCGATCCACCAGCACAACAGTGCCTGTGCCGTGCTGTGCGACGATGCGGCCGTCAGCCATACCAATGAAGACAGCAGTATGGCCGGGGTTCCAATTCGTGGGCGCTGTGCTTTTCAACGAGACATGACCTACGCCATCCCAGAAACAGATATCGAACTCAACCATCGCCAAGCCATCGATCAGCAGTTCTCGGGAAAGTACGGTAGAGCCTTTGGTAACACCGTCTTCCCGCAAGCCTAACTCGGAGTAAACACTGATATAGCGGTTCTTGCGAAGGCTGTTGTATTCCAGGGTAGCCTTTTTTGTGGCGTTGGATCCCAAGATCGCCCAGCCGTCGAAGCGAGGATCAGCGGCTTGGTTGATTTCGGTGCCGATGGGATAGTCATATTCGAAGCCCACGACACCATCGGCTGGGATCAGGTGTTCGGCGGCCGAGGCAAAACCGGCCAGCAGCAGGCAGCATGCCAGACAGACAAATACACTGAAGCATTTGTGGTGTTTCATTAGTGTTCTCCTCCTATCACAATGACGCTTTCCTCGATAAGTTCACCCTCGTGATAATCCCCATTCAGTACAGATATGCGAAGGTACTCGGCTTGGATCGCCGCAGCTTCATCAATGACCAGCTCCAACGGCCGGGCGCTGTAAGCGTCGATCTGCTGCGTGGCAAATGTGTGGCTGATCGCAGTACCACCTTGATCCAGAACCTCAACAACCATGGTGGCCACTCGTGGATCAGCGCCTGTGTTCCTGGCCAGCAGTGAAACCCACACCGGCGCGGCAGTGAGATTGCCGATGTATGCGCCAGACAGGTCTTTCAACTCTGGTGTGTAGAGTTTAAGCGTCCCCGCAGTGGCATAGTTGGTCTTTTGCGGTGTAGAGTGAATGCCGGAAATACCCTGCCGCTTAATATCTTCGCTGATGATCCTCGCCAGTTCCAGAGCTCCGTAATAGTTGGGATGAGTGTTGTCAGCGAACAGCTGTCGGGTTGCTTCTTCGCCAATACTGACGAAATATGCGGAACTAAGGCTGGAGTTGTCGATCAAGAGGACTTGTTTCTGGAATGCAACCAAACGGATCTGCACATACAGTGACGCCCAGCCTGAAACGCCATGCAGCAGCTTGCCGTCTTGATCCACTTTGAATCCGTCGGCTCTGCCCTGGGGAACGACCAGTACCGGGATTCCGCCGCGGGCCCGGACTTGATCCACAAAGTATTCCAAGTTGGCTTTAAATTGAGAATCAAGCAGCTTGCCGCGGTCATTAATACCCAGCTGAACAATGAAGTACTCACCTGGCTTAATCTGCGCCAAAACGCCGTCAAAAGCGCCATCTTCCCTAAATCCTTGGGTTGTCTGGCCGCTTGTGGCATAATTGCGCACGGTGTGATCATTGGTTAGGAAAAATGGCAGTACCTGGCCCCAGCCGGTGATCACACTCTTGTTCTCTGGCTCGAGGGGATAGTAATTACAGACGGTTGAGTCACCACCAAGCCAGATTGTCGGCTTGGGTGTGACCGCGTCGCCGATTTTTTTCACCTGCAGCCACGCCAGTTCATAAGCAGTGCCTTCCTTGCCGGTGACAGTAATCCTGGCAATGCCCTCGGGGATTTCCATTTCAAATTGATCGATCATGTGGCTGCCGGTGGTGTTCAAGACTCCAGGAAGTCCGTTCACATAAATGCTCATGCGGGTAATCTGCCCGGTGGCAAAGCTGAAACTGTATCTGCCGGGCTCTAAATCTATGTCGAAGGAATTTGCGCTCAAGCGCCCGTGCCCGATAAACCGCACCGCATCTTGGTACAGTGGATCCGAGCTCGCATATGAAGTGCGGTTCTGCATTTGCCCGGGAGCGGCAAACCCATAGCCGCGGCTGGGGTCATACAATGTTTCGGCCGCAGCTTTGACGAATCCTGGCGCGAGCGCGCCATTGCCGAAATCGAACTTGAGGACTTCTGATATCTCTAAACTGGTACTCTCAAGGTCAAAACCGCATAACACCATGTTGAGCGCTCCATCGGCGATCTGCACCTCAAAATCGGTTACGATTCCCTGCTTAAGGTTGATTGACGGGACCGCATACCGGATTTGGCCTTCGGCAGTGATAGATACCAGCTGGTGCTGATCTGGTTTGGGAGCAGCGACAGTGACGTTGTAGGTGCCGTTGGGAAGCGGCAGTGTCACTGACCAGCCGTCTTCAATCCGAGTTGTTTCAAGACTGGCAAGACGGTGGCGATATACCCGGTTGGCAGCGGTCAGCTCAGCTTCTTCAGGCAATAAATACTCCTGAGCTTGACTGCAGCGCACACTGATTAAGAATCCAAACAAGAGAACCATAATGAATGCAGCACTGTATCGGTTCATGGTGCAACTCCTCCTGATCACTATGGTACATGACTTTCGTTGCCGAGTCACGCAGTTTATTGCCAAAAATCACACCTTTTTACCACGTTTATGTTTGATCAAGGACTTTTTAGCCGCAGCCCGAAATAACAACCATGGCAAATTTTAAGGGAGTGAAAGGCGCATGGATATCGCTGTTGACATTTCAGGCACTGTGATCGAAACAGACAGGCTGCTCCTCAGAGCATGGCGCGCAGCCGACTTGACCGATTTGTACGAGTACGCTTCAGTTGAAGGGGTTGGAGAAATGGCCGGGTGGAGGCACCATCGGTCCATAGAAGAAACCCGCCGGATACTGCTTGCTTTCATGGCCGGCAAGAATGTGTTCGCTGTTGTACACAAACAGGATAACAAAGTGATCGGTTCCTTGGGTTTGCACAAATCTTGGGCGAATGACGACGAACGCTACGCACATCTAAAGGTTAAAGAGATTGGATTTGTCTTAAGCAAAGCCTATTGGGGGCAAGGCTTGATGCCCGAGGCGGTCAAGGCACTGATCAGGTATAGCTTTGACAAGCTCGGGTTGGAAGCATTGACTGTCGCCCATTTCACATTCAACGATCGATCGAGGCGCGTGATCGAAAAGTGCGGTTTTGTGTTTGTGAAACAAGGCCCGCACTATTCAGAGCAGTTGAATAAGACGTTTGTGAGCAAGAAGTATATTCTGTTCCCGAAGCAGGCTGGAGCGGCGCACTGTCCCTGATTTGCCGTCCGGCGCTGCGATCTGGTGGTGATTTGCCCCTTGCATCAAGGGTAATAAATCGTTTACAATTAGTTATAGTTATGTTAAGGAAATCAATGGGCGCATGGGTCTCCGGCGCTATTGGGAATCTAAGGCTCTATGATCTGACAAGGCAGAGTGATGTGCCTGCGGTGCGTATGGCAGTGCGTGGCGGCAGAAGGGAGGGTTATAGGTGAACTGCTTATTGATATACATCTCACTGTACGCGGTTGGGGCAATCATTCTATTGGGCAGTATCATCAAGAGCATAATGATGAGAAATCTTGCGTTCTTCTTCACAGCGATTCCGCAAGTTGTGGCATTCTTTGCATTGGGGTTGATCATCAAGCACCAGGACGATGACACTAACACAATTCTGAACGAGTTGGAGCCTGCGGTTCGATGATTAAGCACTCTAAATCCAATGGAACCGATTAGTGTCTTGCGGATGACATGGCGAAGTCAGCTTTGCATTCCAAAGGAGGATATTCATGAAAGCAAAAACTAGTTTGTCTGTTTTACTGACATTTGTGCTGGTTCTCACTGTGGCTCAGCTGCCGGTGCTGGCAGGAGAAGTGGTATGGACAAAGGTTGACGGCACTGATTTTGCAGGGGATGATATCTGGTTCACGGAGATGTACGGCGCAACCAACGGATTTCCCCTGGCAAACCAGACTGTGGGAGACGACCCGGTGGTAGGCAGAGCCATGACCCTGAGGAAGTCCAGCACTGCCGGCAGAGCCATGGGTAGAATGCTGAAAGGTGCCCAAAATACAGGGTTGTACAAAGTGGAATACGATGTCAAGCTTCCCACTAATTTGGGAGCGCCGACCCGGGCGGCTGCGGTTTCATTCTTTGAAGTGGGAGTAACCGTCGATACGAACATCCGTCAATCGGACAACAGGCACATCTTCCGTATCATGTCAATCGAACCGTCAAGCGGAGTCGAAGGCGGGCTTTACCTCGACTTTAAGAAAAACATAGCGAATATTGTCGAGAAAGACGATTCCTGGCAGATTACCGCCGCGAATCTCGAGGGAGCGATTCCGGTCACCGAGATCGATCCGAAGCTTACTCCCGGACAGTGGCTCAATGTTTCCGCGATATTGGACTATAACTCAAGCACAGCGATTATCACCCTGACCTTGTTGGAAGGCCCGGACCAAGGTTATTCACGGACATTCGCCACGGATTTGCCCGGCGAAGACAACGGGCTGGGCTTGATGGCGGTTTGCGGCATCACCAAAGGCGGCGGATCATCCTGGACTGCCCAGATCGCCAATATCAGTATATACATTGGCGAAGGCGAACTTGAAGCTGTGGGCAGGATCAGGATTGATGAAGAACCAAAGGATCTTGTCGTCATTTCTAACTGGATTGA
>FIZJ01000009.1 GCA_900019385.1 uncultured Clostridia bacterium
GTCCAGCCCGGGGAGCCATTTTTATGCCCATTTTCAGCATCGGACTAGCTCCGGTGCTTTTTTCATTTGTCGAGGCAATCTCCTAACGCAAGAAAGCTGCAGCCGCCGATCAACACTGAAGGCTTGACTCTTCGGTGTTTTTTTGTAAATATAAGATGTAGCCTTGAATGCCTGATAATTTTGGGAGTGGAGCCTTGTGGCCGGATATAAGTGGAAAGTGTCTATTGTTGTCTGCCTGCTTTTGGCCTGCCTGCCTGCGGCGGCCTATGGGGAGGGGCTGGAGCAGCTTCCTTCTCTGACCCGAAGGTACTATACCACCAAACCGGTCCTTGCCGAATTTGAAGTGGGAGGCTTTGTGGTCAGCTTCAGCCTGATTCTGGTGGACGAGCCTTTGCATGAGCTTATGCACAGCAGGGATCCGCTGCCGCGGGAAGTGTGGAAAGGCATCACCTGGATTGGCGACCCCTTGTTCCATCTGGCGTTGGGTTTCGCCGGAGTACTGATGGGTTCGGAAGTTGGAACCGATTTATTCTACGCGTGCCTGTACAACGATGTGAACACCGCGGCGATCAAGGTATCCACCGGTATGGCGCGGCCCAAAACCGGTGTTAGCACAGTGTTCACCGGGCCATCCTTCAACGATGATTTCGCGGCCATGCCGTCTGGCCACACATCTTCTTCCTTCGCGGCTGCTGGGGCCTTGGCTGAGCATTTTCCCGAATGGAAGCCAGTCTTGTACACAGCGGCGGCCGCGGTAGGATTGTCCCGGATTTACCTTGACGAACACTGGCCGAGCAATGTGGCCTTGGGAGCGCTGATCGGGTACTTAAGCGCCAAGCATTATTTGCATCTTAAAAAGGAGCCGCAGCAATGATCGATTATCACATCCATCTGGAAAACGGCCCGTATACGCTGGAATGGCTGGAAACATTCTGGCGCCAGGCGCAAAAACGGGGAATAACTGAAATCGGCATAACGGAGCACTGCCATAAATTCAAGGCGTTCTACCCAATGTTCGCCCCTTTGGCTGAGGGTGAAGGTAGCTGTCAGTATATGAGAGACTGGATTAGGCAGGATTTCCGGCAAGATTTGGAGCAGTACATCAAGCTGCTTTTGGATGCCCGTGCCGCGGGGATTCCGGTGAAGATTGGACTGGAGCTTGATTATATAAGCGGCATGGAAGCTGTGGCGCGGCGGATTGTTGCTCAGTACCCTTTTGACTTTATCCTGGGTTCAGTCCATGTGATCGGCAAGTGGGGCTTTGACTTCGCGCCGGAGGTCTGGGTGGGGCATGATGTGGACCAAGCCTACCGTGATTACTACACAACCCTTGAGCGGGCTGTCGATTCAGGATTGTTCGACATCATAGCCCATTTCGATTTGATTAAGATTTACGGGCACAAGCCAAGCGCGGCGTTGATGCCGCGTTTGGCGGCGTCCATAGATATAATTCTATCCAAGATGGCTCAGAAACAGATAAGCCTGGAACTAAGCTCCGCCGGGTGGAGGAAACCGGTCAGCGAAATGTACCCGGCTCCAGCTATTGTAATGCGGGCCGCCGGATTGGGAATACCAGTCACTTTTGCTTCCGATGCCCATTATCCCGAGCACGTGGGTGCCGATTGGGAACTGTTGGCTGCCGCGGCGAGAGAATGCGGCTGCCGGGAGTACAGTGTCTATGCCGGCCGGCGGCGGCAGGGAGTCCCACTGTGACTATCTGCGTTTAAGTCTGGCCAAGGCGGCTTTCCAACCACCGGCATTGATGATGTAGAATATGACGCCCGTTGCGGCGAGGAACAGCGCAATCCATAAGATGGTCCGGATAGCGCTCTGAGTGCCTTTGGTGGCCAGTGTCCCTTGATCCCGGTCCTGAGGTCCGTAGAAATAGAAGTCCACCACCTCGGCAAACAGCGATATGCCTCTAACTGCAGCTTCACGGCTGTTGGTGTGGGCACCGACTTCCAGCAGCAGATTGAGGGGGCTTAGGTCCTGGTTGTAATTGCCGCGGGCGTAGAATATGCCTTTCACCAGCCCGGGATAGAGCTGATCCGCGGCGGCCTTCAGGCTTTGGGCGTATTGGCGGTTGACGCCTAGATTTTGATTCTGCCTTCCCACAACGAATTGAACCTGGGTGATCCATTCATCGCCGATGTTTGCGGCATACGCGTCTTTCGGCGCTGCGTCGCGGTGGACATCGTAGATGGCGTCGGGATTCTGGGCGAGCAGTTCCAGGACTGTGTTGCGGGAGCGGCGGTACGCGCCCCGATCATGGGGCAAGTGGAGGTTTTCCGAATATTCCACGCCCACACCCAACTTTTCCAGGGACTGGGCAAAACCGCTGCCGACAGCATGGATGCCGCCTTTACCGTCAATACTGTCGGTACCGTCGGTGGGGACGTAGGATTCAGCATTGTGGGTGTGGTAGATGGCGATCAAGCCGGATTTGCCGTTTTGTTCCTGGGCTTGAGCCGGGCTTAATCCCAGGGCTTCGCGGATCTGGCGTAATGAGAAGTATTCCGCGGCCAAATCAACCTTTTCTTCCACCAGTTCGGTGTAGGCCAGGTTGTCTTTGACTTCAACCACACGGTAAAGCCGGTTGTCGCTTGTAAGATACTCATCTCCTTCATAGATGCGGCGCCCGGTCTGGGTAATCACTTCTCCGTCGGGAGTAAGCATGGTCATGTACTGGCCTGGTTCCAGCCATTCTTCCCACAATTCCTCGATATCCAAATCCTGGGCGAACTCATAGGTGATCTGGCTCAGATCCAGCGCTGTGCAGGCTGGCGCCGGCAATAGTGTCAACATAAGCAGCAGTATGGCTGCAAGAAGCCTAGTCATTATTGTCACCATCCTCATGACCGGCAACTGTGGCTTTGCCGCGGTGAATCCGTTCAATGATTTCACCGATGCCCTCGGCGATCAGCACAGCCAGGACACCGTTGATAACCAGGGCGTCGAATATGCCTCCGCCGCCGATGACGGTGCGGGCGTGATAAGTCTTAAGCGATATGGCCAGGATGGCCGCCAAGTCACTTAGAAACACCGCGGCGGTCGCACTGATGAATGCCGTGCGCCGGGATTTTGTGGTAAAATATGATAGAAGGCCTGCGGCGACTCCGGGTACATATAAAGGATCGATATCGAAGGGTAGCTGGCCGGGGAGTGTCGGCAGCAGCTGATCGGACAACCACAGTACCGCGGCGGCGGCCAGGCTGATGGCCAAGGCTCGGATCCGCTCATGTCTTTCAGCGGTTGCGAATAGATATATAATAACACCCAGGGGTACAAGGGCGCCAAGTTGGATACCGATGTTAGGTGTGATGGGAACCGCCGGCAGAAAGTGGGCGGCAATCAACAGCCCCAACAAAATGACGGCGGCTGTGTCGGTAAGCCGCATCCGATCCAGGACGCGCTGCGCTGTGCCCAGCAAGATCAGAACCGCCGCGGCGGCAAGGAGAATAATACTGAAAGGCACGTTGGTCATGGTCATGCTCCTTAAGCTGTACTACAGTTAGTGTTGAACAAAACGAAGCGTGCTATACAGTTTATCGAGGCGTCATAAAAACTGGGAGCAGGATTTCATGAGTAAAAATTGAAGATTAAGATGAAAGGGGGGCAGTCTAGTGAGGAACGTCTTACTGACAAAATTTGCAAGTTTGATCCCGATACTCGTATTGATGATGCTCAGCGTCAATCTTTACATATTCGTTTCCGCTGCGGATCAGCTGAAGCCGGAAGAGCCCGGCCCCGCAGTGCTTGCTGCTGCTGCTGTTGTTTCTGAAGACAGCCTGGATATGGACAGCAGTCCGCTTCCGTCTGAGCAGGCTGCGGATGCCGTCTCGGTGTTGGAGAAAGAGTTTGGCAGTGATGCTGCGTCGTTGGCAAGCGGAAGCAGTGCGGCGGCTCCCAGAGTGGAGAAGCCGAAACAGCAGGATCAGACGAATTATATCAGTTACCGAGTGGTGAAAGGCGACAGTTTGTATGAGATTGCGAGGTTCTTTGGAACCATTGTAGCCGCGCTGATGGAAATCAATGAGCTGAAAACAACCACAATCGGCGTTAATCAGGTCTTATTGGTACCCGATAACGGCGCCAAAGAGTATCCGGTGGGCTTGTGGCTTACCGACCAGGAAGTCCAGTGGATTGCGCAGATGATCCACGCAGAGGCCCGCGGTGAGCCCTACCTGGGGCAAGTGGCGGTAGGGGCGGTTATTATCAACCGGGTTAAAAGCCCGAAGTTTCCCAACACTGTCAAGGATGTGCTGTTTCAGGATGGTGCTTTCCAGCCGATTCGCAACGGCACGTTTTATCAAGCTGCCAGCGAACAGGCTTACCGGGCAGCGTTGGAAGCTCTAAACGGCCATGATCCGACAAACGGCGCACTGTTCTTTTTCAATCCCTCGATTTCCAAAGACCGGTTCATGCACAGCCGGACACCGGCCATCACCATTGGGCAGCACCGGTTCACATATTAGGCAGAATAGCCAAAAGCCTTCGCCGAGATTAGGCGAAGGCTTTTTTGTCACATCAGGAAATCCCGAATCTCGTTGCGCCTTGATATGCCCAGTTTGTTGTAGATAATGGAGCTGACTTTCTTGATGTAGTTGTACGAGTAATGGAGTTGTTCCGCGATTTCGGCGTTGGTATAGCCTTGGGCCATGAGTTTGGCGATAGCCATTTCAGTGTCGTTCAACACTGCGCTTAAGCTCTCAACCTTTTCCGGATCGAGGTTTTCTTTCTTTCTGCCCATGGACAGATGTATTCTTAACCGTGCCAGCAAGATTTCTTTGACAAATGGTTTGGTGATGTAATCAACCGCGCCGGCGGTAAGGCCTTTCAGTTCATATTCAGTCTCAGTGAGCCCGGTCAGGAAGATCACCGGGATGTCAGGGTCCAGCTCCTGGATCTTCCGCAGTGTCGCATAGCCGTCCATTTTCGGCATGTCGATATCCAGGAGGATGATGTCCGGCCGCGGGCCGTAGGTTATGGCAGATATCGCTTCCTCACCCGATTTTGCCAGCATAACAGAGTATTCCGATTTAAGCAGCTGCTCCGCCATTTTCAGCAGCATCACATCATCGTCGACAACTAAGACTCTGGACATGATTCCACCTCTTTTAACCCGGCTACCACCCGATCCCAAGTGAACATCAAAAAGGGCATGGCCACCTTGACGTACAACGTATCGCCCCGGCGCAGGTGCTCTTCCATGGCCGCCGCCTGTTTGGAAAGCTCCAACGCGCCGACAGCCAGCGCTTTGCTCTTCAATGAATGTACAGCATATGTCAGTCCCGCGAAATCTTCCGTTTCCAGCATATCGGCGATTTCCTTCCTGCTTTCGTCCGAATGTTCCCGGAAGATACCGCTGATAGCTTTGTATTGCCCGAGATCGCCGTTGACATACTTCAATCCTTCGGTAACGGAGAGCCCAAAAGGCAGCAGTTTTTGATGAAGTTCAGCGGCAATCTCCTCGTTGACCGGTGTCTCTTTGTGCTTCAGCTGTATCAGCTCAGCTGGGAGCAGCTCAAGCAGCACCTGTTCCAAGTGGTTCCAAAGCACCGGTTTGGTCAGGAAGGCGGCGAATCCTGCCTCCATCAACGTTTCTTTTGTCCCCGGCAGGATATTGGCTGTAACTGCAATCACCGGTGTTTCAACACCCCGCTGCCGCAAAAGTTTCAGCGTCTCCAAGCCGTCCAAATCAGGCATCATGTAGTCCATAAGGATCAAATCGTAGCGGTGCCTTTCCGCCAAGGCCAGGCACTCCCTACCGCTAAGGGCGGTGTCGATCTGGGACAAGCTTTCTTTGAGCAGTGTCTTCATCACTTCCAGGTTCTCCTGGTTGTCGTCTACGAGCAAAATCCTGGCTGCGGGAGCGATGAAGCTTGTCCGTTCCGCGGTGACAGCGACTTGTTTCGATTCCCACCGTCCAATTGGGGTGGGATCCACTACAGCCTGGGGCACTTCCAGTGTAAAAGTGCTGCCGTAGCCCACTTTGCTTTCCACATGGATCTTGCCCCCCATCAGATCTGTCAGCTCTCTTGCGATGGCCAAGCCAAGGCCGGAGCCTTCGATCACTCTGTGTGAAGGGAGTTCGCCGCGGGTAAACGACTGAAAAAGACGTTCCAAGTCGTTGGGGTCGATACCGATCCCCGTGTCTTTCACCGAAATGGAAAGCCAAGTATGAGCACCTTCCTGCCGCCAGCTGAACCCCAGAGTCACGAACCCTTCATTGGTGTATTTCACCGCGTTCGACAGGAAATTGACCACTACCCGCTTGATGTGGAATGCGTCGCCGTGGAGGACACTGGGAAGGCTGCGGTCCACCTGGGTTTGAAACACCAGTCCCTGCTTGGCGGCGCTTTCTCTGCCGATCACGACCAGGTCGAAAATCAGATCCGCCGTCTTGTAGTTCTCATAGACCAGTTCAAATTTACCCGATTCAATTTTGGCGATGTCCAAAATGTTGTTGATCAAGGAAAGAAGGGTCTTGCCCGCAGTCTGGATGTTCGCGGCGTAGCGGAGGATTTGGTCTGAAGTGCTTTCCCGGAGAATCATCTCATTCATGCCCAGGACAACGTTGATTGGGGTGCGGATTTCATGGCTGATGTTGGTTAAAAAAGTACTCTTGACTTTGCTTAAGGCCACAGCTTCTTCCCGGGCTTTTTCCAGCTCCCGCTGCTGCTCATAGTTCATGCGGAAATGGTAATACATGATAATCCCCAATGAAATGCTGACCACCACGAAGGATACGACGATATCCCGGAGCATGGCCGCTTCGGACGTGAACGGCCTTACCGACTCGGGGTTGTAATAGGCGTAAAAGCACAGCCCAACATAAATGGCCAGTTCCAGCACAGTCACCGCGAGGGCCGTCCGTTCCCTGAGCATAAAAACCGAAATGGTCACAGCAAACACAAAAAAAGTGGGCATACCGCTGAGGTAGCCATTGGAATTGAAAAAAACCGCCGGGAACAGGATCATGAACACGCAGACAACAGTGGCCAAGTAGCTGAGCTGGTAGTTCTGTGTCTTTTTGCATAAATACAGCAATCCAAAGGATACCAGCGCGATCAGGATGTTCAGGAAAAAGTGCATGATTCCTGCCCCGGTGAAAAAGGTGCTCACCGCCATGATCAGGCTGATGAAGATACCTCCGACAGCCAGGACGTTGAAAAGGCGCATCCGCAGATCGAGGTGCTTCCCGAAATAACGCTCTTGTATGGCTTTCACTTTCTCCATGATCCTACCCCATTTGACAATCATTTTCTTACAATAATATTACATCAAATTCTCCACTCGATAAAGATTCCACCGGTAACCTTCGCATGTTTGCCGACAAAAAACAGCGAGGGTTTCTCCCTCGCTGTTTTGGGCTGGCCAACAGCGCAAAAGCCCGAGTCATTGTTTGCTCTTATTGTTGTTTTCAGTGATTAGTTTCAGTGTGTCTTTGGCGATCATGATCTCCTCATCGGTCGGGATCACATAGACTTTGACCTTGGACTCAGGGGTAGAAAGCTCAAATTCACCGCGCTGCTGATTGACCTGGTGATCGATGGCGATGCCGAAGTAGCTCAGGTTATCGCAGATCTTGGCCCGCAGCGACGGAGTGTTCTCACCGATGCCGGCGGTGAAGGCAATGGCGTCGACGCCGTTCATGGCAGCGATATATGCGCCTATGTACTTGCGGATCCGGTATTCGTACATATCGAAGGCCAGCATGTGCATGGGCTTCTGATCTTCCACTCCCTGGACAATGTCCCGCATGTCTCCGGCGCCGGCAATCCCGTACAATCCGGAATGCTTGTTCAGCATATTGATGATGTTCGCCATCGGCACATCTTCTTTATCCATCACATATTCCAGGGCGCTGGGGTCGATGTCCCCGCTGCGGGTGCCCATCATCAGGCCTTCCAGAGGAGTGAAGCCCATGGAAGTATCCACGGATCTGCCGCCGTCGATTGCCGCCAGGCTGGCGCCGTTGCCCAAGTGGCAGGAGATAATCTTAAGCTCCTTGACATCCCGGTTCATCAGCTGCGCGACCCGCAGAGCGATATAGTTGTGGCTGGTGCCGTGGAAACCGTAGCGGCGGATCCGGTAGCGCTGATACAGCTCATACGGAACTGCGTATAAATAGGCGTGCTTCGGCATGGTGGAATGGAACGCTGTATCGAAGACAGCCACCTGGGGAGTGTTCGGCATCAGTTTCATGCAGGAGCGGATACCCAGGATATTGGCGGGCATATGCAAGGGGCCGAGATCCCGCAGCTCTTCCATTTGATCCAGAGCCGTGTCGTCGACAAGGGTAGATTGCTTGAAGTACTCACCGCCGTGCAGGACCCGGTGGCCGATACCCTTGATATCATTCAAACTCTCAATGGCGCCGACTTCCGGATCAGTGAGCAAAGAGAGGCATTCCGAGATAGCCACGCTGTGCTCTGGGATCGGCTTGGTTTTGTTCACCTTTTCTCTATCCACTGCCTGATGGGTGATGATTCCATCATTTTCGCCGATCCGCTCCACTCTGCCTTCGGCTATGACGGAATCCTTGTCCATATCGAAGAGTTTATACTTAAGTGATGAAGACCCACAGTTGATTACCAGTATTTTCATTACTTCTCCTCCTGTCCCAACCCTGATATGTCTATGCGCTGTCCGGCTTCATTATAATGGAAGAAGCCCTGCTGAGTCTTGACCCCGAGCTTGCCCTGGCGCACCAGCCTGCGGATCACCGGCGCCGGCTTGTAGTGGTCGCCGTAGCGTTCCTGCAGCTGCTCCATCCAGTCGAGGATAATATCGATGCCCATGCGGTCAGCCATCTCAAATGGGCCCTGGGACATGCCCCAGCTGTGTTTGATAATTGCCTCCACCGCATCGGCACTGGCCACGCCCTCATCCAGCAGATATGCGGCTTCGTTGATCAACGTGACAAGAGCCCGGGGATTGACCAAACCGGGAGACTCGTGGACATGGACAGCCGTCTTGCCGAGGCTGGCGATGAACTTCTTGACCGTTTCCACCGCCTCCGGGTCTGTGTCTTGGCTGTAGCTGAACTCTACAACATCTACATCCACTACTGGCGGGATGAAGCGGGCTCCCACCAGGAGCTGGGAACGGGACAAGCTGCGGGCAATCTCGTATACAGGCAGCATGGCACTGGTAAGGATAAAAATGACGTTCGGCTTGCAGAGCCTGTCGGCAGTCCGCAGCAGTTCCTGCTTGGTGTAAAGGTGATCAACGGTCGCTTCAATAACCAGATCCGCGTTGGCCAGCTCCTTCAAATCGGCGGTGTAGCTGATCCGGTTGAGAATCACCCGTTTTTGTGTTTCGGTTAGCGCCCATTTGGCGACCTTTCTGTTTAAGCTTTGCTCAATCCGGTGCGGCGCGTTTTGGCTGCCGGCACCTTGTGTGAAAAGGGTCACCTCATAACCCTTGGTGGCGGCGTTTTCGGCAATGCCCCGTCCAAGGCGCCCCGAACCCAGGATAGCAACTTTTTTTATCTCCATACTCCAACCTCCCAGAACAGATTCGTCAAAAGCAAGAATTAGTTCAGTATTCATTCTGCTTTGGTTTCCATATGGTATTCTACATTGACGGTGAAAAAAACCTGCCAAATCCAAGAATTATTTGTTAATCCCTGATTAGGTCTTGCCTTTTGCTCATATTATGGTAAAATATGCATCAATAAAAACGCTTTCAAGGAAAGGATTGGTCCAATGGATTTTCAGGCCAAGTTTGGTAAGGAAGGGCTGACGTTCGATGATGTGCTGTTGCTCCCGGCTGCTTCCGATGTGCTTCCGAGCCAGGTGGACACCTCAACCCGCATCACCAACCGGATCCAGCTGAACATCCCCATCGTCAGCGCCGGGATGGATACGGTCACCGAGGCCAGGATGGCCATAGCCATTGCCCGGGAAGGCGGCATCGGCGTGATCCACAAGAACTTGTCCATTGAGGATCAGGCAGGGGAGGTCGACAAAGTAAAACGCTCTGAAAGCGGCATTATCGTCGACCCAATCTTTCTCTCGCCGGAACACAGCATCTCTGATGCTTTGGAGTTGATGGCCCGTTATCATATTTCCGGGGTGCCGATTGTGGACAGCGACCACAAACTGGTAGGCATCTTGACCAACCGCGACCTCAAGTTCGAGGAGAACTTCGATCAACCCATCGGCAATGTCATGACCAAGGACAACCTCGTCACCGCCCCAGAGCATACAACCTTGGAAGAGGCGAAAAGAATCCTTCACAAGCACCGCATTGAGAAACTCCCGCTTGTCGATGACAACTACCGGCTCAAAGGTTTAATCACCATCAAGGACATCGAGAAGGCAAGACAATACCCGAACTCGGCCAAAGACGCCCACGGCCGCTTGAGAGTGGCTGCCGCCGTAGGGGTGGGGCATGATGTCATGGAGCGCGCATCAGCCCTGGTGAAAGCCGGTGTGGATGTTCTGGTCATCGATACTGCCCACGGGCATTCCAAGCGGGTGGTGGAAACCACAACCTTGCTTAAGCAGGAATTTGGCTCTCAGGTGGACATCATTTCCGGGAATATCGCCACGGCTGAAGCGGCCGAGGCATTGATCGCCGCCGGTGCCGACGCCATTAAAGTAGGTGTCGGGCCCGGTTCAATCTGCACTACGCGGATCATCTCCGGTGTCGGCGTGCCGCAGCTGACAGCCATTTGGGACTGCGCCCAAGTGGCGCAGAAGTATGGAGTACCGGTTATTGCCGACGGCGGTATCTGTTATTCCGGCGATATCGTCAAAGCCTTGGCGGCAGGCGCCGATGCGGTGATGCTGGGCAGCATTATGGCCGGCACCGAGGAATCTCCCGGTGAAATCGAGATTTATCAGGGCAGAAGCTACAAGGTGTACCGGGGCATGGGTTCGCTCGGCGCGATGAAAGCCGGCAGCAGAGACCGCTACTTCCAGGAAGACAGTTCCAAGCTGGTTCCGGAAGGAGTGGAAGGACGGGTGCCCTATAAAGGCAGTGTCTCCGAAACAGTGTTCCAGCTCGTGGGCGGCCTCAGGTCAGGCATGGGCTACTGCGGTGCCCGGAACATCAAGGCACTTAAGGAAAATGCCCGATTCGTCCGGATTACACCTGCGGGAATGCATGAAAGCCATCCTCATTCGGTGCAGATCACCAAAGAAGCGCCGAATTACCGCATTTGACAGGCCAAGCCAAAAGCGGGGTGATCTCATGTTAGACCGACGGTGGCTGGCCGCTGTTGCGGCCGGCTGGTTTCTGCTCGGTCTTGTGCGGGCAGGAGCCGCGGTCGAATCCGGTGAGGAACTGCTGGTGTGGATGTTGTTGCAGCAGCTGTGGCTGATTGTCGGCAGCTGGCTCGCGGTGCGGCAGGCCTCCATTCTGCGCTGGGATACCCGGGATATCGCTCAGGGCGCACTTGTCGGCGTAGGTTTGTTTGCCGCCACCTCAGTGCTCAACTTGGTGACTATCGTTGGGCTGAGCCTGCTTTTCCCGGAGGCCCGGGTGCAGCAGTGGCTGCTTAATGAGCGGAGCGGCATCGATATGCTTTTGGGCATAGAAAATGCAGCTAAGTTTTGTTTAGCTGCAGCAGCAATAACCCTAGGCGCATCAGTGAGCGAGGAACTATTCTTCCGCGGAGCGATCCTGACAGCCCTCTGTCAAGTGATGCCCGTCAAGTGGGCTGTTTTCCTGGGTGCTTTAGTATTCGCCTGTGTGCATTTTTACTTGATCCAGTTCATTCCCGTGCTGCTTTCAGGAATCGCCCTGGGATATTTGTACCTCAAGCGCAAGAATCTGAGCGCATCCATAACCGCTCATCTAGTGGTGAACGCACTGGCGCTGGCGGCTCAGGTTTTGTAGAAGTTGGCCACATCCACGACAAAGGCGATGGCACCGCCGACCTCGATCTCAATCGGCAGTTGGATTGATGTTGGTATCTCAGGCGTCGCGTGCGGAATGATTTTCTTGCGGCGCACGCACGTCTTGCGGATCAAGTCGAGCACAGAATCCACTTGATCATCGTCGACGCCCACCAGCAGGGTGGTGTTGCCGTGGAGCAAAAAACCTCCGGTGCTGGCCAGTTTGGTTGAGCTGTACCCGTGGGTGGACAATTCCCGGATCAGGGTTGGCGCATCATCGTCTTCGACGACGACAATAATCAGCTTCATAGAGGCCACCTCCACCAGTAGTATTGGACACTAGGCGACTTTTTCCCTTTATTTGCATAAGTTGTAGTATCAGCACAAGAACAAGGAGCGGGTCAAAATGAATGTTGCCAAGGGGTCAATCGTTGTGCGGCGATCCTATTCTGGCGACATTTATTTTATTGTTGTCGATATCCAAGGCGGTGTCGCCCTGCTGAAAGGGCTGTTTCACCGGCTGTTGGCGGATGCGCCTGTGGAAGACCTGATCAGGGTTTCGGACGAGAAAGAACAGCTGCTGTTGGAAAGAATCGGCGGCAAACATGACTGATAAACCTCGACGACAGCCTGAGCCATGGCTTTGTCCGAGAAATGAGCCCGGGCATAATGAAAGCCGAATTCCTGGAGCCTACCAAGATGATCAGGCACCAGCCGATCCAGCTCCGCCGCGATGTTTTCCTCGTTTGGAGCCAATTTCAGCGCCCGGCCGCTGAAATTGCAGCGGCGCAGAAGTTCCACGTTTTCCTCTGTCACTATCCCGTCCAAGTGATCTCCCAGCACCAGAGCGGCCGCGCCGGCCGCCATGCCTTCTCTTATGCTGCGGCCTGTACCGATTACAAGATCTGCTGTCTGGTACTCTTCACTCAAGTCTATCCGCCATCCTGCATACTCAATGCCCAGAAAAGCAGGGCGCCAGTTCCCCACCGATCTCACTTGCCATCCCCGCTTGACCAAGCCTTGCGCCAGTTGGATATACCCCGGCTCTTTTTGTTCAGTCATCCTTGCGGCAATCAGTGCCCGAGGCGGGATTGACTCCTTCCGCCGCCTCAGCTTGAACGGGTCCAGGTCAATACCATTTTCGATGACGACGGTCTTTTCGGCAGGCAGTACCAGGCTCTCCCGCATTTCTTCGCTGATGACAATGATTTTGCTGGCTTCGGCAAGCTTGCTCAATGGCTGAAAACCAAGGTAGTGGCAGGTGGCCACCACAGGTATCCGGTGTTTTCGGCCAAGATCGAGAGCCGCATCCAAAGTGTGGGATGAGTGAGTGTGGATCACATCAAAGGCCGACCTGCCCACCAATCTTTCGAGCAGATCAAGGCGGGTGTTGGTTGTGAACTTGATCCCCCGGGCTTGGAGCCATTGGCTGTAGGCAGGGTGGTTGAGGTTGGCCGCTGCCAAGCAGGGGTCATGGCCAAGTTCCTTCAGGCGGGAACAGAGAGAGAAAACATGGGCTGTCTGCCCGTTAAGGTAGAAGCGTGTCAGGACCAGAACTCGCATGGCTTCCTCCTTAGGCCTCATAAAAGAGTAAATCCAGCACCCTCTAGTCTGGATGCTGGATTATATCCCCTGCCATAACCGGCATTATGTGTTGGTGTTTCTCGGAGGTTGGGGTGGAAAGGGTGGCCAAAAGGCTCCTGACCGGGCCAATTCAAACCATTCTGGGCATCCAAGGGGTTCAAAAGCTTCACATTCAGGAGGTTCAGGGCAGAACCTCGCAAACACTTCCAGCTGCACCAAGGATACGACTTTGACAACAACGTAAAAGCCCACATCGCATTCGATCGCTGTCCCACCGTCGACAGGAGTACAGGAAATGCATTGGATCAGAGGCAGGATGATTACATCCATTCCGGGCAGAGCGCCGTCCAACAAGACTCTTCTTCTTCTGAACTGGGCAGTCTGCTGGATGAAGTGGGTTTCTCCGTTGCTGTCATACTCCACGTTGAGCACAAAGGTTATGGTGACGCTGAGTTCCCCTGCGCCAATGATCGTTCCCATGGTTTCGATGTTTGTTATTTCGCAATCCACCACGTTTACGGCCGGTGGATAGCCGGGGGGAATCGGGATGCGGTAGACGGGGCAGTCGATGATTGTGCATTCGTTGTACACCTTGTTTACTAGAATGCATTCCCGCTCAAAATCAGGCTCATAACATCCAAAACTCAATAGTGAACCCTCCTTTCTCTGAGATCATCTTATGCACCTGGCTGTGAGTGGTGATCATTTCTCCAAAAAAGTCTTAATTCAGGTTTCCAAGGCATAGATTTACACAGAAAGGAGGGATAGGATGCGCGTAAAGCTTACTCATCCCCAGTACCAGGTGTTGGCCAGGACCGATGAAGCCTTAATCCTGCAGGGCGATACGGTGGTGACGCTGTTTCCCGACGCAGTGGAAGAATGTACAGTGACTCTCAGCCAGGATATGATCCATGCAGCCGCTTTGTCGAAGCACAATACGATCCTCCACTGGCACGGCAGCGGGAGTGCGCCGTTCCAGTTCCAGGAGATTGACACGGAAAAGCTGCCGGTCAAGGGGCTGAAGTTGGTCGCCGATTCGGCGGGCACACCCCATTTGTTTTATCTGCAGCAGGGTGCGAAGCAGTCCAGCTGGTCCCTGATGCAGCATTCATTCATCGCCGGCGAATGGAGCGATCCCCTGCGTGTGACGGGAAATATCACAAGCGATCCAGGCAGCTGGCAGGTCTGCTTCGGCGCGGATCAATCCCTGCACCTGGTGTACTTAAGCCAAACACATGACACTTTGTTTTACCGAGCCGCGGATATGAAGGCCAGAAGCTGGACTGGGGCGGTGCCCATTGCTCAGGAATACGTCGAGCATCCTCAAGTTTTCGCCGCAGGATTCGGGTTGGTAGTATTCTGGATCAGCCAGCTTGAGCAGGGCAAAGTGCTCAGGGCGGTAGTCCAGATGGGTACCTGGAGCAAACCCAGCGATCTGTCGCCTATCGCCAAAGATATCTTTCAACCTGGCATTGAGTTCGATCAAGGCCGGCTCAGGATCATGTGGATGCAGTCAGGGAAGCTGTGGTACACCAGTTATGATCAGCAGTGGGCTCCAGCCGGGCAGCTTGACCTTGACCAGCGCCAGTTTGGTTACCAGACAGTCCTGTCTGATCAAGAGAACAACTTGGGCTGCTGTGTGCTGCGGATGTATTCCGAAAAGCATCCGGCAGCGGAGGCGGATACCAAACCCCAGCACCTGAGTGCTGAGGAAACAAAGCCCCCAGAGCATCCTGTGCAAGAAGCGGCCCCACCACCAGAACCAGCCGCGGCAGCCCGGCACCAGGAACCGTCCCCCGCCGAGCAGGCCCGCAGGGAGGCCGAGCGCCGTTTCTTTGCGGAAGCATTCCAGCTGCGCTTGGAGTGGCAGTCCTTCAAAGAACAGTATGCAAAAACAATGGAAGATAAGGGGAGCATAGCAGAAACCGCGGAAAAGCTCGAGCTGCTGTCGCAGCGAGTTTTGGCGATCAGGGAAGAGGTGCGCAGTCTAAAGGCGCAGGCAGGGTTTAACCAGCACGCCGGCCTTGAGGCGCTGCAGCGTCGGGTCGAACAGTTGGAGGCCGGTTTGCGGGGAAAGGCCGCCGCATCGGAACTGCAGGAAGTAAAGAACAGGGTTGTCAGGCTGGAACAACAAACGGCCGATCGGCCGGTAGCTGTCCATACCAAGCCGGAGAAGCCTGTGGCTGAACAGGCCAAGCCAGAAAAAAAGGCAAAACGCACAATCTGGCAGCAGCTCTTTTCCCGCCTGTAGCAGTGCGGATGGAAATAATTCCCTTTTGTTTTCACTCCTGGTGTACGATATAATGGTCTAGGACACAATATTGTTCTAGACTATTATATTATAAGGAGTGAAAAAGATGAAGCGGTATGCAGTACTGCTGTTGGCCTTGATACTGATCGTATCGATCAGCCTGGTTTCTGAGGCCAACTCGTGGAGCTATTGGCAAAACGCGTGGACAAGCTATAACAGCGGCAGCCAAGGCAGCGGCGGAAGCACGGGCAGTGATGGAAGCTCAGGCAGCGGCGGAAGCTCAAGCGGCAGCAGCTCCAGTTCCAATCCGTGGAGCTCGTATTGGGGCAGCTGGAACAGCAGCGGCCTTGGTTATCTAAACCCGAAGCCGCAGACTCCTGTGGAGCCAAACCCGAACCCGCCGATCGATCCGGTGCAGCCGGAACAACCGAAACCGGAACAACCGAAGCCGGAACAGCCGCAGCCGAACCCACAGCAGCCGTTACAGCCGATCACGCCCAAGCCAAAGGATATCCCCAAGCCGAGCAGTTCTTTGACCAGTGAAGAAAAGCAGCTGATCGATCTGATCAATCAGGAACGGACAGCCAGGGGTTTGAAACCGCTGCAGATAGATATGACTTTGGTGCAGTTGGCAAAGGAAAAAAGCCACGAGATGGCATCCACAGGCGAAGTGGCCCACTATGCGAGGTCGAAGTTCCATTCGATCTTGGATGCCGCCGGTGTGCAGTACAAGCTCGCCGGTGAGAACCTGGCCAAGGCTGCAAGCCTGACCAGAGTGCACAACGGCTTGATGGACAGCAGCGGCCACAGAGCCAATATCCTGTCCTCCGCCTATACCCATGTGGGCGTGGGCATCGTCAAGTACGGCACCATGTACTATGCCACAGAAATCTTTGTTGGCAGATAACCACGTATTTAACAAAAGGACCTTTGCAGGTCCTTTTCTTCATGGGAGAAAATCCGCCACGCTTTCCAACACGTACGTCGGCTTAATCTGGCTCACCTCCAACATCTCCCGCGAGGTGACGCCTGTGAGCACGAGGGCCGTGTCGATCCCCAGATCAATGCCCATTTTAATGTCAGTTTCCAGGCGGTCGCCAATCATCAGGCACTTGCCGACCGGCAGCCGCAGCCGTTCCAAGGCCACAGCCAGCATCTGCGGCGAAGGTTTGCCGCAGATCAGCTCAGGCCTGCGGCCTGTAACCCCTTCGATGGCCCCAATCATTCCGGCGCAGTCCGGGATCTCTCCGCCGTCCACCGGACAGGTCCGATCAGGGTTTGTGGCGAAATAACGGGCTCCGTTCTTCAGGGCGATCATGGCATCGTTGAGCTTGTTGTAGTGGAAAGTGCGATCGAAGGCCACAACCAGAAACTCAGCCTCCATCGGATCTGCCGTCACTCTCAAGCCCGCCGCCTCAAGCTCGGCGATCAGCGGCTGTTCACCGACGACATAAACCGTTGCGCCCGGCTTCTCTTTGCTGATGCAAATAGCTGTGACCAGCGACGAATTGACAATGTTGTCGATTGCGGCGGGAATACCCATGCGGTTAAGTTTGTCAGCGTAAGCCGCGCGGCTTTCAATCGGTTTGTTGGACAGAAACAGTGTTTTTTTCCCCATTTGCCGCAAATGCCTGATTACCTGATCCGCGTTGGCCAGCATCCGGTTGCTGAGATAAACAGTGCCGTCCAGATCAAATATATAACCATCGTACGCGAGCAGTGTCTCCTTGTCTGCCATGGTGTCCTCCCCATCGCCGGATCGTGTGCTTGTTCATTCCCATTATATAGAATCAGAGCGGATACTTCAACAACCGGAAATAATCCTGGATTCCGTCGGCGACTGCTTTGGCGATGGCCTGCCGCCCCGATTCGGACAGCATGAACTCCCGATCATGCTTGTTGGATACAAAGCCGATTTCTATTAGAACAGCCGGGATTGGGCTGCGGCGGAGGATGAAAAAATCGTCCGGGCTGATCCCCGGTTCGGCACGGCCGGGGAGGAGGTCTTTCAGATAGTGCTGAATGGCGGCTGCCAACTGCCGGCTTAGATCCGAGTGGGACTGATAGAGCGTTACAGCGCCTTTGGCGCTTTCGGAGCGGAAGTGGTTGGTGTGGATGCTGATCAGGATGTTGGCGTTGTGCTGTTGGGCGACAAGAAGCCGCGCCCTGAGCCCAAGGCGGTAAGTGGGAGGAAAGCGGGTGCCTAGAGCGATTCCCCGGTCCCTGGGGTCGATCTTGCGGCCGAGTTCGAGATCCTGTTCATATTCCTTTTTTGTATACTCGATTTCATCTTGGTAAGTCACTTGATCCCACAAGTCTGTATCGGTGTCTCGGGTCAGAACCGCAATGCCGCCCCGGGCACGGATTTCGTCAGCGATGGCCATGCTAAGCAAAAGCGTGATGTCCTTTTCCGTGAAACCAGCGTGGGAACTGCCTGAATCTCTGCCCCCATGTCCAGGGTCGATAGCGACAACATACCCATCGAGCTCCGAAACCACTGAGACAATCAATGGTTCGGCGATCAAAAGACAAGCCGCGGAGGCCAGGATTGCGGCAATACCGATCCAGATGGATTTGGCGCGTTTCACTGACAGCACAGCAAACCTCCTCAAGCCAAACGGTCTGCTTTAAATATATGCGGCGGTGCTTGCCCATTAGTCTGCCGCCGGCTGCCGCTGTTCCCGGCAGTTGTTAAAACGTGCCAAGCTTGAGTTTGGAAAAGGAATTGGATATTCAGTGTTGAATAAATGTAATTAATCAATTAAGATTTAACAGGGAGGTGGACTAGTTAAGGCAGGTATAGCCAGTTGTGGGTAAGAAGTATATGAGGTACTTAGTTCAAAGGAGGAGTGTCAGCATGCGTAGTTATCGATTTTTGCCAGTAGTCTTGCTTTTGGTATTGGTGATTTCCGCAACAGCGGCAGCATACCAAGAAGCACCGACACTGGCGGCAAAGGTTGCCAAGGGTGAACTTCCACCGGTCGAAGAAAGACTGCCGGAGAATCCTTTGGTGATTGAGCCGATTGAAGAAGTGGGCACATACGGCGGACTGATCAGAATGGCCCACAGAGGCCCAAGCGATGCCACCGGATATTACCGGACAGTCCGGGAGCCTCTGGTCAACTATAACCCCAGCTTGACTCAGATTCAGCCTAACCTTGCCGAAAGATGGGAAGTCTCCGAGGATGGCACCACCATCACTTATTATCTGCGCAAAGGGCTGAAATGGTCCGACGGGCATCCTTTCACCACCGAAGATGTCCTGTTCTGGTGGGAAGTCCAGAACACTCCTGAGATAGTGCCGACAATTCCCGGCGCTTTCGTCAGGGATGGTGTGCCTTGCGAAGTTATCGCCATTGACGAGTATACAGTGGCATTCAAGTTCCCTGTGCCGGCAGCCGCGCATATCAACTGGATCGCAGCGGGCGGCGCCGAAACTTTTCTGCCGAAGCACTATCTGAGCCAATTCCACAAGAACTATGTGGATGAGGAAACTCTGAACCAGATGGCCAAGGCAGAAGGCTTCAACACATGGTACGAGCTGTTCATGGAGAAAGCCGGCGCCAATACACAATGGCGCGCAGTAGGCATGCCGGTTATGGATGCCTGGGTAATCACCACCAACTTTGATGATCCGATCCTGATTTCCGAAAGGAACCCGTACTACTTCAAAGTTGACACCGCAGGCAACCAACTGCCGTATGTTGACACACTGCACCGCATCCTGGTCGAGGACATCGAGGTAATGAAGCTGCAGCTGATCAACGGCCAACTCGATTACATCACCCGCCATCTGTGGACCACTTACGGCGATCTGCCGATGTATATGGCTTATCAGCAGCAGGGTGATTACCGGATTATCCGCACCAACGGCGGCACACCGGGCGGTATCAACATTATGTTCAACGCGACTTACAAAGCTGATCCGGTTATCGCCGAGCTGATCAACAACATTGAGTTCAAGAAAGCTCTGTCCTATGCTATTGACCGCGAAGAAATCAACAACGTCCGTTTCAGCGGTCTGGGCAACATCGGCCACGGCCATTTCCATCCGCAGCATCCTGGTTATGTGGAGGAAGTCGACAAGGCCTATACCGAATATAACCCGGAACTGGCCAACAAGATTCTGGATGATCTCGGCTTGACCGCCCGCGACAGCGAAGGCTACCGCCTGCGTCCCGACGGCCAACGCTTGACTCTGATCATCGACGGATCCACTCACCACCTGCACCATGCCGCTGCCGGCGAGCTGATCCAGAGCTACTGGAAAGACATCGGCATCAGGCTGGTTGTGAACATTATCGACCGCGGCCTGTGGGAAGCCAAACGTGAGGCCAACGAGCATATGCTGACCTTCGCCGATTTGGCTGACCCGCTGATTCCGCTTGAGCAAAGCGGCCATCAGATCACTTATGTAATCGCGCCTCTGTGGGAGCAATGGTTCCAGAGCAACGGCGCCCAAGGTGAAGAGCCGCCTGAGGATGCCAAGCGGATCATGGAAATCTACACGGTCTTGGCTCCCGCGACCGCCGACGATGATGTCAGGGCTGCTTATGTCCGTGAGATTGCCGAGATCTGGGGCCGCAACCTCTGGACCATCGGTACTGTGGGTGTACCGTTCAACCTCTCCTTCGCCAAGAACAACCTGAGAAACATTCCTGGCGACTATGTGGGTGCCCACAGCCATCCGGCCAACCCGGCCATCTATCAACCATATCAATGGTTCTGGAAATAATCTCGGTAAGACCTGAATAGGGTGAAAGAGAAGTCAACTTCCAGGTTGACTTCTCTTTTACCAATCCTTTTGTTTGTGGACAGCGGTTTGATTGGGGGAAAAACTGATGCTCAGGTATATAGTCAAGCGAATCGTGCAGATGATTCCCATCCTCTTCATGATCTCGATCATATCCTTTATCATCATCCAACTGCCGCCGGGCAGCTATCTTAACACACTCATCGCCCAGATGCGAGCAACTGGCGACGAGGTCGATATGGAGATGATTGAAGCTCTAAGAATCCGTTACTCCCTGGATAAGCCGATGCACATCCAGTATTTCAATTGGATGAAGGGTATTATTACCAGAGGGGATTTCGGCTTTTCATTCGAGTGGAACCGGCCGGTGAGTCATCTGATTTGGGAACGGCTCGGCTTGTCCGTCGCGGTTTCCGTGTCGGCGATGCTGTTTTCGTGGATTATCGCTTTTCCGATTGCCATCTATAGTGCTGTGCGCAAGCACACCTTGGGAGATTACTTCTTCACATTTGTCGGGTTTTTGGGATTGTCCACACCAAACTTCATGTTGGCACTTATCCTGATGTTCATTTCATCTAAATACTTTGGGTTTACAGTTGGTGGGCTGTTCTCTCCTGAGTATATGATGGCGCCTTGGAGTTGGGCGAGGTTCGTCGATATGCTGACGCATATCTGGATCCCCATGATTGTGGTTGGAACCGCCGGCACCGCTGGGTTGATCCGGGTGCTGCGCAACAACCTCCTTGATGAACTGGGAAAACCCTACGTAGTCGCCGCTAGATCCAAAGGGATCAGCACGGTGCGGCTCGTGTTCAAATATCCGGTGAGATTGGCGCTCATTCCTTTCATCAGCACAGTAGGGTGGCAGCTGCCGAATATGGTTTCGGGGGAGGCTGTGACCGCGACTGTCTTGAGCCTGCCGACAGCAGGGCCGCTGATGCTGGCGGCGCTGCGCAGCCAGGATATGTATCTTGCAGGCAGCTTTTTGCTGTTGCTGGCGCTCCTGACAATGATCGGCACCCTGATTTCCGACTTGCTGCTGGTATTAGTTGATCCCCGGATCCGTTACGAGTGAGGAGGCGTAGTCCATGGCGAGGAAAAAAATCCCGGCTCCTGCGGCAGACACGGCAGAGGCCTTGAGCACAACCGAAGAGAAAATATTCTACGCCAGCCAATGGCGCTTGATGTGGTGGAAGTTTCGCAAGCACAAAGTGGCAGTAATTGCAGGCTTTGTAATCGCTTTGATGTATCTTGGCGCCATCTTTGCGCCTTTTATCGCGCCCTATGGGCCAACCCACCGGGATCGGGGCAACATTTATGTCCCGCCTCAAAAGATCCGTTTCTGGGACGAGAACGGATTCAGCTTGCGCCCGTTCATTCATCCACTCAAAGTTACGACGGATTGGGAGACATTCCAGAAAGTATACACAGAGGATACCAGCCGCAGAATTTACATCCGCTTCTTTGTCCGAGGCAAATCCAACGATGATCAGTATAAGCTGTTTGGCCTGTTTAAATCAAATATTCATCTGTTTGGTGTCGACGAAGGGTACATTCATCTCTTCGGCACTGACGACCTTGGGCGGGATGTCTTTTCCCGGGTGATGTACGGTGGGCAGATTTCCATGAGCATCGGATTGGCCGGTGTGTTCTTGAGCTTGATTCTCGGCCTGATTCTGGGCGGAATTTCCGGATACTATGGAGGAGTTGTTGACAACATCATACAACGCTTGATCGAGGTAATCCGCTCCTTCCCCCAGATACCGCTGTGGATGGCGCTGAGCGCCGCCATTCCTCCGGATATCTCGCCGAAACTAGTCTACTTCGGCATTACCATTATCTTGTCATTTATCGGCTGGACAGCTTTGGGAAGGCAGATCCGCAGTAAGGTTCTGGCTCTGAAAAACGAAGATTTCATTGTGGCGGCGCGCTTGGCGGGAACGAGCGAACCCAAGATTATTCTCACGCATCTGATCCCGTCGTTTATGAGCCACGTGATTGCGAGCTTGACTCTGAGCATCCCGTCGATGATTCTGGCAGAAACTTCCCTCAGTTTCCTGGGGATAGGTTTGAGGGCACCGGTAGTCAGTTGGGGCGTCATGCTGCAGCAGGCGCAAAACGTGCATACCATCTCCATGGCCCCGTGGCTGTTGATACCCGGCGTGTTTGTAATCATCTATGTGCTCGCGTTCAATTTCCTGGGTGACGGCCTGCGGGATGCCGCCGATCCATACGGGAACTGATTGAAAGACTACTGGGTGGTGAAGATGACATGAATCCAAAGAATATACTTGAGGTCAGGGATCTGGTTGTCAAGTTCAAATTGAGCGAAGGAATTGTCCACGCCGTAAACGGCGTGAGTTACGATGTGCCGGAAGGCAAATCCATCGGGATTGTCGGCGAAAGCGGCTGCGGCAAAACAGTCAGCTCCTATGCCTTAAACAGGCTGCTTCCGCCTTATGCCACCTTAAGCGGGCAGATCTTGTTTCGGCAGCAGGATGGGAACATCATCGACATTGCGAAGCTAAAGCCAGAAGGCAGAGAGATCCGCGCGATCCGCGGCCGGGACATCGCCATGATTTTCCAGGAGCCGATGACCTCCTTAAGCCCGGTGCACACCATCTGCAACCAAATATCCGAGGCCTTGATCCTCTTCCAGGGGATGACCAAGAAACAGGCCAGGAACCGGACAATCGAGCTGTTGAAGCTGGTGGGCATTCCCCAGGCTGAAAGGCGGGTCGACGAATATCCATTTCAGTTCAGCGGCGGTATGCGCCAAAGGGCAATGATCGCCATGGCTTTGGCCCGCAATCCTAGAGTGCTGATTGCGGACGAACCCACCACTGCCTTGGACGTGACGCTGCAGGCACAGGTCTTAAGTTTGATCCAGGATCTGCAGAATCGGTTCAACCTTTCGATGATCCTGATCACCCACGCATTAGGCGTGGTAGCCCACATGGTGGAAACAGTCAATATCATGTATTTGGGCCGAATCGTGGAAACCGGCCCGACTATGGAGATATTCGAAGAACCGCTTCATCCATACACGCAGGGGCTGCTGCAGTCGATTCCGAAGCTTACCGGCAGGCTGGGCGAGCGGGTGAGTTCTATTCCTGGTTCGGTTCCCAGTGCCTACGACATCCCCAAGGGCTGCCCCTTCGAAGCAAGGTGCAAACACCGTATGGAGATCTGCCGCGAAGAGATGCCAAAACCAGTCACTGTCGGAAGCGAACACACCGTATACTGCCATCTGTACACAGGAAGGGAGGCGGCTCGCGATGCTGCAAATGCCTGATGATGTCATTCTGCAGGTGACTGGCCTTAAGAAATACTTTCCGATCGAGTCTGGTTTCTTGCTGAAAAAAGTGCTCGGCCATGTGAAAGCCGTTGATGACGTGAGTTTCACGGTCAGGAAAGGTAAGACTCTGGGGTTGGTAGGAGAGTCCGGCTGCGGCAAAACGACCATTGCCCGGACGGTGATCCGGGCTTACGATCCGACTGCGGGAACCATCCTGTTCCGTTCCAGGGACGGTGTGGTCGATATGGCCAAGGCGGAAAAAAAGGACCTCAAACGGATCAGGCGCGATATGCAAATGATCTTTCAAGATCCTTACTCTTCTCTCAATCCCCGCATGCCGATTATGGAAATTGTCGCCGAGCCGATGAAAGCCCACGGCGTGCCTAAATCCGTATACGAGGAACGGGTTGCGGAACTGCTGAAACTGGTAGGCCTGCGCCCGGAATACATGCGGCGCTTTCCACATTCGTTCAGCGGCGGCCAGAGGCAGCGGATCGGTGTCGCTCGGGCTTTGGCCCTAAATCCATCCTTGATTCTGGCGGATGAGCCGGTGTCGGCGCTTGATGTATCGGTCCAGGCTCAGGTCCTCAACCTGCTCTTGGATCTCCAGGAACAGCTGGGATTGACGTATCTGTTCATCAGCCACGATTTAAGTGTGGTTCGCTACCTGTGCGATCAGGTGGCCGTGATGTACCTCGGGAGGATTGTGGAGATCGCTGATGTGGATCGGCTGTATGAGAACCCCACCCATCCTTATACCAGTGCCCTTTTGGGTGCTGTGCCGGACGCCAACCCCAAAGCTTCGTGGCGGCCGCATGATGTGGTGAAGGGCGAAATCGGCAAAGCGACTGCGGATATCAAAGGCTGTGCCTTTGCTCCGCGGTGCCCGTTTGCCAAGCCCGAGTGCCTTGAGCAGGTGCCGGAATTGATTTCGGTTGATCCCGTCAATCCAGAGGCACAGAAATCAGCGTGCCTGTTTGCTAGAGAGCTCTCCCTTCCCGGTGTGAGCACGGCGTAAACCAACAGAGAAGAAAACAGCTGCGGGCACAAAACCCGCAGCTGTTTTCTTTTTCGCTGTTTGGCTGTTTCGTATCTGTTTACAGCTTGAAACGGTTGACCAGCCTGGCCATCTCTTCCGCCATCTTGGCAACGGTTTCCGCATTGGTGGCGATCTGCTCCATGGAAGCGGCCTGCTGTTCGGAGGAGGCGGCCAACTCCGCCATCCCCGCTTCGATTTCCACGCTGGATGTGTTCACTTCATTGATCAGCTGCACTGTATCGCCGATGCTGGCAATGATCTCCTCAAAGTCTTCTTGCGTTTGCTTCAGACTCTTGGCTCCGGCGACAATCTTTTCGTTGTTGCTGTTGATAACACTGACCGCTTCGTTTGTCCCTGAGCGCAGCTGATTGATATAATTCATGATGGTGCCGATGGAGGCCTGTGTCTCTTCCGCCAAGTTCCTGACCTCATCCGCGACTACAGCGAACCCGCGGCCGTGGGAACCAGCGCGCGCGGCCTCGATGGCGGCGTTTAGAGCCAGAAGGTTGGTTTGATCCGCAATTTGGGAAATAATATTGACTACTTCGCTGATTTGGTTTACCGCCTGTTCCAGCTGGGCGATCTTCTCCTGTGACGCTTTGGATGACTCGAGAATCTCCATCATCACTCTGTCTGAAGCGATCATCTGCTCGCTGCCCTTGTGCGACAGCTGATTGACATTCTTCGCCTGCATCGCCATCTTTTCGGTGATGCGGTGCACCTCTTTGGTGGTTTGGGCGTAATGATTGATGGTTGAGACAATCTCTTCGATGGTGGCGGAGTTTTCTTCCGCGGCCGCCGAGAGCTCTTCGCTGGCGGAGGATGCGTTGTGGACCGCGTCGTTGATCAAGGAAATCATTTCCCGGAGGTTGTCTGTCATCTTGTTGAACGAGGCGATCAGTTTACCGATTTCATCCCTGCGCTTGATTTCGATCTGCTGCGACAAATCTCCAGAAGCTGCTTGTTCGCTGTAAGCCACCAAATGGGCGATGGGCCTTGTGATGCTGTTGGATAAAAAGTTGCTGACCAGCCCGATGCCAAGCGCTGAGGCCACAATAATGACGGAAAATAGTATTTGGGTTTGGTAGACTCCGGCCATAGCCGCGTCTTTGTTTGTCTCCACGATCAGAATCACAGGTTCGCTGCCGATATGTACCAGCTTTGCGTAACCCAACACGGTTTCACCGTCGAAACTGCGGTATTCCAGATCAATGAAGGGATTCTCATTGACGCCAGCGGCAATTCGTGTGGCTGACGTGATGATGTCTGTATCCACCTTGCGGGTGAAGCTTGTGTAGCCTTCATATTGAGTGCTGCTGAGCAGCAGGCCGTCAGGCTTGACCAGATAAGCATCATACTCAAGATTGTTGGGGCTTGAGACACTTTGTATCAATTGGTCCAATTGGGCGTGGCCGATGGCTGCGCCGACAGTGCCGACCACATCTCCAGTGATATTGTAGACCGGTACTGTTACAAACATCAAATATGTCTGCAGCTGTTCAGACCAGATCCACGGCGACCACGTGGGAGCGGCGGTTGCCAGGGCGGTGCCTATGAAATCCTTGGGTGCGTCATCCGCAGTCAATGTGGCCTGGGGGTTGAAAAGGATGTAGTCGTTGCTTGTGGCGAACAGATCCAAGTATTGATCTTGATAGTCCTTGGCCACTCTGTTGATGGAATTGAGAACTGTGGTCAAACTGGTGCGCCACATGCTGGAATTCGGCTCTGTGTTGGCCATGAGAGAGATAGGAAGGGTAATGCTCTGGTCATTGGCCAGAGTCTCAATCTGCCCGGTGTGATACTGGAAGAAACTGTCCAGCTTCTCGCTGATCGATTCCAGAAGCCTGACGGAGTCCCGGTAGATGATCTCCCGTTCTCTTTTTTCTATGCGAAGGTAGAACACAGTATCGACAATAATAGCCGGCAATAGCCCCAAGAATAGAAAAATGAGGATCAGCCTGATCCGTAAGCTCTTTGTCATGCTGAAATCTCCTTTAATGTAGTCATACATATATTTACCAAATCTTAACTAAAGTATATCACACCGGTGGGCCAAAAAACAAGACCGAACGGGACAAGGAATTTGCGCGGGAGGTAAAGAAAGGAATAGCAGAACGGAGGTTGGACTAATGGAAAACCATAAGCAGAACAGAAACCTGGCTTTGATTTTGCTTGGATTTATAGTAATCATGCTGGTGATTGCCGTTTGTGCGATCAAACCGCCCAAGCCGGTTGGCAGCGGCGCGCCGCAGGATCAGTTCGCTTCCGGCAGGGCTATGGAGCATTTGGCCCAGATCGCCGCGGAACCGACACCGATCGGCAGCGTCAGCCACCGGCAAGTCTGGGAATATTTGTTAGGCGAGCTGAAAGCACTGGGTTTGGAAGCGGAAATCCATGAAACCACAATGTACAATCCCTACTGGCGCAATGCCGGCAATGTGGCCAATGTCATCGCCAGGATCCCCGGCACGGATTCTTCCCGCGCAGTGGCTTTGGTGGCCCATTATGACACAATCAGCCTAGTGCCGGGGGCAAGCGGATCAAAAGCGGCGATCGCGGCGATCCTTGAGATGTTAAGGGTGCTGAGCCTGCGGGAGCCGCTGAAAAACGATCTGATCATATTGTTCGCCGACGGCGGCGAGACAGGCATCCTGGGCACGCTTGCCTTTTTGGAGCAGCACCCTTGGGCAGAAGATGTGGGCCTGGTGATCGCTGCTGCGGCCCGGGGAACAGCAGGTCCGGTGATGATGATCGAGTCCGGACGGGACAACAGCTGGATTGTGCCTCATTTTGCCAAGGCCGTGGATAATCCTGTCGCAAACTCATTCACCCATGAGGTTTACCGCTGGCTGGTTAATGATACTGATTTCTTGGCCTTCAAGCAGGCCCTGATCCCAGGGCTGCAGCTGACCTTCTTGGACAATGCCAGGGCGTTCCAGACACCTTTGGACAACCCCGGCACCCTTGATGAGAGCAGTTTGCAGCATTTGGGGACTTATCTTTGCCAATTGGTCACTCATTTTGGAAATGTGGAGATTAAAGAGGGGGAGGCGGATCTTGCCGCCAACCGGGTCTATTTCGACATTCTCGGCCGGTTTTTAGTCCGTTATCCCATCGGGTTTGTTGCCCATACCTTGACTGTTGCCATCATCTTGTTTGGTTTTGTCTGCTGGCATGCTTTCAAGACGGAAAAAGCCAAGCTTACCCATACAGCCTTTGGCGTGCTGCTGTTTATCGGCATGGCGATCTTCAGCATGCTGATAACCAACATGTTCTTTGGAATCGTCCAGTCCGGCAGCGGGTTCTACCAGTACATCCCCATGACGGGAGGGTTGTGGTACTACGGAGCGATCGCCGCTCTGGTCGGCGCTCTGTTTTTCTGGCTGTACACATGGGCCCTGGACAAGTATAGGCTGATGGATTTATACCTGGGCATAAATACTGTTTGGCTGGTTGTGACCGTAATGGCGTCTCTGTACCTGCCGGGGGCAAGCTATGCCTTTGTCTGGCCGTTCTTGTTCAGCTTGGCGGCTGCCATGATCATCAACGCCCGCCCCAAGCTTGCCTGGCCCTCAAAGCTTGCCGTGCTGGCGATCGGATCCTTGCCGGTGTTGATTTTGTGGCCGTATTTGCTTAGGACGCTGTTCGTCATCTTGGGGTATGCCCTGCCGGGGTTGCTGTCCTTCATGGCAGTAATGGCCTTTGGGGCGCTGCTGCCGCATTGGGCGAGCATCATACAGTGGAAAAAGCTGGTGCTCCCGATCCTGGCAGTCATTACAGCCGCAGCCTGCCTTGGGATGGGCATCTGGTCTTCACAAGGAGACCGCAGCCCCCACATGGATACCCTCTTCTATTTTGCCGATCTTGACTTGGAGCAGGCCTACTGGGTGAGCCTCGATCAGGCGCCGGATTCATACACGGAGCAAGTGCTGGGCAGCGAGTACCAAGAATCCAACCTGGGCCAGTTCATCCCATATGAAGATCTGCCTGTGATATACAGCCAAGCGGCTTTGGAGCCGGAGGCTGCCCAAGAACTGATCAGGGTTGAGCTTTTGGAGGACCAAAACGAAGGTGAAGTTCGCCGCATGACCATGAAGATCCAAGCTGCTCCCGAAGTGAACAACTTGATCATCTATATTGAACCGGAACTGCTTAATGGTGCCGTCATCCTCGATGGGGACACCACTGTCGAATGGGAGGAGCGCTGGCCGGTGCTGCGGTACTACAACCCCGACGCCGACGGGTTCGATCTTACTATTCCGGCGGCAGTCGATCAACCCTTTACGATGAGAATCCTGGCTCATGTGCTGCAGCTGCCGGCGGTCGGCCTTACGCCGCGCCCGGAAAACATCATATCGGCTCCCACAGGGATTACCGACAGCACATTTGTGTTCAAAAGCTACCAGTTTTAGGTTGAAACGGAGGGGAGATCAGCGGCGTGGTGAAGATTCACTTCCTGGGTACATGCGCCGGTACGGAACCGCAGCCAAACCGCAGGCACTCGTCGTTGGTTGTGGAGTATCAGGACAGGCTGTTCTGGTTTGACGCCGGCGAAAGCTGTGGTTATACCGCCCATATGATGGGTTTGGACTTGCTTAAGACTAACGCGGTCTTCATCTCCCATCCCCATATGGATCACATCGGCGGGCTGCCGCACCTGGTCTGGGTGATCAAGAAACTTGAATCCCGTTCGCTTCAGGCCAATGCTCGTGAGATTGAGCTCCACCTTCCGGCGGCGGAGATTTGGGAAGGCCTGAAGCTGATGCTGTTTCTCAAAGGTAGAACGCTTGATCAAGGCATTGGATTCAGCCCAAAGCGGATCACCGACGGTATGATCTACCACGAAGCAGGCTTCAAGGTCACGGCCGTGCACAACCTGCACCTAGGGACGCCTGCCCCAGGCGGCTCATGGCAGTCGTTTTCCTTTTTGATTGAGGCTGGGGGAAAGCGGATCATCTACTCTGGGGATTTCAAGGAAATGGCAGAGCTGGAGCCCCTGTTTGACTTGGGGCCGGTGGATCTGCTGCTGGTGGAGACGGGGCACCATACTGTGGAAGAAATCTGCTCACATGTGGTGCGGCAGGGGAAAACAGTGGCCTCCATCGGGTTCACCCATCACGGCAGGGCTGTGCTTGACGATCCCGGTGCCGAGCTTGCCAAAGCCCAGGCCATCTTTGGGCCCAAGGTGTTTCTTGCGGAAGATCAAACAACAATGACCCCGTGACAGGGGTCATTGAGCTTGTCTAACCAGATTGCGCCCGCTCCTTTTGGCGTTGTACAGGGCTCTGTCAGCTGCTTGGATCAACTGGTCCCAGTGATTGGGGCCGATCGTGCGCGGTACCATGGCGGCTGTCCCCAGACTGATGGTGATTACTCCCGCCGGGAGCGTCGTGTTTTTGTGGGGGATGGATAGGGCTTGGATGTTCGTGCGGATCTTTTCCGCGATTACCGTTGCCGCCGCCAAGTCGGTCGCCGGAAGGATTACGGCGAATTCCTCGCCGCCGTAGCGGGCGACAAAATCACAGGATCCCTTCAGCGTCTGCCTGATGGTATAGGCGATCATCTGCAGGCATGAATCGCCGGCGGGATGGCCGTAGGTATCGTTAAACTGCTTGAAATGATCGATATCGATCATGATAAGCCCAAGCCAGGTACCGTCTTCATAAGCCCGCTGCCACTCGGCAATCAGGGTTTGGTCGAAGGACCGGCGGTTCGGGATTCCCGTAAGCCCATCGAGGGATACCAGCCGGGCAAGCTCCAGATTAGCCAGTTCCAGTTTATGCTTGACTTCCAAAAGCTCCCGCTCCCGCTCTCGCACCTTGTCCATTTCCCTCTTAAGTTTGATGGCAGAAGCGACCCGGGCCAAAAGCTCCGTCTTGCGAATCGGTTTGGTGATGTAATCCACCGCTCCGGCTGCGAAGGATTCCTGAAGGATCTCCTCGGTGGTGTCCGCTGTCATGATCATCACGGGGATCTGATTGAACCTGGGATGGTTTTGCAGCGACTTGCAGACTGAAATACCGCTGGTCCCCTTCATGAAAACGTCCATCAAGATCAAGTCTACCTGTGTGTAATTATCGTTATTATTAAGGAAGGAAAACACTTGCTCTCCGCTGGTGACAGTGTGGATATCGCTGTATCCGGCGGCTTTTAGGTTGTACTCCACGAAGCGCAGTGTGAAGACCGAATCGTCAACAACCAGAATACTCACAGTGCCCCCTCCTTTCCAAATAATTGATTCGCCGATGATTGTCAAAATCCTTCAAGTGAGAGCTTTGGGGAGAAAACAGAAAGATAGGCAAGCTCTTTCGCTGTAAAACGGGAAAACCGGCAATATTGGTTATTGCAGAATGGGGAAAAACGCAATAGAATAAAAATGCTTTGTTTAGTACGCCTAAACCTTAGGTTTAGTAAATACAAACTTTTCCAAGGAGCATTTCTATGAAAATTGGCGAGAAGATCAAGCGTTTAAGGGTTCTAAACGGGTTAACCCAGGAAGAACTGGCCAACCGCTGTGAACTGACCAAAGGATTCATTTCCCAAGTGGAAAGGGACTTGACCTCGCCGTCAATAGCCACGCTCGTGGACATTCTGGAAAGCCTGGGGACCAACCTGCGGGACTTTTTTAATGATCGGACTCAGGAGAAAGTTGTTTTCACCGCCAACGATATCTTCACCAGTGAAGATGAGGAACTGATGCTGCAGGTAGATTGGATAGTCCCCAACGCCCAGAAAAACATGATGGAGCCGATTCTTGTGACACTAGCACCCGGCGGCCGCACCAGCCCCCAGGATCCACACGAAGGCGAGGAATTCGGCTATGTGCTCAAGGGCCACATCCATCTCCATCTGGGAAAACAGAAATTCAAGGCCTCCAGAGGCGACTGTTTTTATTTTAAACCGAACATGGTCCATTATCTGGCCAACGGCGGCAAGTCAGAGGCCAAGGTGTTATGGGTGGCGACACCGCCAAGCTTTTAGGTAAGGGGGATAAAGGTGGCAGAATGCATCATCGAACTGAGAAACGTGTCAAAAGACTACGACGGCACCGAAGCGCTGCGGGATATCAACCTTAAAATCTACCGGAATGAGTTTGTGACGCTTCTGGGGCCGAGCGGCTGCGGCAAGACCACAACATTGAGGATTATCGGTGGCTTTGAGCAACCTACCACTGGAGAAGTGGTTTTCAACAACACCAGCATCAACCATCTTCCTCCGTACAAGCGCAGAGTCAACACCGTGTTTCAGCGCTATGCCTTGTTTCCGCACATGAATGTGTATGAGAATATCGCCTTCGGCCTGCGGATCAAGAAACTGGATGAAGAAGTGATCGAGTATAAAGTGAAGAATATGTTGAAGTTGGTGAACCTGGCAGGGTACGAAGAGCGGAAAGTGGATTCCCTAAGCGGCGGCCAACAGCAGCGGGTTGCCATCGCCAGAGCTTTGGTCAACGAACCGGATGTGCTGCTCCTCGACGAACCTTTGGGGGCGTTGGATCTGAAACTGCGGCAGGACATGCAGCTGGAGCTGAAGCATATGCAGCAGTCTTTGGGGATCACCTTTGTCTATGTCACCCATGACCAGGAAGAAGCCCTGACCATGTCCGACACTATCGTTGTGATGCGGGAAGGCCGGATTCAGCAAATTGGTACACCCATCGACATCTACAACGAGCCCAAGAATGCTTTTGTCGCTGACTTTATCGGTGAGAGCAACATTGTTGACGGAATAATGGTTAGAGATTACTTGGTGGAATTTGCCAACCACAGGTTTGAGTGTGTCGACGCCGGTTTTGGCGAGAACGAACCGGTGGATGTGGTAATCCGGCCGGAGGATATCAAGCTTGTGCCTGAATCAGAAGGTATGTTAAGGGGCGAAGTCCGTTCCGTGGTCTTCAAAGGGGTTCATTATGAGATGATGGTTGAAAACGGCGAATATGTGTGGATCGTCCATGACACGCTGATGCAGCCGGTAGGCAGCAAAGTCGGCATGGTAATCACACCTCAGGACATCCACATTATGCGGAAGGAGGACCAGGGCTAGCCATGAGTTACAAGTGGGCAGCATCGCCCTATTTGGTCTGGATGGTAATCTTTATCGTTGTCCCCATCATTCTAGTCTGTTATTACAGCCTGACGGTCAGGACAGACGCTGGATTTCGGTTTTCCACCGATAATTTCAGGCGTTTTTTTGAACCGATTTACCTGAAGGTTTTATACCGATCGATCGAGCTGGCCTTTGTGGCCACCGTGGTTTGCTTTATCCTGGGCTACCCTCTGGCGTATATCCTGGCCCGCAGTGATTTCAAGCACACCAATGTCTTAATCATGCTATTGGTTGTGCCCATGTGGATGAATTTCCTTTTGCGCACATATGCCTGGATGACCATTCTGGAGCAGAACGGCGTGCTTAACATTGTGCTGAGCTGGCTGCGGCTGCCGACAATCAGCATCCTATACACGGAAGCAGCAGTGATTCTCGGCATGGTCTACAACTTTCTGCCGTTCATGGTGCTGCCCATCTATTCTGTTTTAAGTAAAATTGATCCGAGTGTTGTCGAGGCGGCGGAAGACTTGGGAGCCAATGGAATCATAGTGTTCCGAAAGGTTATTTTCCCCTTGAGCCTTCCGGGTGTAATTTCAGGTATTACCATGGTGTTCATGCCCGCCGTCACCACGTTCGTCATTTCCCGGCTGCTGGGCGGCGGTCAATTCACCCTGATCGGCAACTTGATTGAACAGCAGTTCCTTTATGTCAGCGACTGGGGTTTTGGTTCCGCGATTTCTTTGGCGATGATGGTACTGATCCTGCTCAGCATGGCAGTGATGTCTAAATTCGCCGGCGAGGACAGGGGGTTGGGGCTGTGGTAAGGGCGTTGAAAAAATGCTATGTGGCTGTGATCTTTGCATTCCTTTATGCACCGATCCTGGTGTTGATCCTTTATTCATTCAACAATTCCCGCTCCCGGGGAACATGGGGAGGCTTTACACTGCGCTGGTATGGCGAGCTGCTTCAGGATCGGCATATCCTGGGTTCTCTGTACAACACGATCATCATCGCTGTATTATCAGCAGCCATCGCAACGGTGATCGGGACAGCGGCGGCAATTGGCCTAAACGGCTGGCGTGGTGTTCAGCGCAAGGTGATCATGAACATTACGTATATTCCGGTCCTCAATCCGGATATCGTCACAGGTATTTCATTGATGCTGCTGTTTGTCTTTGCCAGGATGCCTCTGGGGCTTTTGACAATGCTTTTAGCCCATATCACATTCAACATCCCCTATGTGATCCTGTCGGTGCTGCCGAAACTCAAACAGCTTGACACGCATCTTTATGAGGCAGCCTTGGATTTGGGGGCCACACCGTGGTACGCGTTCAAGAAGGTGATCCTGCCCGAGATCATGCCGGGGATCATCACAGGTTTGCTGCTGGCATTCACCCTATCCATCGACGACTTTGTCATCAGTTTCTTCACCACCGGTTCCGGTGTGGCAAACCTGTCGATCACTATCTTTTCCATGGCACGGCGGGGAGTCAATCCCACAATCAATGCGGTTTCCACACTGATGTTCCTGGCAGTCTTGGTGCTGTTGGTCATTGTCAATCTGAGGGTCAGCAAGGAAAACTCAAGAAAGGGGAGACGAAACCATGAACAAGAAGCTTATGATCATCGCCATCGCCGTTTTGGCAGTGCTCGCCGTCTTAGTCGTAATCATGCGCGGTGAGAAGAAGCCGACATTGTACGTCTACAACTGGGGCGACTACATTGACGAGAGTGTGCTGGATCGGTTTGAAGAGGAGTACAACGTGCGCGTCGTTTACGACACGTTTTCCACCAACGAGGACATGTATGTCAAGGTGAAGTCGGGCGGCAGCAAGTACGATGTCTTGTTTCCCAGCGACTACATGATCAAGCGGATGATCGACGAGGATTTGCTGCAGAAAATCAATTTGGAAAATGTGCCAAACGATAAGTACATCGATCCCATGTTCAAGGGTTTGGATCACGATCCCAACAACGAATACTCCGTTCCATACATGTGGGGGACCCTTGGTATACTCTACAACAAGAACATGGTTTCAGACCCGGTGGACAGCTGGGATATTCTCTGGAATGAGAAGTACCGCAAACAGATCCTAATGGTGGACAGTCAGCGGGATGCCATCGGTATCGCCCTGCAGAAGCTTGGTAATTCCCTCAACTCCACCGACCCGGCTGAACTGGAGGCGGCCAAGCATGAGCTGATCAAGCAAAAAGAATTGGTGCTGGCTTATGTCGTTGATGAGGCCAAGGACAAGATGGTGGCCGAAGAAGCTGCCCTGGCGGTGGTCTGGTCGGGAGATGCGGTTTACGCCATGCGGGAGAACTCCAATTTGGCTTACGCTGTGCCGAAAAACGGCGGCAATCTCTGGTTTGACGGCATGGTGATTCCCAAGACAGCTCAAAACAAGGAGCTGGCGGAAGCTTTCATCAACTTTATGAATGATCCGGAAATCGCTCTGGCCAACGCCGAGTACACTGGGTATTCCACGCCGCACATGGATGCCAGAGAAAAACTCTCTTTGGAGGGAGACATAGAGAAGGTGGCTTATCCCAACCCAGAGGACATTGCCAATGCAGAAGTGTTCGTGCATATCGGGGAGATGTTGAGGGAATACGACCGGATTTGGACAGAAGTGAAAGCGCACTGAGACAAAAAAAGCGGCTGTTGGAAGCTCCAACAGCCGCTTTTAATTCAATATGCTATTTTACCAATGTGACAACGGTCCAGGAATCCTCGTTGCCAATGCCGCCGTCGCCGTCAGGCCACGGGAACAGGAAGCCTTTCCGTTCGCCGTCGCTGGTGGCATCAAGAATGAATGGGCCAAACGGGAAGCTGACGCCTTCGGCAACAGCTGCCGGCTGCAGGATCTCCCACGGGAAGGCCACTTCGATGGTGTAGCCGCCGAAGAAGGTGAGCCCTGCGATCGGCAGGTCAACATTGCCGGGGATTGTCCAGTTTTCCCAAACCAGCGGAGTGCCGACGTTGGAGGTGGCAATAATGTCGAAGATAAACCGGCCTTGGCCTTTCTCCACTGAAGGATCAGGCTTGATGCAGACCTGGATCAGGTCGTTTCTGATAAAGTTCGCGCCGGGGCTGGCGTTGAACGAACCGTCCCTATCAGCGATATCGGCAAACAGGTACAGATTCTCTTCGTCCCACATCACACGGAACCTGCCGCCTGCGGCAAAGCCTCCCGGGCCTCTGGCAACATACGAACCACCGATGGCTTCATAGTTATCCATGGTCAGCTCCACAACCGGGGCATTCTTCCAGACTTCATCCAAAATACCGTCAATCACTGGTGTGCCATAGACAGCTGTGAACTCGGGCTTTGCCAAGGCAGCTGCGCTGATGGCGAGCACAAGGATCAATGAAAGAGCAAGAATCCTTTTCATCTAAATACCTCCTGTTTTAAGAGATAGTTTGTATCTCAATTGTATCTTAACAAAATGTAAAAATCAACATAAGGCATGTACATATTTACCTCGTTAACAAATAAGAAACAACATATTTGCCTAACTGCTGAAAACAAGGGCAATCCTATGATATAATAAGCGTGGAAGTACCAAATTTGGGCATATTCTAATGAAAGGTTGATTCTCCTTGGAACGGATAAAGCTGGATGACTTTACCAGGTTTCATTTCATCTCCGGGCTGGAATTCAACAACAACGGCTCCCATGCCTGCTTCGCCGTCCACAAAGCGAATCTGGACCAGAATGAATATGATTCGAACCTCTGGGTTTGCGAAGCGGATTCCGGGAAATACTTCCAGCTTACGGCCTTGAACAAAGAACGGGCTTTCACTTGGCTCAACGACAATGAACATATTGTTTTCGTAGGGTTGAGGGATCCTAAGGACAAAGAAAGAAGAGAAAGCGGGGAAGAGTTCACAGTCTTTTACAAGATCTGCATCCATGGGGGAGAGGCGGTCAAGTTCTTTGAGGTGCCTTTTTCTGTAAGCCAGATCGAACAGATCGACGATGAGAACTTCCTGCTTGTGGCGGCATACAACCCCGCGCGCCCACCGCTGGCTGGCCTTGACGATGTGGAGAGGGCCAAGGCACTCAAACAGCGGAAGGAAGAAAGAGACTATGAAGTGTTGGAGACGATCCCCTATTGGAGTAACGGCAGAGGTTTCACAAGCGGCACCAGAAACAGACTTTATCTGTACAATCTTAAGGAGAACAGCTGGCAGCCCATGACAGGCGAAGAACTGGATGTGAGCTCGGCGGCTTTGGATCCTTCCCGCGCCCGGGCGGTGGTGATCGCCGCCCCTTACAAGAGCAAACGGGAATTGGAGAATCGACTGTATCTTCTTGACCTGGAAAGCGGCAGCCTGAGCCTCTTGGCGAACCAGGATCATTTCCGCTATTATTTCGCTGATTTTCTCGACGACAAACAGATCATCTGCGCCGGCACCGATGGTGTGCCGTACGGTTTAAACCATAACCCCCTCTTTTATACTGTGGATTTGGCTTCCAAAGAGCAGCGCCTGCTCACTCCCGGGCTGGATCTGTCCATTGGCAATTCTGTTGGATCAGACTGCCGGTTCGGCCATTCCAAGTCGTTGAAAGTGTTCGGGGAAGCATTGTATTTTATCAGCACAGAAGGGGCTCACTCATACTTGAACCGTCTTGATGCAAACGGGCGGATCACCAAACTGACCAGCTCCCCAGGCTCGGTCGACGGCTTTGCGGTGCGAAACGGCACGATGCTTTTGGTGCGCTTAAGCCCTGACCGCCTGCAGGAGGTCTACCGCCTGGAGCAGGATCGGGAAGTCCAGATCACTCACTTCAACGACTGGTTCGCAAATGAACGGCGCGTCGTCAAGCCGGACCCGGTGACCTACACCAACGGCGGCGTGGAGATCGATGGATGGGTGCTGAAGCCTGTGGATTGGGATCCCAGGCAGAAGTACCCGGCAATTCTCAACATCCACGGCGGGCCCAAGACGGTGTACGGCGAGGTCTATTTCCACGAAATGCAGTATTGGGCCAACCAAGGTTATTTTGTCATGTTCTGCAACCCACGGGGGAGTGACGGCAAAGGTAATGATTTCGCCGATATCCGCGGCAAATACGGCACCATTGATTACGACGATTTGATGGGCTTTGTGGATACAGTCCTTGCCCAGTACCCCAGCATCGATCCGGAGCGGCTTGGAGTTGCCGGCGGCTCGTACGGCGGGTTCATGACCAACTGGATCATCGGGCACACTGGCCGGTTCAAGGCGGCCGTGTCCCAAAGAAGCATCTCCAACTGGATATCCATGGCCAATACCACCGACATCGGCTATTATTTCGTCCCGGATCAAATCGGCGCCGACTTGTGGGAAAACACTGACAAGCTCTGGGACGCATCACCACTGAAATATGCGGGCAGAGTTACAACCCCAACCTTGTTCATCCATTCGGAAGAAGACTACCGCTGCTGGCTGGTGGAAGGCCTGCAGATGTTCACAGCCTTGAAATACCACGGCGTGGAAGCCAGGCTGTGCATGTTCCGCGGTGAAAACCACGAACTGAGCCGGAGTGGCAAACCGAAACACCGAATCCGCAGGCTGCAGGAGATCAGCAGCTGGTTTGCAAGATTCTTAAAAGGAGTGGAGCAAAGTGAGCAGAGCTGACAACAGGCCCAATGTGATCTTTTTCATGACGGACCAGCAGCGCTGGGACGCCTTGGGTGTGGCTAACCCTCTTGTCAAGACCCCCAACCTCGACCGCTTGGCACGAACCGGGATCCGATTTGATCAGGCAGTCTGCCAAGCTCCTATGTGTGTGCCCAGCCGGTACTCCCTGATGTTCGGTTATTATCCTTCCCAAATCGGTGTGCGCTCGAACGGCGGTGGGCTGTTTTTTGAGGATCGCTTGCCGTCAACCCCACTACCTGAGCTGATGCGGCGGCAGGGCTACCAGACAGCCGGATTCGGCAAGACTCATTGGAACCACGGCTTTCTCAATCCCGCGCCGCCAACCCGGGGCTTTGAAGTGCGGGCGGAAGGCCAAGCCGCCAGCAGCCCCCAGTATGAGCACGGCGCGGTGATGATGAGCGATGTCAATCCTGAGGGATTGGCCCGGTATTTTGAGGAGACCAAAGACTTCGGCGGTGGGGAAGAGAATCCCAATGGATATATCGGCTGCACAAGCAAACTTCCGCCTTCGGACCACCGGGATGGGTTCATCGCCGAGCAGTGCCTGAAGTTTCTGGACGAAGGTGTCGATCCAGACCGGCCTTTGTTTTTATATTTGTCGTTTATCAAGCCCCATGCCGGGTTTAACGTGATCAAAGAATTCGAAGAACTCTACAACCTCGATGACATCCCCGATGTACCGGAGCCGCCGTGGTTGGAAGAGCCGGATACCCATGTCCGGGCGACACGGGAACAGAATCCTCAGATGCTTAGGCGCTATCAGGCGTGGAGAGAAACGTGGGAGCAGCTGAGCAAAGCAGAGCGTCGCCGAACGACCCTGCGTTACTGGGCCAACTGCAGCTGGCTGGACAGTTATTTCGGCCAGGTGCTGGAGAAGCTGGAAAAACTGGGCAGGCTGGAGAACAGCCTGATCATCTACTGTTCCGATCACGGCGACATGATGGGCGAACGCCGGCACATGTTCAGCAAGTACTGCCTCTACGACAGCAGTGTCCGGGTGCCTCTGATCATTTCCGGAAGCGTGATCCCAAAAGCCAAGCGAGGCACTGTGGACAGCCGTCCTGCGGAACTAGTGGATATCATCCCCACAATCAAGAGTGCGTTGGGGATCCCGCAGGATCCCAGGATGCCCGGCTTGGATCTTTT
>FIZJ01000010.1 GCA_900019385.1 uncultured Clostridia bacterium
CGGTGACCTGTCACATCTTGGATGTGACAGGTCACCGTCCCCTGTCACGCCCCGCCCCCTGTCACGCCCTGTCACGCCCTGTCACCCGCCGATGACGATGTACCTGACTGCTGCCAGCAGAAGCACACCTGGTACGCCTAAAAGCCCTGCCACCAGGACTGTGATGGGATTGATAGCCAAGTACAGCCCGAAGTAACTGCCGACCAAGTTGAAGGCGGCAAGCAGCAGCCCTCCGATGATGCCGTTGATCAACAGCCTGGCAATGACCCGCAAAGGAATCAACAGCAGCCTGGCGACAAGATAGAGAATAAACAAGCCCAGCAAATATGAGAACACGATCGACAGATTCATGGCTGTTCCTCCAAAAAAAGGGTTCGTCCCTAACATATATGTCAGGAACAAACCCTTTTAGAACAACAATTGGACTAGTTCTGGCACAAGCTTTTGTATTTTTTCAGCAGATACATGTATTTCCGTTCGGCGGCTTCCATCGAGTAGATCGCATAATCGATCAACTCAGGATCCGCCAGATTGTTGAAGTAGCTGCAAGCCGCCTGCCAATCATTCTTGGCCTCTTCCACCCGGAGGCGCAAGGCGGCCGGATCCTTGTCGGCATGTGTATCCAGAACGTATTCATCTGACTCGGAAAACAGCCACAAAGCGAACCGGTGTAAAACCGAGCTTTTCTGTTCTCCCATGACCTCACCCCGCTCACACAAGATCCACCTTTTTCTTAGTATAGTGATCACGGGGTGGAGATATACACCCAAGCTACAATTCGCGCCGGCCTTCGATGGCTTTTGTCAAGGTTATCTCATCCACATATTCAAGATCACCGCCCACGGGCATGCCGTGAGCGATGCGGGTCACTTTGATACCCAGCGGTTTAATCAAGCGGGCCAGATACATAGCCGTGGCTTCACCTTCCACGTTGGGATCGGTCGCCAGGATCACCTCATGGATTCCCGTTTGCAAACGCTCAAGCAGTTCTTTGATCCGCAAATCCCCGGGCCCGATCCCTTCCAGCGGCGCGATAGCGCCGTGCAGCACATGGTACAGCCCTCTGAAACTGCGGGTTTTCTCCAAAGCGACAATGTCTTTTGCTTCTTCAACAACACAGATCACCGACTGTTCCCGGGTGCTGTCGCTGCAGACAGCGCATGGGTCCGTGTCGGTCAGGTTGTAGCACAAGGAACAGTAGCGGATCTGCTCTTTGGCGAAGGTGAGCGCAGAAGCCAGGCTCTGCACACTTTCCATAGGCTCGTCGATGATATGAAAGGCGAGTCTCTGCGCTGTTTTTGGGCCAATCCCAGGCAGCTTTCTCAACTCATCGATCAATCTTGACAAAGGTTTGGGATAACTAGCCATTAAAACAACCCCGGAGGCAAACCTGGAATATTCAGCCCGCCTGCGACCTTCTGCATTTCCTGGGCCGCAAGCTCCTGGGCTTTGCGCAGTGCTTCGTTGACAGCAGCCATGACCAGATCTTCCAGCATCTCCACATCGTCAGGATCCACTGCTTCAGGTTTGATCTTCACAGCCACGATTTCCTGGGCGCCGTTGGCAGTGACCGTGACAACACCGCCTCCGGCAGAGGCCTCGACGGTTTTGGTTTTCAGTTCTTCTTGCGCTTTAGCCATGTCTGCCTGCATTTTCTGCACCTGTTTGAGCATCTTCTGCATATTCACGTCAGACTCCACCTTTCTACTGGTCCTTAATATTGACAACCTTGCCGCCAAAAAGCTTGAGGGCAGCCTGCACCGATTCATCCAGCTCGGGCTGGGGATCAGTTTTCGGTTCAGGCTGGGCTTCCACATGCGGCTGCTGTTCTGTTTCGCCGCCCGAGCTCTCGGCCGAACCAGTTCCAGATTCAGATTGGCCTTTTTCCTCATCCTCCGGATTATTTACAGCGTCTGCCTGCTGCTCAACATTGCCGACTATGCATTTTATGGCCAGCTGAAAGCCAAACATTTTCAACAGCGCCCGCTCGGCAGGTTCCCTGTGCCTATCCTGCTCAATGCTGGCTTTGTGGAATCCCCTTCCCGGAGGGAAAGCGATTACCAATTCATTTCCGCTGAGTCCGACAGGGAAACCTTCCCGCAAAAACGCTTCCGGTTGGATCAGGCGCTCACTGCGGAGAAGCTGCAGATAATCCTGCCATTTGGACTGGATTGTCTGTAGTTTTTCCCGATCGCCGCTTAAGGGGTTGAGCTGTACGGTTTGCGGCGCCTTCTGCTCTGCCTTCGGCATTGGGCCGCTGTCTGCGAACCGGGCTCCAGTTCGCTCCAATACAGCAAGTCTCCCCTCCAGCTCATCGACCTGCGCCTTAAGCTCCTCGACGGCGTTCGGGGCTTGGATCAGGCGCAGCACAGCCAATTCCAGAGGAATACTTGTATCGCTGACGAAACGCATATCCCGTTCACATTCAGATAATGCCGTCATGACCTGCAGCAGCCGTTCGTTATCCCAATTTAATCCTATGTCCGACAGTGTGGATTGATACACCACCGCTTTGCGTAAAAATGCCAGCAAATCCCGGACGAACTGGCTCAGGCTCTTGCCGTCCAGGTGAAGCTCCTGAATCTGTCGGAACAGCTCGGCGCTCTCACCCTGATCCAGCGCTTTGAGGAAGTCCGTAATCCGCTCCCGGGTGGCCACCCCTAAGACTGTGCTCACTGTTTCCACACTGAGCTTGTCCGAATAAGCAAGGCACTGCTCCACAATGCTCAAGGCATCCCGCATCCCGCCGCCGGCATGCTCGGCGATGATATCCAATGCGTCATCGTCGGGAATAATGCCTTCTTTGGCCAAGACATAGTGCAGGTGCTTTTTAATGTCTTCAGCAGGGAAACGTTTGAAGTCATATCGCTGGCAGCGTGAAAGGATTGTCGTCGGAATTTTTTGCGGATCGGTGGTGGCAAGGATGAACACTACATTTTGAGGCGGCTCTTCCAGTGTTTTCAGCAGAGCGTTGAAAGCGCCGGTAGTCAACATGTGGACTTCGTCGATTATGTACACCTTGTAGCGCCCGTTCACCGGAGCATACTGGACCAATTCTCTCAGCTTGCGGATCTCCTCAATACCCCGGTTGGAGGCTCCGTCAATCTCGATCACGTCAAGCGAGTTTCCCTGCGCTATTTCCACGCACTGCTGGCACTGGCCGCAGAAACTTGATGTCGGCCCGTCAACACAGTTCAATCCTTTGGCAAACAGGCGGGCCATGGTCGTCTTCCCGGTGCCCCTCGGCCCGGCGAACAAATATGCATGGCTGATCCTACCTGAATCAAGGGTGTTCCGCAGTGCGCGGACAATATGGGTTTGCCCCACTACTTCGTCAAAGTTTTGGGAACGCCAACGGCGGTACAATGAAAGATATGCCATTTGACTCCCTCCAAAGGAATGCAGGCAAATAAAAACGCCGTGCACCTATTTTCGAAAGGATCTTCCAGGCGGCACCCAACCAGTTAGCTCAGATCAGGCACCCTCGCGGCACATAAGAGGTTTTACTTACCGCTGCTTCCTTCCGGACCTGACGGGGTTCGTAAAGTCTTATTGCGCAAGACCCAACCGTCAACACCACTTAGTTGGACCAGACCCCACAAGATCAATCCTCGAATAGGAATTCGACCCCGCTATAGCGGCTTGCGGGTACAGGGCACCGCTACCTCCCCGTCTAGCACGGCAACAAGATCATATCAGATGTGGATGGTGATGTCAAGATAAGCTCGCTGCAGAGGAGATATCCGGCAGGGATTGAATCCACATTTTCCCACCTGTGCTTAATTAATTCAAAAAACGGCGAAGAGATCCCTGCATGTGTCAGCTGGATCGAAACAGGAGCCCATTCCGGCTCCTTTTCGCTGATCAACGATATTGAGGCTCCTCGTCTTTGATATGAGCCAATCTTCCTTTTAAGCGGGGGATCATCTCCTCGATCTGCTGCGACATCGACGCAAACATGTCGCTTACATCAGGTTGTTCGGTTTCCAGCGCATGGTTTTTCAGCTGGCCGCACAGGCTTTCAGCATCGGCGATGGTTTTCTCCAGCCTGGTTTTAACCGTCATCAGTTCACCTCCCTGAGCTTGGCGTTTGATCATAGTTTGCCCAGAAAAGGTGGCGCTAAAGCAAAAACAACCGGTTCACCCGGTTGTCTATCATCAAATGGCGGAGAGAGAGGGATTCGAACCCTCGAGGGGCTTATGACCCCTACACGATTTCCAGTCGTGCCAGTTAAGCCAGCTCCTGCATCTCTCCACGTTAATTTATTATCACTGGCGGAGAGGGTGGGATTTGAACCCACGGGACACAAAAAGTGTCCAACGGTTTTCGAGACCGCCACATTCGGCCGCTCTGTCACCTCTCCTGATTATACTTGGCCTGTTTCCTCAAATTGCTGAAGAAATCCTTAAGCAGTTGGCCGCAAGTTTCCCGGCACACCCCTGCGATCACCTCTACCCGGTGGTTCAAACGGGGATCCTGCACCAGGTTCATCAACGACGCAACCGCACCGGCTTTAGGATCGCCCACTCCATACACCAAGGTGTGAATCCGGGCGTTGACAATCGCGCCCGCGCACATCGGGCAGGGCTCTAATGTAACATACAACTTGGCGTTTGTCAACCGCCAGCTCCCTAAGTGCCGGGCCGCTTCCCTGATGGCAATCATCTCGGCGTGGGCTGTGGGGTCGTTCAAGGTTTCCCTGCGGTTGAAACCCCGGCCGATGATTTCGTCATTCAAGACAATTACGGCACCAACCGGCACTTCGTCATACTCAAGCGCCTTTTTTGCCTCAATGATCGCCTGTCCCATAAAATAATCATGCATCTGAAACCCTCACACGCTTTGATTATACAGAATTCCGGGATGAAAAGTCAAGCTCCAACAACAACTGCTGGAGCTTGTGATCATCTGTTATGCTGTACTACACATGCTGCACTACACCACTATAGCAGAAGAGACCTATGGTTTCCCTTGGGCATCTGGCTCCAGGCCGAATCCACCCTGCTGATTGATGAGCGACTGTTCTGCAGCGGCGATCATCCTGCGAACCATATGTCCCCCAACAGCACCGCATTCACGAGAAGAAATGTTCCCCCAATACCCCGACTTGTACTCAGGGTTGATGCCCAACTCACTGGCTACTTCATACTTGAACTGCTCCATAGCTTGGGCAGCCTCGGGGATAACCTTCCGATTTCTACTCTTGCTGCCTCGTGCCATCATGTCACCTCCTTCGGTCTCCCACTGCTAGTATAACCCTCGTCATCCCGCTTTAGCCTGGTAATATCCCTCAACAAAAGTAAGGCAGCCCAATCAGGGCTGCCTTTGATTCAATTGTCAGGCTTGGGTGTTGGGTTCTTGCGGAAAACCACCGCGGAAGTTCACCTGGCCGCCTTGCCCGATCAGGGACTGTTCCGCAGCGGCGATCATCCGTCTGACCATATGTCCTCCAACCGCACCACATTCCCGGGATGAAATGTTACCCCAGTATCCGGTCTTATACTCCGGATTGATGCCCAACTCAGTAGCGACTTCGTACTTGAACTGATTCATTGCCTGAATCGCCTGCGGTATGACTTTCGTATTGGAACTGCCTGAACCTAATGCCACTATCTTCACCTCCTTACCTTCCGGTGCACGTTTAATTTGCCCCGTTAGCTCGGAAGATAAGCAGGTGGAGTTTTGGGCAGCTTTCCAAAATAATAAAAAAGCCCCAATCAGGGGCTTAAATCCGATTTACTCCTATAGAGAAATGGCATTCACCGGACAGGAATCCGCCGCTTCCTGGCAGCAGCCGGCCGCTTCACAATCGGCGTCTTCCACAACATCTGCCAAATTGTCATCATTCATATAGAACACATCAGGGCAAATCTCCGCGCACAGCCCGCAGCCAATGCACAGATCATGATCCACATGCGGATTAGCCATAATCCACTGATTCCTCCTTTATCAGCTGACTCGCTCAAACATATCTTTCCCAACACCGCAGTCCGGGCATACCCAATCGTCCGGCAAGTCTTCAAATGGAGTCCCCGGCTCGATGTCCTGTGTGGGATCGCCAACCTCCGGATCATAGACATATCCGCAAACTGTGCATTCCCATTTTTCCATACATTCACCCTCCTGTCTTTTTCTGAATGACCACTTTTCCAAAAATCAGTCCGAATTACTATTATTGTAATCCCTGTCTAGCCCGTCTTCCTTCATTTTACTGATTTCCAGGACATCTGCCAGTGTAGTCTGGGCCAAAACACTCAGCATGGCATTCTGCGCCTTTCTCCATACTGGGTTTAAGGGGCAATTGTCTTCTCTTGTGCAGCTCCCCCCAATGGACAAACACTTGGTAATCGCGATCGGGCCTTCGATCAATTCCACAATCTCCAGCACGCTGATTCTATGGGGATCACCAATCAAGCGCACGCCTCCGCCGGGCCCGCGCATTCCCTCTACCCATCCTCTATTTCCCAACAAAGCAACGATCTGGGGGAGAAAATTGGCAGGGATATTCTGACGGAAAGCGATTTCTTTGGAAGAAATGTACTGACCGGGGTTCATCGCCAATTCCAGGAGGGCACTGATGGCATACTCAGCTTTTTTCGTTATCTCCATCAAAGAACCTCCCCTCGCAGGTAAAAAAAAGGACAATTATTACTTCTTTACTCAAATTATACACTCGGGGGTACCCCGATGTCAACAGAAGCCAAAGTTGGATCCTTGCGGTTCAGGATCCAGCACCGTATAATGGTATTGTGAGAATTAATATTGCTATTTGGACTCATTTTTGTTAAAATATGGTAAATATGTGTTGAAATTATTTAAAAGGAGTCTGACATATGGAACGGATAGGCATTATTGACCTGGGATCTAATTCAGTTCGTTTGGTTATCGTCGAAGTCGACGACAATCGCGCGTACTACCAGCGGGAAAACCTCAAGGAGACTGTACGTCTCATTTCTGATATAGATGATCAGGGTAGGCTTTCGGAAAAGTCCATGCGCTATGCCATTGAAACTATCCAGCTGTTCGTCCGTCTGTGTAAAACAAAGCGGGTCGACCATCTCATCACTGTGGCAACCGCCGCGGCTCGTCAAGCCAGCAACCGAAAAGTTTTCATGGACCGGATCAAACAGGAAACCAACCTGGATTTCAAAGTGCTTTCCGGCGAAGAGGAAGCATATTACGGCTACCTCGGCACGGTAAACACCATGCCCCAGACCTCGGGGCTGATGGCCGACTTGGGCGGCGGATCGCTGAAGCTGGTTTCATTTGTCGACCGGATGATGGAAAACAGCCATCATCTACCGTTCGGATCTGTTACCCTGGCCAATCACTACAAAATCATGGATCGGCCTGATCCCAAATCCTTGGAGGAACTGGAAAGGGATCTCACCAACACCTACCGCTCGCTGCCGTGGCTTCAGGGCAGCCACCCGATTATCGGTGTAGGCGGCACATTCCGTTCGCTGGCCCGGGTGGTCCGCAAGTCGAAAGAATATGTCCCGGATATTACCGACGCTTACGAGCTTGATTACGAAGACGTGAAGGACTGCTATCAGCGGCTGTCGCAGATGTCTTTGGAAGAACGCCTGGTAGTTCCGGGCTTGGAGCGTGCCCGGGCGGACATCATCGTAGCAGGGACAGCGGCAATCAAGTGCCTGATGGAGGTCAGCGGGCGCCGGAAAATTATCACCAGCACCACCAGCATCCGCGACGGGCTTTTGTACGAGTACCTGCACCGCTATACCAAGGATCCCATCGTCTTAAGCGTGATCACGCACCACATCGACAATCTGATCCTCTACTACCGGCTTGAGGAAAACCATTTGCGCCGTGTGTCCAACCTAGCGGTAACGCTTTTCGACCAGCTTTACACACTCCACGGCATGAACGGATTCGAGCGCCGGCTGCTTCTGATCGCCAGCCTGCTGCATGAAATCGGCAGTGTCATCGATGTGGAAGGGCGCGACAAACATACCCTGTACATGCTGCTCAACGCCCCGGTACATGGGCTGACCCACCGGGAAAGGGTGATTGCCGCGTTTGTCGCCGCTTCCCATGACGACCTCTACCTCGCCAACGTTGAACAATATGTGACTCATGGGCCTCTGCTGGAAGAAGACATCACTCTGATCAAAAAGCTGGCTGTAATGCTGCAGATCGCTCATGCCCTCGACCGCGGCCAGACTGGGACAGTCGCCCGCATAAAAGCGGAAGTGGCCGAAGACAAGTGTGTGCTTACCATCCGCGCCAAATCCCATGCCGAACTGGAGATCAACGATGCACAGCGCAGAGACAAGGCCTTCGCCGCCGTCTTCGGGTGCGGATTGGAGGTTATTCGCGGCGACGAACTCTACTAGTCGGTGATCTCGCCCCACCGGATGTGGGCGGCAAGGATCTGGACAAACTGCTCTAAACCGTTTTGATCCACAGCATCAAAACGGTTTAGTTTTGGGCTGTCGATATCCAGCACACCCCTGATTCTCTCTCCGGCGAAAATGGGGATCACAATTTCTGAATTAGAATCGGGGTCGCAGGCAATATGCCCGGGGAACTGGTGCACATCGGGCACCACTATGCTCCGCCTCTGGGCCACAGCGGTCCCACACACTCCTTTGCCAACGGAAATCCGAATACATGCCGGCTTGCCCTGGAATGGCCCCAAAACCAGTTCTCCGCCTTTCATTAAATAAAACCCGGCCCAGTTTAGGTCCGGCAGCCGGTTGAACAAAAGGGCGCTGGCGTTGGCCAGGTTGGCGATGGAATCTGTTTCATCTCCAATCAGCTCCCTAAGTTCCCGGTTCAGCTGTTCATAAAATCCCTTCCGATCCATCGTGCATCACCTGATGCTGTATTCTGCGCCAAAGAGCAAATCCCTCCATAGAAAAAGGAAAGGCACCTGATTGGCCAGGTGCCCCAACTTACACATGGACCGGCTCGGGAAGTACCTCTGTATAGGCCTCGGAAGCCTCCAGATCAGACACCTGCTGTTTGATGTCCCTGAGAGTAGTGGCGGGCTGATACATCAGATTGTAGTATTCCGTAATCGTCCGCTCGATAGTGAACCGGTTCTCTGCCATGGCGACCGATTTGTTCATCATTTCCACCCACTTCTTGCGGTTTTCATAGTAAGTGGGGATCACTTCGTTGAGCAGCACATCGTAGAGGCTCGCCGCATCGACCCGGGTCTGTTCCGGCCCTTCATAGCCGCCTCCGACCTGCCAGCCGTTTTCCCCGTGGACACAGCCTTCAGGCCACCAGCCGTCAAGTATGCTCACGTTCAGCACACCGTTGAGAGCTGCTTTCATCCCTGATGTCCCCGATGCTTCCAAGGGCCTCTGGGGAGTGTTCAGCCAGACATCGCAGCCGGAGACCATAAGTTTGGCGATACCCATATGGTAGTTCTCGAGAAAGACCACACTCTCTGGGAAACGCTCCACATACTGCATCAAGTTTTCTGCGATCTGCTTGCCCACATTGTCCAAAGGATGGGCTTTGCCGGAAAAGACGAGCTGCACCACCCGATCCTTCAGCAGCGGCTCGATGATCCGCATACTGTGGAAAATCAGGCCGCTGCGTTTATACGCGGCCATCCGCCGGGCAAAGCCGATGAGCAGGCAGTCCGGATCCAGCCTTGCGCCGGTTTTGTCCTCAATATACTTGAGCAGCTGCCGTTTGGCGGTCATATGGGGCCGCCAGAGATTGCCCTGGGTTTGGTAAATCTGGGCGATCTGCGGATGCTGCCAGGTTTTTTGATGAACGCCGTTGGTAATGGCAATAATCGGCGAAGTCCCGTGGTTGCCCCTCCACATCGAACGGGCAGTCATGCCGTGGAGCTGCGAAACGCCGTTGGCGATATAGCTTAACCGCAAACCGGCCACCGTCATGTTGAAGGGATCGCCGCCAACTTGAGCAGCCTGCTCATAGTTCAAGCCATTGTACGCTCCCATGTACTGCAGCAGATCGTGGGGATGCTCTTCGTTGCCGGCCATCACCGGAGTGTGGGTGGTAAAGACAATCTGCTGTCTGGCGGCCTCCCAGGCATGTTCAAAGGACATCCCTCTCTGCATATGTTCCCTGATCAACTCAAAACCGCAGAACACAGCATGGCCTTCATTCAGATGGTAAATATCCACATCGATCCCCAACGCCCGCAAAGCCCGCACGCCGCCGATTCCGAGGACCATTTCCGCAGCTACCCGGTCCTGGCCGTCGCCGTAGTACAGCTGCCGGGTGATCCATGCGTTTTCCGGATCAACACTTGCGTCTAAAAGATACAAAGGCACATTGCCGAACTTCTCTGTTTTCCACACCTGGCATTTGACATCCTGATTCCTGATTTTGACAGTAACTGTCACTCCGGTATCGATCAAGTGCTCCCGGGAATACTCCTGGGCACAGTCGTAGGGCCGGAGATCCTTGTCAATGAACTGATCGGTATAACCTTCATCCCAAAGAATGCCTACACCTATGAAAGGCAGATCAAGATCCTTGGCTGCTTTCAACAAGTCTCCCGCCAGGATCCCCAACCCGCCGGAATAAACAGGGAAGCTTTCATCCAAGCCAAACTCCATGCAAAAATACGCTACAGTTGGCCTCCGTTGGCCGTAAGTCCCCATCAATGTCACTCCTTCTAGCTAATCTGTGCCATGATTTCTGCGGCAGTTGTCTGACGGAACACGCGGTAGTCAAGATTGGGGAAGATATTGTCCATGCCCTCCACTTCAGATAAATAATGTTGATCTACCCGGCCGGATCGGATCTGCTGCTCCAGCTGCCAGAACCGCTGGATATGCTGGCAAGTCCTCATCACGGCGTATTCTGTCATCGTGCCGGCCTTCATGATGAACGCCCAATCGCTGCTTTGAGCCAGCAGCACTTCGCGGGCGGCCTGATTCAAAGCCCGGCGAATCAGATCATCACCTGTCTCCGCGTTTGCCAGTTCACCCATGGTCTTGGCGATCATGGAAAGATGCCGGTAAATCCAGTCGTTGGCATCGTCAAGCCAGACTTCGCTGTAGCCGTTGAACCCCCAGCTGGACATGGACGGCTGGGCGACTTGGTTTACGGGATAGCGTTTTAAGTATTCCCCGGGAGTGCCTAATTTAATTGTCTGCTGATCGAAGGCGACCTTGCGGATCAGGTATTCCAGCCACTGAGGGCCTTCGAACCACCAATGGCCGAACAGTTCAGCGTCGTAAGGCGCGACAATTATTGGCTCCCGGTCCATGTGAAGGCACAAGTACTCTACCTGTTTTTCCCGGTTGAACATGAAGTTGCCGGCATGCACTGCCGCTGTCTCCAAGGCTGCCTTGGGGCAGTATGGCTGTTTATCGTCGGTTTTGCCAGTTATTTTGTAATACTTGATCCCGGTGTGGCCTCGGTGATCGCTGTATAGATACGGCCGCACGTAATCATAGTCCAGATCGTAACCGATATCCCGGTAAAAATCCCGGTAGTTGTAATCACCTGGATATCCTTCCGTGGAACTCCAGACTTGTTTCGAGCTCTCCAGGTCCCGGCCGAAGAAAGCCACTCCCGCTGGAGACAAGATAGGGGCGAACATGGCGTAGCGGGGTTTCGGGCGGCTGTGCATCACTCCGTGGGTATCGAGGATGGTGTATTGGATTCCATATTTCCTCAAAATCTGATCAATACCCGGAGTGTAGCCGCATTCCGGCAGCCAGAACCCTTCCGGATCCCGGTGGAACTGCTCCCGGTACCAGCTGACACCCACATTGATCTGGGCGTCGACAGCGGTGCTTCGGTCCATCAAAGGCAAATAGCCGTGGGTGGCGGCGGAGGCGATGATCTCCAACACGCCCTGCTCCTGCAGTTTGGCAAAAGCCGCCACCAAATTGCCGCCATATTTTCCGACAAATGCGTCCAGCCCATTGACGAACATCTCATGGTACATTTGAGCCAAAGGGTAAAACTCAGGTTGAAAGCGGGTCCGCTCCAGTTCTTTTTCCGCAAGTTCGATCATGCGGCCGAGATGGCTGATGTAACGCTCCACCAGCAAGGGATCCTGAAGCATCGATCCCAAGGTTGGTGTAATGGACATGGTAATCCTGCACGGGACCTGATCCTTCACGATCCGGTCGAACATTGCCAAAAGCGGCAGATAGGTTTCGGTTATCGCTTCAAACAACCACAGTTCCTCCAGAGTCCGTTCCCGCTCCGGGTGCCGGACATATGGGAGATGAGCATGGAGAATAATGGCCAGAATTCCTCTTGCCTCTGTCACAGCCACAACCCTTTCTAATATGTTTCTTTCGTGATCAGTGTCACAACCGAATGCGCTTGTGACCCGTCGCTGCTTACGGCTTTGATCGGGAAGATCGAGCAGCCCTCCGTCAAGGCGTATCTCAAGGTAAACGATCCATCGCGGCTGGTGGCCACCGGTTCGCCCTGGATGTAAACAGAAGCGCCGGGAGTCGCTTTGCCATAGATGATGATCTCCGTATCCAGCATCAGCTTCAACTCTTGTGCCGGAGGAAACGGTTTCGGCATCGGGCTGGAAATATGCCACAGCTGGGGTGAAGCCAGGTAAGTTGCTCCCACGGCCGCCAGGTACTGCCGGTAGAGCTCATCGATGGATGCCCACTGCACGTCTTCTTCGTTACTGACACCACCAAAGGGTGTGACGACAAAGTTTGACGACAGCAGCGAAACCGTGCCGTTCGCCCCAGTCAAAAGGATTTCCATCTGGTAGTAGTTGCCGGGATCGGGCAGATACAAATATTGAGCCCCCAGCATGGACTCAACGGCCACATCACACACAATCTGCCGCTGGGGCCCCTGCCCTTTCCAGACCCGCAAGATCTTGCGGGCCGTACTATCTCCTCCCAGTGCGGAGACTGCCTGCTTAAGCTGTTCTTCCGTCAATTCCCAAAAAACATAGGCCCAATGTATGTTTTTGACCAGGCATACCAAATGCGGTATCCCGTAGCTTTCAGGCAAAGGAGGCATGGCTGAAGCGTGTTGGTGCGTGTTCAAATTATGCTCCTCCTCCTAACAAGATGTTTTCGATCCGTTCAGCCCAAGCCTGCGCCAGTGCATCGGCTTCTTCACTCGTTCCCGCTTCGCTGAAGATGTGAAACAGGGGTTCGTCCCCATCCGGGACGATAAAAGCCCATCCCTGTTCCGAATGATGCCTGATGCCGTCGATGAAGTCTGTTTGTCCGGGATCGGCGGTTGTGATCATGCTGCGCATCACTTTGCCGATGCTTTCCCACGGGCAAAAAACGCTTTTGTGGACGCGGCCGCGGCCCGATGACCAGACTTCCTGCAGAGATTTGTCCGACGCTCTTAAAAGGCTTAAGGCTTCTCCGATGGTTACCAAAGGTTCAATATAAGGGAAATGTTCAATGTTGGAGTCCCCCTGCTGGATGTTGCCGAGTTCCGAAGCAACCTCCATCCAGGCCCTGGGGTCGGTTTTGGTCCAGGCTACTTCCATGCCGTGCTGTTCGGCAGTACTGGCCACCCGCATGGGGACATTGGCCGGAATGGCCACCTTTTCTTGCCGGCGCAGCCTTTGCCCATAAACAAACAGCTCCCACCACTGATCTCCGCTTAATGCTCTGCCAAACCGATCTGCCACTTCCCACTGATCGCCTCTGATGCGGATTGTCAGTTCCGGGTCCCGGTCTGTAATCCGGCAGCCAGCTGCTTCCAGAAACTGCTTGACCAGTCTTCCCAACTCTCGATCATCGGCGTCAAGCTTTATGCCAAATCCCATGAGGTGCGGCGCGTAAAGCCTGGCCACACTGGCTATATACTGCTTGATCAATCCCGGGATGTACGCCAGTTTGCCAAGCTCTTCGCTGCCGGCTCTGGGAAAATCCTCACGCCAAAAAATGTTCTCAATTTTGCGTTGATCAGCCTTGGACAGCCAATATCCACGCTGATCCCAGCACTGGATGCTCACCGCATGTTCCTGTTCAGGCACCTCGTGGCAGTGAAGGGCTCCCTGAGCCTGGATATAGGCCACTCCAAACCGGGTCAGGTTCCCGGTGACAGTGCCTACGTCATAGACGTTTATTCCCGCCGCCAACAAACCGCAGATCAGCGCCCGTTTAGCCAGCCTGCCGGTAGTGCTCCCGTCGGCGCTTACCACCACCGACTTGCCCTTGCCCACAAAGCTGCCGTAAGCCAGTCCGAATTTGACGATCATCTCCGGCGCAAGCGAACTGCGGATATCACCTTTGACCCCAGTTGGGGAAAACAGGGACGGCTCGTTTTGATATCCCCAGACCACGCTCTGGGTCAGCTGTGAGCCTTTGGCGATCTGTTTGCACGGCCAGATTTTCACGTTGGGATTAATTGTTGTCCGGGCGCCCACAAGTGTTTTTTCCCCGATGACGCTGCCTTCATACGCTTTAGTTTTCACCCCAAGACAGGTATTATGTGCGAGGACTGCGCCTCGAAGTTCGCACCCGGAGCCAATTTTGACCCGCTGCCACAAAATGGTGCGTTTGATGTCCACCTCTTCATCAAGCTGGGAATGATCACCAATGACAGTGTAAGCACCAATGCGGCAGCCGGAGCCGATTCTCACCCCGCCGCCGATATAGACCGGGCCTGTGATCTGGATATCATCGGCAAGAACAGCATCAGGGGCAATCCACCCATGATCCTGCCTGGGAAAAGGCATCTCGACAGCAGCTTTCCCGTCAAGGCAGTCCAGATGCGCCTGTCGGTAGACTTCGAGATTTCCCACATCTGACCAGTATCCTTCCGCGACATAGCCATAAAGGGGAGCGTTTTGAGCCAAAAGCTTCGGAAACAGATCCTGGCTGAAATCATATTTTTCCCCGTCAGGAACAGCGTCAAGCACTTCAGGCTCCAAAATGTAGATTCCGGTATTGACGGTATCGCTGAACACTTCGCTCCAGGAAGGCTTTTCCAGAAACTGGGTGATCCTGCCTTCCTCGTTGGTGATCACCACCCCATAGCTTAAAGGATTGGGCACCCTGGTCAACACCAATGTGGCCAAGGCTCCTTTTTGGCGGTGGAAAGACACGGCTGCGCTCAAATCGATGTCTGTGAGACAGTCGCCGCTTACGACAATAAACGGCTGATCGAGGAAGCTTTGGGCGTTTTTGACGCTGCCGGCTGTACCCAATGGTTTGGTTTCCACGAAATAGTGCATGGATGTCTGATAGGCGCTTCCATCGCCGAAATAATCCTTGATCATCTCCGGCAGATACCACAGGGTGGCGGCGATTTCCTGAAACCCGTGCTTTTTCAGGAGATCAAGGATATGTTCCATCATCGGTTTGTTTACCACCGGCACCATGGGTTTGGGCACAGTGCAGGTGAGAGGCCTTAAGCGAGTCCCTTCGCCACCGGCCATGATCACTGCCTTCATTGGAGGTCCCTCCTTGAACGCTCGCTGGCTGCCGCCATGATTTGATCCAGATAGTCGCTGGTTTTGTGATACCGATCATAACGAATCATGCCGGGCATGTGGGAATGCATGTCCCGTTCGTCCTGCATTTCTCTTTGGTTGATAATCTGGTGAAACACCTGCTCAGTCTGGGCCGCGATCTGGCTCCATTGGTATTTGGTGATCACATCGGCGTAAGCCTGGTCCCGCAGCCTTTTGGCAAGGGCCGGCGCATCCAGGACAGCCACAATATTGTCTGCCAGCGACTGGCTGTTGCCGGTGTAAGTAGTCAGGCCGTTGTGGCCGTGCTGAATGATCTCGGCGAAACCGCCTATATCACTGACCACCACTGGAGTACCGGCGGCCATCCCCTCCAGCGCCACGATCCCGAACGGTTCATACAAACTGGGGAATACAGCTGCGTCAGCAACCCGGTAGAGACTATTGCGGGTCAAATCATCCACAAATCCAGTGAAAATCACCCGGTCTGCCACTCCCATGGCAGCGGCCCGGTGCTGAAGTTCTTTTTCATTGGGCCCTTTGCCGGCAATGATGAACTTGGTGTTGGGCACTCGGGCCAAGACTTTCGGCACCGCGTCCAAAAGCACCTGGACACCCTTTTCGTGAACCAACCGTCCAATAAAAAAAACAATTTTCTCATCTGGGCGGGCGTATTTGCCGCGGAAACCTGCCAAATCCGGGACTACGCTTTCGAACTGCTCAGCCTTGACACCATTAGGTATTACAAATAGTTTGTCTTGCGGAACCTGGAATATGCGCTGCAGCTCGCCGCACATATAGAAGCTGCAGCAGATCACTGCATATGCTTCATAAGTCAGCCACCACTCCACATCGCTGATATGCCGCTGCAGATCGTTGTGCAGTCCGTTGTTTCGCCCCCACTCGGTGGCATGGATGGTGGCGATCATGGGCAGGCCGAATGCGTGTTTGAGCGTTTTGGCGGCATGGCCCACCAGCCAGTCGTGAGCATGGACCAAATCCCAGTGCCAGCCCTGATTCCACAACTGTAAGGCCCGTTCAATCACTTGATAGTTGAAGTAGAAAACAGAATCCAAGAAATTCAAAGGCTGGGGATGATGGGCGTCAACCCTCTCGATCCGGACGTGAGCCCTGATTTCACTGCTGCGGCCCTGTGGATAATTGCCGGTAACCACGCAAACCTCATGGCCGCGGGCGGCCAGCGCTTCCGACAAGTCCGCGACCGCCCTTGCCAAGCCGCCGATCACTTTGGGCGGGTATTCCCAAGACAATACCAATACCCTCATGCCGTCACCACCTCTTACCATCCTTAGGTAGAGCTTTTCCCAAATCGGGCTTTTTTATTAGAGAAATATGGCAAACAAAAAAGGATGGGCCAAGATCAGCCCATCCTTTCTGTAAAGCTAAACCAAGTTTTCCCCGCTGCGAGCCATCTTATTCCATGGAATTTACTGCCCGCTTGCGCGCCGAGGCGAAAATTCGCTGCAGGAACTCCTGCCTGACTTGGTGATCGAGCATGCCTTTGTCGGAAACAAAGGCACAATCGGGAAACCGCCGCTGGAGCACAGCAGCGAAGAATCCGTCTGCCACACCGATCTGCCGGTCAAGAGACGGTGCGTCAAAAAGTTTGCAGTCCCCGATGCCGCACGATGGAGAGCGGCTTTTGAGAATGAACCCGTCCACATGTTTCAGTTCCCCGGCAAACCGCTCGGCAAAATCAGTCATCAGATCCGTCAAGTCTTTGTTTGTGGTTGGTTGGACCAGCCTTTTCCCGTCGTTGGTTTGGATTATCCAGATGGGATCCCTCGGGACCGGAAGCCCGATTCCCACCTCGGGGCAAACGGGGACTAAATGGACAAACTGTGCCAAATCCTGCATGTATTCCGCCTCGAGGGCCGCTCCGTCATAGCGGCAGACGTCAAACCCGAGGCACTTGCTGACAACGACGATCGGCTTTTGTCCTGCATCCATCATTCCATCACCCTTATCTGATTCCAGTTGAAGTAATTCCAAGGAGGCTCTGTCACCGGCGGGAGGAGGCTGAATGTCAGCCATTCTTGCCTGGTTGGATGGCTGAGTCCAATCTGATACGACCAAAGCCCCATCGGTACCGGCTCTTTACCGCGGGCACCGTAGCGCCGGTCGCCCACCAAAGGATACCCTACAGCGGCGAACTGCACCCGGATTTGGTGCGGCCGCCCTGTTCTCAGATCAACACGCACCAGAGTATGGCTGCCGCTAAAACCAAGCACTTTATACTCCAACACCGCTTCCTTGCTGCCGGGCAGCTTTTTCGAAGCGGCGCTGATCATGTTGGTGGAGGTGTCTTTTTTCAGGTAGTGCACCAACCGCCCTGATGTCTGCAGCAGGATGCCCTGCAGAACCGCCAGATAGATTTTCTCGAAGCTTCCCTCGGCAATCTGCTTTGAAATCCGGGCGGCCGCCTTCGAAGTCTTGGCAAACACCATCACGCCGCCGGCCGGACGATCCAGGCGGTGGACCAGGCCGAGGAAGACGTTTCCTGGTTTGTCGTAGCGTCGTTTCAGGTCCTGTTTCAAGAGGCTGAGCATGTCCGGATCACCAGTGCGATCTGCCTGGGACAGGACATTGGCCGGCTTTTCCACCACCAGCAGGTGGTTGTCTTCGTAGAGGACGGCGATGGGAGTCATAGTCTTTTCATCCTTCAAGGTTTTTGAAAGTGGAAACGCCGTAGGTGCTCAACAGATAATAGAAACCGGCGCATCCCGCCAGAAGCAGAGCAGGCAGCACAACCAGCGCCCAAGCCAGGCTCAGGTCGAAAGCGAAACTCACAGCGATCACGGCGATGGCGATCACCACGCTGAACAATATGCTGAAGAAGACGTTGACGTTTTGTTTCACCGCTTTTTGTTCACTGTCCCATTCCAGTTTTGGGTTGATCAGATCGAACAGCAGCCCGCCCATGGATGTGAGCAGAAGCGGCAAGAACGAAAGAATCAGGACAATTCCGGCGAAATAAAGGGGAGCTTTCAATACAGCCGTCAAGACCACAAGCACCAAGATCACACTGGTATAACCGATCACCACTCCAGACAACAACTTCGCAGCTAGCTGCTTGCGGTAGCTGACCGGAATATACCGCTTGATGTACAACTGCTGCCCTTCCCGGGAAATGGCGGTTGCCGCGATTCCGTTGGCGCCGCCGAGAAAGGCCACCAAAGCCAAGATGATGCCCAAAGCCTTGCCCATCGTGTTGGGATCATTAAGAGCGCCGGACAGCCGCTCCAGCATCACTGTTGAACTTCTGTCCGAAGCAAAGATGAACGAAACAGTGAAAAACACGGGCCAGATAAACCCAGGCAGCACGCAGTTGATGAAATAAATCGGAGTCCGCACCAACAGCTTGATCTCGTTCGACAGGCAGGCTGTGAGCGCTGTCCGTCTCTTGACCAGCCGGCCAAATTCACCTTCCCGGATCTTGTGGCGGCGGGAACCTGATTCAGAAATCCCAATCACACCTTTGATGTAAACCAATTCGGATATGAGCAAGAGCGCTGCGAATACCAGAACAGACAATCCGATGAAAACCAGGAGGTTGGTGAGCCCTGCGGCGATTTCATAGCGCAGCAGCGCTTGAACCGCCCATCTGACGGTTGGGAACAGTTTGGTCTCCATAAGCGCCAAGGAATTGCTGCCCGACTGCAGCAGCTCCCCGAGTTCCTCAGGCGTAAGCTCGTTGAACCTCTGCATGACAAAACTGAAGCCCAATGCCAGGAATACGGCCAACGATCCGCCGATGATCCTCAACAGTTCCCGGTAACGGGTAAGGTTGACCATCCGCATGATCAGCATCACCAACAGTGACGCCAGCGCCAACGGCAGGATGGGCAAGAAGATCAGCACAGCCAGCCCGTACAAGTAGTACAGCGCACTCACACCCTGGCGGACACCGAAGTAAACCAACATCGGCAGAAAGGAAAAACCGACGGCGATATACTCATACAAGAGGATTTGCAGGAATTTCGCCCCCACAATCTGCCGCGGCCTAACCGGCATAGGGAGATAATTCTCGATATCATTGGCAAAATAGAAGTTGCTGACGACGTGGAATACTCCGAAGACAAAGACCATCATAGCGCTGATTACCAAACCCCAGCTTAAAAGCACGCCCTCCTGGCCGATGGCGGCCAAACTATTGTAAAAGAAAGCGGTTATCTCCACATAGCCGTAAAGCATGATGGGAAGGGAAACAAAAAGGATGAGCAGCAGCAATACCCAGGACCATTTGCTTTTGAGGTTGAGCCCAAGGCCCCCGCCGTTTTTCAGCATAGCCCTGGTGAGAATCCAAGTCTTGTTATTCATCGTCCGTCAACTCCAGGAACATGCTCTCCAATGAGGCGTTTTTGCTAAGATGCTCCCGCATTTCGTCAATAGTGCCTGTAAATAGGATTCTCCCTCTGTTGATGATGGCTATGCGGTCGCAGATTTTCTCCGCCACATCCAGGACATGGGTGGAGAAGAACAGAGTTCTGCCGCTTTCAACATGCTCCCGCATCATGTTTTTCAAAAGGAACGATGAACGGGGATCAAGGCCGGTCATCGGCTCGTCGAGAATCCAGACTGACGGGTTGTGGAGCAAAACACCCATGATGATGATCTTCTGCCGCATGCCGTGGGAATAGCTCTGGATGGGATCCCGCAGGACATCGGCCATTTCGAAACGGCGGCAAAGATCGCTGATGCGGCCTTTCTGTTCGTCCAAAGGCACATCGTAAATATCTGCCATGAAGTTCAGATACTCAATCCCTTTAAGCCTTAGAAACATGTTTGGGTCGTCCGGCACGAAACCAATTTGTTTTTTGGCCTCCAACGGGTTTTTGGCGATATCGATTCCGTTGACTTTGATCTCGCCGCTGTCCGGGCGCAGAATGCCGGTAATCATCTTGATGGCCGTCGTCTTGCCGGCGCCGTTAGGGCCTAAAAAGCCGAAGATTTCACCGCTCGGCACTGTCAAAGACACGTTGTCGACAGCCTTGACCCCGCCGGGATAGGTTTTGCTCACATTCTCCAAAGTGATCAACGCATTCACTCCTTCATCACGGAAACAGCTATCTAAACAATATCATTGTTCAGAATAGGCGTCAATAGACGGGTCTTCAAGGATTTGGCCGCACCACGGCGAATGGATTAGGGAAAGGACTACGGCCATGAACAAAATCAAGCTTAACCCCAATAACCTGAATTTACGCCAACTTTGCTATTACTATCCATGCCACCAGGGCATCCCCGACAGCGAATACGACTGCCGCACATGCTACTGCCCGTTTTACCAGGAATGCTCCCGGCTGGAGTTGACAGCGCTGGGTGGGTACTGGCACTATTACCGGGATCGCAGCGGTGTTCAACGCCGGGTCTGGGCCTGCGAAAGGTGCACCATCCTCCATCACAGGTCTGTTTTTCTGCGCGTACAAAGGTGGCGGCAGCGGGGATACACGGAGGAGAAGATACTGCGGATCCTCTCCCGCTACATGAATAAGAAAGGACGGGCTTAGCCCGTCCTATTGCTGCTGTGGTAACCGATCGGCTTCAGCCATCATTTTTTCTGCCCGCATGATGGCGGCCTTCACCAAGTTACCTGCGTCTCTGGTCGTGATGTTCCCCCAATCGCCGTCTTTCACCTTGTCGTAGAATCCCAGATCTTGCGCAAGTTCATATTTCAACCGATCTGACATAATTCTTCCGCGGCGCGGCATACTGCATCACTCCCAGTACTATGTTAACCTGGCTCAGCAGTATGGATACTCCATAGATGGTGGAGATGAAGGGATTCGAACCCTCGACTTCCACAATGCGAATGTGGCGCTCTCCCACTGAGCTACATCCCCACGCAGATATTTTATATTCGACGCGAAACTGGACTTTCCTCTCGAAAGTTATTATTTCTCTGCACGCAGATCTTGGATCCGATCCGCCGCAAGTTTCCGGTAGCCTTCGCTTCCGGCCCGCAGGTTCACAGCCTCCAGAAGACAGCGCAGGGCATCTTCCCTCTGCCCCAGCCGCTGATGCAGCTCAGCGATGATAATATACAGCTTCTGGTCTCCAGCATCGCTGCGGCGGCCTGAGATCAGCGCCTCCTCGAAGTGTTTCAGCGCATTCCGGGCCGCGTATTCCACCCACTCCTGCGCCTTCACGTCTTCGTACAGCCAGACAAGGCGCATCCACAAGTTGCCGAACTGCTCCGGCCCGGCATTGATTACTGCGAAGATCCGCAAGGCCAAGTAATAGGACAGGAACACTTCATTAAGTGTCCGCCTGGGGCTGAACCGAAACTGGATCTGCTTGTCTCCGCCCACAGCTTTTTTCAGTTTTTCCAACTGCCTCCGGGAAACTTTGTTGAACTGCTTATATGGATGGGCAAAGCCGCACTCGGGGCAAACCCAGATGTAATACCACAGAGGCTCCATGTTATGGTATACGATACGAAAGTCGGGATTGACACGGGCTGAGGCCAGGCGAGTTTCCCTGACCCGCGCCGCGGCGAACCTGGCATCGCATAAAGGACAGACCGCTTCTGTGTGCAGCAGCAGGCTTTCAAAGGCCTCAGGGGCAGTCTCTGAAAAGTGGGGATGATCGGGCGGCAGGACCTGATCTATCCCATCCGGGAGAGGTTCAGGCTTGGCTTCCGTCTTTTCGGCCTCATGCGTGGCTCCCACAACCTCTGACGCAAGCGCCTGCAGGATCTTGTACCCGATCTGCGGGTGCGTCCTGAACAGAGTGATGATGTTTTCCTCATTCAGCTTGAACAAGTCGGTGTCTGTGACACAGCGGGCCCGGAATCTGGAAGGGATTTGGTTTAGAAACGCCACCGCTCCCACCAGGGCGCCCTGGCCGACAAGATCAGTGTGTTCGTTGGCCAACTCGACAGTGCCCTGCAGCACAAAGTACATAGCCTCGGGGACCTGGCCTTGGGCGAATAACTGAGTGCCTGCTGCGAACCTGACAACTTCCAGCTTACTCACTATACTTCCACCCTTTTGTTCCTGTATTCAGTATTACTACACAGTCAACCGCTTCACAGTATCCTCCAGTGCTTGGGCAATGTTGGCCAGTTCCACGGAAGACTGGGCTATCCCGTGCGTGGCGGCGGACTGCTGCTCGGTCATGGCGGCGATTTCCTGACTGAGGGCCGCCTGCTCCTGCGTCCGATCACTGATGATCTTCAGCTGATCTATGATACTTGTAATTCTTTTGACGATGTTCTGCAGCGATTCAGTGGTTTCCTTCACCACCAGCGCGCCTTGATGGACCTTGTCCCTGCTGATGGTGGTTGACTGGACAGCTGTGTTCATCTGTGTCTCCAGATTGGCAACCAAGTGGTTGACCTCTTGAAGGCTGGACTTGGTCTGTTCTGCCAATTTGCGCACTTCTTCGGCTACAACTGCGAACCCGTGGCCGTACTCACCGGCTCGGGCGGCCTCAATGGCCGCATTGAGGGACAAAAGGTTCGTCTGGTCCGCAATGTCGGTGACCACCTGCACAATTTTCACAATCTCCCGTGACGCCTCTTTCAGGCTGGCAATGGCTTTAACAGTGGTGTCAGACGCTTCCTCGATCATCAGCATGGACTCCATGCATGAGTTGATGCGCTCCGATCCGGCTCTGGCCATGTTCCCGGTCTCCTGGGCTTCTTGATTGATCTTCTGCGTGTGCTCACTGATGGCGGTGACGCTGCTGGCGAATTCGGACGCGCTGGTCGCCACCTGCTCGATGGAAGAGCTCAATTCTTCCACAGCCGTGGACATGGTCTGACTGGAAGACACTGTCTCTGACACCGCTTTTTTGGATGCCCCGACGATCTCATTGAGGCTGGCGACCATCTTGTTGAATGCGCGGACCATCCGCCCGGTTTCATCATTGGCGTCATAGTCGACAGTGACGGTGAGATTACCTGAGCTGGCGGTGAGCATGGCGTTGTTCAGCAGCCGGACAGGCCTGGTTATGCTCCGTGTGATGAAGGCGGCCATCAGAATTCCGATAATCACAGAAGCCAGCAGCATGATCCAGCTGCGGTTGATCCGGGAGGCAATAGTCGTCTTTATCCCTGCGTTGGCTTCGGCTCCCATGGCCTGCAGCTGCTGCTTGATCACGTTCAACCCGGATCTGATCTGCGCCAGGTGAGCCTGAGTCTCTGTCTTGAAGATCACCGCCGCTTGATCGGGATCGCTTGCCAGGCTCGCCTGTATGGACCGGGCACTGTTGTGCAGGTTCCGATGATGGTTCTCCATCTCCGCGATTATAGGGGCGAGCCCCGGAATATCAGCCTCTATCTCTTTCCGTTCCTCGCCGCCCAGCCAGCGTCCCAACTGGCAGCGGGTCGGGTCCAGTTCGATAGTGAAGTTCGGGTCATGGGCCTCAATCGAGTCCCTGAGTGCCGCGACCCACAATAAATGATCGATTTCCCGCTGGGAAAAATCATATCCCAACGTCAGAATGTCAAGGACAAAGTCGCTTTGATCGCGGATTCTCAGCAATCCAAAGAAATCTGTCACGCCCAACCCAATTATCAATAATAACACCAGGGCAAAACCAATGGAAATCTTAACGCCAATACTCAGGTTGGACCACCTCATGGCCTGTCTCCTTTCTCCTCCGTGAGAAATAATCGTTCTCATTGTCATTTATTCGCAAAATAGGTGGTGTTTTCCTGTTCAACCCACTATCCTGTCTCTGCCCCCTGTCTTGGCTTCCAGGAGCAGATCATCCACTTTCCGCAGCAGCGACTGCTTGGTCTCGTTCGGCTCATACTGCGCAACTCCAAAGCTGCAGGTTATCTTGATCGGCCCCTCAAGTGGGTTGTTGTTGGCGAGGCAGCCCTTCAGCCGTTCAGCCAGTTTTTTGGCCTGCGGCAGATCGGTGTTGGGCAGAAGGATCGCGAATTCATCGCCGCCCCATCTGGCGAATACATCCGCGCTGCGAATAGACTGCTTGACAACGGCAGCCAAATCTTTCAACACCCGATCCCCTTCGATGTGGCCGTAAGTGTCGTTCACTTCTTTAAAATTGTCGACATCGAAGAAGATTATGGAAAGGGGATGGCTGTATCGTTCCGAAAAGCCCATCCACTGATCCACGGCATCATCAAACATTTTTCTGTTGTAAATACCTGTCAGCGGATCCTTGGAGGATAGTTCCAACAGTTCGCGCTTGGCAACAAACGTTTTTCTTTTCGTCGTTTCCGCCCAGCAGGTATAGATATTGCAGTGGACCAGCATAATGGCTTGATAGGTGATGATCCGGTATAGTTCATTTACCTGCAGGCCTTCGAGCTTGCGGATTGGGAAAACAAAGAACAGGATGCTGAAAACAAAAGAAACAACCTGAGAATGCACTACTCTGTTCGGCAATAGATACATAGCCAATGTTATGGTCATTAATCCCAGGACACTGAAGTAATTGAGAGTTTGAAAATAATGCAGGGTAAGCAGGTAGACCACGGCCATCATGGCCTGGTAGAAAGAATTCATGAGCACAAGCTGTTTGTGTTTCGTAATCCTTCTCGCTGTCAGAAACACCAAAACAGAGGCAAAGATGAATGCCAGTCTGACAGGAGTAACGTTGGCAAACAGCACTGTGCCTCTCTCAGTGAGATAGCTGTGCATAAGGAAAAGCCCCAGTATTCCTCCGAACACAAGGGCCATATACGCGGTTATTCTTCGTGAGGAATCCAGGTTTTCAGCAAGATACGCCTCTTCCAGGGACTTGTCGGTAAATTCCCCAACAAACGATATTCTGTATTTGTTTCCATGATCCATAGGCGTGTCTCCCAAGGCATTGTCTACCTAGATTGTATCACAGATGCGGAGCAAAAGAAATGCTCTTCCAAAAAAGGAAGAATTGCCAAACCTCTGCGTCGGACCGCGGCCATGTTGGTTCGCCTGGTCATAAAAATGGCGGCCCCGAGACGAATCGAACGTCCGACACGCGGTTTAGGAAACCGCTGCTCTATCCGCTGAGCTACGGGGCCGCAGCATTTATTAGTTTAGCACAAAACCGGCGAGAAGGCAATCGGTTTTCATACTAGTAGCACATAGGAAGGAATTCAAGGTAATCGCTTACCTTGCCGCCGTCAAGGCAGCATTCGACAATCTGCCTCCCCAGCGGACTCAGATCCGGCACCAGGTATTTCTTCAGCTCCCGGTGGAAGAACTCGGTCAAGACCTTAGCCCCATGATCATAGGCGCCAAAGCCCACTTCCGGCTGATACTGCACTTGCAACAGGCCTTTGGGCATCTGGTTGCCGTCGACTTTGAGCGACAGCATGGCAAACCCCAAAAGCGGACAGCGAGACTCTACCAGGCGATCCTTGCCGAAGCTGGCGCTTCCTCTTCTCGCCAGGTACTCCCTGGTAATCCACTGAGGCATGAACCCTACCTTGTAGGCACCGATATGCTGATTCGGCACCAGGATATAGCGCGTGTTCACCGAGCGGACGAATTGATCCAACAACAGATTGGCTTGATCCACCATCCGGCCTGTGCAGAACGGCCAATAAGAGCCTACTCCTTCACTGGACATGCAGTCACCGTGATCGTTGATGCTGGGGTTGTTGGCTCCCCGCGGCGCAACCAGGCGCCACAGCCAGGCCAACGCCGGCGGCAGGACATGGAACATGCCGATGATCCCATATCCCGGCTCGTCCTTGGTTGTCAGCGGAGTCCGCACGCCGAAGCTGCGGATATCCACTTCCACTGGTTCGTTGATCACACCGGAGATCATCCGCCGCGGCACAATCACCCGCGGATTGGGACAAATCTGCCCTGGGGCATCCTCTACATGTTCCCAGATCAGGCAGGTTGCGTCCGGCTTTCCATAAAGATTCATGAAAATCAAGGGTTCTTTGGGATGGATGGTGATCTTTTCATAGTACGGTTCAGTCCCATACTCGGATATATGGTCGATTCTCAGGAACCATCCACTTTCTGCGTCTTTCACCACCAGTTTGCCCTGATCCTGCTGCAATGCGGCGGGGCACATGGCCATGTCGTCGGTGATGGGCATCATCTCGCTGGATTCCCTCAACTGGATTACGATTTCCTCGCCAGTGACGACGTTTTCTCCGATCCTGACAGTGCCGTCCGGCTGACGGTGGATTTGCTCGATCATTTCGCTTTTGCCGCCGCCGCTGGCACCTTCGTGCATGATGATCAAGATATTCTCATACGGTGTGACGATCTTCACTGTCGAAGCATGCAGAGTCACCCAGCCTTCGCCCTCGCCAATGTCCAGCAGCATGCTGTAAACACCCTTCTTGGCGCTGGGCCCGGGGTAAAGGTTGTAGGAAAACACTTCGTGCAGTGTCTCTGATCGGTTGTGCACCACCACTTGCTTGCCGCCAAAATGTGTGTGCCTGAACGGCGGTGCCACATAAATGATGCCTCTTGGTGTGAACCCGTCGGGAATCTGGTCCCTAGGCACCAGTTCCTGCAGGTCAGCCAATGCCGCGGCAAAAAACGCAGCGTTCCGCGGAGCAATCAGCAGAGCTGGATAACCGTATTCCTGGCCGCCCGCCATGAACGGCATCACAATCAGGCTCTGCTCTCGCAGCCATTCCAAGGTCTGCTTCCGGACCGGTCCGAAGCTTCCGCCAAAGCGCTGTTTGTATGTCACTTTATCTGTCGGCAGATTATCGCCGATCACCATGCAGTCGGGATCGCGCCGGCGCATGTACGGCTCGGAAAAATTGACCAGAACGCCGTTTTTGCACCTGGTGACAGTTGCTTCCACAACCCTGCCCTGATCAGGGACTCTATATGCGACTTCATAGAAACCGCTCTGCTGCCCCCCGATGGCGAGTTTGACCAACTGTTCCCGGCTTTCAGGGACCAGCACGTCTTGATGATCGAGGATGCCGGCGATCTCTTTTGGTAGATTGAACTTGGTTAAGATTGGATTGAACATGACAAATTCCTCCTGGACTCGAAAGGACTTGCGCATGAAAAAATCCAGTTCCCTGGATTGTACATTCCCTTAGAGTTATCCTTTATTATTCTACGGCCATTCCCCAGTTCCTCTTTTGATTGGCAAAATAATAAAGGATAGGCAGAAATCCCCTGCCTATCCTTTGATGATGTGCTTCGTTCAACCTTCCAGTTCGTCCAGATTCTCCTTTAGAGAAGCAATTTGTTCTCGCCTGTGCTCATTCTTGCGGATGATTCTCTCCCGTTCAGTTTCAGGAAGAGCGTCATCAGTCAACGTTTCCTCCGCCTCGTCCAGGTTTTCGATGGTACTGTCCAAATGCCTCCTCAGCTTTTCTGCACGGTTTTTCTTCTTCGCCATGGCTGTAACCCCTTATTCATCTTTGTTTTGCTGAAGCGACTGTTGGTACCGGTATTCATCCTTGATTTCCTCGCGCTTGCCTGCAATCGCCTGTTCCCGGCGGCGGTTCTTCGCCAGGATCGCCTGCCGCTGCTCTTCAGGCAAGTCCTCGTTCTGGAGGGTTTGATGGGCCTCTTCCAGATTCTCGATGGTATTGACAACCTGTTCCTGCAGCTTGTCGACGTTGTCACTGCGATCGTCAGGCTTAGGTTTCGGCATGGCCCCATCTCCTTTCGTGACTGGCTCTTCCTTATTGTTTGTCTTGGGGGCAAATCTATGCTACCTGAACTGTGCCAAAACCTGATCAATATTGGGGCAGGGTATGGGCTGCCTCACCAGAGGCCCGTTTTTCAGGGCTGGGAGCTGATCACAAAGCGTAGGCCGCTCTGAGCGGTAAAAGATACCAATCGGGATCCGTTCTCCCCACTCCCAGCTTTTCTCCCACGCCTGCCTGCGGTTGGTGAAATCGTAGTCTGGATCCTGATTTAGGTCATAGACGCGGGCGCGGTACCATTGATAAGTGTTGATCTTGTTGAATGTCACACATGGCTGCAGAATGTCCACCAAGGCGAACCCCGGGTGCTTAACCGCTGCCTGGATTGTTTTCGCCAGATGCTCCTGATCGCCGGCGAAACTCCGGGCCACAAAACTGCCGTTCATGCTGATTGCGGCCGCCAGAGGGTTAAACGGCTCATTATACACTCCCCACGGCGTTGTCCCTGTCATCATCCCCGGATCCGACGAAGGGGACGCTTGACCTTTGGTCAGGCCAAAAACCTGGTTGTTGTGGACCAAATAGGTAATGTCGATGTTCCTCCGCAGCGCGTGAATGAAGTGGTTGCCCCCTTCGGCGTAACCGTCGCCGTCGCCGCCGATCGCAATCACTGTCAGCCCGCTGTTGGCGATCTTGGCGCCTGTGGCGGTGGGCAGTGTTCGGCCGTGGAGGGTGTTCAAAACATTGCCCTTGATGTAATGCGGTGTTTTTCCCGCCTGGCCGATTCCTGACACAAACAAGACATCTTTGGGCTCGAGCCCCAAACCGTCCAAAGCCTGGGAAAGGGCGTTGAGGATGCCGAAATTGCCGCATCCCGGGCACCAGGCTGTCTCTCTGCAAATGGCGAACAGCTTGTTCATCGTCCGGCACCTCCTTTAAGCACCTGCTCCACAATTTCCTGTGGGAAGAACGGGCGCCCGTCGTATTTACGGACACTGCCGTCGGGCACAAGGGCGAACTCCATGGCAATCAGTTTTTGCAGCTGGCCGGAATAGTTGTTCTCCACAATCCATTTTTGCCCAGGCAGCTGCCAGATCTCCCGCAGTTTGTCTGGGAGCGGGTACACCTGAGGCAGGTGCACAGCCAAAGCCGGATGTCCTTGTTGGCTCAATAAGCCGGCAGCTTCCCGGACCGCCCCTTTGGTGGAGCCAAAGCCGATAAGAACGTATTCCGGGTTAGAGCTTCCGTGGGCCACCGGATCCAAGGCCTCCGCCTTGATGCCGTCCATTTTTCGCATTCGTTTCCTCATCATTTCATTTCTGGTTTCAGCGTCCTCAATCAGATGTCCGTCCTGGCCGTGCTCATCTCCGGCGCTGACCACCAGCCCCCCTGCGCCAAATCCAGGCACAAGCCGCGGCGACACGCCCGATTCCGTATACTGATAGCGCTGATATGCGGGGCCGGCGTCAAAGAGCAGATCGCCCCTGTCTATCACCACTTTGCCCGGATCCAGCGGTTCAATTGTTTGATATGAATCCGCCAGGTGCTGATCGCTTAAAACAATCACTGGAGTATGGTATTTGTCCGCCAGATTAAAAGCGGCACCCATCAGGTAAAACGCTTCCTCCACGTCGCCCGGGGACAGCACCGCCTTAGGGTAATCGCCGCTCCCGCCGTGAACAGCGAACAACAAGTCGCCCTGCTCTGTCCGGGTGGGCAATCCGGTGCTCGGCCCGGGGCGCTGGGCGTTGATGACAACAATCGGGATCTCAGCCGAGCCTGCCAATCCCAAAGCCTCGGTCATCAGAGCAAACCCACCCCCGGAGGTGGCAGTCATCGCCCGCACCCCGGCATACGCGGCGCCGATGGCCATATTGACACCCGCGATTTCATCCTCAGCCTGCTCCATCACCACACTGCACTGTTTGGCATAAGCGGCAATGAACTCCGTAACCCCGGTGGAAGGTGTCATTGGATATGCGCTCATGAATTTCACACCAGCGGCCAGCGCGCCGCTGGGCAGGGCATCGTTGCCCTTCAGCAC
>FIZJ01000011.1 GCA_900019385.1 uncultured Clostridia bacterium
GGTGATCTGGTGACAGTGCTGATCATCGAGCAATCCCGGGCCACACAGTCCTCCGACACATCATCCGGGAACAGCAACACCTTAAGCCTCGGGCCCGGTGGGGGAGTTCTGGCCGACTTGATTCCGCTGCTCAGATTCACCCACAGCGGGCAGTTCGACGGCAGCGGCACTACTTCCAGGGGAAGCAGCGTGACGGCGAAAATCACCACCAGAGTGGTGGAGATCCACGACAATGGAACAATGAAAATCGAAGGCAGGCAGAAACTGAAAATCAATGGGGAAGAACAGGAGATCGTGATTTCCGGAGTCATCCGTTCCCGGGATATCGGCCCGGACAATACCATCCTGTCATCGCAGGTGGCCGACGCGGAGATCCAGTTCGTCGGCACAGGCATCATCGGCGACAAGCAAGACAAGGGTATCTTGAGCCGCTTGTTCGACTGGCTCTTTTAGCCTGGCTGCCGGCGGAGAAATGGAGGTTCTTTCATGAGACGCTTACAGAGCTGGACAATCCCAGCCTTGATCATCTTGCTGGTTTTGCTTTTGGCCGCAGGCACAGCGAGTGCCAATGAAGCCCCAATCGTGCGGGTCAAAGACATTGCCCGCGTCCAGGGAGTCCGGGCCAATCAGCTTTACGGTTTGGGTTTGGTTGTAGGGCTTAACGGCACTGGCGACGGCAGCGGATCCTTGGCCAACCTGCAGATGGTGGCCAACATGTTGGAGAAATTCGGCATTACCGTGTCCGCCGATGATCTGAAGCTGAAGAACGTGGCGGCGGTGATGGTTACTGCCACTATCTACTCATCGGTACGCACCGGAGATCAAATTGATGTGGTGGTGTCCTCAATCGGCGATGCCCGCAGCCTCCAAGGCGGATACTTGCTCCAAACACCGCTGCAGGCAGCCAACGGGCAGATCTACGCTGTTGCTCAAGGTCAGCTCTCCATCGGCGGTATTGCTGCCAGGGGAGGCTCCAGCCGGAGCCAGAACCATCCGACTGTGGCTATGATCCCCAACGGAGCTATTGTGGAGCAGGAGATTCCCCACAGCCACAGCAGCGGAGATGAAATAGAACTGGTTCTGATGGAGCCTGATTTCAGCACTGCGGCACGGTTGGTGGAAACGATCAATCAGGCCTTTGAACAGGATCTTGCCTGGGCCCGGGATCAATCGACGGTTATAGTAAAGATCCCCGGCGAATATGCCGATAATAGTGTTGGAATGATAGCACGTTTGGAAGAACTGCCCATCCGCCCCGACACCAAGGCACGGGTCGTGATCAACGAGCGGACAGGCACAGTGGTGATAGGCGCTGATGTCAGGATTGCCACAGTCGCAGTGTCCCACAACAACTTGAGTGTAAGGGTGGACACTTATTGGAGCCAGATGCCTGAATTCCTCGGCGATCCGGCTGCCGGCGTGAACTTCAACACTGGCGCGAACACCGCGGAAGGCAGCACGGTTCTTGTTTCGGGCAATACCAATGTGGAAGATTTGGTCAATGCCCTCAACGCCATCGGTGCCAGCGCCCAGGACATCATCGCCATCCTGCAGGCCATCAAAGCGGCCGGGGCACTCTACGGAGATTTAATAATCATGTAGTTGGGAGCGTTTGCCGTGATGAGGATAGCTTGGGATCCGGGACAACTTATTACAGACAAGGCGAAGCAGTTATCCACTTCCCAAAAAGCATTAAAGGAAGCGGCTGTGCAGTTTGAATCGCTGTTCCTGCAGCAGCTGCTGAAAGTGATGCGGGAGGCTGTGCCCGAGTCCGATCTGTTCGGCAAGCGGAATGCCGAAAAGCTGTTCCAGTCGATGCACGACGAGCAGTTGGCCGTGGAAATGGCCAATGCAGGCGGAATCGGCTTAAGCGACATCATCTACCGGCAGATGGTAATGTATGTTCCTGCAAACGATTGATGTGACAGTTTCTTCCAGCTAGATATAAAAGAGCTCCTCAGGTGGTTGAACACGGCACGGAGGCCGCGGCCCAGGTGAGGAGCCTTTTATGTTTCTATGCCTCTCTAATTGCGTCGACCGGAAGGAGTTTCGCGGCGCGGTTTTCTTTTTACCGGACTTGGTTCGCGGCAGGATATTCGGCACTACATATAGAATTCTTTTTTCGTCAGGTACTATATTTAGTTTATTCAGAAAGGATTGGGGACCATCGGACGTTTACGTTTTGTGCCGCTGATACTCGTTATTTGCCTGGTAACCTTCCCACAGGCCGCCTTTGGGCAGGCCGGCGAAGAACTGGTTTTTTCCGTTGACGGGGAAAAGGCTGTGCTCAGCGTATATGTCCCCGAAGGCAGCGGTTACAGGGTCTGGCAAAGCACCAATCCTATGAAGGTGATCGTGGACCTTGACTACCAGATTAAGGGGCTGCCCGTCGACAAAAGCGTCAATGATTCAGCCCTCAAGGCCGTCCGGGCCAGCAAAGGGCCGGGCAATATCGGCACCAGGGTAGTTATGGAGTTCAACTATCTGATGCCCGATGTGAAATGGGAGTTGGATGGAGAGCGGCTTACCGTGACAGTGAACAAGCTGTATACAGAAAGCACGATCACCACCATTTCCTACGGCGTCCGGTACGGCCACATGCGCAAGGGCATCGCGGCAGGCCCTTTGATTATCAACTACCTTGAGGTCCGCTATGGGGATCCGTTGGTGGAAATTCGGTCCGTTTTATCGCAAGACCAGATTTACGGCCGCGAATTGGTTAGCTCCATGGCCAAACGCAGCCATGCCATCGCCGCCGCCAACGGGTTGCATTTCGCCAGCGACGGCCGCCCGTTGGGGCTTTTGGCAATCGACGGCAGGCTGATCAGCGAGCCATATGCGAACCGCACGGCCATCGGCATCAAGCCCGGTGAGATCGTGATCGGCCAGGTAGGCATGAACGGCAGTGTAATCCTGGGCGACGGCCGGGAGTTTGCCGTTTCCGGCATCAACCGCCCGCGCCTGACGGACGAGCTGATCATCTACACGCCCGATTACGGCGAGACTTCGCGGACCAATGTTTGGGGTGTCGATTTAATCGTCGTCGGTGATGTTGTTGTTGACAAAGTCACCGGCCAAGCGCCGATCCCCGCGGATGGCTATGTTGTATCCGGGCACGGTGCCGCCAGGGATTTCCTCAACCAGGTGACGGTGGGGGATCGGATTACTGTTGAGCTTAAGTTGAGTCCTGATTGGTTGGAGCAGGGATTTGTGCATATTATCGGGGGCGGGCCTCGTTTGGTCAAGGGCGGGCAGGTTTACATCACCGCTGAAGAGGAGCGTTTCCAGGCGGATATAGCCGCCAGCCGGGCACCCCGGACCGCATTGGGTGTGACCGCCGACCGGAAACTTTTGATCGTCACTGTGAACGGCCGTCAGCCCGGCGTCAGTGTCGGTATGACTTTGGAAGAACTGGCTGAACTGATGATCGAACTTGGAGCTGTCGACGCGATGAACCTTGACGGCGGCGGGTCCACCACCATGGTGATCCGCGACCGGGTATTGAACATACCGTCCGACGGGACGGAACGTCCAGTCAGCAATGCCATTGTCGTCATCACTCCCGAGAGCAGGCAATAAGGAGTTGTCATTCATGATCCGTAAATGGGCGCTTGTGGGGATTTTTTTATGTTTGTACACTGCAGCGGCAGCCGGAGCAGTGGATATCTACCCTTTGGAGGCAGTGTACCCCGGCCTCAAAGGAATCGGTAAGACCGTCGTCCACGGAACCCTCATCGAGGAATTCGACGTGGAAGTGATCACGATCATTCCTCAACCGGGCTCCATCCCTGACTTGATCATGGTCAGGGTCAGCGGCGACGCCATTGACCGCAGCGGCGGTATCGCTTCCGGAATGAGCGGCAGCCCCGTCTATGTTGACGGCAAGCTCTTGGGAGCCATCAGCTACGCCTATGAGTATTCCGATCACCGGGTGGGCCTGCTCACTCCCGCGGCGCCGATGCTGGCTCTGCTGGACAAAGTCCCAGTTGCTGCGCCGCAGCTGCCCCAGGGTTTCAGCGAGATTGCCACACCAGTGACGGTAACTGGCATTGCCGGGAGGGCGCTGGCTCCTTTGGCCAAAGCGCTTGAGCCGTACAATGTCCAAGTGATTCCCGGGGTAAGCGGCATTATGCAGCAGGTGGACGTATCAAGGCTGGAGCCAGGCTCGGCTTTTGCCGTTCAGCTTTTGCGCGGCGATTTTCAGGTTGCCGCCTTTGGAACGATCACGGAAGTGGATGAGCAAAACCGATTTGTCGGCTTCGGCCATTCCTTCCTGCACAAAGGCGATGCCAACTATTTCGTGGCTCCCGCGGTGATTCATTACACCATGCCCGGCTTGGAGATCCCGTATAAAATAGCCTCCGCCGGTGCGAGCGTTGGCGCGATCTACCAGGACAGAGCAGCCGGTGTGGCAGGCACCCTCGACACGCAGGCGGCGTATATTCCCATCAACATTACCGTCACCGACGTGGAACGGCAGCGCCAGGACGTGTACCGGGTAGAATCGATCGCCGACAGCAGCCTGCTGGCGGCTCTGGTGATCAGCAGCGCTTATCAAGGGATTGATTCTTCACTGGACAGGATCGGATCCGGGACGGCCTACGTAAGGTTGGAGTTTCACACCCACGATCTTCCGCAGCCGATCATCAGGGAGAACATGTTTTACAGCGATTCGGACATCGCTGTTTGGTCTTTGTCGGACTTGATGGACGGCCTGGAGGTTTTGATGGGCAACAATTTGCAGTCCATCGACTTAAAAGAGATCAACGTCAGCATTGTTGTGGAAAACACCCGGCGCACCGCCGAGATTGAAAAAGCAATTCCCCGCAGATTCCAGGTTGAAGCCGGCGGCAGTGTCGAAGTCGAAGTCAGGATTCGCCCGTTCCGCAATGCGGTGGAAACCCGTGTGTTAAGGATTGATATCCCGGAAGACACCTTGCCGGGGCTGATGACGGTCTCTGTCAGGGGCGGAAGCAGCGGGTATTTTTACGCCAAACCGACAGTGCACACCACATGGGAATCGCTGCAGGAGCAGGATGCCGATGTCATGTGGCGGGAGCCGACTCAGGCGGAGAGCCTTGATCTTTTGCTCACTGGATATATGAACCGGGAACGGAACAACGAGATCGTGGCAGAGTTCTATCCATACATCGATCCGAATCCCGAGTACGACTTCGGCGATTATCCCCAATCCAGTTTCGGCGGAGAGGATAAAATCCCCATCAGCGAGGTAGTGATGCTCGAGAAAGATTTCGACAGTTCCCAGTGGGAACCTAACGACAATGAGCCGATCAGGGTACGTTTAATCACTCAATATGTGATCGAAGGCTCGGCGTCGTTTGAGATTGAAGTGTTGTAGGCTGGGGCTGTTACCCCCGGTAAATGACAGGGGGGCGGCGAACAGTATTGTCAATTGGATGAAGCGGCGGCGTTTAATGCCAGCTGTAGCAGTAATTACTGCGAGGATCGCCGCAGGAAACCGCCAGCAGGCGTAGAATTAACGAAAAGATTGCCTTGATGTGGACTTATGTCATGAATAGAGGTTACCGTCAAATGTTAGGGGGCACTTTCATGAGGTTTTTCAAACACGCAAGATTCAAATCTACAGTGACGCTGTGTTTGGCTGCGCTTCTCATGGTTCTTTTTGTCCAGCCGGGGGCAGCTCAACGCCTGCAGGACATACCAGTCTCGGCAGTAGTCATCAGAGGCAACGCTTTGATCGATACAGCCATAATCCAACGGGCGATTACCAAGACCAGAGTCGGGTTCCCAGCCAACCAACGATATCTTGAGGATGACTGTCTGGCGATTGGTAGCCTCGGGTATTTTGAAAATGTCGAGGCCAAGGTGGAACTGACACCTGAGGGTACAATCATGGTCGCCTTCGTGGTCGAAGAAAACCCTGTTGTCAGCGAGATTGTCATTAAAGGGGCACAAGGCCTGCCCATCAATGAGTTTATCAAGCAGATGAAGGTCAAGCCGGGCGAAGTGTTCAACAGCAATCATCTGATTGAGGATCTTTACAGTTTCAGCGAGTGGTCTTATGAGGTGCAGGGCAAACCACACTTCGCAACGGAAAACTATGGTGTTTCCAAGGCCGGTGTGGTCACGATCGAAGTCATGCCTTACAAACTCGGGAAGATCTCCGTCGAAGGAAACGAAAAGACAAAAGACCATGTCATTCTGCGCGAACTGACCTTCGGCCCTGGAGACGATATTGACATAGTTCAGGTTTTCAAGGACCTGCACAAAGTTTTCATGCTTGAGTTTTTTGATGAACCCCCCAGCTTCGTTTTCGAGGCGACTGACAGAGCAGATGTGTACAACATGGTGATCCATGTAAAGGAAACCAAGACCGGCAGCGCCGACTTTGGTGTCGGATACAGTTCCAAGAGCGGTATTTTTGGATATGTTGACATTTCCGACAGAAATCTGTTCGGCAACGGACAGTACGGCAGCCTTTTCTTCGAGATCGGCAAAGGGACACGTTCGTACAGGTTGAGGTTCAGAGAGCCATACCTGCTTCCAGACGGCACCTCTTTTGAAATCAGCCTGTATAATACCCACGACAAAGTCAAGGAAAAAATCGATGACGATTTATCCAAGATCGGGACAGCCCATGTCCTCGGCGGCAGCATAGCATTTGGCCGGCCGTTGGGTGAGTATACGCGGGGTTCGCTGAGCCTGCGGGCGGAGAGCCATAACTTCAGCGGCGATATTGAAGAGGTATGGGAGCCGTTCAAGCTTCTGACCATTGGAGCGAACGTCGAAACCAACACCAGCAACCATCCATTCGCGCCCACGCAGGGTTATGTTTCCTATTTGGGGCTTGAGACAGGTCTCACCTTTAACGGCGAGAAGGCCTCTTATTCCAAACTGACTGTGGACCACCGCCGCTACTACGAACTCCTCGATGACAAGCTGGTCCTTGCGGTCAGAGGTTCCGGAGGAAGAGCCCTCACCGGCACCTTGCCTGATCCTGAACTGTTTAGGATCGGCGGCAGTGAAACGCTGAGAGGGTACGCCTACGGCGAGGAAGGCTTGGCAGGCGACAAAGTGCTGCTGTTTAACACAGAGCTGCGGTTCCCCCTCTGGGATTTCCTGTCCGGTGTGGTGTTCTTCGATGCCGGCAAGGCGTGGGAAAAGGATGAGCGCATGAATCCGCTTGACCTGCTCCACAGCAACGGCTTCGGCATCGGTGTGAGGGTTGACACTCCATTAGGACTGCTCCGCTTCGACTATGGATGGGGGCTCAACGAAGAACACGGCCGGGAAGGGCACTTTTACTTCGGCTTGGGCCATACTTTCTAGCGCTGTTTTTAAGCACTCCCAAACCCAGGAACGATTCGGCAAGGATCGTTTCCTGGGTTTTTTTGGATTTGCATCGAGATCCCCTCGGTTGCTATAATGAACTTGTTGCGAACAGTAACTATTACAAACAGGGGAGGAGGATAAGATGCTTAAGCAAAAGGGATATCTCGGCGGCCTGTTGGTTTTAGTCGCGGCGGCTTTATTGATTGTTTTTTTCTGGGTCAGCTCGGTTCAAGGCCAAAACAGCGGTAGAATCGCTGTAGTTGATACGCAGGCTTTATTCTCCCGGTACCTTGCAGCTCCGCTGTATGAAGCCCGGGATCGGCTGCAGGCAGAATACGACGCAAAGGCTGACGGCCTTTCCGATGAGGAGGCTGCCAAGCTTTTCATGGAGTACCAGGCGAAATTGGAGGCCGTAGAGCGCGAATACAGCGGCAAAGTTGACGAGGCTGTGGCCAAAGTTGCCGGCGAACAGAATCTGCAGGTAGTGATGGACGCATCCGCCATCCTTTACGGCGGTGTGGACATCACAGAAGATGTGCTTCGTGTCCTCAAGTAAGGGAATTGATGCGTAGAGCAGCCGCGGCCAGGGAATAATAGTCACTGATCAATAGAGGCGGTGATGATGATGAAATATCTTCCCTGGCTGTTGACTGCCCTCCTTGCCGGAGCCTTGATTTGGGTCCTTTCGACCCAGGCGGTCACAGTGAACAATGTAGGGTTGATTGATATGGGCAAAATCTTGAGCGAAAGCCAGTATGCCCAGCGGTTGAATGACCAGCTGTCCGAGAAATACGATCAATTGGTGGCGCAGCTGCAGGCCAGCGCTGAATCGGAAGACATCGACGAAGAGAAAAAGGCGGAGCAGGACCGAGCGCTTTATGCCGAATACCTCCGTTTCAGGCAGGAACTGGAAACCCAGTTTCAAGCCGCTTTGGACCGGGCTATCGCCGAAGCCGCCGGCGATGCGAATCTGCAGTTGGTCCTGGATGTGGATTTGGTAAGGTTCGGCGGCAGGGATATCAGTGATCAGATCATCAAACGTTTGGACTAAAGCCATAAAACGATCGAGCCAGGAGAATCAATATAGATGGGAGGCTGCTTCCATCTCTTTTTTTGTTCCAGCAAATACCGATCTGGCAAAGGAGGTAATTTCTTAAAAAGAATAGAATAGTTATCCTGATCAGGAAGGGGAAGGAATGCCATATGCACCGTTATCACAGCAAGTTAGCAGCGCTGCTTGTCATTGTACTTATGATTGGGTTGTCCGGTTCCGCGGCAGCCCACAATGTCTTTGGTTCGACAGGGTTGATCAACATACCGACGGCGTCAGTGGCTCCCAGTGGATCGTTCAGCGCCGCCTATCATTTGTTCGGGGGCGGAAGCCATCTCTCGATGATTCTGGGCGCGTTTCCAAACGTGGAAGTGGGGCTTGTGTCCCGCTTCGGAGAACCTGGCGCCGGGTTTTTCGGCAGTGTCAAAGTGCAGCTCCTCCAGGAAGGTGACTACCCGGGGGTTGCCGTTGGACTGACTACCAACGGCGATACGGCCAGTTATTATATTGTGGGGAGCATGCAGATCGGCGCGCCGGGGATCCGCGGCCATATTGGTTTTGGTTCAGGCCAGTTCAGCCGGGGGTTTGCCGGAATCAGCAGTGTCCTCAACCCTGTGACAGTCATCAGCAGCGACCGGAAGTTCAGCATGCCTGTAACGACCGTGATCGTGGAGACTGACGGATGGCGGATCAACACCGGTCTGTCTCTGAAGTTCAACCAGGAATTGTCGGCCAAAGTGATGGTTTCGGGCTTTAAGGACTTCGGTTTTGGAGTGAGTTATTCCCATCGTTTCTAGGATGGAGGGTCTCAAATGATGAGAAGGATCGGGTTTGCGGGACTAGTTGTGCTGCTTTTGCTTGTCTTGGGAAGCACAGGTTCAGCTTTTAACCCAAACGCGGCTGTCGACGGCAATATCAGCCGCGCCAACCGCAATCCTGCGGGATTGATGGGGTTGAAAACCCCAGAATTCGGCTTCCAGCTGCGAATTGTTTCACAAGAATCCGGGGAAGAAGCGGAAGCAGGCGAGCCTGCTACCTACTCCCGGCAGTATCATCTGCTCTATGCCGAACCAGACTATGGGACCGGAGCCGGGCTGCTCCATTTCATCTACAGTGATTCCCTCAGGCAGATAACTTATGCCGTCGCCGATGATCTGGCGGGTAGGGTCAACGCCGGCCTGTCCCTAAAGTATATCAACATTCCCGGAGAAGAGAGCAAGTATGTCAGCACCGATTTAGGCCTCCAGGTAGGAGATTTTTACCTGTTCCGCCTCGGTGTTCTGGTGGAGAACTTCTGGCATCTCAAAGTCGGCGAAACGGAAGCAGCCCTGCCCACCAACGTTGTGCTGGGCGCCGCAGTCAGGCTGGGGGAATTTGGTACAGCTACGGTGGATGTCAATGATGTCCTCAACGCCAATTCCGCCAGAAAGCTGATGCTGGGAGTGGAAATCAAACCCTTTCGGTTCTTGACGCTCAGGGCCGGATGGGACGAAGGTTGGACAGCAGGAGCAGGGTTTGTATACCGCCAAATCAAGCTTGGTTATGACTGGGCCCAAGGGCAGCATCATTTAAGTTTCCGCTGGCAGTTCTAATCTGAAAAGGTGACCGAGGATGATTCAAACCAAGTCATACCGGACCGTTGTTCTGCGCGGTTCTTCGATCTTGGATCGATACACTCTGCGGGAGTTTTTCTGGCCCTTTGTCTTTTGTGTGGTCGGGTTTACCGTTATTCTCTTAAGCGGTGTCCTGTTTGAGCTGATTGATCTGTTTTTAGTCAAACGGGTGGCTATCAAAATAGTGATCAGAATGCTGGTCTATTATATACCGGGGATTGTGGTCATGACCCTGCCGGTGGCGGCTTTGTTTTCCACGCTGTTGAGTTTGGGCCGCATGAATGAGGACAGTGAAATGATCATCATGTGCAGCAGCGGCCTGCCGTACTGGCGGATCATGATTCCAGTAGTGATTGCCGGGCTGATCATCAGCGGTGTTACCTATGTCTTGAATGAGGAAGTCGTGCCCTGGACGAACCACGAGTTTCAAAAACTGTTCCGGGAGCTTGTCTATCAGGAAGACGCGCCCTTGATTGAGGAAAACATCTTTTTCCTGGGCGGCGAGAACCGGTATTTCTACATCAACGAAGTGAACAAACAGCTGCGCCAGCTGAAGAACGTCCTGGTGTATGAAACGGGGCCGGATCAGTTCCCACGTATGATCACAGCCACTTCCGGCACTTACAGGGATCATCTGTGGATTTTGTACGACGGGATCGTCCAGAATTTCGATGAAGACGGTTATGTAAGTTATCAGACGCGGTTTGAGACCATGCAGATCACCACACCCGACGCCTCTGATCTGTATTTCGGCAATCAGAAAACCAGCGACGAGATGAGCCGCAAGGAACTGAAAGAGCATATTGACCGGTTTCAGCGCAGTGGCTTGAAAGTGCTGTCGTTCGTTGTGGATTATCATTTGAAGCTGGCGCTGCCCATGGCCTCTTTCATTTTTGTGTTGTTTGCCGCGCCTTTGAGCCTGTTCAGCAAGAGCAGTAAATCATTTGGGATCGCCGTAAGCCTGATTGTGACAGTGATGTATTATGTGGCGACACCGGTTTGCCGCTCGCTGGCCATCAACGAAGTCTTCCATCCTCTGTTCGCCGCCTGGCTGACCAACGGGGTTTTCGCCATCACCGGAATTGTCCTCCTGATCCGCGCCGATCGGTTACATTGAGATGAAGGTGGTCCCTTTGCATACTTACAAGAACCGAAAACCGATAGTGCTGCTGATACTGCTGGCAGCCGCGCTGACGCCGCTTTTGGCGGGCTTTCCGGTTTGTGCTGCCGATAATGATAAGATTACTATCGAGGGTACAGAATTCCTTGAGATGGATCTTGAGGCGCTGCTGTTCCGCGGGTCGGGAAATATAACCGTTAAAGGGGAAAACCTGGAACTGACAGGCGACAAACTGGTCTACGACGAGCAGAATCAGTTGTTGTTCCTGGAAGGCAATGTCACACTTTCCCAAGGTGATGCTTACATGGAAGGGGAGAGCCTGGTCTACAACATCGCCGAAGAGCGGGGAGAGATTGTCAACGGGACAAGCTATCTGATCTCGGAAAAAATCGAAGGCACGGTTTTCGTTTATGGCGAACACCTGCGGATTGATTCCGGAGACTATTTTATCGAGGACGGCAGAATATCCACCTGCGACTTGAGTGAACCACACTATCATCTGGCAGTCAAGAAAATAGACATTTATCCCGGTGAGAAAATGGTCATTCACGGTGTGCGCTTCTATGAGGGGAAGATGCCCCTGTTTTACTGGCCGTATCTCGTTATTCCGTTGGACGATCGTTATGACGAGGATTTCACTTTGCCGGAAATCGGGTACAACGCCGAAGACGGCTACTATTTCAAGCACCGGTATAAGTATCATCTGAGCCCCAATGCCCACGGTTCTCTGATCTATGAGTATTACACCCGCAAAGGCCTGGGCTTGGGAGTGGATCACAAATACGATCATGACACCCTTGGCGGCGGCGGAATCGCTTTGTATCTCCTGCCTTTCGCCGCGAGCAAATATTTTGTCGGCCAACTCCAGCACGAATACGAGGCTGAAGGGATCCGCTTCAGCACGAACAACTCTTATACAAGGCAGTATGTGGATCAGGTGCTGGAGCAGAATATCGCCAGTTCCACCAGTGTTTCGTACCAGGCGGGAGGCACCCGTTTGACGGCAAGCTTCAACTACGGCTTGGAGCGCAAGGGTGAGGAGAGCAGCCGGACATGGAGCGCGTCGGGCAGCTGGCGTCAGCAGCTCTTGCCCAACTGGATGCTGGATCTCAGTTCCAAGGCCGTGGCGAAAGATGAAACAACGACTTATGACCATTTGGCGGAGACAAGCTACACCTACAACAACCACCGTTTCAGCCTGGCGGTGCAGCAGAAATACAACCCGGATCTCTTGGATGAGGCTGCGGCACCAACCTGGAAAAGCCTCAACCGCCTTCCCGAAGTTACCTGGCAGTGGACGAACCCCAGCTTGCTTGGGCTGTCGTTTCCCGGCAGGTTCCAGCTCTCGGCCGGCAGATTCGAGGAGTATCCTTCGGGAGTAGCCACCTGGCGGGTGGTTCCGGCGCTGGAGCTATTCTCCCGCAGCTGGCGCTCTGATTTCGGTACCACGGTAACTTACAGCGGCAATGTGTCCAGCAGTTTCTACGGCAGCGGCCAAAGCCTGAACGCTGCCTATGGGCGTGTCGGCATAACCCAAAAGCTTACTGATACCACCAGTGTGACGGCCAATTACTACAAGCGCCTGGTCTGGGGTGAGACTCCCTTCCGCTTTGACCGTCAGACTGCCCAGGATCTGCTGCGGGGCACCCTTAGGTATACTAAGCGTCCGTGGACAGTTACAGTCAACACAGGGTACGATTTCTTAAAGGACAGGTATGAGACGCTGCGGACACAGGTTAACTTCAGCAGCGCCACCGAGCCGGTCACCGCCGGGATCACGCTGAACTACGACATTAACAACCGGCGCTTCGGCGACTTGAGCGCGAACATCAACTACAAGCCCAAAAGCGACTGGGTGTTCAGCCTGGGGGTTGTTTACAACATCCAAAACAAGCAGTGGAAGCGGATCAACGGCAAAATCCAGTTTGATTTGGCTGAGGATGTCAGCTTGAGCTACGATTTGAACTACGAGCCGACAAAGGCATCCAATAAGCTCAAACAGGGCAAGCTGACTGTCACCTTTGATCTGCACTGCCGTAAGCTGGAAATGAGCTATGATCAGGTGCGGAAGGAGTTCCGGGTCCAGTACTCCATCAATGCCTTCCCCAAGCTGCCCATCGGGTACAGCACTCAGGAAGGGATCCGGTTTTTCAAGATTGAAGACCTGAAAGACTTGATAGGAAACGAGTAATCCGGCGGTGGAGGTGAGATTGTGGGCACAAGGCGATCCAAAGCCATAATCACTGCGGCGATTGTGATTGCCACCATTGCCGGGGTGATGTTGGCGATTCGCCCCGACAGCGGCGGGCAGGAAGCCAAGACAGATCCGGGAGTGGTTTTGGAACGAGTTGAACTTTTGGGGAGCGAAAAAGGTGTCCACCGCTGGAAACTTCTCGCCGGGGTTTTCCGCCAGGAGAAGGAACTGGTTTATCTAGACCAGATTGACCAGCTGGTGCTTTTGGAAAATGGTGAACCCAAGTATTACGTCTATGCCCAAAGCGGAGTGTGGTCGCCCCGGGAAAACCAACTGCGGCTGGAAGGTGGTGTTGTGGTTGAGGATCGGGCAGGCTTTTCCTTGGCCACGGACGGATTGGTTTGGAACAGCCAAAAAGGGCTGCTGGATTTTGTGGGCAGCATAACGGTGACTGTTATTCAAGGGGGAGAAGCGGATGAAAAGGACTAGTTTGGTGATAGCAATCATTTTGCTGGCTGCTTTCACATTTTGCGCGGCGGCTCAGGAAGCGGATGTCGAGCAGCCTGCCGCGGCGAAACCAGCTGAGCAAAGCGACAGAGTCATGATTGAAACCGTGGACGTACCGTTGGAATTCACCGGCAGCTTCAACTGGGAAACGGGCGAATTCACCGCTGATGTGTCTGAATACGAGGGAGCCTATATCCAGATCACATTCAAGGATGTGGTAGTTATCGGCCAAGCTGTGGTGCACCGCCAAAAAGAGAACTATCTGCTTGTCACCGGGAATGTGCGGGTGGAACAAAAAGACTTTGTTCTCATCTGTGATCAAGTAGAATATTATACCGAACTGGAAAAACTGATCGGCACCGGCAATGTGAAGGTCAAGACAGATGACATCGATGCCTCGTCAGATGAAATGATCTATCTCCAGAAAGAAGAGCAGGTCGACTTCATCGGGAATGTGGCCGCGGAAACCAAGGATGCCACAATCTACGGGGAGCATCTGATCGTGCTCAGGCCGACAAACAGCATTCGGTTCAACGGCTGGTTCAGAGTTGAAACAAAAGAGAGCGAGCCGGCAGCACAAACAGGCGAATAGGCATAAGCTGGCGCTTTTAGCGGCTATTTCCGGTTAAACCCTCTCCAGCGCTGTGTTATAATGAAAACACCAGGTGGGGAGGGTTTTTGCTTATGTTTAGGTTCTTTCGCGACGGGCTTTACCGCGATTATATAATATTAATCCTGGTCACCATAATCGCCGGGGCCGCAGTGTCGTCTGGAGTGGCCTGGGCTGTTGATGTCTATTTTGGCGACACGATCCAGGAAATGATCGGCGACAACGGCGAATTCGACTTGATCCTCCACATCCGGGAAGCTTCGGAGGAAGCCGCTGTCCGGGAACTGGAACGGATCGCCCAACAGCAGTACCCCGGCGCAGTTATCTCCAAAACCATATCCCTGGCCGGACAGGTCAATTATCTTTTCGGGTTTCCAAAGGAAGCCAAGACTGCGGAAACCTTCTCGCGCCTGCCCTCGATTTTCAACGCTGTACCCGGTTTGAACAGCTATACCGTGATCGTGGAGCCAAGTGTGCTGGTGAGAGGAGTCCATCCCAGCATCAGCGACACACTCCAGCAGCGCTTCAATCAGATCGGCGGGGTTAGTTTTGCTTTCAGGGACGGCAAAAACATGCTGATCGTCCTTGAAGGGGCGGAGCATTCCAAGCGAGTGATGAACGAAGTTAAGCAGATTCTCAAGGACTACCAGGTGCTTGAGATCCGTTTCCCCATGGGATTCGACGTGGATGTCCAGTCCACCGGCGACGCTGTGATTCAACTACTGCGCAAGGAATATCCAGGAGCGAAACTAGCCAACGTGTCTTCCACCGAGTACGGCGAAGAGCTGGATGCGCTGATGAAAACCCTGGTGGAAATGCGGCATTTTCTATTAAGCTATGCGTCCAAGGTCACGATCAAGCTTGCACCCGGATCCACAGTGGTGATGGGCGAGCAGATTGTGGTCCAGGGGTTGAGCCAACAGGTTCCCGCTTCCGGTGAGGAAGCCGCTTCTGATCACGTGGTGATTGAAATCTTGGAAGTAAACGGCGATCAAGCCCAAGGCATGATTGTCTCCGGCTCGGCCGCCGCCGACGGCGGTGTGCTCACTCAGCCGGGATACGAGTATTTGAGCGAAAGCAAAATTGGCAAGCCGGTAGGAGAAGTCCGCATCGAAAATGAACGCTACCGGCTGAACTATGCAATCGAAGAAAGCCTGCGCCTGCTGCGGGAGCTTGACGGCCTGTCTGTTGAGGCAGCTCTTGCCGTGGAGCGGGCCGACAAGGTTTTGACCACTTTCCAGGAGGCCCTGATGCAGCTGGAGGTCCTGCAGGTGCAGATGCAGCAGTTGAACAAAGGCCTGGCCGAGAAGGGAGCCCAGTCCACAAGTGAACAGCTGATTATCTCCCTGTTTATCAACGGGCTTTTGAAAAGTATCGCCAAAAGCGGTTCAGAAACGGCGGAAGAATTTGATCTCGATCAGCTGGAAAACCTGGACATCGCTTCGATGCGTTCAAGCCTTGAAAGCATTGCCGAGCAGATCGGCAGCATTCAGGAGATTGATGTCCAGGCGATCATCGATCAAGTCAGCGACATCCGTGACAGCCTGCCTGATCTGGATGACGAGGAGATCGGTAAATCCGTGCGTTTGGTGGACAACTATATCGCCGGCCAGGTCATTCCCGGCGAGCGGATTCAGATTCTGGTGGAGAAGGGCCCGGTCGATACCGAGGCGGTGGAGCCCTTAATCCGAAGCAGGCTGCAGAATCAATATCTAAATGTCTATTCCATCGCCGCCGGCACTGTCAATCCCGACACCCGCACCGAGGTGTTCCGGATCCTAAAAGAGGTGCGGGCCACCATAGCCGGGATCCTGTCCATCGTGCTGGTGGGAGTGTTCTTAATCCTCGATCATGCCACCATTTTCAGCACACTGAAATGGTTCCGGGCGAATCAGAAGCAGCCCAGGCATGGACTGGCGAAGCTCATGAATCCGGTTGCCCTTTTCAGCGCCGCGGTGGGGGCGGCGGTTTTGGCCGCGACTTACTGGCTGAGCCGGGCGGCGGTCCCATATGTCTCCATGGCCACGGTGGCTGTGATCGGCATGGGGCTTGGGGCGGCAGTCGGCATCTTTTCCGAGAAATTCAGCCCGGTGCGGGCCGATGAAATCATGGCCGGCCTGGCGCTTGGCTTGAACAACGCCCAGATCATGCACGAAATCGTGATCCCTGACGGCAGGCCGGGGCTGCTGCAGCTGATGAACCGGGCCAAACAGAAGTTTTAGAGGGGGAGATAGAGTTGCTGAAAATCAGGGGCTTACGGAAGCAATACGGCAAACACATTGCTGTCGACGGTGTGGATCTGGACGTGCGGCGGGGCGAAACCGTGGTGATCATGGGCCCCAGCGGCTGCGGCAAATCGACCATGATCCGCTGTGTCAACCGTTTGACAGAACCGGATGCAGGTGAAATCCTTGTGGACGGCAAGTCAATCCTGAGCCTGGATGATCAGAGCTTGAGAGAGTTCCGCCGGACAGTAGGTTTTGTGTTTCAGCAGTTCAACCTGATCGCCCGTCTTAATGTCTTGGACAATGTCATGTTCCACCTGGTGCTGGCGGGTGTCCCTCGTGAGCAGGCGGAAGCTCGAGCCCGCAAGGCCTTGGCCAAAGTGGGGCTTGAAAGCTCGGAACACAAACATCCGGCTAACTTGAGCGGCGGCGAACAGCAGCGGGTGGGGATTGCCCGGGCGCTTGCCTCCAACCCTCAGCTGATGCTTTGGGATGAGCCTACCGCCTCGCTGGACCCGATCCTGATCGGAGAGGTCCTGGACGTGATGGAGGAGCTTGTGCGCACAACCAACACCACATCCATCATTGTCACCCATGAAGTCGGTTTCGCTTTGAAGGTCGCCGACCGGATTATCCTGATGGACAAAGGAAAAGTGGTGGAAGAAGGATCTCCCCGGGCCATTTTTGCCGATCCCCAGTCCGAAGTCGGTAAAAAATACCAGCGCTTGATTGCCAGTTAAACCACAGCAGGAAAAAACCTTTTTTTGCCGAATTAGTAACTTCGCCGAGAGGTATCTCGGCTTATTTTCTAAATGGCAAGAAGGTGAATGCCTGGTGGACATAGACCAAATACTGGCGCTGCTGCCCCACCGTTACCCGTTCCTGATGGTGGACAAGGTTGTTGAGGTGGAAGCAGGGAAAAGGTTGGTGGCGGTCAAGAACGTCACCATCAACGAGCCCCATTTTCAAGGCCACTACCCCCGCTTTCCCGTCATGCCCGGAGTGCTGATACTAGAGGCAATGGCGCAGGCGGGCGGCTTGGCGGCGGCAAGCAGCCAACAGACAGGCGATCCCGATGTGATTCCGCTGCTGGCTGCTGTGGACAAGGCCAAGTTCCGCAAAATGGTGCGCCCCGGCGATCAGCTGGTGATTGAAGTTGATGTTCTGAAAGTCGGGAGCAGGTTGGCAAAAGTTGCCGCCAAGGCGCTGGTGGAAGGAGAGCTGGCGGCCGAAAGCGAACTCACTTTTGTGCTGTCGAAGAGAGGAGCCAGTCTATAGCCATGGCACAGAAAAGGATTATGGTCATCAGCAGCGACACCTCCAGCGATCTTTACGGGGCTCGGCTGACGAAAGCATTGAAGTCAATCATTCCTGATGTGCCGCTGTTTGGCGTCGGTGGATTGATGATGGAAGAAAGCGGTGTCCGCCTGCTGTATAATCTTTCTGAGCTGGAAAACCTGGGCGGGTTCGAGGCCCTGAAGACACCTCACGTGGTGAAGCGGTTGGTCCAGCGGATTGCGGGATCCATGGACAAGTTCAGGCCGGAACTGGTGGTGCAGATCGGGATGCCGGTCTTCAGCCTCAAATTGATCGAACTGGCCAAGGCCAAGGGGCTGCCGGTGGTCTATTACAATTCCCCTTTGAATTGGGGGGCTGAACCAGTCAAGCTGTCCCGCTTGGCCCAGGTTGTGGACAAGGTGATTGCCGTCAGCCGCTACGAAGCCCGGATCTGCGAAAGCCACGGGATCAATGTGGAATTTGCCGGGCACCCATTGGTGGATGTGGCCGCTGATGCGGACTTGGCCCTCCGCGGCGGGTTGGATCTGGCCGAAGGCATGCCGGTCGCGGTTCTGCTTCCAGGCTGCCGCGAAGCGGAAGTGAAAATGTATCTCCCCACATTACTCAAGGCAGTCAAGCGAATCAATATGGAGTGCAGGCTGCAGACAGTGGTCGCCGTTCCCAAAATGATCCGGCAGGAATGCTGCGGAGCGATGATTGAAAAAAGCGGCCTGGAGAATGTAAAGGTCACCGATGACATTCCCGGGATTCTATCCGCGGCGGATGTCGCAGTGGTCACCAGCGGTATGGACAGCATCCTGGCGGCGGCAGTCCGCGTCCCGGCGGCGGCAGTGCACAGGGAGGCCACCACAGCCTATTTTGTGGACAAAATGCTGCTGCGCAGATCGCATTTTGCCGTGATCAACTTTTTGATGCAGGAGGAAATCCTGCCGGAGCTGGTCCAAACTGAATTTACCGAAACAAAGGTGGCGGAAGCCGTACTCAGGCTGCTGAATGATTCCCAAGCGCGGAGCGAGTACTTCCACAGGCTGGAACGCCTGCCTGAGGAATTGGGAGCCCCGGGAGCCACCGACAGGGCGGCTCGGATTATCACCGGCATGCTGTAGGTAGATTTGAAGGAGCGGTCGGACCTGTGAGTATTATAGCTGTGAACTTGGTAAAGCGCTACGGAAAGCGGACTGTGGTCAACAAGGTAACCATCGAGGTGCACCGCGGTGAAATAGTCGGCCTGCTTGGATCAAACGGAGCAGGCAAAACCACAACCTTCGCTCTCATCGTAGGCATGGAGCGGGCCGAATCAGGTATGATCACTCTGGATCAACAGGATATTACCCATCTGCCCATGTACCGCCGGGGACAGCTGGGCATAGCCTACCTGCCTCAGGAACCGTCGGTGTTCAGGAAGCTGACGGTGAGCGAAAACATCATGGCGGTACTGCGTTTGACCGGGCTCAGCCAAAAACAGTGTAAAGAGCGGCTGGACAGCCTGCTCAAGGAGTTTCACCTGGAGCATGTCCGGGATCAGAAAGGTTACCAGATCTCTGGCGGCGAGCGGAGAAGGACGGAAATAGCAAGAGCATTGGCGGGCAATCCTTCTTTTCTGCTGTTGGACGAGCCTTTCGCCGGTGTCGACCCTATCGCTGTCAGCGAGATTCAGCAGATTGTCGCTTCGTTAAAGCAAAAGCGGCTGGGGATCCTGATCACCGACCACAATGTGCGGGAGACTTTGAAGATCACAGACCGGGCTTACATCATGCACGAAGGCAAAATTCTGGTTTCGGGGAGTGCTTCTGACGTATCCCAGGATCAGCTGGCGCGCCAATTCTATCTGGGCAGTGAGTTTCAGATCTAGCCCCGCCGGCTGGTTCAAAAAGAGGTGAGCTTTGATGTATGGTTTTACCTTAATCTTTATTCTGGCTTTCATAGGAGGCGTCATCGCCTATATCGGCGACAAGATCGGCATGAAGGTCGGCCGTAAAAGGCTCACTCTCTTTGGGCTGCGCCCAAAATACACGGGGATTGTTATCACAATCGTCACAGGCATTTTCATTTCTCTCGCCTCGATCATCATTCTGGCCATCGCCTCCGACGATGTCCGCACAGCTTTGTTCCGAATGAAAGAGATTCAGGAAACTCTTGCAGTGAACCAACGGCAGTTGGAGCAGAGTATTACCGCCATGGCCGAGATGCGGGATGATTTGGACAAGCTGATCGCCGAGCGGAATTCAGCATCCGCCGAGCTGTTAGAGACCCAGTCTCAATTGGATCAGGTAAGAACTCAGTACCAGGAGTTGGAGCAGAAGAAGGTGGAGCTGGAAACCGCCATCAAGGAAGCGGAAACGCAAATCGAGATGCTGCGGGAGTTTAATCAGATCGCTGTTGGCTTCGCTGAATGGATCCAGTACGGCGACATGATTTTTCATGCTGACCAGATTGTTCATGCCGCAGTGGTTGAATCCAGCCCCGATATCAATCAGATCTATGCCCAACTTGACTCCATCCTCGACGAGGCGGATGCGAAAGCCTACGCGTTCGGGGCACGGACAGAAGACTCTGAATCGGCGATCCTGCTCAATCCAGACCGTAAAGATTTGGCTGCCAGCATGATCCATCAGGGACAGGGCTTGTTTGTCGTACGCGTGTTGTCTGCGGCCAACACTGTCGTGGGGCAGCCGGTCGTCGGTGAACTGCAGATTATCCCCAACACCATCATTTTCCAAGACGGGGCGGTGCTCAGTGAAATCACCGTGGATCTCAACCGGGCTGCTGATGTAGTCAATGTGGGCCAGAAGATTGCCTATCTTTTGAACCAAGCCAGCGCGCTGGCAGTGATGAGAGGCGCCCTCACCTCCGACGACGGAGGGGCGGTGGAAGTGAAGCTCGGCGAGATCAGCAATTGCATCGACCGGATCAGAGAACTGGCCGAGATGGAGGACAAGCCTCAGCAGGTAAGAATTCAGGCCAAAGCCATTGGAGACACGTGGGCTGTTGACGGGCCTGTCAACATCAGGCTGGAAATTGTCCACGAATGAGGCAAATATTCACCAATATGCTGACTGGTGGGAAGGAAAAAGCAATTTGTAATTGAATTGGTATAATAGGCCGCAATAGCCTTAAGCAGGGAACTACCCCCAAAAAAAATGATTATGGTAGAAGGAATATATTTAGGACGTGTAGAAATAGAGTTTAAGATGCTGTTATGTGTCGGTCTTTTTTTCTATTTTTCTGTCTCAAAATCGGAAAAAGGGGGGAACTGTGTTCTAATACATAGGTTGAACAGCACGATTTGCCGAGAAAACGGATATCAGTGGTAAAGGCGTTTCCGAGGAAACAAGGGGAAACTCGTGAACGGTTTTACTTCACTGACTATCAAGGTCATCAAAATTCAATGGGAGGTTATTGCTGATGAATTCTAGAAGAGTATCACTAGTCCTAGTCGCAGTACTCGTCATGGCCATGTCCACATCAGTACTGGCATCCAGCAACCCATTCTCAGATGTACCAGCGCATCACTGGGCGTACGACTCTGTAATGAAGCTTGCAGCGGTCGGCCTGGTCGAAGGGTATCCGGATGGTACATTTGGCGGGACCAGGACAATGACCAGATATGAAGCAGCCATGGTGTTTGCCCGTGCCCTGGCCAGACTGGAAGCTCTTGTCGAAAGCCAGGTTCTTGAGAATACTGCCGGCGTGCAAGAGCGGATCACCGCCGATATTCTGGCTGAGCTGGACGCGACCGTTGACGAACTGGCCAAATTGATCGAAGACAAGCTGGGAATTGTGGTCGAAGAAACAGTCAAAGAAGAAGTGGCCATCCAACTGAAGGCAGCCGGCCCTGATCTTTTGCTTACCGCGGAAGCCCAGGCAGTACTTGCCCAGTTGGTCGGCGATTTGGTGAAGGAACAACTGGCCGAAGCGAAAGAACTGGCCACTGAAACCATCGTCGAGACCGGTGTGATTGAGAGAGTCGTAGTGGAAGACGTGGATGAGGAAGTAGTCAGAGCCATCGCTGAAGAAGTGCTCGCCAACAGCCTGTGGGCAATCAGTGAGCAAGTCGAGGCTAATGCCGACTTTATCGACATGACTATCGCCAAGATCAACGACCGGTTGGGCCGCCTGACCACAAAAGTAGACCAGATTGGCGCTACATATGTCAGTCAGGAACAGCTCGCCGATGAACTGGAAGCACTCGGCGACAAGATGTTGGATATCGAAGAAGAAATTGCCGCCAACGCTGATTATGTCGACATGGTCTTCTCCAAGACCAACGATCGGCTTGGCCGTGTTACCAGGAATGTGGACCTGCTGGCTAGCGACGTTAATACAATCAACGGCTTGATCGCGGCGCTCCAAGGCGATGTCGAGGCGCTGCAGGCGTCATTGATTATCGAAACAGCAGATCTGTCCGACACTTTCAACAAGATCCGCAACGAGTTCTCTGCAGAACTCTCGCTGTTGGGTGTGCGCGTAGGCAAACTGGAGAGGCTCTATCAGGATCTCGACAGCCGCGTGGCAGCTGTTGAAGGCACAGTCGCAGAGCTGGATGCGAAAGTCGAAGGCGCCGCGGCTGAAATCGCCGAGCTTGGTGCCAAAGTTGACGAAGCAACCAAGGTTCAGCTGAGCGGTTCCGTCAAGGTTGGCCTCGGCAAGACCAGAGTATGGACAATGCAGGGTGAAGATCAAGTCGACGTCACTCAGGTCACCGGCCTCCTTGGCACATATAAACCTGCAAATCTGGACACTGACACTTCATGGGAAAGCAGAATCGTTGCCAGAATCACTGAGGGCACCAAAGCCAGCTTGATTCTTGGCGGTAAAACCAATCTGCCTGATTCGCCTCAGGTATTTGACAAGTATGTGCTGGAAGTTGTCAGCGATACTCCGATCAACCTGCTTGCCGTGGGTACTGTGGGCAGCTATGTCGGGTCCAGGTTTGACGGCAATGCCCTGGCTATCAAGCCCGGCAAGGGTGCTGTCGCCGATGTGGGACTGGGCGGCTTGACGCTCTCCGCGCTGGCCGGTGTGAGAAACACAGACGGCATGATCGCTTTAGGCGCGAAGTACGTGGTGAGCCCAGCGTTCGGGTTTAAGCTGACAGGCGCCGCATATACCGACGCAGGCCTCAAGTACAATGATGAAAGTTCAGCAGCGGCCAGCATCTTTGGTAAAGTGCTCGGCATCAACTATGACTTCAAGGTAGCTTTGGAACGGGTCAAGGATGCGCTGGCAGACGAAGACGAAGAAGAGGAAAGCCTGCTTGACAACATGCTCTTTGATCTGAAGCTGGGTACAGAAATCGGCGCTCTGAGCGTTGACGCCCGCTACACCAAAGCCGGAGCCACCTTTGGCACCAGCAGCCTGACCACCAGAGGCTTCATTCACAGCGACGCCGCCACCAGACTGGGTGTCGACGCCGCGGCCAAGGTGTTTGGTGTCGATCTGAAAGCTGGCACTTACAATGAGAGCGATGACGAAGGCGAGCAGCTGATCAACTCCGTGATGTTCAACGCAGGGTCTGAGTTCAAACTCTTCCTCCCGATCAAACTGTCCGGCGCTTATGGCTGGAAGTTGGGCGCGGGTGAAGAGAATGACATCCATACCCAAGTCAAGGTTGGCACTGGGTTCAAGCTGTTCGGCATCGATGTCGACGGAAGCTTCGCCTATGTCAAGAACTGGATTAACGGTGATTGGCGCGATCCGAGCAAGTGGACAGGAAAGGACATCAACTTCGTGAATGTCGGCCTTGGCTATAACAAGGACGACCTGGGCGGAGCCAAGCTCGATCTGGGCTATGACTTCGAACTGGCCATTCCGACTGGAGATACCGCCGATCTGTACGGCAGCCAGATGACTCACCTTGTGAGCGCTGGTTACACCTTCGGGCCTGGCTTGAAGTTGAATATGTCAGCCAAGAGAATTGCCATAGCCGACCTTGATGAGAACAATCCGAACACAAACGTAGACGTAGTCCAGGCTGGCTTGGAATTCTCCTTCTAGCCCTGACCAAATCGAAAAAAATACCCACACTTCATGTGTGGGTATTTTTTACGATCAAAAAAGCAAGCCGGTGATACGAATAGATAGAATAGGGATGAAACATGAATAGAAAAACAACAGGACAGTCGATCCTCGCGATCGACCCTGGAAGTGAAAAGTGCGGATTGGCCGTACTGGATGGAGATCAGATCCTTCTTCAGGAGATCGTGCCCCGTAGTGAGATTGTCAATCGGCTGCGCAACGTTCTTCCCGAAGCGGGGCCGATTGTGGTGGGTGATGGGACAGGAAGCAGAGCCTTTATCAAAGAACTAGCCGAATCCATGCCTGAAGTCAGGCACCGTGTGGTAACCGTGGACGAAAAACTGTCGAGTGTGGAAGCACGGGCCCTATACTGGCAGCACAATCCACCTCAGGGTTGGCGGCGGCTGCTGCCTGTGTCGCTGCAGACGCCGCCTGTACCCTTTGATGATTATGTCGCCGTCATTTTGGCGAAGCGGTATCAGGCTGGCAATTAAAGTCATTCTGAGAAAGATCTTCAATAAGGAAGGTTTTAGAACACTTGTGGCGAAATTTAGATGTACCAAACAGAAAATGGACAGTCAGGCAAGCGGGACAAATATAGCGAGAAGATCGGAGGTGGGTTGTTGTGAACAGGCGCATGATTGTCTTTTTTTTCCCTTTGATCATTTTGCTGTTGGCAACAACCTGCGCTGCTCAAAAGGAAGAGACAGATCAGTGGATCTATGACGCTGTCGCTTACTTGAGCCAGTTGGACTTCGGCGAGTTATACGCTGACGTCAATCCAGAGAACCGCTTTCAAGTGTCCCTGGCCATTGCCAATACCATTCAGAGGTTAGAGCAGAACAGCGGGCTGCCGGTTCAGCGATTCGGCGTAAGCCGTAGGATCAACCTCAAGGAACTGTTTGACAGCTACAACCAGCGTACGTTGGAGCACAGCCGGCTGCCGGAGCAGGCAATGACGTCTTTGGCTTTGCTGGCCGACGAATACCGCGATGAACTGAACATATTGGGATACTGGATCGAGGATCTTCCGAGCCTCGCAACCAACCAGACTGATTCAGCAAAAGCCTCGGCGATCCTGGAGAGCAATCTGTACGGGGCAGGCACATTTGCCCATTTGCTGAACGGAAGTCAAACCAGCGTTTTTAAGAGCGGATCAATGCAGGATCTGGACAAGAGCAGTGTATTGAGCAAGTATTTCGGGGAGGATGAGGACGAAGAGGAAAGGATCCTAATCAACAGCCTCATTCCGCTTTGGTCATCCGATTGGTTCATTGGGGCTGGGTTATCTTTGCCGGCACTGCCCAAAGGCGAGCAGGCAGCGGAAGAGCCTGGGTATGCCGGTATCATAGGTGAATACCTGATCAATCCAGGACTCGTCTTGGAAGGCCAATACCTGCATAACCTCTCACAGCCTTTGGACCCCGGCGTGCTGCAGTTCGGCGCCAGAGGGCGTTTGGGCAATGTAACGCTGCGGGGCTTGGTCCAGACAGGGGAAGATGAGAGCGAAGGAGCTAAGGCCAGCCTGGATATCACTTACACAACAGCGAATTCCATTTTAATTAGGGCAGGTTTTTACACGAACCTCAAACCCGTGTCTCAGCTGGGCTTTTCCGCCAGTACCGGCATTGATGTGGACATTCCCATCCCGCATGGGCGGATTGCGCTGGGATTGGTCCAGCGATGGAACAATGACAGCTTGGATGAGGAAAACAGTGATGCAGCGGACAGGACCAGAGCCTCCATTGAGTTTAGCTACGACCTTACAAAAGATGTCTCGTTCAAACTGGATTACCGCCTCATTGACTTCAGTGATGTGAACAAGGCTTTGGCAGAGTTTTCCATTAGATTTTAACGAGGAGGAACAATATGAAACTGAGAGCTGCTGTTAGCTGCGCTTTAGCATTAATACTGCTGACAAGCCCTGTCACCGTTATCGCCCAGTCCACCACGTCACCTTTGGCAGTTTTGACCGAGTTGGAGCGGGCGCTTTTTGGCGAGGAACAGCCGGGGGCTCTGTTGGCACGGGTACAGGCGATTGAGATAGAGATCTTTGGGGCTGTCCAAACCGGCCCGGTAATGACCAGAATTGATAGGATCAACGAGTTTCTCTCAGGCAGCAGTTCAGGCCTTAAGCTACTGCTGAACCTGGTTGAGTGGGGATTCATGGAAAAACTGACCGGCAATGAGCCATTGGTAGCGAGATTGGAACGTATTGAGCTTGAGTTTATCGGCGAGCCGCAGCCAGGGCCTATCACCGACCGGGTCAACCAGCTGATGATGTACATTTGGGGCACCACCAAGCTCGATTCAGCTCCGGTTAAAGTACCGGCGGCTACCTTGGTGGAAATCCAGATTCTGACTGGGGTTGATTCGGCAACAAGCCAAGTTGGTGAGTTAGTGAAATATCAGGTAGTCTCCGACGTGCTGGTGGACGGCCGGATAGTCATTCCCAGAGGCGCTCAGGGCGTCGGTAAGATTACAGAAGTGGTCAAAGCAGGGCATCTGGGCAAGAGCGGCAGAGTGGAGATCGATTTCGGCACGGTGCCGGCTTTCGACGGCAAGAACATCCGGCTGCGGGTAGCTGAGAAAGCCTTGGAGCGGAACAGCCGCTTAGACCTGGCGGCCGGTGCCAGTATAGCCGGTGTGCTGCTCTTGGGAGGGCCGATTGGTTTGGTAGGCGGCTACTTCGTTACTGGACAGGACGTAAAGATTGAGGCTGGATCGAAATTCTTTGTGGAAACCGAATTTGAGTATCAGACACTTGGGTTCCGCCTGGTTCCGGCGAACTAGTCCTGGGCACAAACCATTGTATAACGAAAAACCGCTGGTTTGGCGGTTTTTCTTTTAGCTCGGTGTTTGTGCAGGATAATCAAATTGTGAAGACGAAGAAATAGTTATGATCTTTGCAGAATCTACAGCCGGGGAGGTAGTTCAATGAATGGTACTAGGATAATCCTATTCACATTCATAATCTGTGCTGTTCTTGCCCAAACAGTATCAGCCGGCAATTACATACTGGATGTCGGTGATGTTCTGGAAATAACGGTCTGGGGGCACCCCGAACTGATGACCACTGTCCAAGTGCGCCCTGATGGATATATTACCTTTCCTTTGGTGGGAGATCAGCTGGCAGAAGGCAAGACTGCCAGCCAACTGGCGGAAGAGATACAGCGGCAGCTGTCTGTTTATGTTGTCGCTCCCAGTGTGACTGTGATCGTTGTCCAGTTCCGTACCATCCGGGTACAGGTCTTGGGTGAAGTCCGCAACCCCGGCTATTTTAGATTAAGCGCGGAAGACAGACTGCTGGACGCCATCGGCCTTGCCGGCGGGCCCACACCTGAGGCCAACCTGGCCGAAGTTGCCCTGACAAGGCTTGTCAGCGGAAATACAGAACTGTTAAAGTTGAATGTGGCCCGTTACATAGCGGAAGGCATTATTGAGCACAACCCGCTGCTGCGCGACGGTGATGTGATTTATCTGCCGCCTTCCGGCACCGCTTTGGTTCTGGGTGCTGTTTCCATGCCGGGCAGCTACAAACTGGTTCCAGACATGGATATTCTGGACTTGTTGGCTGCAGGCGGCGGCCCGCTGCCTTCGGCCGACCTGTCCCAGGCAGTGCTGACCCGCAAGATAGGTGAATCATACACCGACTTGATGCTCGACATTTATGCATTAATGCAGTCTGGTAAAGGCAAAGTGCGGGTGCACCCCGATGATGTGCTGTTCATCCCGGAGAAACAGACTGCGGTCCTTTTTGGCGAGGTTGCCGCTCCCGGCAGCTACGCCGTTGAACCTGACATGACATTGGCGGAACTGATCAGTGCCGCCGGTGGTTTGACAAAATCGGGAGATCCTACCCAAATCCGGATTGTCCGGGAAACTGACGGTGACCGCCAATCCCTGACGGTGGATCTCAGCGACACGCTTACGGGCAAATCAGGGCTCAATCCATTGGTGGTGGGCGGAGATATCATCTTTGTGCCAGAAATCATGAATACAGTGTTGGTCCTTGGTGAAGTGCGGCAGCCAGGCGCTTTCACCCTGAAAGAACAGATGGGGATTCTTGATCTGATAGCCTTGGCAGGCAGTACTACGGCCAACGCAGCGTTGGATCGGGTCACTCTGACCCGGCAGATCGGCGACGAGGTGCTGGTTGAGGAAATCAATCTGGCGCAACTGCAGGGGACGGGGACCGGAAGGCATATTGAGCTGCTGCCGGGCGATGTGATCTTTGTCCCCGAAGGTGCGCCGCAGGCTTTGGTTTTGGGCAGAGTGGCCAAGCCGGGGAGCTACCGGGTGAGTGAAAGTATGCAGCTCTTAGAACTTCTGGCTGCGGCCGGAGGGCCGCTGGAAAGCGCCGGGGACGAAGTGTTGCTCACCCGCGGAGGTCAAACAATGGAAATCAATCTTGGCGCGTTAACCAGGCTGGGCATCGGTAATCAAAAAATTCTACCTGGCGATGTGATCTATGTCATAGAAGGCAGGCATCAGGTGCTGGTTCTGGGAGAAGTCCGCAATCCAGGTTACCATAGATTGGAGTTCGGCGATCGGGTGCTTGACGGAATAGCCAAGGCCGGAGGGCTTTTGGAGACTGCGGCGGCGGACCTGGTGAGTGTCACCAGGCAAACCGAAGACACTGCTGAGGTGTTTTCCGTCAATTTGGAGCTTCTGGAGCAGAACCGGTTCCTCGACAGCAACTTCCTGCTGGAGGGCGGCGACGTGATTGTTGTTCCTGAGGCCAAACGGGATGTCTTGGTCCTTGGTGAAGTGGCTCGGCCCGGTGCCTACACGCTCCGTAAAGAACAGCGCCTGTTGGATGTCATTGCTCAATCAGGCGGCCTGACCAACACCGCCGCAGCCAACGCGGTGCAGATAACCAGGGTTGAGGCTGACGGCAGGCAGCATACAGCAGCCTACGACCTTGATGCCGTAATCAAAGGCGCCGGTGCAGACAATCCCTTGATCAAACCTGGAGACATCGTTTATGTACCTGAACGGAAAACGTCAGTGCTTGTCTTCGGGGAGGTCGCCGCGCCCGGGTACTACACAGTCACGGATACGACAACGCTGCTTGATGTGATCGGCCGGGCCTCAGGCTTGACGGACCATGCTGACGCCAAGTCTGTCAGCTTCACACGTGTAGTGGACGGGCAGACTGTGATCGAGACGATTGACCTGGAACGGATAATGGCCACCGGCGAAGGCAACGTCCGCCTGTACGGCGGGGAAATGATTCTGGTTCCCGAACTGGACTTGGAGATCTCCATCATCGGCGAGGTGAGATCTCCCGGCCGTTACCGGATTCGCCCCGGCGAGCGGCTGCTTGAAGCCTTGGCGAAAGCGGGAGGCTTGACGGACGATGCCGATCCTTGGCTGACGCTGACCCGTTGGACTGATGACGAACAAATGGTGCTGACCATAAATTACCGGGATCTGGTTCAATCCAATACGCCGGAGCTGAATCTGACGGTAGCCGGCGGGGATATCATCCATGTTCCCACTATGAACCGGCGGATTCTGGTGTTCGGCGAAGTGGCCCGGCCCGGCGCATACTTGGTGGACGAGTTCACAACGCTTTTGGATGTGATCGCTCTTGCCGGCGGCCCTACAGCCAGTGCCAAGCTGGATGAAGTGATGGTGGCGGCAGGAACATCTGCCGATTCAATCAAATACGTGGATCTTAACGCGGTGATCGACAAGGAGCAGCCAAATCCTGTGCTGCTGGGTGGGGAAGTGATCCATATTCCTGAGTCACGGCAGATCCTCGTCATGGGTGAGGTAGCCCGCCCAGGCGCGTTCAACCTTCCTGCCGGCGGCCGGATCCTCGATCTGCTGGCTCTGGCCGGCGGTTTGAGGAGCAGTTACGCCGATCAAGAGATTATTGTCACCCGGCAGGGACTGGACGGCGATCAGGTATGGATTACAGATTACCGTTCATTGATCAATAACCCTAATGAGCATAATCTGCTTCTGGCAGGCGGGGACGTTGTCTTTGTGCCGGAATACAGCCGCCAGATTGTGGTCTTGGGTGAGGTCAATAGGCCTGGTGCGTACCAAATCCATCAAGGAGCCCGGCTGCTTGACGCCATCGCCATGGCGGGCGGGCCGACAGACAGAGCTGAGCTTGGAGCGGTTGGGATCTACCGCGGCGGCGATATGCGGGATCCTGCAGAGTTTGCCGTGGGGCGGGATCGGATCCTCTTCCAGGGTGACGCGGAAGAGAACCCAGAGATTCGCGGTGGAGATGTGATCTACGTTCCCGAGACCAGCAAACCGGATTGGAACAAAATCTTCGGTGTCCTAAGCGGTGTGAACACCTTCAGGCAGATACTTGACTGGGTCATCGACTTATTCCCCGGAGGTGAGCGGTAGTGAACATGGAAGAAATGGACTTGCTTGAACTGTGGCAGATCTTGATGAAGCGCAAGCTTCATATCCTCCTGTGCCTGGTTCTGGCAGTCGCGGCAGCCTTGGCCGCAAGCATCTACACTGAGCCGGTGTATCAAGCGACGACAACCATGATGTTCAAGAATGATCAGTCAACGGCTCTGGCCGCTCTCAATCCATTGAGCTCACTGACGGGATCGTCTGTCAATGTGATGCTGCAAAACTATATTTACATGCTTAAAAGCCGGACGATACTGACCAAGGTCATGACCGAACTGGGGTGGGAGGAAATAACCAGCGAAGAGCTTCGGCAAATAGAGGGAGCCCTAACCGTGCAGCAGGTCACCGGTACCGAGATTCTGGAGATAAGTTTCGAGTCGAACGACAGGGAACTCGCCACCAATTTTGTCAACACCCTCAGCCGGGAGTTTGTCGACTGGATAAGGGATGAAAACAGGTCGGATTTGCGAACTACCGGCGAGTACCTTCTGGAACAGATAGAGATTGTGGCCGCCCAACTGAAGGATGCGGAAGAACAGCTGACACAGTTTCGGGAAACAGAACGGATGATCCAGCCCATACAGGATTCGTCCATGATGGTTAAACACTATATGGAGTGGGACAACCAGCTGGCTTTGACCAAGATCGCCAAAATCGAAGTTGAACAGCGCCTGCGGCAGATTCAAGAGAAGCTGGCCGCCCAGGACGAGGTCATCATATCAGCGACTGCGATCCAGATCAACCCGCTGGTTCAGGCATACCAGCAGCGGTTGGCGGATCTGGAGATATCCTTGTCCGGCGCGCTTCAGCTGTATACAGACCGCCATCCAGAAGTCTTGAGCCTGCAGGCGGAAATTGAGGAGACCCGTGCCAAGCTGGCGGGAGAAGTGGAGCGGATTACAGCCACCGAAACCATGTCCATCAATCCGATTCACAGCGAATTGTTCAGGCAGCTGACAGCCGCCCAGGTGGAGTTGGTGGCCTTGAACGCGAGGGAACAGGCGATCAATCAGCTCCGGGACGAGTTGGGCAAGGAGTATGCCCACATTCCGCAGAAAGAATTGGAACTGATGCGTTTGATGCGCATGGTTTCCCTCCATGAGGATATCTATGTGATGCTCATGACCCGCTATGAAGAGATCCGCATCAATGAGCAGATGCATTCCGGTAACCTGCAGATTGTCGATGAGGCCTCGATTCCGGAAAAGCCGATCAAACCCCGGACTAAGCTCAATATCGCTATTGGCGGTGTCCTCGGGCTGTTTCTCGGTGTCGGTTTGGCGTTTCTTTTGGAGTTTCTGGACAACACGATCAATACCAAGGAGGATGTGGAAAAGGTCCTGGCACTGCCAGTCATCGGACAGATTCCAGAGATCAACAATCATCGTTCCTTTGGGAATGGACGGTTCAAACACAATGTAAGGATGTGATCATTGATGGCGAGAGACTACACAGGACAGCTAATAGTACACAATGATCCCAAGGCCGTCGACTCAGAAGCTTTCCGCATTTTGCGGACCAATCTGCAGTTCGCGTCGTTGAATGAAGACCTGAAGGTCATTTCCTTCACCAGCACCGGACCTGGCGAAGGAAAATCGGTGGTATGCGCGAATCTCGCTGTTTCTTACGCCCAGGCAGGCGCCAGAGTCATCCTGATTGACTGTGACTTGCGCAAACCTGCCATGCACAGCTTTTTCGGATTGAGGAACAACGTGGGCCTGACCAGTGTCCTGACAGGGCAAAAGGATATCGAATCAGCACTGCAGGATACACAGTGTGAGAACTTGCGCCTGCTGGCTTCTGGGCCGATTCCGCCCAATCCCGCCGAGATGCTGCATTCCAGCGTCATGCAGAAGACACTCGCTGAAATCAAAGGCCATGCAGATAAGATCCTGATCGATGCGCCACCGGTGCTGCCGGTGGCCGATGCCATGATTTTGGCTAACTATGTGGATGGTGTCATCCTCGTTGTTGGGGTCAAACAAGCGCCCAAGGAGATGGTGCTTCGGGCCAAAGAACAGCTGACAAGCACAAACGCCCGAATTCTTGGGGTGGTTTTGAACAAAGTCAAATTCGACCGGGGAAGCGTGCACTACTATTACAGCTATTACAGTGCCAATGACAACCATGGATAAGCTGAACGGCAAACTGATCGATCTACATGCGCACATTTTGCCCGGCCTCGATGACGGTGCCAGTGATAGAGTCGAAGCGTTGGCCATGGCTCGGCAGGCTGTGGAGCATCAGATTCAGGTTGTGGCAGCCACCCCCCATTTCATTGATCTGACTTGGGATCATGTTAAGAATGAAGCGGCAAAGCTTGGAGAACTGCTGGCGGCTCATCATGTTGATCTGACAGTCGTGCCCGGCGCCGAGTTGTTTATCGACCTCGACTTGACCGGCTTGGCAAAGGAAGAAATACCTACTTACAACGATGCCGGCAAATACTGCTTGATCGAGTTTCCCATGATGGAGCTTCCCCCCTATGTTGATCAAGTGCTCTTTGCCCTTCAAGTCAAAGGTATTACTCCGATTATTGCCCATCCTGAACGTTATCGCTATGTTATCGATGATCCCAATCTGGCAGCCAGTTGGATTGAGACAGGATGTTTGATTCAGCTCAATACCAACAGCATATTGGGAGGCTTTGGGCTTCAGGTGCAGCGGACAGCTGAGATTATGCTGCGGCGTCAGATGGTGCACGTAATTGCCAGCGATGCCCATTCCACCGGCCGCCGCGGTTTTCATCTGGATCGCGCCGCCGAGGCTGTGGGCCGGCTGATGGGAGTGGAAATGGTGGAACAGCTGTTATGCGCGAATCCAGCCCGGATCATCGCCGGAGAGGCTGTCGATGTTCCCGAAGTGGTTCAGCACCGCCCGCAGCGGCGTTTTTGGGACTTGATAAGGCGAAGGAGGAGTTTGGAGTGACTTTGGTGCAAGTGCCTGTCGATCAGATCGAGGTTGCTTCTAGCTATCTGCGGTCCTCTTGGGATCAGCAGAAACTCGCCGATTTGGCCAATTCCATCGCCGAAGTGGGCCTGCTTCATCCAATCCTCGTTGTGGAGCAGGAGACGGGTTTCCGCCTGATCGCCGGGTACCGCCGCCTGACGGCCTGCAAAACCCTAGGCCTTGACACCATTGCCGCTTTTGTCTTAAGCAAAGATGCGTCGACGAGGCAGATCCAAATAGTTGAAAACGTTCATCGGGAGGATTTGAACCCGATTGATCGGGCCGCCGCCGTGCAGCTGTTTATCCAAGAAAACCAGTTTTCGGTATCGGAAGCGGCCAAGCGCCTGGGAATACCCCGGACAACGATCAACGACTGGCTGGCGGTTCTGGATTTGCCGGACCGCTACCAGAACGCCGTCCTCAACAACTACTACGGCGGGAGTTCGCCGCTGACGCTGTCCCATGTCGGTTTGGCCAGGCGCTTCGCCAACAAGATGGGCAGCAAAAAGATGTTTGAGGTGGCTTTGGATGCTGTTTTGTACTACAGCCTCAGCCGGAACGAGACACGGAAGGTTCTGAAACTGGTGGCGGACGCCAAAAACCTCAGCATCGACCAGGCTGTGCGCAAAGTGCGCCTGATCCCTCAAGAACGGGACCGCGAAGCCAAGGCTCCGGCTTGGACGGTGGAGCAGTTGATGTCATCCTTGAGCAAATCCGGAGATTATTTGGTCAAGGCCGATTTTCAGCACCTGCACGCTTTGAGCGAAAAACAGAAACAGGAAGTGATCAGAAAAGCCAAAGCGCTGCAGCAGCTTCTTAACGACATGATTGAGAAAATAAGCCAGCCGCCGGTCTCCAAATCCGGCTAGAGGCATATCAATATTATAATGCATAGGAAACTCCCCGCTGCAGATACTTATGTTATACGCCTAACGGAGGTGTGGTAATAAGATGACGATCTGCAGCCATGCCAGAGCCAAGGTGGATCCTGACGGCGCTGTAGAATACTACTGCGACAAGCTGACTTGGCGAATGGGCCTTGATGGGTTGGAACACTGCAAGCAGTGTGCTTATTACACCACGGAGAAAAAACAAGCCGGTCGACATTGACCGGCTGCCCGGGAATGGAGAACGGACTTGATTGTCAAACGCTGGATAATAGTATTGCTTTACGCTGTTTTTATTTTTGTCTTTACTCAAAGCACAGCTTCCGGCGCAAGCGCCATGATCAGCTGGCTGAAAGCGTGGTTTCCCATGCTCCCAAATGAGCAGGCCGTGGAGGCTGTCGTGTACTTGCGCAAGCTGATCCACATCGGCGGGTATTTTCTCGCTTTTGTGCTGATTCACTCGGCTGTGCGGGTCACGCCGCGGTTAAACCGCTGTGCGTATACTGTTTCGGCAGCCCTGGCCTTAACTTTGGCTGCCTGCGATGAGTGGTATCAGACCAGACTTTCCCACCGCAGCGGCAGTGTCTTGGACATCGCCCTGGATCTGGCGGGAATCGGCCTGGCGGCCGCCGCAGTGAGAGTTTTCCACATTGCGAGGAAAAGCGAAAAAGCTTCCAGCAGCTAGTGCTCTGGAAGCTTTTTTCCCAGTAAAACGCTGCGTTCCGGCAGCGTCAGCGCCACATTTTCCAATTCCCTGATATATTCCTGCTGTTTCCCCAGTTCTCTCCGGAGCATGGCGTTCTCTTTCCTCAATGCCGCGATCTCGTTCTCCAGGCGGGCAATCTCGCGCTCAGTCAGCGATGACATCCGGCTCACCCCTGAAACGTCGTTTTATGCAACCTTTCGCTGTTATTCCCCAGAATCCTGCTTTTTGTCCCAAATCATGAGAAGATCTGAACCGCGCTTGAGACTGCGACGCTTTCGGTTTTGGCCAGGGCTTCATCCACCAAGGCGTCCACATCGTACTGAGCCTCGGCGGCCAGCACCTGCTCGAGGCGGGGTTTGGTGGCCGGGTTTTTCGGAACGAAGACCGTGCAGCAGTCTTCGTAAGGGAGAATAGATGTTTCATATGTGCCGATTTTTCTTGCCAGATCGATGATTTCTTGTTTGTCATGGCCGATCAGCGGCCTGAGGACCGGTATGGAAGTCACTGCGTTGATCACGTGCAGGCTCTCCATGGTTTGGCTGGCCACCTGGCCGAGGCTGTCGCCGGTAATCAAGGCAAGGGCCCCTTCCCTCTGGGCAAGCTTGGTGGCGATCCGGAGCATCATACGGCGCATGAGAGTGATGTTAAGATCCGGGTACTTGCTTTTCTGCAGCGCCTTTTGGATTTCCGTAAAATAGGCGATCCACAGCCGCATCCGGCCTTGGCCGGTATAATCGGCGAGAATATGGGCAAGGTCGATCACTTTCTGCCTCGATCGTTCACTGGTAAACGGATAGGAATGGAAGTGCAGCCCTTCCACAGTGACACCCCGCTTGAGGGACAGATAGCCTGCGACTGGGCTGTCGATGCCGCCGGAGAGCAACAGCAGGCCTTTGCCTGCGCAGCCGGCCGGCAATCCTCCTGGGCCTGGAATCGTGGTGTGGTAGAGATAGGCGCCCTCGTTGCGGATCTCAATGTTCAGTTCCGTTTCTGGATGATGGACATCGACAGAAAGGCCTGGAATGTTCCGCAGCAAATGGCCGCCAATTTCCTGGTTCATGGCCATGCTGCCGATGGGGAAATGTTTGTTCGGCCTGCGGGCCTGCACTTTGAAGGTTGTGTTGGCTCGCTGCTGCATCAGCCTCAAGGCGGCCTCCTTGATGGCCTCCAGATCCAGCTCGACCTTCACCGCCGGTGACAGGGATACGATGCCGAAGACGCGCTTGAGGGCCCTGACAATCGTTTCCCAGTTTTCGCCGCATTCAATGTAGATACGCCCGTAAGCCTTGCTGATCTTTTGGTAATCAAGGCCTTTCAGGGCGTGGGACATATTTTTGATTAGAATGTCTTCAAACTGAGAACGGTTCTTGCCCTTGAGGCTGATTTCACCGTACTTGACCAAGATGGTTCGATACATGGTTTCCTCCTATCCGTAAATCTGGCGTATTTCGGCAACACTTGCCGCGATCGCTTGGCAGGCGTAATCTATCTGTTCCATGGTCAGCTTAGGTGAGAGGCCGATCCGGATGGTGGCGCCGGCCTGTTCGGGGCTGAGCCCGACTGCCTGCAGCACATGGGACGCCTTTTGTTTCCTTGAGCTGCATGCGGCACCCACCGACAGATAGATTCCTTTTTGTTCCAAAAAGTGCACCAAGACTTCCGCCTTGATTCCTTCGAATCTGATGCTGACAATATGAGATGCTCCGTCGGGAGGGCTGTTTACAAAGGTTTCGGGGATCATCAGCAGCCTCTCCACAAGGCGCGTTTTCAACGCCGCCAGGGCGGCGGCATGCTCTTCGAATCCGGAGACCGCCAACTGCGCAGCCTTAGCCAAGCCCACAACCGCCGGCACATTCTCTGTCCCGGAGCGCAGCCCCCCTTCCTGGCCGCCGCCGAACAGCAGAGGCTGCAGCTGAATGCCTGTTTTGACGAACAACAAACCAATGCCTTTAGGCCCGTGGATCTTGTGGCCGCTAATACTGAGCATGTCTATTTTCAACTGCGAAATGTCGAAGGGTACCGAACCAAATGCCTGGCAGGCGTCGACATGAAACACGATTTTCTGCCGGCGGCCTTGGTTGGCGGCTGCAATGACACGGCTGATCTCAGCCATATCTTGGATCGAGCCGATTTCGTTATTCACCAGCATGATGCTGATCAAGACGGTGTCAGGGCTGATGGCTCGGGACAGATCGCCTGGGTCGATCTTGCCGCTGCTGTCTACAGGAAGCAGTGTGGCCCGCCATCCGCAGCTTGCCGTCAGGTAGCTGATTGGGTTCAGCACCGACGGATGCTCGATCGCTGTGGTGATAATATGCCCCGGTTTATATTGGGCACGGGCGTATCCCAGGATGGCCAGGTTATTCGATTCAGTGCCGCCGCTGGTAAAGCAAATTTCGTTAGGATAGACGCGCAGCGCTTGGGCGAGATACCTGCGGCACTGGGTTAAAGCCGACGATGCTTCCGCTCCCAAAAGATGAGGTGAGGATGGATTGCCGAAATGCTGGTGCCAGTACGGTTCCATGGCCGCCAAAACTTCCGGATCCACCGGTGTGGTGGCGCTGTGATCAAGATAGACTTCCAAGAAAATCCCCTCTCTGCTTAGTTTATTCTAGCATATGTCGGCTGCGGCGTCACGGACACTTTCGGCAAATCAAGACGAGATTCCTCTTGAGGGCTGGCCTCAAACCTATGATGCGGCAGCCGGGGAATTTTATGCCGCAAAAAAAGGGAGCCGGCAAACCCAGCTCCCCGTATCAAGGCAGATCCGGTTATTTTCCGGAAATGGTCACTCCGGAAAAGGCGATCCATGGATAGATGCCGGCACCGAAGTCGACTCGTTCTTTGGAGATATCAACGATGTTTTTGAGCATGCTGATTAGATTTCCAGAAACCATGGTTTCACTGATGGGATACTGGATTTTACCGTTTTCGATGTAGTAGCTGTTCTTGGCCACACCGGAGAAATCGCCGTTCTGGCTTGGATAGCCGCCTGAATAGCGGGCGACTATGATTCCTCTGTCGACTTGGCTGATGATCTCATCAAGCGATTTTTCTCCGGGCTCAATCACATAGCATCCGCCATTGTTCACCGCCCGCTGCAGCCCTGTCTTGTTGGCTCCGTACAAGGTGAGCAAGAAAGTCTTGAGGACGCCATGGTCGATGATGGTGCAGTTTTCCGCCTTGTATCCGTCACCGGTGACAAAATACCCGTCGGCGACCTCAGGCGAGACCGGGCGGGAATGGATCACCAAACGGGGATCGGCCACCTGCTGCCCCAACTTGTCTTTGAAGACACTGGTGCCGGAGATCAGCGCTCCATCGTAGATGGTGATGCCAAACACATAGCTTAGGAAATCGCTCAAGCAGTCGGGGGTGATGATCACATCGCCGACGAATTTGCCCGAAAGAGTCTGGGTGGTAATCTGCTCGCAGGACTGGGCCAGGAGGGTGTCCAAGCTGCCGTAGTCCAAAAGCTCCCGATCCAGCTCCTGCGCCGCGAAGCCGGTGTAATTGAACGATGAACTCAGATCGCCGTCGTGGGCAGAGAACATGCTGGTGAACCGGTAGATCCCTTTTTCGGTTGTGAAATCCGTCCCGTTGGTGTTGGCGATGAAGCGAATCTGATGGGTGAAATCAAGGTAGGCGTTTTCCACGATAATCTTGGGATACCGGCTTTTCACCTGTTCCAAAAACCCTTCCAACCGGGTGTACATCAGATCCTCGTCCGGCTTGCGAGGCCCGGCGCAAAATACTTCCGATGGTTGGTATTCCGCTATGGCATGTGCAGGATCCGGTTCGCTGGATTCGGCTATCTCAACGACAGTGGCGATCGCTTGATCGATTGTCTCCCGGTCAAGCTTGTTCACACTATAACTGCCGCTTTTGTTGTCTTTGATGGCATACAGGCTGAGCCCGTTGTTGAAAACGGTGCGGATCAAAGTGATCTTTCCCGTTTCGACGTTCATCTCGTACTTCGTGCTCTGATTCAGCGAGCAGCTGGCATCCATGCCTTTGGCTTTCAGCTGTTCCAGGGTATAGCTGATAATCTCCCGTTCCATCATTTTTACCGCCCTCCAATGTTAACTTTGCACTTAATGGCCGGGCCACCCATACCAACAGGCATGGGCTGCTTTTTGCCGCACATTCCCGCGACAGACCATTTCATGTCGTTCGAGACCATGGTGACTGTCTGCAGCACATCGAAGGCTACGCCGGAGATAGTTGTGTCGAAGATGGCGCGGCCCAGTTTGCCGTTCTTGATTTCATACCCGAGGACGACTCCGAACATGAACTCGCTGGTTGTGTCCGCCTGCCCGTTGTTGGGGCGGATCAGGTAGTACCCGTCGTCGATGGAGGCGATCATGTCCTCGAGGCTGTCTTTGCCCGGCAGGATCGCTGTGTTGCGCATCCGGATCAGCGGTTCGTCGGAAAAAGACCAGGCCCGGGCGTTGCCGGTTGGCTTGACACCGTAGTGGAGCGCGCTTTCTTTGCTGTGCAGATAGGTCTTGAGAATACCCTGATCGATGATCACCGCGTCTTCCGCCTCGGTCCCCTCGTCATCCACAAAGATGGGCATGGGGCAGAGCTCGCCGAGGGCGTGGTGGGCGAAATCAACCAGGCTGATCAAGGGGCTGGCTACTTGTTTGTCCATGAATCTGGCCGCCACCGACCCCCCCAGGACCAAATCCGCCTCAGTGGTGTGGCCGATGGCTTCGTGGGCCAGGATCCCGCCGAGATCGGCGTCGAGGATGCAGTCTTTGACCCCTGGTTCGGCGTATACTCCCTCCACCTTGTGGCGCAGCTGCTCATAGAGGAGGTCTATATCCTTATAAAGATCGGCAGGATCGTTGAAGACATCCTCGAACTGGCCCCGGCTGCCGAAGACATCGAACAGCTCGACGGGATTGCCGTCCTTGTCCATGGTCATGGTGATCGAGATCAGCGCCCGGGGGTTGAAGGAGTATGCGTGGGAACCGTCGGAAGTAAGCAGCTGCTTTTCCATGTCGAGGCAGTTCAGGTTCACATAGCGGCTGGCCAGATCAGGGTATTTCTCGGCGATATACTGATCAACCTGCTTGGTGAATTCGATCAGCTGCTTCTGTGTAAGCCGAGGCTTATTGGTGGAAAAGTCATGCTCCGCTCTCAGCGGTTTCGCCGGCAAATCCGGCTTGCCTTTGTTCTGCTTGCCGTCGAGGAAAGCGGCGTTGGCGGAAGCGGCTTTGATTACCTGTCTGACACTTTCATCGGTAAAATCCGGACTAGAGGCAAAACCCCAGGAACCATGCTGGTAAACCCGGGCGCAAATGCCGCTGGTGGTGGACTGGACATTCCGGACGTTGCTGCCTTTGAGAAACCCAATCGATACGACGTGGTTTTCCTGCGCCCGCAGCTCTGTATAACCGGCTAGCAAAGGTGTGTATTTCTCCAAATCAATCCGTTGCAAACCTATCCCTCCCTGTTTCGCGTTACTATTACTTTTAGCCATCGATCCGCAAGATTCCTCTCGTCCCGTATCGCCAACCAAAAGAGTTGTCACAACTGCCATATTTAGGATATAATCAATGCAAAGCGAGGGCGGAGGAAAGAAAATGGCAGTATTGACAGTCGGCACTAGCAAACAGCTCCGGGGCCAGGTGACTGTGCCAGGGGACAAATCCATTTCCCACCGTGCAGTGATGCTGGCAGCCCTGGCTGAGGGCAGTTCGCGGATCGAAAACTTCCTGTTCAGCGATGACTGCCTCCAGACGGCGGCCTGCATGAGAAAACTCGGTATCAATGTGGAATGGGAAGACGGCGTCGTCTGGGTCGAAGGCAGAGGCTTGGATGGCTTGTCCGAACCAGAAGATATTCTGGACGCCGGGAATTCCGGCACCACAATCCGCCTTTTGAGCGGGATTTTAGCCGGGCAGAACTTCACCAGTGTGCTCACAGGCGATGCCTCGCTGAGGCGGCGCCCCATGGGGCGGATTACCAAGCCTCTAAAGCTGATGGGCGCTGACATCATGGGGCGGCAGTCGGGGAATCTGGCGCCTTTGGCGATCGCCGGAGGGAATCTGAAGCCGATTGCATACCAGACGGAAGTGGCCAGCGCCCAGGTAAAATCCGCTGTGCTCTTGGCTGGGCTGTTTTGCGACGGCTGGACGGAAGTGGTGGAGCCGGCCAAGTCCCGGGATCACACGGAGATCATGCTGCAGGCTTTTGGTGTGCCCATAGACGTTGACGGGCTAAAAGTGAGAGTGAAGGGCGGGCATGCTCCAAGTCCCTGCAGCCTTGTGGTTCCAGGTGATCTGTCTTCTGCCGCGTTTTTGATGGTGGCAGGCTGTATTGTGCCTGATTCCAGGATAGAGATTCATAATGTAGGGTTAAACCCGACTAGGAGCGGCATCATCGACATCCTTACATCAATGGGCGCCAAGATTACCGTTACTAACCGTCGAGAAAGCATGGGCGAACCGGTGGGTGATCTGATTGTCGAATCAAGTGAGCTTTCCGGGGTTGCCATCGGGGGAGAACTGGTGGTCCGGGCCATCGATGAAATCCCGGTGGCGGCTGCGGCGGCATGTTTGGCAGAAGGGGTCACCGTAATCCGCGATGCTGAGGAATTGAAAGTCAAGGAAAGCAACCGCATCGCCGCCATCGCCGGCGAACTGCGAAAGCTGGGAGCCGAGATTGAGGAACTGCCGGATGGGCTGCGCATCACCGGCGGCAAGGCCCTTGCCGGCGCTGTGGTGGACAGCCGCGGGGATCACCGCATTGCCTTGGCGCTGGCGGTGATTGGATTGGCGGCGGAAGGCCAGACCAGGATTATGGGAGCCGAATGTCTGGCGGTGTCATATCCCGGTTTCCCGCAGACCCTTGCTCAGTTGGGAGGCGTGGTCATTGCATCCGAATAAAAACGGCGGTAAACCTGCGGCCAAGCTGCAGGTTACAACTCCCACATCCAGCTACCCCATCTATATCGGTTCCGGCCTGCTTCAGCGGATCGGCGCTTACCTAGGTGAGACACCGGCCATCAGCAGGATTGAAGAGGTGCTGCTTGTGAGCAATGAGACGGTGTACCCCCTCTACGGCGGACCGGTGGAACAGGCACTGGAGCAAAGCGGCAGAAGAGTCCACACCTTTGTGATGCCCGACGGCGAGCAGCACAAAAGCTGGGACATGGCTGAGCGGATCTTAAGTTACGCCCTGAAGCGGCGCCTTTCCCGGAAAACGCTCGTCATCGCCCTTGGGGGCGGGGTGGTCGGTGATCTGGCGGGTTTCGCGGCGGCGGTTTACCTCAGGGGAGTGCCGCTGGTCCAGATTCCCACCACACTCCTTGCCCAGGTTGACAGCAGTATCGGCGGCAAGGTGGCGGTAAACCACCCTCTGGGCAAAAACATGATCGGCGCGTTCCACCGTCCTGAGCTGGTCTTGGCTGACGCAGCCGTTCTCTCCACTCTGCCAAGGCGGGAACTGATCGCCGGCTTGGCGGAAGTGATTAAATACGGCATCATCTGGGACGAGCACCTGTTCAGCTTCCTGGAGGCGAATGCGGAGGCAGTGCTCGCTTGTGATCCCGAGTGCTTGGAGGCGGCGATCCGCCGCTCTTGTGAAATCAAGGCGGAGATCGTTGCCAAAGATGAGCGGGATCAGGGTTTGCGGGCGATCTTGAATTTCGGCCATACTGTGGGCCATGCCCTGGAAAATGTGACCGGGTATACGGCATACCGCCACGGCGAAGCGGTGGCGGTGGGGATGGCCGCCGCCTGCAGGTTGGGCACTTTGATCGGCTGTATGAGCCAAGAAGAAGCCGAGCGGGTTATCCGCCTGCTTGAGCGGTACGGGCTGCCGGTCAAGCTTCCGGCGGAAGCAAGGCCACATATTCCGGCGGCGATGATGCACGACAAGAAAGCTGTAGGCGATCAGCTCTGGTTTGTCATCCCCAACCGGATCGGGGAAGTGGGCCTGGCCAATTTCGGCAGAGATTACGATTGGAGCCTGTTGGAAGAGGCTTTGGACAGTATTGTGGATTAACAATTATTGGAAAGGAGCAGATCCATGCGGAAGGTGATCGGCCTATTGCAGGGCTGGCAGTACTGCGACAACTTTTCCGAAGCTTTTTTGCAAAATGATTTTGACGGGTATGCATGGCAGGAAGTGACCCTTCCCCATGCCAACAAGGAAATCCCCTACAATTATTTCGACGAGCGGGATTATCAGTTTGTGTCCACATACAGGAGGGAGTTGGACATTGATCCATCGGATCAAGGCAAGCGCCTGTTTCTTGACTTCGAAGGGGTGATGGCCGCCGCCGAGGTTTACCTCAACCAAGTGCTTGTAGGATCACACCGGGGCGGCTACACGCCGTTTTCATGTGAAATCACGCATGCCGTCAACTTCGGCGGCGAGAACCAACTGGTGGTGGTGGTCGATTCCACCGAACGTCCCGATATCCCGCCTTTCGGACACGTGATGGATTATCTCTGTTACGGTGGTATCTACCGGGAAGTGAACTTTAGAGCAGTCGATCCCATTTTCATCGAAAACGTCTTTGCTAAGCCGAAAAACGTCCTAACCGAGGCCAGAGAGCTGGAAGTGGATGTTTACATCAATAATCCGCTCAACAATGCGGTGACGGGCGAACTGCAGGCAGTATTGAGCCGCGGCGGCAAGGTTGTCGCCCAAGCCTTCCGCAGCGTAGAGCTAACCACGCGCGGCATCATTGTGGAGACAATGAGACTGACCGATCTTGCAGAAGTGGAATTGTGGGATCTGGACACACCGAACCTGTATCAGCTGATAGTGAGCCTGAGGACCAACCTGCCCACGGAAGACAGTTATACTGACAGGATCGGCTTTAGGGAGGCGGTTGTCCGGCCGGATGGATTTTTCCTCAACGGGCGCCGGGTGAAAATCAGGGGCTTGAACCGGCACCAGGCCTGGCCTTATGTAGGTTACGCCATGCCGAAGCGGGCCCAGCGGGACGACGCGGACATTCTGAAATACCAGCTGCATCTGAATACAGTCAGGACCAGCCATTACCCTCAATCCCGACACTTCCTGGACCGCTGCGACGAGATCGGACTTTTGGTCATCGAGGAGATTCCCGGTTGGCAGCACATCGGCGATGCCGAGTGGAAGAAACTGGCATGCAGCCACGTACGGGAAATGATCCAAAGAGATTGGAACCACCCTTCTGTGATTTTGTGGGGAGTGCGGATCAACGAATCCCGGGACGACCATGACTTCTACACCGAAACCAACCGCATCGCCCGAGAGCTGGACCCCACCCGCCAGACCTGCGGAGTCAGGTTTCACGGCCACAGCGAGTTCTTGGAAGATGTCTACACCATGAATGATTTCGCCCATTCAGGGGGTGATCTGGTGCTGCGGGACCAACGGGTGGTCACCGGCCTGGATCACTATGTGCCCTACATTGTGACGGAGTATAACGGGCACATGTACCCCACCAAACGTTTTGACCATGAAGAGCGGCTGATGGAGCACGCCCTGCGCCACATGCGGGTTCTGAGCGCCGCTGGCCTGGATCCTCACATCGCCGGGACCGTGGGCTGGTGCGCCTTCGACTACAACACGCATTATCAGTTTGGTTCGGGTGACCGGATCTGTTATCACGGTGTGATGGATATGTTCCGAATCCCCAAGTTCGCTGCGGACGCTTACCGGAGCCAGGTTGATCCTGAAACAGAAGTTGTCCTATCGCCGGTAACCCTGTGGGCCAGAGGCGAGCGGAGCATTGGCGGAGTGTTTCCCCTGGTGGTCTTCACCAACTGCGACTGTGTGGAGATCAAGGTGGACGGGCAGAGTGTCGGCAAGTTTTTCCCCGACCGGCTCCAGTTCCCAGGTGTGAAGTATCCGCCGGTGGTGATCCGACATGCCCCCGGCATTCTCGGTGAATGGGGATCCCAGTGGTATGACGGGGAGATCATCGGCTATGTCAACGGCAAGGCGGCCGCGGTCAAGAAGTTCATCAAGAACCCGGTTGCCAGCAAGCTGGAAATCAAGGCCGACCATCAGCTGCTTGACGCCGACGGCAGCGACGTCACCAGGGTCGTTTTCCGCATTGTCGATCAGGTGGGCAACGTGGTTCCGTACATCAATGACTTCATCTCCATCGAAGTGGACGGGCCGGGAGAAGTGGTGGGCCCGAAGCAAGTGGTGCTGATCGGCGGCTGCATTGCCGCCTGGATCAAGACAAAAACAAAGCCCGGCACCATTAAGGTCTGGGCGGTATCGTCGCGGTTTGTGAGCGAGGAAATCGAAATTATTTCCCAGTAAGCTTCGCGTCGACCTTGGCCATCAAGGCGGGCATTCGCACACCGAAGCGGAGGGACTGGGCCATGGTCTTGCCGTCCTGGTCGATCTGATCACAGCGGTTGGTGAAGGCGGTGACAGCTTTTTCCCACAGCTCCTGATCGCCGCTGTAAAGGTATGCATAGCCGACACCCGGCGAAACCATGCGGTCGTTTTTCGGAGTATGAACCCGCTCCGAGAGCTGCGCCCAGCGCGGTTTGGGGTATTCCCAAACGCCGAGTTCCTCGATCCAGTTGATCCGGGCAAGCCGCCTGGCAATGGCCACGATCACCGAGCGGACTTCTTCGTCCGGGAACATCTGGTCATACATTACCAGCGATTCCAAAACCGGGGAGCCAATCAAAAAGACCTGCCAGTACGATGGCGGATAATGCTCCCGCATCATACAGCCTTCGAAATGGCCGAGTTCGTGGTTGAACAAAGACACGACTCGGCTTTTTAATCGCTGGGCCGCTTTGAGGTATTCCGGCTCGGCGAAGATCTGGTAGCAGGCGAGCATGGCGATGAGAGGCCAGGTAAGCGCCCGCTCCGTCCCGTAGAGCTCTTCACTGGCGAGAATGCCCCGGCACCACAATCGCCCGGTGTTTTCAGCAACCTCCCGGGCAAGGTAGTCCCCGGAGAGGACATGATACTCCAACAAGCCCTGGAGCCAAGCGTGGGATCCCAATTTGGGATCGGCGCTGTTATGCTGGGCGCTGTGGGGATAGACCATCCCCGATGTGGGCCCGGCATTGGCGATATCGATGTTGAGCATGTGCCGCGCCGCCGGCAGGGCGAATTCGTGGTACCAGCCGGTGCCGCTGCCCCGGAGGAACATCAAAACACCTACGTGGGGGTAATCGTATTCGCAGTTGTTCCAGACATCCGGCTGGGAGAGCAGATCATCACCGAAGTGGCGGTCGCCGTAAAGTCTCAAGCTTTGACGGCGGTCCAGGATCATCGCCAGCGATCTGTCGGCCAACAGTTCGAATTCGGGAAACGCTTCCGCGCGGGCGGTGAGGTCGCCCAAAGCGCCGCTTTGAGCATACCACTGCCACGGCGCTGTGGGAATCATCGGCTGGTTGAATCCGGCAAAAATATGATTGAGCGAAGCCGGGTCCAATGCATTGTCTCCGCTGTGAAAGCACAGCATCAGTTCATGGGTGCGCGACTCGCCCACAGCCAAGTGGTAGCGCCCGGAAAACTCCGAAGTGGGAGGGAACTCGTCCTTGATCCGGGATTTCTCCGGCAAAAGGCCTACGCGGATCTGGCCTCCGTCGGCTTCCAGGCTCTTGGGGAACATCTGCCAGAAAAACCTTACAGCTGCGGAAACCTCTGGACTGTGGATCCAGCCTTGGAACCGCTGGTCTTTGATGAAGGATGTTCCACCGCTGTTGTAAACACATTGATCAGGTGTATCCTGCAGGACATAGATTTCTTGTCCCGATAAAGCGGCCTCTGGCTCAGGGACAGTGTCGGTCGTGCCTGCATAGACAGCCGCTTCGCCCCAGGGATTGGGAACAACCCAGGCTGCGTCTTTCAATATCTGCCCCCCTGCGGTGCAGGTGATGGTGGAAAACAGGCGTACGAAGGTGTGACCGCGGTAGAACTCGAAGCGGTATGTATAAGCGAAACCGGCTGGGTTTTGGTCTGCATCCACAAACTGCCCTTTGATGCAGACAACCGCCCGCTCCGGGCCGTTTTCATCTAGTTGGAGGGTCTGCGCCGGCCCCGGCAGCAGCAGACCATCGGCTGTTTTCAGCTGAAGACCGGTACCGGATAGAGCAGGGGGTTGGTTGATGCCGAACTCAGCTTTCAGCTTCCCTGTATCCACTCGGATCCAGGTGTGATTCGGGCCGGGATCGGCCGCGGCGATGCACCGCCTGGAAGCTTGAGGGTGCGGCGCCTGCGGATTGATGCGGAGGTAGTAGGTCCGGGTGCTTTCTGGTGGGACATCGGCCTGAAAGTGCAGCAGCACCCACTTGATCCGCTCTTTCCCCGGCCACCAGGCCAAGGGGGTAAACTGGCACGGTACAGACTGTTGGTGGTCATCATATAGAGCAAAGGTGTCGGTTGAGGTCACTGCTTCCTCGAAAGGAATCGGGACTCCACCGCTGACCGGCTCCCGTTCCCGGCGGAACGGAGCTGGGTTTGCGAGATAAATCGGCAGATCCGGCAATATGTTCACTCTCCCAACGGAAATGTATCTGTATCAAATACACAGATCATAGATAGTATAACATGTGCAGGCGGGGGTTTAAATGGTTAAACAGCCCCTGCTATTGACACCCATGGAAGCAAATGCTAGTATGGTACATGAGAATCGTCCTCCCTGGGGCTGGGGAGCTTTTTTCTTCACAGTTGAAAGTAGGTGATTCTATGCAACCCAGACGTCATTTGTTCACGTCTGAATCAGTAACAGAAGGGCATCCGGACAAGATCTGCGATCAAATCGCCGATGCAGTGTTGGATGCCATCCTGGCGGCGGATCCCTATGCCCGTGTGGCCTGTGAAGTGGCAGTGACCACCGGCCTGGTGTTGGTCATGGGCGAAATCACGACCGAATGCTATGTGGACATACCTCGGCTCGCAAGGGATGTGGTGCGGGAAATCGGTTACGACCGGGCGAAATATGGTTTCGACGCCGACACATGCGCTGTTTTGACCTCGCTGGAAGAGCAGTCGCCGGACATCGCCCAAGGTGTCAATCAGGCAGTGGAAATACGCAGCGGTGAACAGGACGAGTTTTCCCAAACCGGCGCCGGGGATCAAGGCATTGTCTTCGGATATGCCGCCAATGAAACACCTGAATTGATGCCGATGCCGATTGTGCTTGCCCACAGGCTGGCCCGACGGTTGGCGGAAGTGCGCAAGCAGGGGATTGTCCCGTTCTTGAGGCCGGACGGCAAGACTCAGGTGACAGTGGAATATGAAGGCGACACACCAGTCAGAGTTGACACCGTCATTGTCTCCACCCAGCATCACCCGGACGTGGCCCATGAACAAATAACCCAAGCTGTGATGGAGCATGTGATTGAGCCGATTATCCCGGAGAGGCTCCGGCAGAACACCAAGTACCTGATCAATCCCACCGGCCGGTTTGTCATCGGTGGGCCCCAGGGCGACGCGGGTGTGACAGGACGGAAGATCATTGTGGATACATACGGCGGTATGGCCCGCCACGGCGGAGGGGCGTTTTCCGGCAAAGATCCCACCAAGATCGACCGATCCGGATCCTATGCCGCTCGCTGGGTGGCGAAGAACATTGTGGCGGCAGGCTTGGCAGACAGGGCGGAAATCCAGATCGCCTACGCTATAGGTGTGGCTCGGCCGGTAGCGGTGCGTGTCGAAACATTCGGGACCAGCAAAATCCCTGAAAGCGATATCGAAGCATTGGTGCGGAAGCACTTCGATCTGCGCCCGGAAGCGATTATCCGCAATCTGGGGCTGAGAAGGCCGATTTACCGGCAAGTCGCCGCTTACGGGCATTTCGGCCGGCCTGATCTTGATCTGCCGTGGGAACAGCTGGACAAAGTGGAAGTTCTCCGGCAGGCATTGGAAGCAAGCAAGGCATAACATCATCGGACAGTAAGGAAGGCGCTTTTCCAAGCAGTGGGGAAGCGCCTTTTTGGATCCTCGGCACAAGGTAAGTACAGAATTGACAGATAACTCAGTATATGTTATTATTGACTTGCCCTCGGGAGCGGTGTCCAGTCTAGGAGGATGATCATGTTGGCAAGGCCTAGAAAAAACAGCCCGGCCCGGAGCCTTTGCCTGGCAGCCCTGGTGCTGGGATTGACTGCGGCGCTGCCTGTATGCGCGGCTGCCGAAACACTCCAGGTGAGCTTCACTGTCGAACCCTACACTTCTCTGGAACTGACTGAATCCAGCATCGCGTTCGCGCCGGTGCCGCCTGGTTCCTCGGTGGAGCAGACGGTGCAGGCGATTGTCAAGGCCAATGTCACTTGGGAGCTTAGGATTTCTGGCACACAGTCGGCGACAGGGCCGGATGGCTCCGGGGTGATGTTTTGTTCGAGAATCTATACATATGATTTTCTTGGAGTATGGGGGGAGCTTGGCACAATTGCACAGCGTGTTTATGTAAACCAACCCCCCACCGACGACCAGGGCGTTGTGGTGGACATCCCCCTCCGCTTCGAAGCAGACTTCAATGATCCGCCGGGTACCTATCAGACGCAAATCCAGCTGACGTTGGTGCCGATCATATGATCAAACAGCGCTGGATTCTATGCTTGGCGGCAGTCCTGTCGCTCAGCGCCGGCGCCGCCGCGGCGGTCAAGGTCTCTCCAGTGGTGATCGACGCCTACCAGGTGGAGCAGGGACAAATGTTTACAGTGACCCTTTACAACTCCAAGGCCCATCCAGTGGATGTGAACCTGGAATGGGGCTGGTTTGATTTGCAGGAAGACGGTACGGTAGTGTTGGACAATGCAGCCGGCCAAGAGCAGGATTGGCTTCACCTTCCTGTTTCCAACTGCCGCCTGGAGCCTGAATCCGCCGCTCAAATCCAGGTTGCGCTGGCAAGAGCCGATTTCACGGCTATCACGCCGGTTTTGTACATCAATCTTCAGGATCCCACAGAGCCTGTCAGCCTGCGGGTGGCGGTCCTGTTCGCCCTGAGTTTGGAACGGCCTGCGCAGCCGGCGCAGCTGGAGGTTTTAGGCTGTGATGCGGCGAATCTGCGGATTAGAGCGGCCAACCCCAATACCTGCCACATCTTTTTCGACGGGGTGCTCAGGCTCTATCGGGCAGGGGCGCTGGTTAAGGAAGTCAGCATTCCGCCCAGGCTGATACTGGCAGAATCACGGAGGGAGTTCAGCCTTCCGCTGATCCCCGGCGCTGATCAGGCTGTGATCAACAGCAAAACGGCGGCAAGCCTGGTGGTGGAGTTAGCCACCGGTTCTGATCTCTAAACACAGAAAACACGAGCAATCGCCTCTGGATTGGCTCGTGTTTTCTGTGTCAGCGGAATTGCCATGCATGGGGGCTAGTAAAGGCCGAAGAATCGGGGCGTGTATTCAATCCGGCTGATTACCAACCCTCCTTGTATGTCCAAGCAGAAAAAGCTTACCGGTGTGGATTTGCTCACCGTTTCCCCTTTCAGTACGAAGACTGCCTCAAGATCGGCAGTCACCTGAAGAGCCGCCTGGTGCATAGTGTACTGGCGGTTGGCGAACCGCAGTTCAGTCAGCTCAATCCCTTGGAGGTCATTGGCCATTAGGGCGATGAACTGATGGTTGTTGCGGTAGTAGGTCACGGAGCTACCGTGACTGGCGACAATCGTGTAAGCCAGCAAATCAGGGAGATCAGCGAACGATTTGGCCAGCAGGCACTCTGCAAACCGATCGAGCAGCTCATCAGGATCCACTGCCGGATTCTTGTATTGGTATTCACCGCTTGTGTAGGAGATCATACTGGTGATCAACCAGCGATCCCCCGTCCATTTGGTGCCGAAGTTTTCAAAGACAATGCTGAAGGTTTTAGTCTGGATGTACTTCTCCTGGTTTTTGATCAGCTCCAGGTACAGTTCGGCATCGACAACCACGCTTCCGTCGAGGATCGAGCGGCCGAGCTCTGTGAGAACTGCCTTTTCAATCTCATCGTAATCACCGATGAAAGCGATGATCTTGTCCAGATCATCCTTGCTGACAGTCTCCCAGTCCAGGATCAACTGGTCGGCGAGTAGTTCCTGCAGCTTGGCATAGTCCAGTTTGCCGAGGGCCGATTCTAGTTCTTCAACCTGCCCGTCGATGATCTGGGCTGTGGAAAGGGGCTCAGGTTTCAGCCGGTAGCATCCGGCAAAGGTTAAAGTGCACAGTAATACAAACAACAACCAATGTGGGCGCATCTTGGCCTGCTCCTTCGTTCCGCCCCCAAAGCTATTATAACTGGAAGAACCAGCCATTTTAATGTGCCTAAGGTCCTAATTTTCTAGGACCTGCTTTGATCAGGCTCACTTTGGCAGGGAATGGAGGCTGTGACGCTGAAATATGTTATACACCGACTTTTACGCCAGGGGGCAGTTGAATTGCGCACTGAGCTGGATCCCAAGCGAATCGAGGAAATCCTGGTCCATGCTGTGGATGTGTTGGCCGACAGCAAGGAGCAGATGTTTGAAATTGTGGAAGTAGCCCAGGCCGAGTTCAACCGCATCTCCATGGCCATTGCCCAGTTGAAGCAGGAGATAGCCGCCACTATCGAAGAGGTTGAGCGGCTGGAGCATGATTTCCGCCTGATCAGAATCCGCCTGGCGGAAGTAAGCCGCAATTTCACCCGCTATGGAGAGGCATCCAGGGAAGCGGTCTACCGGCAGGCTGATCGGCTGCGGGAGACTCTGGCGGCGGCGCGGGAGCGGGAAAAGAACCTGCAGAAACAGCGGATCCAGCAGGAACAGGCTCTGCTCCATATTTCCCGTTTGGTGGCCAAGGCAGAACAGTCGGTATCCCAGGTGGATATCGCTCTCGAATTCCTGAGAGGCAACCTGGAAGGGCTCAACGAACAGCTGGCCGACATCCACATGCGCTACCAGCTGGGTCAGCGAATCATCAAGATGCAAGAAGACGAGCGCAAGCGCGTGGCCCGGGAAATTCACGACGGCCCCGCCCAGGACCTGGCCAACGTGGTATTAAAAGCCGAGATCTGTGAACGGCTCTTTGATGTGAACCGCATGGATGAACTCCGGGCTGAGCTGCAGGATCTCAAATCCGCCGTTAAGGAAAGCCTCAGCGAGATCCGGAAGATCATCCACAACCTGCGGCCGATGGTGTTGGACGATTTGGGGCTGGTGCCGGCGGTGAAACGGTTGATCGACGAAGCTCAGGAGCAGTCAGGCATGGAAATCCAGTTCAACCTGATCGGCACCGAATGCCGCCTGGACTCGGCCATCGAGATCGCACTGTATCGTGTTGTGCAGGAGGCAATCAACAACACCCGCAAGCATGCCAGTGCATCGCTTGTCCAGGTGAAGCTCGAGTTTTTAACCGACAGAATCAGCGCCGTAATCGAAGACAACGGTGCCGGTTTCGAGGTGGAGAGATTGAATGAGAGGCTGGCCGGAGGAGATCATTTCGGCCTTTATGGGATGCGGGAACGGGTTGAGCTTCTTGGGGGCGTTTTCCGAATCCGTTCCAAAAAGGGAGAAGGCACACGGGTGAGTGTGGTGATCCCGCTCAAGCAAAAGGGGTGAAAGCGGTGAGGCGGACGGTTAAAGTGTTGATTGCTGATGACCATTCGCTGCTGCGCAAAGGCCTGGTTCAGCTGTTGGACATGACTGACCAGATCAAAGTGGTGGGGCAGGCACTGGACGGCCAGGAAGCGGTGAGGCTTGCGGAACAGCTTCAGCCCGATGTGATTCTGATGGATATCAATATGCCGAAACTGAACGGAATTGAGGCGACGCGCCAGATCTGCGCCAAGAACAAAATCCCCATCCTCGCCCTGACTATTCACGACCAGGAAGAGTACATAGCGGAAATGATCCGGGCCGGGGCGCAGGGCTACATTCTCAAGGACAGCGAATTGAGCAACCTGGTCCAGGCCATCAAAAGGGTGGCCGAGGGAGATTCGTTCTATCCCGCTTCTTTGATGGAAAAAGTGATGACGAAGTTCCACGAGTTGGTCAAACAGCAGCATGCCGGCACTTATCCCGCGGTGATCCAGGATGCGGATGTCCAAAGCTTGACCAGACGCGAACTGGAAGTCCTCCAGTGCATCGTCGACGGCATGAGCAACAAGGAGTGCGCAGAGCACCTCTATATCAGCGAAAAGACGGTGAAGAACCACGTCACAAGTCTGCTGCGGAAACTGAACGTGGAAGACCGGACACAAGCGGCAGTATACGCCGTGCAGAACGGCCTGGTGAAAGTCAGGGCTTAGCGCGCTAAGCCCCGGCTTTTTTTAGTTGGGGATGCTGCCCCAAATGGCCTAAAAGCTCAAGCCCGTTGATCACCAGGCGGAAGCGGCACCCAAGCATGGCCGCGGCTTCTTTGCACATGTTCATCCGGTTGAGATATATTTCGAAGTAATCCATGATTTGGCATGATGACTGGTCGAACTGAATCTCCAGGGTGATCGTCTTGGCGCGGGCGTCCACCGACACCTGGGAGTCGGTGATGGCCAGGTTGACCCGGTCGTGGATGTTCATCCCAGGCTGATCCGCGTCAATCGCCCGGTTCACCCTGGTGCGGTGGGCGTCACTCTTGTCGGCAATGATCAGAGCGGCGGTAATCGGTGTGACTGCTTTTCCGATCTCTTCCTCATGGTTGGCGATGGCGGTTGTGATCTCACAGATTTCCGCCAGGTCCATGCCCATTTCCCTAAGCTCCATGAACACCAGATTGGCGCCGGTGACACTATGGTGTTTGCGGTTGTGCATGTTGCCGATGTCGTGGAGGTATCCGGCGATTGCCCCCAGTTCAACGGTGCGGGCGTCAAAACCAAGCTCCGCCAGGATGGCTGCGGTGGTGTTAGCCACGTAAGTGACATGCCGCATCCCGTGTTCTGTATATCCTCGCGCAGTCAGGTAATCGCAGGCGCGTTCGATCATCAACTGGAAGTTGGGGTTGCTGCGGACATCGTTGAGAGTGATCATCAAATCCCTCCTCGGGTATTTTTCTTATTATAAAACATTATTCTTGTTTCAGCCATAGTCCCAGAAAAATAGGACCATTGCCTGATTAAATTCCTGAAAAACCCATGTTAAGATTACATTACAAAAAACATAACTCCGAAAAGGTAAACTTACCGAAAGGTAAGGACACAAAGCCACGGGTCTAAGGCTTCAGTGCTATGACAGCCGGGCTGCCGAAGAACTCTCTGTACATTTGGGCACCCGTGGAGTGCCCTTTTTTCGGCTCGCGGAGTGGCAAAAACTGTGAGGAGGGAAAGAACATGTTGGCTCAGCTGAAGCGTCTGCTGTTCGACGAAAGCGGACAAGGCATGGTTGAGTACGGGTTGATTCTTGCGTTGATCGCCATCGTGGTGATCGGGGCATTAGTAGTCTTGGGCCCCAAGATTGCGGACATATTCAGAAGCATCGGAGATGAAATCGACGGAATCTCAGGAACATAACTCCCCTATAGCTAAAACCAATGCGCAGAGCGGCAGCCAAAAATCCCGCCCCCCAGGCTGCCGCTTTTGCACCCAACGGAGGGAAAGCTGTGGATCTGATAAAGGCGGTGCTGCTATCCGCACTCATTCTGGCATGTTACTATGATGGCCGCAGTCGGATTATCCCCAACAAACTGACTGCCGCGCTGATGGCAGCCGGGCTTGTGACCAATGTGGTCTTTTCGGGCTGGCAGGGGCTGCTCTTTTCATTGGCGGGGTTCGCGGCAGGCCTCTTGATCCTGTTCGTCCCCTTTTGTCTGGGCGGTATCGGTGCCGGCGATGTGAAGCTTTTGGCAGCCATCGGCAGCCTGCTGGGCCCTGCTTTTGCCGCTGCTTCTTTCTTGTATGGAGCAATCATCGGCGGGGTTTGGGCGGTGGTTGTCCTGATCAGGCAAAAGAGCTTGATCCAGTCCCTCAAAGTGGCGGGATACCGGCTGGCAATCTTGGCAAGCGGTCAGAAAATAACCGCTCCGCCGCTTCACACTTTTTCCTCCGGGAACAACTGGGGGTTTCCCTACGGCATAGCTATCTCTTTGGGAGCGGCAGCCGCCATGGTGCTGGGATTTCCGTTCTAGGGGGGAAGGCAGGTGCTGTGCAGAGTTCTTGGCCGCGAACAAGGCCAGGCCTTGGTGGAACTGGCCGTTACCCTAACCGTGCTTTTACTGATCATTTTCGGCATCATCGAGTTTTCCCGCATCGGCTACACATACATCCTGGTGGCCCATGCCAGCCGGGAGGGCGCCCGGGTCGGAGCCCTAAGGCAGTCGGACGACCAGATTTATCTGGCGGTAAATGACGCGCTGGCGGGTATCGGCAATGTTCCGATCATGGTCTCGATTGACCCCAACGATACTCGGCGCTACAGGCGCCAACCCGTGGCTGTGCAGGTCACTGTGCAGCTGCCGCTTTTGACACCACTGAGCGTGCTGCTGCCGGATCCGTTTCCAATCAAGTGCAAGACTGTGATGCGCGTGGAGTGAGGGTGGAACGAGATGGGTAAGTTCAAAGATGAATCAGGCGTCATTCTGGTGCTGGTAGTGGCAGGCATGACCGCCTTTCTCGGCTTGTTGGGCCTGGTGATTGACCTGGGCCAAATCTATATGGAACGAGTGCGTTTATCCCGGGCGGTGGACGCGGCGGTTTTCGCCGGCGTCCAGGAACTGCCGGGGCAGCCCGAGCAGGCGGTGGCCAAGGCTTACGAATACAGCCAAGCCAACAACGTCGCGGTGGAAAATGTCGAGGTTAAACTCGGCAACGGCAACCGCTTGATCAACGTCAGGGCGGAAAAGCGGGTCAAGCTCTATCTGCTTGGTCTGTTTGGATACAAGGACTATCCTGTTTCAGCCGAAGCCGCGGCGGTGGTGGGAGCGGCTTCCGGAGTAAGCGGCGTGATCCCGGTTGGTGTCCCCTGGCAGGACTTTGAGTTTGGGCAATCAGTGATCCTCAAATACGACCCCCATTCCGGCGGGAGCCAGCAGGGGAACTTCGGAGCCTTGGCCTTGGGAGGGACAGGCGCCAACAACTACCGCAACAACCTGAAGTACGGCTACCAGGGTGTGCTGCGGGTTGGGGATCAGGTGTACACCGAGCCGGGCAACATGGCTGGGCCCACCCGGGACGGAGTGAAGTACCGGCTGCAGCAGGCAGGGGACGGAGCCGGGCTCAAATGGTACGAACACAACGCCCGTGTAGCGATCGTGCCGATTGTGGACAGCTTCGATGTCAAGGGGCGGGATTTGGTGACGATTGTGGGATTTGCCGCCTTTTACCTGGAGGACGTGGAGGCCAAGGGGAATGATGCCACGATCAGAGGCAGATTCATCCGCCTTGTCATTGACGGCGAAATCGCGGCCGGGCCTGATTACGGGCTCCTTGCTTATCAGCTGATTAAGTAGGCTGGGAGGGTATAAACGTGAAAAGCAAAGTTCTGCTGTTTATTGCACTGAGCTTGGGGCTTATTTCCGCTTTTTTGACATATAACTACCTGACCGGCCTGACTGCTGTCCAAGATGCGGAAATGGTGGATGTGGTGGTTGCCCTTACGAAAATTCCGGCCAACACCGAGATCCGCGCCAACATGCTCGCCTGGAAAAAAATCCCCAAAGAAGCACTCCACCCTGACGCGGTCCAGAACCTTCAGGACGCCCAAGGCAGAATCACCGCCAACGACATCTTTGCCGGAGAACAGGTGCTGTGGAGCCGGCTGCTGCCGAAAGGGACAGTGCCCGGACTTTCCTACAATATTCCCGAGGACAAGCGGGCAGTCACTGTCGCCGTCAATGAGGTGATCGGCGTCGCTGGGTTCATCAAACCTGGGGACAAGGTGGATGTGATTGCCACCTTTGCTTTTGATCCACCCCAGTCCACCACCATCCTGCAAAATGTGACTGTCCTGGCCATCGCCCAAGAGATGCAGAGCGACGCGGAACAAAAGGCCAAACTGAGCACCAGTGTCACTTTCGCCTTAAGCCCCAGCCAGGCGGAACGGCTGGTGCTGGCGGAATCCCTGGGAGAAATCCGCTTGGCATTAAGGCCGCCCCAGGCGGTGGGCATTGCTTCCGCCAAAGGCACCACAGCCCATGACATCGTACCCCTGGCTTACAGCAAACATGGGGACACTCTGGCCGAGCGGCACGAAGTCGCTTCAAAATCCGAGCCTGCTCAAGCCTCGTCCAGCTCAGCGCCGGTGGCTTTACCGCTTGACATGAAGGATGGAATCGAGATCGAAATATACCGGGGGACAAGGCGGGAGGTGCAGCTGGTTCATGAATAGGCCTGGCGCTTGTGTGAGGTTTTTATTGATTGTCTTATCCATGCAGTTATTGGTTTCAGGCTCGGCCTTTGCATATGACGAGCAGCTGATTCTGGTCCAGGGACAAAGCAGAATCCTGCGTTTGGATGACATCGTCCGGGCAGCCGTCGGGGATCCGGCGGTGGTGGATGTAGCGGCAGTCGACTCACAGCAGCTGCTGCTCAACCCTCTGCGGGTGGGTATTACTTCCCTCCATGTCTGGCAGCGCACTCGGCAGAAAGAGTATCAGCTGCGGGTTGTCGCCGATGACGGCACGCTGCTTCAGGAGTTCCTGACTGTCTTGAACCTGCCCCATGTGTCGGCTTGGTTCGCCCACGGGCACCTGGTCCTGGAAGGGCAAGTCAGCAGCGAAAGCGAGAAGGAGCGGGCCGAGAAACTGGCTGGAGCCTATGCCGATGCTGTGATCAGCCTGCTGCGCCATCCCACGGACGATTCGTCCCAGCAGCTTAAGCAGGAGCTGCGGCGCCTGATTCCACCCGAAATCCAGCTGACATTTTTGCAAAGCACTGTGATTCTGGAAGGCCGGGCTGAAAGCGACGCCGAGCGCCATTTAGCCTGCCGTTTGGCGGAAGCCTTGGGTTACCAGGTGATCGATTTGATTGAGGTAGACTCAGAACCTGACGCTGGAATCGCCGCGCCGGCCGCCCCTGAGCCGGAGGACGCCGACGGCGCGGCCGAACCTGCCGTGCTTGCGGCGCAGATCAAAGAGGCCATCGGCGATGACCTAACGGTGTACATTGTCGGAGAGACTGTGTTTCTGGAAGGCTGGGCCGCCGATTCGTACCGCAAGGAACGGGCTGCCGCCATTGCCAAAGCCTTTGGCATGCCGGTGGTGGATTTGATTCAGGTCGACGAGCCAGAACCAAAACCAAAACCAGTAGAGGCAGAACCGCCGGAACACGTGGACGATGGCGCCAGGCAGCTTGTGGATCAGCTGAACCGCCTAATTGCCAACCCGGCTGTCAGTGCTCGGATTATCCACGGTTATTTGATCCTCGAAGGCCGGGTGGAGTCCGAATGGGAAAAAACACGGACGCTGCTGTTGGCGCAAGTCGCCGGGCTTCCGGTGATTGATCTGATCACGGTTTCGTCCCCCATACCAGACCGGCCTGATCTGGACGCGGTTTCCGTCCTGGCCGGAGACGATCCGCCGCAGCCCCCTGAAAAACAACTGGAGGAACTTCTGGAAGGGACAGGAGTCAGTGCCCGGTGGATCGGCGGCACACTGATTCTGGAAGGAGCGGTGGAAGATGAATTCGCCAAGACAAAAGCGGCCGCCCTTGGTGAAGCTTTTGCGGACAAGGTAGTAGACTTGATTCGGATCCGGCAGCCGGTGGAGGTTGTACCTTTGGAACCAGGCCAGTTTGCCGAGTTACTGGTCAGAGACGTGGCAGCAGCCCTTCAGGAACCGGGTGTCACTGTTCGCTTGTACCAAGATACGCTGGTTTTGGAAGGGATTGTGCCCGACGCCAAGGCCAAAGAGAGGGCTGAACGCCTGGCGTCGGTGTTTTACCAACCGGTGATTAGTTTTATCGATTACCCACAGCCGGGCCAAGTCAGCAGTGCCGATCAGCTCGCATTCCATCTCGGCTTGGAATCAGTCCGGGTGACAGCGGTAGGAACCAGCCTGGTTTTGGAAGGAACGGTTCAAAATGCCCGGGAACACAGCCGGGTTATGCAAATCGCCCAGCTTTACGGCGATGTGGTTGATTTGCTCGTCGTTGAACAGCCGGAACAGGTGCTGCTCCAGGTTCACGTGGTGGAACTGGATCGGAGCGCCGGCACTGAGCTCGGTATCAATTGGGGAAGCCTGATTTACGGCCTCAATTTCATTGCCGATGTGATCCAGTTTGAAGAGGTGGCACATATCGGCAGTTGGCAGATGAACCGTTCACATCCGCTGGGAGCGCAGCTGACGGCCTTGGAAAAGGAAGGCAAAGCCAAGCTGTTAGCGGCCCCGGCCCTGCTCACAGTGTCGGGACAGCCGGCTTCGTTCCTGGCAGGTGGCGAGATTCCCCTGGTGCTGGACTTCGGGGATCAGCAAGCGGTGGAATGGGTTGAATATGGTGTGAAACTGAACATCCTTCCTCTGGTGGAAGGAGAACAGGTAAGGATCCATATCCAGCCGGAAGTAAGCAGCATCGATTGGAACACCAGCGACCGCCTCCAGTCCCGGAACCCGGCTCTGAACACGCGCCGCACTGATACCACTGTAAACCTTGAGCACGGATCCACTGTTGTGATCAGCGGGTTGATTCAGCGCCAGGAAAGCACGGAGATCAAAAAAATTCCCATCCTGGGGGATCTGCCGATCTTAGGCACTCTCTTCCGCAGCAGAGAGTATCAAGACAAACAAACCGAGCTCGTAATCTTTGTGACTCCATGGATCATCGGCGAGGAGGTGAGCAAAGATGGCTGACGGCACCATTCAAGTCCTGATAGTCGATGATGTGGCCGAGACCAGGCACAACATCCGCAAACTGCTGGAATTCGAGGCTGACATCTGCGTTGTCGGCGAAGCCGCCGACGGCCGCGAGGCTCTGGCCTTGGCCAAGGAACTTCAGCCCGACTGCGTCCTGATGGACATCAACATGCCCGGCTTGGACGGTATCAGCGCCACTGAACGGATCTACCAAGTGGCTCCCGACTGCCTGCCGATTGTCATCAGCGTCCAGGGCGAACAGGAATACCTGCGGAAAGCTATGCTGGCCGGCGCCAGAGACTACCTGGTCAAACCCTTCAGCGGCCAGGAGTTGGTGAACACGATCCGCCAGGTGTACAGTCTCGAACAGGCCAGGCGCAGCCTGCAGAAGGATGCCCAGGCCAACCGCAGCGCCCAGGTGATCGTGGTTTTCAGCGCCAAGGGCGGTGTAGGCAAGACCACCATCGCCACCAACCTCGCCGCAGGTCTGAGCAGGCAGCAGCGGGAAGTGATCCTCGTCGACCTGGACCTGCAGTTCGGGGATGTGCCGCTCCTTCTCAACCTCAAGTTGAAGCGCTCCATGGCCGACTGGCATCATGACGGTCGGGAGGCCATCGAAGATTATCTGATCCAGCATGAAAGCGGGCTGCGGGTTTTCGCCTCGCCCCAAACCCCGGAACAGGGCGAACTGATCACCGGAGAACACGTCAGCCAGATGATCACCGAGCTGAAACCCCTCGCTGATTTCCTGGTGATTGACACTCCGCAGTTTTTCCACGAAACGACGCTGCAGAGCCTTGAACTGGCGGACAAAATCCTGCTGGTGGCTACCCCCGACCTGCCCAACCTGAAGAATGTCAAGTGCTGTCTGGATGTGCTGTCCAGGCTGAATATGGCCGGCAAAGTGCAGATTGTCGCCAACAAGGTCGGCGCCAACGGGATCAAGGTTGAACAGTTCAGTTCCTATCTCCAGCAGCCCGTTTGGCAGCGGGTGCCGTACGACCTTAAGCTGGCGACGCAGGCGGCGATCCAAGGCATTCCCGCTGTGATGCTGAATCCCAGAGCTTCACTCAGCCGGAGCCTGGCGCGGATCAGCAGAGAATTTGTGGAGCCTCATCCAGGAAGCCGGGAAGCCGCAGTGAAGGTGCCGCTGGTCAGAATGCTGTTTGCAAGGAGATGATCGCCCATGTCGTTACTGGCCCGTTTGGAACGGCAGAAAGAACGGGAAGAGCAAAAACAGCAAACCAACCTTGCTTCCGGCAGACAGGCGGATCCTTTTGTCAAGCTGAAAGGCCGAATCCATGAACAGCTCGTAAGCGAGATCGACAGCAAACTGTTGAAAAGCATCGACCACAACAGCAAGACTCAGGAGTTGAAGGACAAGGTCAGCCAGGTTGTGCAGCGGGTGATCAGCGAACAACAGCTAACACTCACCCGCGCCGAAAGCCAACAGCTGCTGAACCAAATTATTGACGAAGTCATTGGTTTTGGGCCCATCAATTCCCTAATCCTCGACCCGGAAATCTCCGAGATCATGGTGAACGGCCCCAAACAGGTATTTGTGGAGCGCGGCGGCTGTCTGGAGCTGACAGAAATTACTTTCCGAGACAATGAACATGTGATGCATATCATTGAAAAAATGGTGGCGCCGCTGGGGAGAAGAATCGATGAAAGCAGTCCCATGGTCGACGCCCGGCTGCCTGACGGCTCCAGGGTAAACGCCATTATTCCTCCTCTGGCCCTGGGCGGGCCCACCATCACCATCCGGAAATTCTCTGCCAACCCTCTGACGGTGGAGGACTTGATCAATTTCGGGACTCTCACTCCGGAGGTGGCCGAGTTTCTTGCCGCCTGTGTCCAGGCCCGGCTGAACATTGTTGTGTCCGGAGGCACCGGCAGCGGCAAGACTACGCTGCTGAACGTGCTGTCATCTTTCATCCCCACCGATGAGCGGATTGTCACCATTGAAGACGCGGCGGAACTGAGGCTCAGGCAGACACATGTGGTGTCTCTGGAAAGCCGCCCGCCGAATATCGAAGGGAAAGGCGCGGTGACGATCCGGGATCTGGTCCGCAACTCTCTGCGGATGCGCCCCGATCGGATCGTCATCGGCGAGGTGCGGGGAGGAGAAGCCCTCGATATGCTGCAGGCCATGAACACAGGCCACGACGGTTCCCTCACCACCGGGCACGCCAACTCCCCCAGGGACATGCTGGCCAGGCTGGAGACGATGGTGCTGATGGCGGGCATGGACCTGCCGGTGAGGGCAATCCGGGAACAGATTGCTTCCGCGATTGACCTGATCGTCCAGCAGGCCCGCCTCAAGGATGGATCCCGGAAAGTAGTGCAAATTACGGAGGTGCAGGGAATCGAGGGTGAAGTGATTACCATGCAGGATATATTTGCTTATGAGCGGGGTGCGCTGCGGGCGACGGGCATCAGGCCGAAATGTGCCGAAACAATCGCCGCTCGTGGTATCAAACTGCCCGCCAGCCTGTTTATGTGACCGGCTGCGCCGGGACATGCGGGTTTGCCGAGGTGAACGCTGTGATCCCTATTCTCATAGCCGCCCTTGTTTTTTGGGCTGTATTCCTAATCTGCTTCGCAGCCGCCGACAAACTGCGGAAAAAGCTGCTGGTGGAAAACCGCATTCGTGTTTTCATCCCCGGGCCTGGGATTGATGAGGGTGACGGAGATGATCAGGACAAGGTTCATGTCCTGCAGCGGCTTTTGGGGTGGCTGACCCGGAAGCTGAAGCTCAAACCATCCCGGAGACTGGCGCTGGAGTTGATGCGCGCCGATATTCCCTTATCCGCAGGTGAGTTCCTAGTCCTCAACGTTATGCTTGGGCTTCTGCCCCTATTTTTGGTTTTGTTCGGCTACAGCGTTGAGTTCTGCCTGCTGCTTGCATTAGGTGCGCTCTTGGCTCCTTCCGCTGTTGTCAAATTGAGGCAGAAGAAACGGATGCATCTAATCGAAACGCAGCTGCCGGAAGTGCTTGGAATTATTGCCAATTCCCTCAAGGCAGGATACAGTTTCTTTCAAGCTATCGAATTGGTTTCCCGGGAGTCCAAGCCACCCCTGGCCAGTGAGTTCGCTTTGGTCAACAAAGAAATGAACTTGGGGGCCACGACGGAGCTGGCGCTGGAAAACATGGTCGAGCGGGTGGGCAGTGATGATCTGGACCTGGTGGTGACGGCGGTGCTGATACAGCGGCAGGTGGGAGGCAATCTTTCGGCGATTCTGGAGTCCATTGCCGAGACCATCAGGGAGCGGATCCGGATCCGGGGTGAAATCAGGTCTTTGACCGCCCAGGGCCGTATTTCCGGGTTGATCATCTCGGTGCTGCCCTTCTTGATCGCCGGGTTCATTTTTGTTGTGCATCCAGAATACATCATGCCGTTGTTTGTCGAACCCTTGGGCCGCATCATGCTGGGTATGGGGATAGGCGGCCAGTTCCTGGCTGTGCTGATGATAAAGAAAATTACCAACATCCGGGTTTAGGAGGCGCTTTATGATTTTTGTGGTTTCAGTCATAGTGTTTGTATCCGTGAGCACTGCTGCCTATGCCGGCTACCGCCTTTGGCAGCAGCGGCAGATCGTCAAAGAACGCTTCAGTTTGTACAGGGAAAGCGCCGAGGAAGATCAGGAACAACCTGAGACACCTGCGGCCGGGAGCCGGTTCAAGCAGGGATTGACAAAACTTGCATCGCTTTTGGTTGTCAAGGAGCAAAAGCCTCGCTGGCAAAAGCTGCGTCGTCAGCTGCTTCTCGCCGGCGAGCCGGGCAAACTCAAACCCCAGGAGTTTATCGTGCTCAAACTAGTGATTTCCGCCCTGACATGCATCATAGGCTTCATCTTACCAATACCGCTGTCACAGGTAGCTCTGCTGCTGGCCTTTAGCTGGCTGGTTCCCGATCTCTATCTGCAGCAGCGGATCAGGAAACGTCAGCAGGACATCACCCTGGCCATCCCCGACATCCTCGATCTGCTTACGGTCAGCGTGGAGGCAGGCCTCGGGTTCGATGCCGCTGTTGCCAGGGTGGTGGACAAGGCCGAAGGCCCGCTGGCGGAGGAGCTTGGGCGGATGCTTTATGAAATGCGGATCGGCAGGCCCCGCCGGGATGCGCTCAGGGACTTGAGCGAGCGGACCGGCGTCGGTTACCTGCAAAATTTTGCCGCAGCGGTGATTCAAGCCGACCAACTGGGAGTGAGCATCAGCAAAGTGCTGCGTATCCAGTCCCAGGATATCCGCCGCCAAAGGCGGCAAAAGGCGGAGGAAGAAGCGATGAAAGCTCCTATCAAAATGCTGCTTCCCCTGGTGGGCCTGGTGTTTCCCTCGCTGTTCATCATCTTGTTGGGACCCTCGATTCTGCACTTTATGTCCGCGTTTTAGGCTGTGGTGGAGTGATAAGCATGGCCGAACTGACTGTGGTCAATCTTTCCAAAGGTACGTGTTTGGGGACGAGGATCCGTTTGGCGGATGGTTTTTGGGCCCGCCTCCGGGGCCTGCTCGGCGTTGAAAGCCTGCCCAAAGGCGAAGGGTTACTGCTTCGGCCCTGTCAAATGGTGCACGGAATCGGCATGCGCTTCTCGATAGAGGCTGTCTACTTGGACAGCAGCGGCCGGGTGATCGGGATTCACCTCCTTGAGCCCGGCCGCCTCGGCCCTTACAAGCACCAAGCCGCCGCGGTGCTGGAACTGCCTCCAGGAACGGTGTCCGATTCTGCCACAGAAATCGGGGACTTACTCCAGAGTACTAGAACACAACGCTTTAGCTGTGAATACGATGTAGTGACCAACAGATGAAACAGATGGGGGGGCAATCTTATTGACTGCTGACAATTTTATACCAAACTGTCCACCTCCCCAGAAGGAAGCCAACGCTAAGGCAAAGTTGCTGGACTTACTGACACCAAGGGAAAAAGAAGTGCTATCGTTGTTAGCACGTGGGTATAACAATAATGAAATAGCCGCCTGCTTGCACATCAGCAAGCACACAGTCAAAAACCATGTCAGCAACATCTATCACAAGCTGGAGATGGATGACCGCACGCAGATTGCTTTATTGGCTGTCCGGAATGGGTTTGTCAAGCTCGATTGAACGGGAGCGACTCGCTAGAGTCGTTCCTGCTTTGAGGTGGATTGTACCGGGCAGGATTGGATGGGACTGATGCTGAATTAATCAATCGGTTCCCAAGGGAGGCCTGGAGGGTGATTTATGGCAAAATTGCAATTATTGGTACGCCTGGCTCCCGGAACCGAACCAAAATGGTATTTAGCGGAAAACCCTGCCTGGATAGAGCCGAGGGCTGATCAGGCTGGCGATGGGGGGTGGCTTGTGGCACTGACACCGCCCTTGGCAGCCGATCAAGCCTATTTTCATTGGCAGGAGGTGGACAAGCGGGCCAAGTTGGCAGCCGGGCTCTGGGCCATACTACCGCAGCCCAGCTTGTTCGCCTGGGCCGTGAGCAAAGCCCTCCGGCTGCGCTTTCCCGGCCATCCGCGGCGGCTTGTGCCTGAGGGCGGGCAACACCGGTGCCTGGATCCGCAACAACTGCGGCGGCTGGTGGAGGAAATCCGGCGGCTTTTGGCTGGCAGTTTGGTTCCCGATTATCTCCTTGAAAAGGAACTGCGGGCCCAGGGATGGTGGCCGGCGGATATCCGGCAGGCGTTGAACTGGGGTTTAAGCCAAAAACTGTTTGCCGCTATGCCCGGAATGGTGCGGCAGCCCTGGGGCGAGCTGCGGTGCAGCCGCTGCCGCGCGCTCATTTCTGAGCTGCGGCCTTGTGTCAAATGCGGCCGCATCCAGTGCCCGGCCTGTCCAGAGTGCGCCGCCATCGGCGAGATCCGCGGCTGCGGCCTCCTGTGGTTTATGGAGAGCGGCGGGCTGCATGAAGCCGAGGTTTCGGCGAACCAACATGGTACAGCGATGCTGCAGCTGGACTTGGAGCTGACTCCGGCTCAAGCCCGGGCCAGCAGGGAATTGGTGGAGTTTTTGGACAGCGGCGAAACACGGATCCTGGTGTGGGCTGCCTGCGGCGCCGGAAAAACTGAAGTGGCTTTTGCCGCCATCGAAGCGGCCTTGTCCAAGGGGATGCAGGTGTTGTTCGCCATCCCCCGCCGCAGTGTGGTCAGGGATCTGGCCGGCAGGTTGGCCAAGGCGTTTCCCGGGGTAAAAACCGCCGTCCATTACGGCGGCCGGCCGTGGAGGCAGGAAGGGCCGCTGGTACTCGCCACCACCCATCAGACATTGCGCTTCCACCGCCGCTTCGGCCTGGTGGTTCTGGACGAAGTTGACGCCTATCCTTATCACGGCAGCGAGATGCTCCGCCTGGGCGTGGAACGATCCCTGGCCGAAGGGGGCAAGTTGATCGAAATGACAGCGACACCTCACCACATTGGCTCGAAGACAAGGATCATCACCATTCCCGCCCGCTATCACGGGAGCCCGCTGCCTGAGCCTAGGATATTGAAACTGCCGCTGCCGCCTTTCGATGAACTGGCAGACAAAGGGCTGCCCCGGAAGATATCTGGGATCATTGAGGCGAACCCCCGGCCTTGGTTGGTCTTTGCCCCGACTGTGGCAGCGGTGAGACTCATCGCCGATCATCTTGAGCATACCCTCCGACGCCGGGTGTGCGGCAGTTGGGCCGGCGATCCGCGGCGGGATCAGAAAACAGATCGGTTTGCCGAGGGTGGGTACGAGGTGATGGTGGCCACATCAATCATGGAACGGGGCGTAACCCTGGCAAACGTGCAGGTGATGGTTCTCTACTGCGATCATGTGATCTTTGACGCCAATTCTCTGATCCAAATGGCAGGAAGGGTCGGCCGCAAAGCAGAACATCCAACTGGAGAGGTTTGGTTTGTCGGTGCCCGGATCACCGAGGCGATGCGGGAGGCGCTGGAACGGATCCGCTATCTAAATCGGCAAGCGCGGAAGCTGGGCCTCCTCAAGGAGGATCGGAGTGTTTAAGAACCCATGGCTGAAGTCACTGTGGGAACTTATGTACCCGGCTCCGGAGTTCTGCCCCTTCTGCCATACCGGGATTGTCCCTGAAGGGCTCCCGGCTTGCGGTGCGTGCACTGCCAGAATCAGTCCGTCCATGCACCGGCTGAGCCTGGCCCGCTATCAAGGTTTCGCCGTGGGCGTATACGACGATTACCTGCAGTACCTGCTGCACCAAATCAAGTACCTGAACCAGTACCAGCCGGCAGTGGCCTTAGGCAAAATCATGGCCTTGGCCGCCAGAGAGCAGCCGGAACTTGGGTCCGTCGACTATTTCCTGCCAGTGCCTCTGCACCATCAACGTCTGCAGCAGCGCGGTTTCAACCAGGCCGACGCTTTAGCCGCAGGCATGAACCAGGTATGGCCGCATCGAGTGTGCAGCGCGGTGAGGATCAAGCCGACAGAGTTTCAAAGCGGACTTTCACCAAGTGAACGAGTGAAAAACCTGCGGCGCGCCTTTATGCTCACCAACCCCGCCGCAGTCAGAGGTAAAAGAGTTTTGATCATTGACGATATCTTTACTACAGGAGCAACTTTTTACTCGCTGGCAGATTTGGTTCACAGCCATCGAGGCGAGCCTTTGGGGTTATTCTTAACATATCGCCGGTCGTGAAAGGAGTGGTCGCCATGCTGCGCAATTGTGTGGAATGTAATCAAGTCTTTGTCCATCCGGTGAACAAACTGTGCCCGGACTGCACCAAGAAACGGAATGAGCTGTTTGAGAAGGTCAAGGAGTACATCCGCACCCATCCCAACGCCAGAATTCACGAGGTTGTGGTGGATACAGGCGTCGAGTTTGACTTGGTGCGGGAATTCATCGACGAAGGGCGGCTGAAAATAGTCCCCGTCGATGTGGAGTTCCGCTGCCAGATTTGCGGGACGAGACTCTCCGCAGGAAGGATCTGCAACCAGTGTAAAACCGATTTGACGCTGAAAGGTGACGGTGCGGCGAATCCGGAATCCCCCAACAGCGCAAAGGTCAACAATGCCGGGAAGGTCCACTTTCTGGGCCGGCGGTCGCGAGAAAGTCGCCAACGGGACTAAAGATCTGCACTCCACTTTCCGATAGTGATGGTAAGGAGGGAACAGAGCGTGTATATCTCAGGCAAATCTGTACAGCGCATCAGCCAGATCTATAATGATCAGAAAAAGCATGTGGGAAAATCTGGTCAAGGCACAAGAGAAGACAAGGTCACTCTTTCTTCTGAAGGCCGGCAGCTGCAGGCCATCATTGCCAAAGCCTCCGCGCCAGTTCCCAGCAGCAAAGCCGAAGAGCTGAAAGCGGCTGTGTCGTCCGGCACCTACCACGTGAAGGGCGAAGACATTGCAGCCAGCATTCTCAAGTATTATCGGCAGAGGATTTGACATGCTGGTTATAGATGCGTTTAGAGAAGTACTCAAGCAGGAGACTGCCATCATCGAACAGCTGATTCAGACTGGAGAGGCCAAGCGGACAGTCATTGCCGATCCGGATCAACTCAGCAAGATCATCGAGCAAGAGCGGACGCTGCTCGCCAGCCTGGAAGAGGCGGAACGGGAGCGCAGTCGGCTCTTTGATGTCCTTGCCCCCGGAAAGAGCGTGAGCGAGTGGCTGGAAACAGTCACCGACGCTGAGCTGGCGGATCAGATCCATGATTTGGGAGCCAAGTTCCACAGGCTGCGGCAGATCAATCAGCTGAACCAGCAGCTGCTTCAGGAATCGTTGAATCTGGTCCAATACAGCTTGAATCTGCTGGTGGCAGAGCCTCCTTTGACATACGCGAAACCGAAGACAAAGGCATCAAACAAGCAGATAATCGATCGAAAGGTGTAGTCAGATCATGCGAGCGACATTCAGCGGCATTGAAATCGCCCGGCGGGCGCTCCAGGCCCAGCAGGCATCCCTTGACACCGTTGGCCAAAACATCGCCAACGCCAATACACCCGGTTATTCCCGCCAGGTGGCGGTTCACCGTGCCAGCCAACCTTATGCCATGCCTCAGTTCACCCACAATCCCGTCAACGGCATGATGGGGACCGGTGTCGAAATTGCCAAGATGAGCCGGATGCGGGATGAATTCGTGGAAATGCGCCTGCGCCAAGAACTGTACAACAAGAACTACTGGGAAATGATCAGCGACGGTTTGGAACAAGTCGAACTTATTTTCAACGAACCTGGCGACAACGGCATTCACCGCGCCCTGGAACATTTTTGGGATGCGTGGCAGGAACTGAGCATCAATCCCCAGAGCGAAGCGGTGCGTTCAGTTGTGCTCGAGCGGGGCAAGGTAGTGGCTTCCGCCATTAGTCATGTGCGCTACCAGTTGGGCAAGCTCCGGGATAATTACAATGGCCTGGTCTCTATTAAGGTGGATGAGATAAACAATTACGCGGAACGGATCGCGGCTTTGAACCGGGATATCGTGAAAGTGAACGCCCAAGGATACCAGCCCAACGACTTGCTGGATCAAAGAGATCAGCTGCTGAAGGAACTGTCGGAGATAGTTAACATAGAAGTGGTCGTGGATCAGTACGGCGCGGCCAGCGTCAGCATCAGCGGCGCCACCCTCGTGCAGCGGACCGAGGTGTTCAAACTGGCGGTCCGCCCGGTAGATCCTGACTCCATGCCCAGCCCTCCCTATGATCAGGTCGAGGTGGTGTGGGAAGGATCCAATGTCAAGGCAGAGATCAGAGGGGGAGAGCTTGGCGGCATCCTGCAGTTCAGGGACACTTACATCCAGGAGTACATCCAGGATCTCAATCAGTGGACCGCTGACCTGATGAACACTGTGAATGAGATTCACCGCCGGGGTTATGACTTGGAAGGCGAAACCGGCCAGCCGTTCTTTATCTTGGCCAATGGCCCGGACGGCGTGATTCAGGCTGGTGATGATCCGAGCCTGCATATAGAAGTCGCTGTGCGGACTCCGTCGGCAATTGCCGCCAGTTCGCAAGTGGACGGAGACGGCAATGTGGTCGTGGGCAACGGCGAGATCGCCTTAGAGCTGGCACAGCTGCGCCACACCAAGATCAACAACACAGAAAACACCATCGGCTCCCTGTTTAACGCCATCATTTCCAAGATCGGTGTCGATGCCATGGAGAGCATTTCCATGGTGGAGAACGGCGAAGCCTTGATCAACCATCTGGAGAACATGCGGGAGGCCGTTTCAGGGGTCAACCTCGATGAAGAAATGGCGGACATGATCCGGTACCAGCACGCTTATTCCGCCGCCGCCAGAATGATGACGGCGCTGGATGAGATTCTGGCGATCATCGTCAACCGCCTCGGCCTCTTCGGTAGGTAGGAGGAGGGCAGCCAATGCGGGTTACCAACAATACATTGATTAACAACATGCTGCGGCACCTGAACAGAGGCTTGAGCCGCCTTGACCGTCACCAGCAGCAGCTGGCCAGCGGCAAGCAGATTCTGAGGCCGTCGGACGATCCCGCCGGAGTGATCAGCGTCATGGAGCTCCGTTCTTCGCTCGCGGAGAACGACCAGCTCTTGAAGAATGTAACCGGCGCCCTTTCCTGGCTTGAATCGGTTGATACAGTATTGGGGTCTGTCACCAGTGTGCTGCACCGGGCTAAGGAATTGACGGTTTATGCCGCCACCGGGACTTTGAACAGCGATGATCGCAACGCCATCCTCAAAGAAGTGGAACAGCTGTTTGCCAATGTTCTGGAACTGTCCAACGCCAGCCACGGCGGCCGCTACCTGTTCGCCGGCCAGAAAAGCACCACCATGCCGTTTCAGCGGGCAAGCGACGACCCGGACAGCCCGGACTACTGGGTAATCAAGTACCACGGCGGCCTTGCCAACCAAGAGACAGCCGCGTTGAATGTGGAAATCAACTCCAATACAGTGATAGATCTGAACATTATTCAGGCCAGCGGCACCAACGCCGAAGACGCGGAAGATCAAGTGTTCCTGCCGATCTTCAATGTTCTGTCAGGCATCATCCAAGACATCAAAAACGATGATCCAGGTGCTTTGAACCAGCGCCTGGGAGAACTGGAGGACGCCCTGGACGGCCTGTTAAGCGTCAGGGCTGAAGTCGGCGCCAAGCTCCATCGGGTCGCGCTGGCGGAAGAACGGCTTAAGGATTTGCATTTGAATCTCAACAAAATGCTCAGCAACATCCAGGATATCGATGTCGCGGAAGCGATCGTGAACCTGAAGAACGAGGAAAACGGCTACCGGGTGGCCTTGGCTGTAGGCGCCAGGATTATCCAGCCGACTTTGGTCGATTTCCTCAACTAGGGGTCGAGTTTAAATGCATCTTAGGATCACTACCGTCTACCCTCAGCTTCGGATCGATATTCAGTGGCCCAGGCTGCAGATCAATCAGCAGGTGGGGCATTTTGAGTATGAATATGAAGGGCCTGCGATCCATATCGATCAGCGGCAGCCCCGCAATGAACTGGGAATGGGAGATCTCGACTATTTCATGCGGAACGCGGCCGCCGCGGGGCACCAAACGGCAATCCGGGGCATAGCCCGGAGAGCTCAAGAAGGTGACCGGTTTGCCCGGGAAATGACCACTCAGAATACAGTGGCCCAATTGGCCAAAGAGCAGAGTTTTGAGGAGCTCCCGGAAATAAACGTTGATATCATGCCCAAGACCAGGCCGGCGATCACCGCGGTTTACCGAGTGAACATCCGCTGGATCGACGGAGGCGCGGACATAAGAGCTGATATCCATCCGCCGCGGATAGATGTTATCAAGGGTAGAGTGGACGTTCATTTCGATAAAGGCAATAAACTTTATCTAAAAGGGTGACAAAATGGTGAAAATCGAGACAACACGTTTTGGATCGATTGAGATCGATCCGGAGCAGATTATTGAGTTTCCCGACGGAATTCTCGGTTTTGAGGAGTATCATCGCTATGTAGTGGTCGAGCCGCCCGGGCACATCTTTAGTTTTCTGCAGTCTGTGGACGAGCCTTGGCTCAGTTTTGTGGTGATCATGCCCGAACTGCTCCGAAGCGATTATTACGTCGATCTCGAGCCCCAGTTGGTCAAGGAACTCGGTTTTGAGGATCCCAAAGACGGTAAAGTGTTCGCGATTGTCACTATCCCTGAGGACATCGCAGAAATGACTGCCAATCTGCAGGCGCCGATTGTCATCAATCTCAAGACCAAACTGGCCAAACAGATTGTACTGACAGATGGAGCATACAAAATCCGGCACAACGTTTTGGCAGAACTGCAGCGGAATGTGTTTCTAGCTGCCAAAACCGCATCCAAGTGAGAACCGGGCGAGTCTAATTCCAGCGTTTCCGGGAAAGCTAAAGTCCAGGGAGGGACACCAATGCTTGTGCTGACAAGGAAAGTTAATCAAAGCATTATGATCGGCGATCATATTAAAATTGTCGTGGTCGATGTCCGCGGAGATCAAGTCAAGCTTGGCATTGAGGCTCCAAAAGAGATCAGTGTCCATCGGGAAGAGGTATACAGCGAGATCCAGGATGAAAACAAGCGCGCTGTTTTGACAAAGGATCTCGATCTGAAACAATTGGATGAGCTACTTAAGCCGGCAAAGCCCACCGAGGGTGGAACAGTCGACAAGGGAGATAAAGGGGTGAATCGGTTGTGATTCGGACTGACGGTATCAAGAACCATGCGCCTGTCCAAATGACCATGCGTGTCCAGCAAAACCAAGAACAGGCTCATAACAAAAAGGCGGAGGAGTGCGATCCTTTCACCCAGCAGGCACTGAGCGAGAAAGACATGGAAAAAGTCACCACCGCACTGGAGTATCTCAACAAGACCATGACCGTCTTTGACCGCAGCCTGGAATTCAGCGTCCATGAAGACACCAATCGGATCATAGTCAGAGTAATCAATCGGCTGCCGGAAGGGGACGAAGTGATTCGGGAAATACCGCCTGAGCGTATCCTGGATTTGGTTGCCGCACTCATGAATATCGTCGGGTTGCTAGTTGACCAACGCGCATAGAAGGAGTTGTTCACATGAGTACACATGCTTTTCAGACTTACAAGCAGGTACAGGTGTCGACGGCGTCTGAAGGTGAATTGATCCTGATGCTGTTCGACGGTGCGATCAGGTTTGCCAACCAAGCCCTGAACTGCCTCAAAGAGTCGGAACTGTCGGGTGCCAACGACAAACTGCTCAAGGCTCAGGACATTATCTATGAACTGATCCTGGCTCTGGATCTCGAGACGGGCGAGATTGCGCAAAATCTCTACCGGCTGTATATGTTCATCAACCGGCTGTTGATTCAGGCCAATGTCTCCAAGAACCCTGAACTGGTGAAGCAGGCCGTCAGGCTGCTGACAGAGCTGAGGTCAATGTGGCATGAGGTGGTGGCACAAGTTTGACCGCAGACATCCGCGATCAGCTGGGTGAACTGATCGACAGCTATAGACAGTTGACCCGCCACTACCAGAGCATCGCCGAATTTGGCCAGGAAGAAGTGGTTCTCATCGACCAGGGCGACATGGAGTCGCTTATGGACATCCTGCGCCAAAAAGAAGAGATCATGGCTGATGTCGGCAAGTGCCAAGAACAGATCGGCACGCTTCAGGATCAGATTGTCAGCCATTACCAGCTGGAGTATTTCTCCTTGAACAAATTGGCGGCAGTGATCGACAGCGCCCACAGTGATTTACTGGAAAACCTCCGCAAAGTGATCAAGCAGCTGATCAAGGAATTGGAGATCCTGGAAAAACAGGAGCGGATTCACGAGTCGATGCTTAAGAACCTTGCCAGAGAGGTGAGCAAGAGTCGGGCCCGCAAACAGGCCAAGGCAGGGGCGAAGGCCTATGAGAAGAACATCGGGCCCAAGTCGGGCAGTGACATTGATCTCAAGCGTTGAACCGGGGGCAAATTCTCAAAATTACTACTGGTCTAGCAAATTCCTTGACAATGCCCAAGGAGTGTGTTAGGGTAGAGGTAACCGGTCGGCACCGGTAAGAATCTTTAGGAGGAATGTGTTTAATGCTAGGCAAAGTAAAATGGTTTAACGCTGAGAAAGGCTACGGATTCATTGAGCGCGAAGACGGCGGCGATGTATTTGTACACTTCTCAGCAATCCAGGGGGAAGGATTCAAGACCCTGGAAGAAGGACAGGCAGTGCAGTTCGACATTGTCGAAGGTGAAAGAGGCCCACAGGCTGCCAATGTTGTGAAACTCTAAACATGCGGACAAGAACCAAGGCAACTTGGTTCTTTTAGTTATTTGGAGGGTTTTCCGGCAGGCCTTGATGAGCCGCCTTGCCAGAGGAGGATTTTTTTGGGGCTGCTGGAATTATAATAATAGAGATAGACCAAAGGGGAGTGACAGACATGGCCGCAATGAAGATTGATGTCAAAGGCAAAAATCTCGAGATTACTCCTGCTTTACGCGCTTACGCGGAAAAGAAGATCAGCAAGTTCGAGAAGTTTTTCAGCGACGGTAACGGAGAGCATCAGTCGATTGCAGTGATGATGATGCGCACAGAACGGGAAGTTCATATCGCGGAGCTGACGATTGAGTATAGAGGCTTGGTCCTCCGCGGCGAAGGCCGCACAGTGGACATGTACAATTCGATTGACGAGGCTGTTGATCGAATCGAGCGGCAGTGGAACAAGTTCAAGACCAAGATCCAGAGGCGGTTCCAAGGCCCAAAACTTGGCGAAATGGCACCTCCAGCCGATGACGGACTCGGAGCCGGCGCCGCCGATCGGGATTTCAGGATTGTCAAAGTCAAGCGCTTTCCCTACAAGCCGATGGCTGTTGAGGAAGCTATTATGCAGATGGAGCTTTTGGGCCACGATTTCTTTGTTTTCACCAATGCTGATGATGACCAGATCAACGTGGTCTACAAGCGCAGCGACGGCAACTATGGGTTGATTGAACCTGAGTTTTAGACATTGGAAAGTAGGAGCGGCATGAGTTCTTCACCAGTCTTGGTCCTCTTTGAAGGCGGCAGGGTCGAAAGTGAATTGGAAGAGTTGATGCGGCAGGTCCGGAAAGCTGTAGTGATCGATCAAATCCTGAAGGCTAAAGCGGGAGGATTTGAAAGAATAATACTGGCAACCTCCTATATGGACTTGGCCGAAGCGGCGGCAAAACTAGAAGTGGATGTGGATTACCAGCCGCAGGGAGCAGAGGAGTTCCACTTCGGCGAGCAACTCCTCAGGATTGTGACTCGGCGAAAGGTAGGAAAGGTGTTGTACATGGGGGGAGCGGCGGCTCCCCTTATTTCTGCTCAGGAACTGGGCTATGTCCGTACCCTGTTGGAGCGTCATGAGCAGGTGGTGACAGCCAACAATTATTTCTCCGCCGATTTGGTGGGGTTCGCGCCTGCCTCGGCGCTGGCGTCCGTCGCCCTGCCGGCAATTGACAATTCCCTGCCCCAGATTTTGGTCCGCGAGGCCAACCTCAAGTTTATTCCCCTGCAGCGCTCTTTAGGCCTGCACTTCGATCTGGACACTCCAGCCGATTTGGTGATTCTTGCCAACCACCCAGGCGCCGGTGCCCACACCAGAGAAGCGATCGCCAAGACGGGAATTGACTCAGGGCAGTGCCAGAGAATCAAGCAGGTGATGCAGGACTTTCAAGCCGATTTGGTTGTGTTTGGGCGGGTCAATTCCTCTTTGTTCCAGCTTTTGGATCAGCTTACCCACTGCCGGATCCGCCTTTATTCGGAAGAGCGTGGGCTCAAAGCCCTAGGCCGGGACACCCGGGGCGAAGGGCGCTCCCTTGTGGGGGAAATGATCTCAGCTTACGGTTACGAACGGTTTTTCCAGTTCTTAAGCCAGATCTGCCGGGGAGCAGTGCTTGACACCCGGATCCTCTTCGCTCACTGGCAGTGGGAATTGTCCCAGACAGATCGGTTTTATTCCGATCTAGGCTTCATTGACAAGATCACCCATCCCGGCCTGCGTGAATTTACCGCTGCAGCGATCAACGCGGCAATCCCGGTGATGCTGGGAGGCCATTCGCTGGTCACGGGAGGGTTATGGGCTCTGCTTGACGCAGCTTATGTGGAATGGCAAGAAAGGATGACGATGGATGAGCGGACTACTGAAGAGACTATTTGACAGCAATAAGCGGGAACTGCAGCGCCTAACCGCGGTGGTGAACCAGATCAACAGCTTGGAGCCAGACTTTGAATCCCTCGACGACCAACAGCTGGCCGTAAAGACCCTTGAATTCAAACAACGCCTGGCTGCCGGCGAGACCCTGGATCAGCTGCTTCCGGAGGCCTTCGCCGCGGTGCGCGAGGCGGCCAAGCGCACTCTCGGGCAGCGCCATTTCGATGTGCAGCTGATGGGCGGGATTGTGCTCCATGAAGGCCGGATCGCCGAAATGAAGACCGGCGAAGGCAAGACACTGGCGGCAACCCTGCCGGCATATCTGAACGCCCTTGCCGGGAGAGGTGTTCATGTGGTCACGGTCAACGACTATCTGGCCCGGCGCGACGCAGAGTGGATGGGCCAGATTTACCGGTTTCTGGGCTTGACGGTGGGGGTGATCGTCCACGGCTTGGATTTCCATGAGCGGTCCGAAGCGTATCGGTGCGACATAACATACGGCACCAACAACGAGTTCGGTTTTGACTACCTTCGGGACAACATGGTGGCGGATCCGAAGCATTTGGTGCAGCGGGAGCTGTATTACGCCATCGTGGACGAGGTTGACTCAATTCTGATCGACGAAGCCCGGACGCCGCTGATCATCTCCGGCATGGCAGAAGACTCCAGCAGCCATTACCAGGCTTTTGCCCGGATTGTCCCCAAGCTGCAGCCCGAGACCGACTACACAGTGGACGAAAAAGCCCGTACAGCGGCGATGACCGAAGCAGGGGTCGCCAAAGTCGAAAGAATGCTGGGCATAGACAATCTCTTCGATGACCGCAATTTTTCCCTGAACCACTATTTGATACAGGCCTTGAAGGCTTACACCTTGTTCAAGCGAGATCGGGACTATGTGGTCAAAGACGGGGAAGTTATCATTGTCGACGAATTCACCGGCAGGCTCATGCCCGGCAGGCGCTATTCCGACGGGCTGCACCAGGCCATCGAAGCTAAAGAGAATGTCAAGGTGGCCCAGGAAAGCCAGACTTTGGCTTCCATCACCTTCCAGAACTATTTTCGGATGTACGAGAAGCTGGCGGGGATGACTGGCACCGCCGCCACCGAGGAAGAAGAATTTCGCAAGATCTACGGCATGGATGTGGTGGTAATCCCCACCAACAAACCGATGATCAGGGTTGATCACCCCGATATGGTCTTCAAGACTGAAGCGGCCAAATTCCGAGCTGTGGTCAAAGAGATCGAGGAGAAGTATAAAAAAGGCCAGCCCGTGTTGGTGGGGACCATTTCAATTGAGAAATCCGAAGCCTTAAGCGCCATGCTGCAGAAGCGGGGTATACCTCACCAGGTGCTGAACGCCAAGCATCATGAGCGGGAAGCGGAGATTATCAAAGATGCCGGCCAGCGGGGAGCCGTCACGATCGCCACCAACATGGCCGGACGGGGAACCGACATTGTTCTGGGCGAAGGCGTCGCCGAGCTCGGCGGGCTGCATGTGATCGGCACCGAACGCCATGAAGCCCGGCGGATCGACAATCAGCTGCGGGGCCGATCCGGGCGGCAGGGAGATCCTGGTTCTTCTCGGTTCTATGTTTCGCTGGAAGACGATCTGATGCGCCTGTTCGCCAGCGATCTGATCAGCGGGATTATGGACCGCCTCGGCTGGCAGGAAGACCAGCCGATCGAGAACGCCCAGATCACTAGGGCGATAGAGAAAGCCCAGAAGAAAGTGGAGCACCGCAACTTTGAGATTCGCCGGCAGGTGCTGGAATACGACAACGTTCTCAACCAGCAGCGGGAAATCATCTACAGCCAGCGCCGGCAGGTGCTGCTGGGCACCGATATTCAAGAATACATCCGCAATATATTCACCAACACCTTTAAGCACATCACCAGCGAATATGTGGATGAGAAACTGAACCGTGAAGAATGGAACCTGGACGGTTTGGCCGCCCGCTATCAGGATGTGACGGCCAGGCCGCTGCCGCTGGGCCGGGAAGAACTGGCGGCCATGAACCTGGATCAGATTGCCGCCAGGCTTGGTGAGCTCGCCCTTGCGGCTTACGCCGATAGAGAAAAGGAATACGGCCCGGAGGCCATGCGCCGCATCGAGTATCTGGTCCTGCTCAAAACCATTGACGACAAGTGGATGGAGCACCTAAGGGAAATGGACGGCCTTAGGGAAGGGATCGGCCTGAGGGCTTACGGCCAGCGGGATCCGCTGATGGAGTATAAATTTGAGGCCTATGAAATGTTCAACGCCATGATCCGGAGCATTCAGGAAGATTGTGTCAAAATGCTGTTCCGGGTCCGCCTGGTCGATCGGCAGGAAGCGGAGGAGCAGGCGGAAAGGCGCATCCGCCAGGCGACCACCAACCGGGGGCCCGACAGCGAGCCGATCAAACCCCGCGCAGTCGACAAGATCGGCCGTAATGACCCCTGCCCCTGCGGCAGTGGCAAGAAGTACAAGAAATGCTGCGGCAAGTAGAAGGAGTGAGGCGATTGCTGTTTGATGTCAAAGAGTTTGCGGATCAAGTGGAGCAGCTGAAAACCAAGGTCGATGAACTGAGGGAATATCTTTGAGGTCGATGAGAAAAAGGATGAGATCGAGAGGTTGAACCACCTCATGGCCGAACCTGGGTTCTGGGATGATCCGGAGACGGCCCAGAAGCATGTCCAGGCCATCAAGCGGCTGAAAGGGTCCGTCGAGGAGTGGGAACAGATCGCGGGCGAACTGGAAGACGTTTTGGTGCTGGTGGAACTTGTTGCGGAAGAGCCCGATGCCGGGCTGGCAGAAGAACTGTCCGCCAGTGTCAGAGCCCTGCAGAAAAAGATCGAGCAGCTGGAGCTGAGTACGCTCCTTAGCGGCGAATACGACAGGAACAATGCCATTTTGACCATCCATCCCGGGGCAGGCGGCACCGAAAGCCAGGATTGGGCCTCGATGCTGCTGCGCATGTACAGCCGCTGGGCCGAAGACCACGGCTACCAGGTGGAAATCCTGGATCTGTTGGCAGGGGAGGAAGCGGGCATCAAGAGCGCGACCCTGCTGATCAGCGGGCTGAATGCATTTGGCTATCTGCAGGCAGAAAGAGGCGTTCACCGCTTGGTGCGGATCTCCCCGTTCGATGCCTCAGGCAGGCGGCACACATCGTTTGCTTCGGTGGAGGTCATGCCGGAAATCGATGACGATGTCGAACTGGAGATTGATCCCGCCGATCTGCGCATAGACACCTACCGGGCCAGCGGCGCCGGGGGGCAGCATGTGAACAAGACAGAGTCGGCGGTTCGGATCACCCATGTCCCCACCGGAATCGTGGTCCAATGCCAAAGTGAAAGGTCTCAGCATCAAAACCGGGAATCGGCCATGAAGATTCTCCGGGCCCGGTTAATGGAACTGAATCTCGCCAAACAGCAGGAAAAGATCGCACAGATTAAGGGCGAACAGCAGGAAATCGCCTGGGGAAACCAAATCCGTTCGTATGTCTTTTGCCCCTACACAATGGTGAAAGATCACCGGACCAATGTGGAGGTCGGTGATGTGAACGCAGTCATGGACGGTGAGCTGGATCAGTTTATCGAAGCGTACCTGAAGTCGAAAGCCAGGGGACAATAACCCTCGAGGAGCTAAGGCCGTGGGCGCAAAGGTCAAAGGTTGGCTGATGACAATCACTCTGATCAGCTGTGTGGTGCTGCTGGTGATCCCCCACTACCTGCTGCCGCGGACCGCCGCTTGGATTATCGGCGGCGCGCTCCGTTCCGAGTTGGGCGGCACGGTGGATGTCCAAATTGGGGCCAATTTCGGCTGGGAACTGGTCTTCGGCCGGTTTCCAGTGATCGAGATTGCCGGGTCAGACTGGAACCTGGACGGGCTGCCCATAGACAGCTTCCACCTTCAGGGCAGGAATGTCCGGGTTGAGCTGGTAAGCCTGGTGAAGCACCGGCAGTTCGTCTATCTCAGCGCGGCCGATCTCCAGGTCAGGTTGGCCATCACAGAACAGGGTCTGAACCAATACTTCTGGGGCCGGAGCGATCCGGAGCAGCGGTTCCGCATCGATTTGGCGAAAGACCAAGCGGTGCTCCACGGTGCCTTTGAACTGTGGCAGACAAAGTGGGACGTGAGCCTGGCGAGCCAATTCAGCATCCGCAGGCCGGCGGCGATTGTCATCACTCCGGTGGAACTCATGATTTTCGACACAAGGGTTCCAGATATCTTGCTCGAACTTATTAATCAGCAATACCAGTTCCAGTTCAACCTGGACCGGCTGCCGATCCCCATCAATCTGGAACGGCTTGAACTGGGCGACGAATACTTGGTGCTGTATGGAAGCGGCGCTTAGAAGTGGGGCTAAACAGCATGAAGCAGACGTTGGCCGTCGCACTGGCACTGGCGCTGGCGGCCGCCGCGTTAATGGCGGTGGAGCGGCTGGGATACGAACAGCGGAACAACACGGTGGAAATTGTCGCGGACCTGCAGGGGTTCATGCAGTTTGTCCAGGCGGACTTTCCTCTGGAGGAAATACTGGCGGAGTTAAGCAGGCTCGGTATCGAAAGCGTCGGCCTGCGGGAATGGGCTTTGGCCGAAAAAATGGCTTTTGGCTACGCCCAACCGGATCTGCTCCTGTATAAGCAGGAGGATTGGCCGCAGCTATTGGCGGAACCAGCCGGGCTCAACCCTTGGGAGGTTGACATGGTTGCCGCAGCCGGGATGCGGCCTGTGCCGTTTCTGGCGCCAAACCGGCTTTTGCCCCTTTCTGTCGGGGAGAAGCTCCTTCACCTGGAACCTCATTTGGTCATTCTCACCGGTGATGTGGTGGTGGGCTTTCCCGACCGGCTGGATCAAGCCAGGGAGGCCTTGGCGGGAATAGACGCCACCCTTGGCTTGCCGGAATTTCTTGCGCAGCAGGGAACCGGCAGCGTCGCTTCAGCGGAAAGGGCGGTCCGGGTGCATGGGATTACAGCCAAGGAGATGGCGGTCCTTGCCAAGGATCGTGTTATCTCACGCTACATCCGGGCCGTTCGGGAAAGAAATATCCGCGTCCTGTATCTGCGGCCTTTTCCCGGAGCAGACGGCTGGGCCCGGACTGTCGGCCTGATTGGGGAACTGATTGCTGAACTCGAAGCCAACGGGTATCAACTTGGCACTGCCGCCCCGTATGACAAGTGGCGTCCGTCCCGGCTGCATCTTTGGATCATCGGCCTCGGCATTTTGGCTGGAGCCGGTTTGCTGTGCCAGTATTGGTTCGCCTTTCCGGCAAGGGTTCTTGCAGCGCTGCTGCTGATTGGCGCAGCAGCCGGCGGCGTTCTGGCGGCTGTCCGCCCGCTGCTGATGCAGCAGGCGTTTGCTTTGATCGCTGCCGTTGTCTTTCCTGTCCTGGCCGTTGCCGGTGTGAGGAAAAGCAGAGGGACAGGCTGGAACTATCTTTTCTGCACCCTGTGGTCAGGGGCAGGGACTTTGCTGATCATCGGAATTCTGAGCGGGACGCCGTTTTTAATAAAGCTTGCGGAATTCCGGGGCGTCAAGCTGATGCACATCGCCCCTGTCGGGCTGGTGTTCGCGATGGGGCTTTTGGAAGGGCAGCTGCCGATCCGATCCCGCCGGCAGCTGGGGGATGTGCTGCAGGGGCTATACCGTGCCAGTGTCCCCGTGAAGTACCTGCTGCTGCTGGCTTTGGCAGCAGTGGTGGGCGCAGTCTATGTTCTGCGGACGGCCAACTTCATTCTGCCCATACCACAGCTGGAAATCGCTCTGCGGGAAGGATTGGAGCGGGTGCTTGTGGTCCGGCCCCGCTTCAAGGAAATCTTGATCGGGCATCCGGCCTTGGTGGCGCTGGCAGCTTCCAAAAAGCGGCATCCTCTGCTGATGAGCCTCGCAGTGATTGGGCAGCTGTCGCTGATCAACACCTTCACCCACACTCACACGCCGCTATTCATCAGTGCACTGCGCACCGTCTACGGATTGATAATTGGATACATCATCGGGATACTGGTGTGGAATGTTTACCAAAAGCTTAGAAGGAGAGCAGCAGATGATCCTCGTTTCCGGTTATTACGGCTACCATAACAGCGGCGATGAGGCTATCCTGGCCGCTTTGTGCCGGGACTTGGCCGCTTTGGGTGTCCCGGGCCGGGAGATCACTGTTATCTCCGGCAATCCTGCCCACACCGTGAAGACCCACCAAGTGTCCGCCGTTTACCGCTATAACCCACTGGCAGTGATCGATGCCATGGGCAACAGCCGTGTCTTGATCAGCGGCGGCGGATCTCTGCTGCAGGATGCCACCAGTTGGCGCACCATCCCTTATTACCTCGCCGTGATTCAAGCAGCGCTGGCTTTTGGGCTGAAAGTGATGGTCTACGGACAGGGCATCGGCCCTGTGAAAAACCGCCTTTACCAGCGGTGGATCGCCGAGGTCCTCAACCGGGCCGATGTGATTACTCTGCGCGATTCCGGCAGCGCCGAGCTTCTGCAGGGCTGGGGGGTCGACGCTGGGCGCCTGACAGTCGCCGCAGATCCAGTTTTCGGCTTGGATTTGGAACCCGATCATCCAGTTCTGGAGCCCGTCCCAGGGATCACCGTCAACCTGAGGCCTTACAGCCATTGGGAACGGGACTATCCCCAGTGGATCAGCCTGATCAGAAGTTGGTTGGCCGATTTTCAGCTCCCAGTGGCCTTTGCCGCTTTGGGCCCGGGCGATCTGAAGATTGGGCTGGCTTTGAAACGGGCTGTGCCGCAGTTGGAGGTGTCCGCTGCCGAGGATTGGCGCCATGCTTTTCGGTTGATGGGGCAGAGGGAAATATGTGTCTCGATGCGTCTGCACGGCCTTATTTTCGCCGCCCGCGGCGGCAGCGTCCCGGTGGGAATCAGCTCTGATCCGAAGGTGACGGCGCTTTGCTCGCTGTTGAACTTACCAGCGTGCCAGCCGAAGCCGGATGTGCGGTTGACCGACACCGTCCGAAGCCTGCTTGCCGCCCAGACATCCCGCCGCGGGCAGTTGGCCCGGGATGTGGAGGCACTTCGTGTCAAGAGCGGACAAAACCGCAGTGCCCTGGCGTCGGTACTGCAGTCACTGGAGCCCACCAAGCCTTAGCCTTTCAGCTGCCGTTCGCAATGGAGGAAGAATATGAAAAGCAATATTTTGGGAGTAAAAATCGACAGAGTCACCATGAAGGAAGCCGTAGAGAGGATTGCAGAGATGATCCGGCAGCCCAAGCCCCATCTGGTGGTCACCGCCAACTCAGAGATGGTGATGATCGCCAACCGGGATCCGCTGCTGTACGAAATCATTGAACGGGCGGACTTGGTGGTGCCGGACAGTATCGGCGTAATCTGGGCAAGCAGGATTCTCAAGCAGCCATTGTCGGAACGTGTGCCTGGTATTGAGCTGATGCAGGCCCTGCTGGCGGAGAGCGCGGCCCGCGGCTGGCGTGTTTTCCTCCTGGGCGCGGATCCGGGCATAGCTGAACAAGCCGCCCGGGTGATTGCCGCGCAATATAAAGGCATAAACATAGTCGGGACACATCATGGATTCTTCACCCAAGCGGAACTGCAAAGCGTGTTGGATAAAATCAAAGCGTCCCGGCCGGACATTCTGTTCATCGCTTTGGGTGTCCCCAAGCAGGAGAAGTTTGCCGCGGCGCACCTGGCCAATCTCGGGGTACCGGTGGCTTTGGGTGTCGGTGGAAGTTTCCAGGTTCTGGCGGGCAAGGTGAAAAGGGCGCCGTACTGGATGCGCCGGATGGGCTTGGAGTGGTTGTACCGGATTGTCAGGCAGCCGGCGCGGATCGGCCGGGCGGCGGTGCTGCCTCAGTTTGTTGTGTGGGTGCTCTTGGAAAGGTTTATGTCAGGAGGGAAGACATAAATGCGGAAAATAGGCCGGGTGGTCCGGGAGTATCTCGGGGTACTGATTGGTGTGGCTGTCACTGCCTTTGGACTGACATGGTTTTTGATTCCCGGCCGCATTGCCGCGGGAGGTGTCAGCGGGCTGGCCACTGTCGGCTATCATTTGTTTGATCTGCCGGTGGGGCTGACCATGCTCGTTTTGAACATACCTCTTTTTGCCGCCAGCATTACTGTACTGGGAGCGGTGTACGGCGCCAAAACCTTTATCGGCACCATTGTCCTGTCTGTGCTGGTTGATGTGTTTCAGCGGTGGGCTGTGCCTTTGACTTCCGATCCCCTGCTGACGGCGGTCTACGGTGGTGTGATTACCGGTATTGGCTTGGGAATCACATTCCGCTCCGGCGGCAGCACCGGGGGCACAGACATGGCGGCCCAACTGGTGGCTCATTTTCTGCCCACCACCGTGGGCAGGGCGCTTCTGTTTGTAGATGGTTTCGTCATTCTGATGGCGGGCTTCGCGTTTGGCCCTGAACTGGCCTTGTATGCCCTGTTGGCCGTATTTATCTCCACGAAGACGGTGGACCTGGTCCAAGAAGGGCAGAGCTATGCCAAAGCGGCATTCATCATCTCCGATCATTCCGACAAAGTGGGAGAGCTGATCCTAAGCCAATTGGAGCGGGGTGCCACCGCGTTGGCGGGCAAGGGCGTTTATACCGGCACTGAGCGGGAGGTTCTGTTTGTCATTGTATCCCGTTCGGAAATCCGAACCCTGTGCCGTCTGGTGAGCGAGATCGACCCCAAAGCGTTTGTCGTGATCAGTGATGTCCACGAAGTCTTGGGTGAAGGCTTCAAGAAATTGTAACCGCTGCGAGCTATTGCCAGCCTGGAATCCTTGTGTCACTGGGATGATTGTTCTATAATGGGTATGTCCTTTTCCGTAACTAACATAAGTTAGTGAAAGGAGTTAGATTATGAACCTCAAAAAGGACATTCCAGTGTTGGTATTCCTTATTCTGATCATGGCCACTGCCGCCGCGGCGGCTTTCATATTGAACGTGATCACCGGGAAAATGCTTGAACAAAGTATGATCCGGGCCTTTGCCGAGCCTGGCCGATCCGCCGGCGGTATAGCCCGGCAGATCGAAGGGCTTGACGGTGTGATCAGAACTGAAACTATCGAGCAGGATCAGGCGGCAGCCGAATTCGAAGCCGCCTTGGGATATCCCTGGCCGGGAGCAGATCCGCTGCCCGGCTATGCGGACGTGATTGTGGAACCGGGACAGGCGGCAGCGGTCTTGGAACACATGGAGAAGATCTCGGGAATCGAGTATGCCGCTTATCATCGGGACAGGATGGAACAGCTTGCGGATCTTGTCGAGAACTTGCGCCTGGTTCAGAGCCTGCTGCTGCTGTTGGGTGCAGGCGCGGCTGTTGGATTGGCCTGGAGGGCGGCTGCTTACTGGAAGCGGTTCCGCCTCGGCCGAGCCCGGCTTGTTATGGCTGTGATCCTGTCCACAGTGTTGATCATGTCCCAAGCCGCAGCGGCCCAGTCCCCCACCGAACTTAGACAGGCCTATCGGGAAGCGGAAAATGCCCTTGCCGAACTGCAAAAAGAATACACTCAGCTGGAAAAAGAGGCCGGCGGCCTGGAGGCAGAGATTGCGGCGGAAGAAGAAAACCACGCCGGCAAGCTGTCTGAGCAAAAGCAGGTTGAAGCGGCCTTGATACAATCTGATGACGAGATCGACCGGCTGCAGCAGCGGATCGCCCGCATCCAGCAGGAGAACCGCGAGCAGTCGCGGCACTCTGGACATGCCTTGACACGGCTGCAGGAAGCAGCCAGACTGGCGGCTCAAGGAATGGTGCAGCATGACGCCGAAGCCGCCTTGTTTCTGGATTATTTGGTTCTTGCCAGCGGAAAAGCATACGCGGCCGCCGATGCCGGTTTGAGAAATCGTCAGATCCAGGAACAGGAACTGGCGCGGCAGCTCAAAGCGGTGGAACAGGAGCGGGAACAGCTGAGGGGGCAGCTTGCACAGCTGAAACAGGAAGCGGGGCAGATCGCCAAGGCTCTGGCGGACCAAAAAGAAAAGCTCACCCAGGTGCGACAGAAACTCTCCGCCGTACAGCGAATGATTTATACACAGGAAAGCAGAGTCTGGCGTGGAAAAAGGGAGCTCAGGCAAAAACTCGGCTTCACTGATTTTGTCTGGCCGCTGGCGGTGAAAGGTGTGGTCTCCTCCGACTACGGCCTGCGGTTCCATCCCATCTTCAATGAAGAACGCTTTCACACAGGTGTGGATCTGGCCTGTGAATCTGGTGTTCCCATCAAGGCTGCGGCGGACGGCACCGTTGTTCTCAGCGAGGATCATGGGGGATACGGCCTGGCAGTGATCATTGATCACGGTGGAGGTGTAAGCACACTGTACGGCCATGCTTCCCGACTGCTGGTCCAGGCCGGAGATCGAGTCAAGGCCGGTGAAACCATTGCCCTTGTCGGTTCAACCGGTTTGAGCACAGGCCCCCATTTGCATTTTGAAGTCCGGCAGGATCAACAGCATGTCGATCCTTGGATTTGGTTGAGTTAACTGATCATGGTTGCAGGACTTTGGCTTTCGAATGAGAAATGATTAGAAAGCAGCACTGTAATATTGGCTGCAGCTGACTGAATATAATTGGTGGTAAAGGCGGTGGTCCGATGAAACGCCGAATCGCAATCCTGGGCGCAGCCACGATACTTCTGGTTGCGGCATTGATATATGGATCAGTCCTGTTCACTGTTGGCGGTGAACAGACAGCAAGAGCCGGAGACTTGGAAAACTTGCTGGAAGTGGTGGCCTTGGTCCGGTCGCGCTTCTACAGGCAGGTTGAGGTGGCGGATCTTCTCGACGCCTATGCCCGCACCGGGAGTATTCAAGGTATGCTGGCGGAAGCGCTGGAAGACCCTTACACACGGCTGATGGATCAGCATGCCTATGAGAGCCTGATGAGCGACACCAGTGGGGTGTTCGGCGGAATCGGCATCGTGATCGGGATTCGCGACAGCGAACTCACCATTATTTCTCCTATCAAAGGCACGCCCGGCGAGCGGGCCGGACTGCGGGGAAATGACAAGATTATCAGGATCGGCGAGCGAAGCACCGAATTCATGACCACTGACGAAGCCGCCAGCCTGATGCGGGGTGAGCCGGGCACGGAAGTGACCATCACCATCCGCCGGGACGACGAAGAGTTCGATGTCACCATTATCCGGGATATCATTAACGTGATGTCCATCGAAGAAGTAGAAATGATTGGGCAGGGCATCGGCTATATCCGCCTGACCAGTTTTTCCGACCGGACGTATCATGAACTGGTGTCGGCCTTGAATCAGCTGGAAGCCGAGGGTATGGAAGGACTGATTCTCGATCTGCGCTTCAACCCAGGCGGCACTCTGGGCGCGGCGATCCAGGTGGCTGACGAGTTCATCGCCAGCGGGCCCATCGTTTACCTTCAGAACCGCAACGGCGACCGAGTCAGCTGGGATGCGTTGGAAGAAGGGACCAGAAAACCGATTCCCATGGTGATCCTGGTCAACGGCTCGAGTGCCAGCGCTTCCGAGATTGTCGCCGGGGCTCTCAGGGATCACGGCCTCGCTGTGCTGGTAGGGACGCAGACATTCGGTAAAGGCCTGGTTCAGACTGTGGTGCCGCTCCGCGACGGAGGAGCCCTCAGCCTTACCGAGCAAGTCTACCTCACTGCCGGAGGGCATGACATCAACCGTTCCGGGATTGAACCTGATTATGTGCTGGAAATCAGTGACGAAGAGCTGGAAGCCATCTTCTTGGGCGAGGCCGACGTGGATCGGCAGTTGGAGATGGCAGTGGAAATCATTACCGCTCAGATTAAAGGAGAATAAACGCGAACCCCGGCCTCCGGGGTTTTTTATAGATGGAGGTTGGATAGGTGGGTAATCTGCCAAAAGTACTTGCATTGTTGGTCCGGCTGCTGCCGTATATCCTCCTTGACCGGTTTTATCTCATGCTCCTGGCGGCACTGGGCTTGATCATTCACAGCCAATACCGGCGGGTCTATCTCATGCAGCAGCGGCTGTTCGGTCTCAACAGAGGCGTTCCGTGGCGGGAGACCTTGGTCAGTCTCGGCTACGGCCTGCTGGGGGGCATTGTCGCCAGTGTGCTTTTTGTGATGCTGGGGATCACCCTGTCAACCACCGGGGTTTTCTTTGTGTGGGTGACAGCTTTGCTGTTGATGCTCGTCAATCCCCGCTTTTTATGCTTTGCATACGCCGGTTCCATCGTCAGCCTGGCGCATCTGATCACCGGGTATCCGGAAATCAGTGTCACATCGATCATGGGCTTGGTCGCCGTCCTGCATCTGGTGGAAGCCCTGTTGATCTTCTTGAACGGGCACCGCAACCCCATGCCCATCTACATTCAGGACAGCGAAGGCAAGGTGGTGGGCGGATTCAGCCTGCAGCGGTTCTGGCCGCTGCCGTTCATTGCCGTCCTGGCCATTGTGGAATCAAGCCCTGCCCTAGAATCGGCCATAACCATGCCTGACTGGTGGCCGCTTCTGAAGCCGGATCTTCTGGTCCCGGCAGGTTTGGCCTTGGTCTACAGGCTGTCGCCGGTCTTTGCCGGGCTCGGGTACAGTGATCTGGCCATCTCCAGCCTGCCCGAAACCAAGGCGGCCCATTCAGCCAGGAATCTGTTTCTGTACAGTATAGCGCTGCTGGGGCTGACGGTGCTGGCAGACCGCCATCCAGGCCTGGAACTGATCCCCGTCTTGTTCGCCCCCTTGGGGCATGAATTAGTGATCCGACTCGGGCAGCAGCGGGAAAAGAAGCGTGCTTCGGTCTTCACCTACAGCGATGGAGTCATGGTCCTGGATACCTATCCCAATTCACCGGCGGCCAGAATGGGTTTGTCGACGGGAGACGTGATCCTTAAGATCAACGACATCGACATCACCAGCCCGCAGCAGTTGATGGCGGAAATCGGCCCGTGGATCATCGATCCCACCCTTGTGGTCCAGAATGTGATTGAAAAAAGCCCGCCGCGGCGGATCAAGTTCAAAGGCAAGATCCCGCCTTTGGGGTTTATTCCGGTACCCCAACCGAACCAGCCTGTCTACATGGTCTTCCGTGAAGGCTGGCTCAGGCGCGCCATCAAGCAGTGGTGGCGGAAGCTGAAGAGGTGAAGTGGATGCAGCGCAAATCTAAGCCTGTGCGTTATACATGGTCCGCCGCTTTGATTGCGGCCTGCTGCTTTTTGAGCATTGCAGCGGTTTGGCTTTCCTGGCAAAGACTGACGGCGGAAACGAACGTTCCCGCTATACTGCCGGCTGAGCCGTCGGAACCTGCCCTGGATAGCCTCCTTGAGCTCCCTCAGGCTGACGATCCGGAATGGGAATACCATGACTTGATCGAGGACAAGCTTGCCTTTACCAAGGATTACCTGGAACAGTGGGGTTATCTGTTGTTGAACACGGAGGCTGATCCGGAGCAGCGGTTGGTCAAGCTGCTTGTGGTGCCCACCAGTCTCAATCTGGACTTCATCGATATGGTCATCGGATTGGAAACGGAACTGTGGAGGCGCCACGGCTGGGCTTTCCGCACCGATTACGTCACCGACGAGGTTGGTGCCTTGATCCAACTCTGGACAGAGCAGTCAGAGGATGGTGAAATGTTCACAGCCGCCGATCCCGGCAGTAGTTTCGAACTCTGGGTCAAGCAGCTTGCTCCCGGCGACCAGTGGGTGCAAGGAGGGCCGAAGCTGGCGCTGGTCATTGACGACTGGGGTTACTCATCCCGGTACACCGAATCGTTCCTGCGCTATCCGTTTCCCCTGACTGTGGCCATCATCCCTTACCTGGCCGAATCAACCGCTTTGGCTAGGCAGGCCTTTGCCGGCGGCCACGAGGTTATCCTCCATCAACCCATGGAGGCCCTTGGTTCCGCTGTCGAGTTGGGTGAGGGAGGCATTCTCACGTCAATGGATCCTGAAGAGATCCGCCGCCGCCTGGAGGAGAACATCGCCCATCTGCCGATGATCGCCGGGGTCAACAATCACATGGGCTCCAAGGTCACATCCGACCCGGAAACCATGGCGGTGGTTCTGGAAACGTTCAAAGCGAACGACCTGTACTTCTTGGACAGCCATACCACTCCTTTGTCGGTGGCAGGGGCTGTCGCTTCTCAGGTGGGGATTCCCTACGCGGTCAACAGTTTGTTTATCGACAACGTCAATGAGGTGGAAGCAGTCAAGGCTCAGCTGCGGCAGATCATCAACCAGGCAGTCCGGGCCGGGTCGGCCATCGCAATCGGCCATGTTCGCTCCGCCACAGCCGCCGCCATCTGGGAGATGATCCCCGAGATCGTGGCTGCCGGCGTCGAGCTGGTACCCGTGTCTCAACTGCTGATCTATCCTGAGCCCAGCCCTCAACCGGAGGAGGTTGGGGGGACAAACCAAGGCGCGGGCTGTGGATTGGCGGAGTAGTTGGCCAAGGCTTGCTCAATGACCTGAACAGCCTTTTGACGGGGATGCCAGCTGCCGATCCTGGTTTTCTTTTTTTCCAATTCTTTGTATACCTGGAAGAAGTGCGTCACTTCGTGGAGCAGGTGCTCCGGCACATCATGAAGGTCGTTGACCCAGTTCCACTGAGGATCGCGGACAGGTACGCAAAGGATTTTTTTGTCCGGCCCTTTCTCATCCCACATGTCGAAAACCCCGACAGGCTTGCTCCGGATCATGCATCCCGGGAAAGTCGCCTCTCCCACCAGGACCAGTGCGTCGAGGGGGTCGCCGTCTTCCGCGAGGGTGCCTGGGATGAAGCCGTAGTCCGCAGGGTAATGGACAGCGGAGAAAAGCATCCGGTCAAGATAGAACAAACCGTCGTCCGGATTGTACTCGTATTTGTTGCGGCTGCCTTTCGGGATCTCCACCATGACGATGATTTCCTTCAATATCTTCATCCTTTCATCTGTGGTATAATATCAATTACCCGAAGCAGGAAAACCAGAAACTATGTCGAACGTACGTATGGAGAACATATGTACGGTCTTGCTGTTTTGCAGAAAGAGGGAAAACGATGGACTTCAAACCTTTTCAAGTGGTTGCGCCGTTTGCGCCGGCAGGCGATCAACCCCAGGCCATCGCCAAGCTCGCCGATGGAATCAGGCGCGGCCTGCGGGCCCAGACTTTACTAGGGGTGACCGGTTCAGGCAAAACCTACACCATGGCTAAAGTGATCGAAGCAGTGCAGAAGCCCACACTGGTGATCGCTCACAACAAAACGCTTGCGGCCCAGCTGTGCAACGAGTTCCGGGAGTTCTTTCCCCACAACGCGGTGCATTATTTTGTCAGCTATTATGATTATTATCAGCCGGAGGCCTATGTGCCTCAAAGCGATACCTATATCGAAAAGGACGCGTCGATCAACGATGAGATCGACCGGCTGCGCCACGCCGCCACCAGCGCGCTGCTGCAGCGCCGGGACGTGGTGATTGTGGCCAGTGTCTCCTGTATCTACGGCCTCGGTTCTCCGGAAGACTACATGGGTTTGACTTTGTCGCTGAAAAGCGGCGAGTTCCGGGACCGCGATCATATTTTGCGCCGTTTGGTGGGGATTCAGTATGAACGGAACGACATCGGCTTTCAGCGGGGCACTTTCAGGGTGCGGGGCGACGTGATCGAGATCATTCCCGCCTACAGCGACAACGTGGTCCGCATAGAGCTGTTCGGCGATGAAATCGAGCGGATACTGGAGCTGGACCCCATCACAGGGGAAGTGCTGGCGGAAAACGAGGCAATCATGATTTACCCAGCCTCCCACTATGTCACGTCAGAAGAGAAACTGAAGCGGGCCATCAAGTCCATTGAACAGGAACTGGAAGAGCAGCTGCGGCAGCTGCGGGCTGAAAACAAACTCTTGGAGGCCCAGCGGTTGGAACAGCGGACCCGGTACGATCTGGAGATGCTCTCCCAGATGGGCTTCTGCCAGGGGATTGAAAACTACTCCCGCCATCTCTCGGGACGGTTGGAGGGGGAGCCTCCTGCGACTCTGCTGGATTATTTTCCCAAGGACTTTCTTTTGTTCATCGACGAATCCCACGTGACCATCCCCCAGATCAGGGGCATGTACCACGGAGACCGTTCGCGCAAGGAAACGCTGGTGAAATACGGGTTCCGCCTGCCGTCGGCCTTGGACAACCGGCCGCTGACGTTCGCCGAGTTTGAGTCCCACATCAACCAGGTGATCTTTGTCTCCGCCACTCCCGGACCGTACGAGATGGAGCATGAGCAGCAGCGGGTGGAACAGATCCTGCGCCCGACAGGCTTGGTGGATCCAGAGGTGATTGTCCGCCCAACCAAAGGCCAGATTGACGATCTGCTGGATGAGATCGAGGCCACAGTTGCCCGCAGCGAGCGGGTACTGGTGACGACCTTGACCAAAAAAATGGCGGAAGACTTGACGGATTACATGACGGACATGGGAATCAGGGTGCGCTACCTCCACTCGGATATTGAAACACTGGATCGGGTGGAAATCCTAAGGGGACTTCGAACCGGCGAGTTCGACGTGCTGGTGGGCATCAATCTCCTGCGGGAAGGCCTTGATCTGCCGGAAGTGTCGCTGGTGGCGATCCTGGATGCGGACAAAGAAGGTTTTCTCCGCTCCGAGCGGTCTTTGATCCAGACCATCGGCCGGGCCGCCCGGAATGTGAACGGCCGCGTAATCATGTATGCCGACACCATCACCGGCTCGATGGAGGTGGCGATAGCCGAAACCAACCGCCGCCGGCGGCTGCAGATGGCCTACAATGAGCAGCACGGCATCATTCCCCAGACGATCAGGAAGGAGATCAAGGATATTGTCCAGGCGGTGCGGGCAGCGGAAGACAGCGGCGACTACCAGGTGGAACCGATGCCGGACAAAGCCGCCTTCAAAGATATTGTCAGCCATATCAAGGAGCTGGAACAACAGATGTACCGCGCAGCAGGCGAATTAGAGTTTGAACTCGCGGCCCAATTACGTGACCGCATCAAAGCATTACGTCAGGAAGCGGGGTTAAAGGATTGAGTTTGGATAAAATCATCATCAAAGGAGCAAGGCAGCACAATCTGAAAAACATCGATGTGGAAATCCCCCGGGACAAGCTGGTGGTGATTACCGGACTGTCAGGTTCGGGAAAATCGTCTTTGGCTTTCGACACGATTTACGCCGAAGGCCAGCGGCGGTATGTGGAATCTTTGTCGGCTTACGCCCGCCAGTTTCTGGGGCAGATGGACAAGCCGGATGTGGATTCGATCGAAGGCTTGTCGCCGGCCATATCCATAGATCAGAAATCCACAAGCCGCAATCCCCGCTCCACGGTTGGGACAATCACCGAAATCTACGACTACCTGCGCCTGTTGTACGCCAGAGTTGGCAAGCCCCACTGCCCCGAATGCGGCCAACCCATCAGCCGCCAGTCGGTGCAGCAGATCGTGGATCAGCTGCTGCAGCTGCCGGAGGGTGCCCGGCTGCAGATCCTGGCGCCGGTGGTCAGGGGGCGGAAAGGGGAACACCGCAAAGTTCTGGAGAGCATCCGCAAAGACGGGTTTGTCCGGATCAGGATCAATGGAGAGCTTCATGAAGTGACCGACGAGTTCAACCTGGACAAGAACAAAAAGCATACCATTGAGATTGTTGTCGATCGGATCGTGATCCGCCCCAACATCACCACCAGGCTGACCGATTCTGTCGAAACAGCGCTCCGTTACGGCAGCGGAGTGGTTGTGGCCGATGTCATCGGCCGAGAAGAGCTGTTGTTCAGCGAGAATTTCGCCTGCCCCGACTGCGGTGTTTCCATGGAAGAACTGACTCCAAGGATGTTTTCCTTCAACAGCCCTTACGGGGCGTGCCCGTCCTGCGATGGGCTCGGCCGTAAGCTGGAATTGGATCCAGACCTGCTGATCGACTGGGAGCTGTCCATCAACACCGGTGCCTTGATTCCCTGGCGCGACAGCAAGAGCCAATGGCTGGCGGCGATCCTGGCGGCGGTCTGCACAGAACACGGCATTGATCCAGATCAGCCGGTGAAGGATCTTCCCCAGGAAAAGATGGAACTGCTCCTCAACGGTACGGCCGGCCCGGTGCGTTTCGAATACACCAACCGCGAAGGCCGCAGGCGGATCTATGAGGCGGCATATGAGGGTTTGATCCCCTTTTTGAACCGGCGTTACCGGGAAAGCACCTCCGAATGGGTGCGCCAGGAAATGGAGCAGTACATGAGCGAGCGGGAATGTGCCGCCTGCCGCGGGAAAAGGCTCCGTCCGGAGGTGTTGGGCGTGACCGTTGGCGGATTGAACATCATGGAAGTGTCGGCTTTGCCTGTCAGCGACATCCTGGCGTTCTTTGACAAGCTGGAACTGCCGCCGCGGGAACAGCTGATCGCCCGCCAGGTGTTGAAGGAAATCAAAGAGCGCCTCAACTTCCTCAACAATGTGGGTTTGGGGTACCTGACGCTCGATCGGGGCGCCTCAACACTTTCAGGCGGCGAATCCCAGCGGATCCGCCTGGCGACGCAAATCGGCTCCAGCCTGATGGGAGTGCTCTACATCCTCGACGAACCCAGCATCGGCCTGCACCAGCGGGACAACAAGAAACTCCTGGATGCTTTGAAGCGGCTGCGGGATCTGGGCAACACCCTTATTGTGGTGGAACATGACCACGAGACGATGCAGGCGGCGGACTGGATCATCGACATCGGCCCCGGGGCGGGGGCCGACGGAGGCCGGATCGTGGCCGCCGGCACTTACGATACCATCTGCGGGGTGGAGGAGTCTTTGACCGGGCACTACCTGTCCGGGAAGCGGCAGATCCCTGTCCCCAGCTTCCGGCGGAAGCCGAACGGCAAGGCAGTGAAGGTGATCGGTGCCAGGGAGAACAACCTCAAGGGCATCGATGTGGAGTTCCCGTTGGGGATGTTTGTCTGCGTCACCGGCGTTTCCGGATCGGGCAAGAGCACCTTGGTGAATGAGATTCTTCATAAAGCCCTTGCTCAGGCGCTGCACCGCAGTGCCGAAAAGCCCGGCGCCCATGATCGGATTGAAGGAATCGAATTTCTTGACAAGGTGATTAATATTGACCAGTCACCCATCGGCCGCACACCCCGTTCAAATCCCGCTACCTACACCGGGGCCTTCGACGGGATCCGGGAGCTTTTCGCCATGACTCCGGAAGCCAAGATCCGCGGCTACCGGCCGGGCCGGTTTTCGTTCAACGTCAAGGGAGGGCGCTGCGAAGCCTGCCGGGGAGACGGGATTATCAAGATAGAGATGCACTTCCTGCCCGACATCTATGTCCCCTGCGAAGTCTGCAAGGGCAAGCGCTACAACCGGGAAACGCTGGAAGTGAAATACAAAGGCAAGTCCATCGCCGATGTCCTGGAGATGACAGTGGCGGAAGCGGTGCCGTTTTTCGAGTCGATTCCCAAGATCTACCGCAAACTTCAGACCCTGCAGGATGTGGGCCTGGGGTACATCAAGCTGGGCCAGCCCGCAACCCAATTGTCCGGCGGCGAAGCCCAGCGGGTGAAACTGGCCACCGAACTGAGCCGCCGCAGCAACGGCCGGACATTGTATATCCTGGATGAACCTACCACCGGCCTGCACTTCGAAGACATCCGCAAGCTGCTGCAGGTGCTTGCGCGGCTGGTGGACGCCGGCGATACGGTGCTGGTGATCGAGCACAATCTTGACGTGATCAAGACCGCCGACTACATCATCGATCTCGGCCCCGAAGGAGGGGACCGAGGCGGAACGGTGATCGCCACCGGAACTCCGGAGGAGGTGGCAGAAAACCCGAACTCTTACACCGGCCAGTTTCTGAAACCGCTTCTGGAAAAGCACAGAAAGGAGCAATATGAATTTACGAGAGAAGCTTAGGCAGCTTCCGGCCAAACCGGGAGTATATCTAATGAAAGGTAAAGACGGCCGCATCCTCTATGTGGGCAAGGCCGTCAATCTCCGCAATCGGGTGCGGTCATACTTTCAGAAGTCGCGTAATCCTTCTCCCCGCATCCGCCTGCTGGTGGAGCAGATTGCCGATCTGGAGTACATTGTCACCGATTCGGAACTGGAAGCCTTGATCTTGGAGAACAACCTGATCAAGGAGCACACACCCTGGTTCAATGTCCGGCTGAAAGACGACAAGACCTATCCGTACATCAAAGTCACTGTCAATGAAGACTTTCCCCGGGTGCTGGTGGTGCGGCAGAGGCTGAAGGACGGAGCCCGCTACTATGGGCCTTATGCCAATGCCGCCGCTGTGCGGGACACGGTCAGGGTCTTGCGCAAACTGTTCCAGATCCGCACCTGCAGCAAGGTGATCAAAGAAGGCCAGCAGGATCGCCCCTGCCTGAACTACCACATCGGACGCTGCTCCGGGCCCTGCGCCGGCTTGATCAGCAAAGCCGATTACCGGGCGATCGTGGACGAAGTGTGCCTCTTTTTGGAAGGCAGGCATGAGCGCCTGATACCCACCATGCGGGAGAAAATGCTTCAGGCCAGCGCCGAGTTGAAGTTTGAACAGGCGGCTCGGATCAGGGACCGGATTGCCAGTTTGGAACAAATTGCTGCCAAGCAGAAAATCGTATCGGCGCGGGATATCGATCAGGACCTGTTCGGCCTGGCCCGGGCCGGTGATTTGGCCTGCGCCCAGATCTTTTTCGTCCGCGGCGGCAAGTTGATCGGCCGCGAGCACTTTATACTGGACTGCGGCCCCGATGATACCGACGGCGAGATCCTAACAGCTTTCATCAAGCAGTACTACACGGATCAGGCAATGATTCCCAAAGAGGTTGTCACCAGTGAGGCATTGACGGAGACAGAGCTTTTAAGCCGGTGGCTGAGTGAGCAAAGGGGCAGCAAAGTACATTTCCATCATCCGAAGCGGGGAGAAAAGAAAGATTTAATCGACATGGTCACCGCCAATGCCCGGGAGGCCTTGGACATGCTCCAGTCTCAGGAAGAGCGGAAGAACCAGGCGATCAGCAGAGGCTTGTGGGAACTAGCGCACCTGGCAGGCCTGGACGAGCCGCCCCGGCGGATCGAAGCCTACGACATCTCCAACATTCAGGGCAGCCAGATCGTGGCAGCGATGGTGGTGATGATCGACGGCAGGCCGGCCAATGATCAATACCGCCGCTTCAAGATTCAATCAGTGGCTGGGGCGCCCAACGATTACCTGGCGATGCAGGAAGTGATCCGCCGCCGCTTCACGAGAGGAATCAGGGAACAGCAGGGAGAACAGGAGACTACTTCCTTCAGCGATTTTCCCGACCTTGTCCTCATCGACGGCGGCAAAGGGCAGCTGGGCGCCGCAACCGCTGTCCGGGACGAGTTGGGGCTGATGATTCCCATGATCAGCCTGGCGGAACGGAACGAGGAGATCTACCTGGAAGGCAAGGCCGCCCCGGTGCTTCTGCCCCGGGAATCGCCGGGCCTCCATCTCGTCCAGCGGATCCGGGATGAGGCCCACCGCTTTGCCCTGGCTTATCACCGTAAGCTGCGGAGCAAGGCTGGGCGGCAGTCGATTCTGGATCAAATCCCCGGTGTCGGGCCTAAACGCAAAAAGGCACTGATCAAGCATTTCGGCAGTGTTAAAAAAATCAAGGCCGCGACCGTCGAGCAGCTGCAGGAAGTGGAAGGTATCGACCGGAAGCTGGCGGAGGAAATCTATCAGTTTGTGCGTGAACAATAAAAGACACCCCGGCGGGGAAAAACCCCAGCGGGGTGCCTGTGTTTTAGACGCAGGTTAGAACCTATAGCTGAAGCCGACCTGCAGCCCGCCTTGTTTGTAAGTGGCCTTCTTGATCTCGTAGTCGTCCTGAAGCTTGATCGCGCCCACCGTAGTCCTGCTGCCGCCGTATCCGAGCCGGATCAGCAGTTGATCGTTGATACTGTAGTCAGCGGTCAGCTGGTAGCTGTACACTGAACCTCCGGTATCAACCTCATATTGGTTTGCCCTGTAAGTCCAGCTGTACCAGGGAGCAGCCTGGACGAGCGCCTTGATTTCCAAAGCTTCCATCACATGGAATGTCACCTGTGAGGATGCTATGAATCCGCTTCCGTCCAGGTGCACATTGGGGATGACTTGCCCTTCCTGCTCGACCAATTTCTTGAAATGAGCGGTGGCGAAATGATAACCCAGACCGGCATGGACTGTCATCGGTTCGATGGTGTAGAACTGATACAGCAGAGATCCCTGTGTATAAGTGGTGGACATGTACGCATCGTTAGAGAAATCTTCGTTGTTGGAACTGTTGGCCATGCCTAAAGCGTGGTCGATCAACAGCATCAGATCGGGTGTTGGATTGAGCCTCCCCCGAATCACCAGTTCCCACTGGTTGATTTTTGTCCCCTCATCGGTGTTGTTTAGGAGATGGTCAAAGTAAATGTCGCTGACATGGACATCAGCACCGATCGAAACCTGGTATTCGTTTTGGGCCAGAGCGGCGCCCGCGGTCAAAAACAGGCCGACGACTAGACAGATGATGGTTTTCTTCATTGTGCATCCTCCTCATATGCTTACCGATAAATATCCAAACGTATCTGCAGGCCAGAAACATGCTTGTCTGGTTCCAGCACGATTTCCGACTCGTAATACCATTCTCCGGGATTGACCATTTGATCCTGATTGGCGTCTATATGGGCTGTGACCCGGTACAAACCGGGCGGCAGCAGTTTATGGAAATACCGGTCCTGATCCAATTCTACCGCATAGTCGCCTCCTGTGTCGAGATTGGAAAAAACAACATCCGCCTTCTTAACCGGAGTGTTGGTAACGGCGGCATAGGCATTGACCAAACGCTGACCGGGACGCTCCGGGTCAAAGACAATTCCGGTGCTCCACAATAGTTCTTCTAAATCATCCTTGGTTATATTGGGGTAGGTGCTTTTTACAAGGGCCGCTATTGCTGTCACCAGGGGAGTGGCCATCGAGGTCCCCCGCCCCACGCTGTAGCCGTCGCCGTTTGGTTCAACAAGATCAGTGCTGTAGACACCCTTGCCGGGATCCAATTCTTCACCTCCCGGAGCGAACAGCCGGACCCCGTCTGCCGCCGAATAATAGGTTATCTGATGTTGGCTGGTTGTTGCTCCGACGGCAATCACCTCATCATACCCCGCCGGGTACAGCAGCTTGCCGCCATTTCCGGCAGCCGCCACCATGGTGATGCCTGCGGCGTCAGCCTCTTGAATTTTCGCATACAGCATATGTGTATGCGGCGATGATAGGTTGGCGCCAAGGCTCATGTTGATCAGATCCACACCCAGCTCGATCGCCTTGTCGATGCCGGCGATCACGTGGCTGAGGCTGCTGCGGTTGTCTTTTCCCAGAACCACGATGGGAATGATCTCCACATCGGCGCCCCAGACAGCCCCGGCAACGCCTTTGGCGTTGTCCGCTGTCGCTCCGATGATCCCGATGACATGGGTCCCATGGCTGTAGGGAGGCTTTTCGGGACGGCCGCTGCGGTGGAAATCGTCCCGGACATCACTGCTTTGATCCACTACATTGTATGCATCCTGCAGATTAAGGTTTTGCTGCAGGTCGGGATGATCGGCGGAGATGAGAGTATCGAGCACCGCGATTCTTACAGTTGCCCGGCGCTCCACCTGCGGCCAGGCAAAGGGCAGGTAGACAGCGGCAAGGTTCCACTGCCGATTGTATTCTGGATCGTTGGGGATCGCGGCCAGCTGGAGTTCGGCCGCAGCTGCCAGAGGGAAAACCGGGTAGTCGATGTCCGCCGCTTTGACGAGCGGATGAGCCCTGGCCTCGCTGAGGAACTGATCGATAGGCACCTCTTCCGGCTTGGAAAAGACGACGATCCCCGCTTCCAGAAAGAGCCGTGATCCCTCTGCCCCGATGTCTCTGCCGATAGCAAGCGCTGCTTCCTCGCTGCAGACATACGGCTCGACAATGATGTCCCACGGTTCTTCATCCCAGGCTTCAGCCTCAAGTGGTCCAAAGTGGGCATCAAAGAGGGCCGGAAGCGGGACGGCGGGTATTTCCGGCAGCGCATAATCGACGGTGCCGGCGGCCACGCAATAGCTCTCGCCCCGGGGTGTGAGCTCGATTGACAAAAACACCTCCCGGTTTTTCCCCAGTGTTATCTTTTGTTCCACAGGCAGGTAGTCAGGATGCTCAACCTTGACCCGCAGCTTTGACTCAGAACCCCGCAGTGTTATGGAAAAACGCCCCTGCAGATCAGCCCGGAGCGAAAAAACACTTGATTCGCCAATGATGGCCACCTCGGCCCCGGCGACAGGAATATCGCTGTTCTCATGGCGGATGATGCCGGCGATGGTGTAGATTCTGGCCAGATGCCAGTTGATGCACCCCGCGAGAAGGATCAAAATCAAAAGCGCTGCTACCGGCAGGGTTCTCTGCATGGACGCACCTCCGCTGTGTGTTACCAAATATATTCGCTGCCGCGATCATAATCCCTGTTGGCAGGATGGATCTCTAATCGTATTAAAATAATTAAGGTAAACCTTGACATTTTCAATATATGGATTTATATTATTTAAGTAGATGAACAAAATAGCATCGTGTCCTTAATAACATTAAGGTGGTGATTTGAATTTGGAAAGGCGATTGGTAAGCAAGTGTCCGATTTGCGGCGGCCGCATGCACATCACGCAGCTGCACTGTGGGAGCTGCGATACCTCCTTGACAGGGCGGTTCGCCCCCTGCAAATTCTGTCAGCTCACAGCGGAACAGCAGGAGTTTGTGGAGGTGTTTTTAGCGTCCCGAGGCAACATCAAGGAGGTGGAGCGGCTTTTGGGTATTTCCTACCCCACAGTCCGCAGCCGTCTTGATCAAATCATAGAGGCTTTGGGCTACCGGGTCGAGTACCAGGAAACGGACTCCCACCGCAAAGATATTCTCAAAGCCCTGAGCGATGGCGAAATCACGGCGGAAGAGGCCATCAAGCTTTTAAAAAGGTAAGGAGGCGGATCAGGCATGCACGAAGAACGCTTGTTAATCCTGAAAATGGTGGAGTCAGGCAAAATCACGGCGCAAGAAGCGGCGGAGCTTTTGGAAGCCCTGGAGGAAGAGGAGGCGCCGAAGCAGGCCAAAGGTGACGATGTTTGGCGCAGAATCGAGAAGCAAAGTGAAGAACTGGCCAGGAAGATCGAGCGGGCGGCTGAACGGTTCAGCCAATCCATTGAAACGAAACTGGAAGATACGGGGATTTCTGAGCAGTTGGGCAATCTTCAGCGCTGGCTTACAAAACTTCCGTTCTTAAGCGGTATCGCCAATGATGTCCATGAGTTCGTCCAGGAAGTCGAGGGCAGCTTCGCCCCGGACGCGGAGGGAATTCCGCTTTTGGTCAAGAACATCAACGGCGCCATCGATGTGGAAGGCTGGGAAGGGGAAGGCTTCAAACTGGTGGTCACACACCGAATCAGGGCCAAAGATCGGGATGGAGCGCTGGACAAAATGACCCAGATTGATCTGCCGCAGCAAGGGGCGGTCATTGACCGGCTGGAAATAGAAGTGCGTGAGCAAAACGACACCAGCATCTCTTTTAAGCTTTTCGTACCTCGGAAAGGGCCTTATGTGCTGCGCATGAGATCCAACAACGGCCGGTGTCAAGTGAGCAACATGCTGGCCAAGAGCGTGGAAGTGGACACCATCAACGGATCGGTGGGCATCAGCCAAGTCAAGGCCGATACCATGCTCACCAAAACCAACAATGGGTCGAACAACCTGAACTATGTCGAAGCTAACCTGGTTCAGCAGCGCACAGCCAATGGCTCGATCAAATTCGCCGGCAGCGGCCGCAAGATCGCCTGTGGCTCGACGAACGGCAGTGTCCGGGTCTCGCCTTTGGCCTTTGCCCATGAGCAGAGTGAAATCGATATCCATACCGTGAACGGTTCAGTGCGGTGCCACCTGCCGCAGCTTCCGGATCTCCACGTCAAGCTCGATGCCGCTTCGTCAGTGGGGAAAATCACTGTCGGCCTGGCGAATTTCGCGGTGGAATCGGAGCAGAAGGGCGGCAGCATGCATAAAGTAGTTGGAGCAGCCGCAGGTCAAACCGAGGGAGGTAAAACGATCACCATCCGTACCCGCACCGGCTGCGGCTCAATCTATATCGGACATGAGAGGGATCACCATGGCACTCACTAAAGAACAGCTTCAGATTTTGGAGATGCTGAAGGAAGGCAAGATCAGTGTGGAAGAAAGCGCCAAACTGTTGGAAGCGGTGAATGAACCCAAACCCGGGAACCGCCCTAAAGCCACCAGAGTGATTGTCACCATCACCGAGTCCGGCAAGGACACGACCAATCTCAGGATTCCCGTTACTTTGGCGACGGTGTTTTGGAAGTTCGTGCCGAAAGATATTCAGGCTCAGATCAATCTGGATTTGATTCTGGAGCAGATTGAAGCAGGAGCGACGGGGGAGATTATCGAAATAGAGCAACCGGCGCAGCAGCGCAAGATCAATATTAGTCTCGCCTGAGCAGATGCGGCAAAGGGGATCGGAATGATTAGACTGGTGGCGCTTGATATCGACGACACACTCATGGACAGCAAGGGAAACATACCACAGGCCAATCTGGAAGCGATTGATCGGGTCAGGAGGCAGGGTGTGGAAGTTGTCCTGGTGACAGGGAGGATGCACTGCAGGGCACTGCCGTATGCCCGAATGCTCAAGCTGGATCCGGAACAGGTCTTGATCAGCTACAACGGAGCGATGCTGAGGAAGATCAGCGGTGAGGAAATAGCGCATATCCCGCTGGAACACCACACTGCCCTGGAACTGATCGAGTACTTTCAAAACAGGAACCGCACAGTCCAGATTTACCATGACGATCAGCTGTATGTGGCGGAAATCGATGCCAATGTGGAGTACTATATGCGCATGTCCGGGGCTGAAGCCCGGCCTGTGGGGGATCTGTACCGGTTTGCGGCTGATCAGAGCAAGGCCTTGTCCAAGCTGCTGGTGGTGGGCAGCGAGGAAGAGGTGGCCGAGGAGATCAGCTTGGCGCAGATCCGGTTTGGTTCCATCGTTCAAGTGGTCCAGTCGAAAAAACGCTATATCGAGATCACTCATCTCGATGCCACGAAAGGCAAAGCCCTGGCCTATCTCGCCGGGCGCCTCGGTTATCGCCGGGAGGAAGTCATGGCGGTGGGCGACGGCGGCAACGATCTGGGAATGATTGAATGGGCGGGGGTTGGTGTGGCTGTAGGCAACGCTCCGGAGCATGTCAAAGCCGCAGCCGATTTTGTCACCAAGACTCATGACGAAGCTGGAGTGGCATACGCCTTGGACCGGTTTGTCTAGGGTTTGGAGCAGAAGCATGAGCTGGGTGCGTGTCCCGGTTAACCCGGGTGCGCACCCATTTCATTAGCAGGAAGTCCCAGATCTGGGAACAAATCCATAACGGCTTCTAGCAGGACTTATGTTGGACAACGAGAATATCTTAAGCGAAAGTTGTAACGAGCCGGGCTTCGTTACAGCTGAACTAACTTATGTTAGTTATGGTTGCGCCGGCACAGTATTCCTGCGGCAATGCAGGAAAGGAGGTGACAGTTCCCCCAAGGCAGACAACCGGGGAGTATTGGAATGGCCGCAGCCGGAGCTTCATGCCCAGACAATCGAATGAACACGGCACCATCCGCACACGAAGGGAATATAGCAGATGAGGAAACATGGACACTCACCTGCGGTGATTCCTTCAGACGCACCAGATATCAAGACCAAAGTCTGTTCAAGCATGGAATAAACAGATTAAGGGGGATCACAAACGAATGAAGAAATCAGTGATGATTCTTACACTAGTGCTTGCAATGACAATTTCCGGTTCGGTTCTCGCCGCCGGAATCAAGTTCGACGGTTCGCTGAAATCCAATCTCGAGTGGTACAGAGATCTGGAAGGCACCATCGAGACTCGTCCATCTTCCGAGCTGAGCCTGAACTTCGGTTTGGACACAGCCGGTGAGAAGACCAGAGCTGTTGTGGAATTCGGCATCGGCCACAAGAACAATCAAGGCTTGGATCTTGACCTGGATCCCAGCAACCTGGTTCTGAAGAAGGCCTATATCGAGACTGACGGTGCCTTCTGGCACGGCGGCCCTGAGGCCACCACCCGTTTTGGCAGCCTGGACATCGATTACGGCCCGTTCAGCGTGGTCAAGAACCAATACGGCATCAGCGTGAGCAACATGAACATCGGGCCGGTTTCAGTCAAAGGCTTCTACGGCATCCCGACCCAAGAGCGCAAATCGATTCAAGGCTTGCGGGCTGACATGCTCATGGACAACATCGCCGCCGGCGCAGCCCTGGTTCACGACTGGGATGCACTGCATGTGGCAGTGGACGGCGCGATCCGGCCGATGGAGGATCTGATTCTCGGCGCTTCAGTGGCTACAGAAATCGATCTGAGATCAGAAGATGTTGAAGAACAAGAAGAAGGCCAAGAGGAAGAGAGCGCACTCAGGCACATGTTCGCAGTCGGAGCTCAATACCAGGTAATGGACAACCTGACTGTCCGCGGCGGTTACAAAGCTATTTCGGAAGGCTGGAAGCCGGAATACCTGGCTGACAAGGCCAAGAAAGCATCCGACGACCGCGGCCAGAATTGGATCCACGAAAGCGAACGGAGAAACAGCGGTTTCTATGCTGGCATCGCCACCAACCAAGCTGGCATCCAGCTGACAGCCGACTACGATCAGATCTTTGACGAGGCAGTGCTGAGCGCTGCGACCGATGTGGAAGGGTACAACCTCAACGTTGAGACCGTGCTGGCAGTAGGCGGCGAGGAAGGCATCAAGACCCAGAGCACCAAACTGGGAGTGGAAAAAGCGTTCGCAGTGATGGACGGCCTGGATGTCACCGCCAACTACAGCGGCCAATGGACTCCCGATACTGGGCTGGTGCACACTGTAGGCGCCAAGACAAAGGTAGGCTTCATCCCTGCAGTGAAAGGGCTTGAGCTGAACAGCGAAGTGACTGTTTCCGATCTGGAAACCATCGGCTACCAGGTTGGGGCTGCCTTCAAGGCACCAAACGGTATTGATCTAAGCATCAAGCACGTAGGCGGCAACTTTGCAGACGAATCGATCAAGACCGGTACCACAGCCAAAGCAGGTATCGCAGTCAAGTTCTAATTGTAAACCGAGACTCATAAATAAAGCGGCCTGTCCCCACAGGCCGCTTTATCGTTGCAGGAGTGAAATATCCGGCGGTTAAGGCAGGAATTCAGAGAATTGCGGTGAATATTAATTGAGAATCCGCCTGTTGCTGCCGCAGGCTTTAACAAGTCATTAAAAATGTATTAATTAAAAGAAGGATATTTATTTCGGTTGTGGAATAGTCAGAGTAAGAGAGATACCGAGTGCACTGTGTTTCAGCATGTAATGTCGGTTTTTTCAGGAAAATGCCGTAGACTCTCAGTTGGTTCAGGCAGCTTTTTGTGATCTCTCTACTGACAATGGAAAAGTAAAATATAATCGAAATGTTTCCGGGAGGTGTTACACAGGTAATTTTATCAATCACTCGTAAGATACCCAATAAGCCAGCACGCTAAATTTTATATAGAGGAGGGTAATTAATGGCCAGGGTATTGCTAGACGGTGTTACCAAGCGTTTTGGTAACGTCGTGGCAGTAAACGATGTAGATTTGGAAGTCAAAGATAAAGAGTTTGTAGTATTGGTAGGCCCGTCCGGCTGCGGAAAATCCACCACACTGCGGATGATCGCCGGACTGGAGGAAATCACAAAGGGAACTATCACTATTGGGGACACTGTTGTCAACGACATTCCTCCCAAAGACAGAGACATTGCCATGGTATTCCAAAACTATGCTCTGTATCCCCACATGGATGTTTATAATAACATGGCTTTTGGTTTGAAACTGCGCAAGTTCCCCAAGACCGAGATCGATCGCCGCGTTAAAGAAGCGGCCCGGATGTTGGGAATCGAGAACTTGCTCGACAGAAAGCCGAAGCAGCTCTCCGGCGGTCAGCGTCAGCGTGTCGCTGTAGGCCGGGCGATTGTGCGGGAACCAAAAGTATTCCTGATGGACGAACCGCTGTCCAACCTCGACGCCAAGCTGCGCGTGCAGATGAGGGCTGAGCTCAGCAAGCTGCATCAAAGGCTGCAGGCCACAATCATCTACGTTACCCACGACCAGATCGAAGCTATGACCATGGGTGACAGGATTGTGGTTATGCGCGACGGCCTCATCCAACAGGTGGCCAGCCCGCTGGTAATCTACAACCATCCGAACAATGTGTTCGTAGCCGGGTTCATCGGCAGCCCGCCCATGAACTTCATCAATATGATCTTGACCCGCGAAGATGACCGCTACTTCGTGGAGACCATCGAAGGCCGGGTCAAGCTGGAGATTCCACGGGAACGTGTAGCCTACTTCGACAATATCGACGCGTATGTTGAAAAAGAAGTGATCTTCGGTATCCGTCCAGAAGACATCGAAGACTTCGATGTGTTCAAGGCCCAGTACGGAGATGCAGCCGAATCAATGAACAACTCTTTCACCGCCATGGTGGACGTGATCGAGCCGATGGGCGCCGAAACATACCTCTACCTGTCGCTGGATGAAGAGATTCCACAGCTGATTGCCCGTGTTGATGCCCAGACAACAGCCGTCAGCGGCGAGCAGCACAAAGTGGCGCTCAACATGAACAAGTGTCAGCTGTTTGACAAAGAGACCGAGAAATCGCTCCGGAAAGAAAACGTGCGCTTGAGATAAGCATCTTTCGAAGCTGAGGAATGAGAGCACAAGAGGGACGTGCTGACGTCCCTCTTTTTTATTCCACTAGCATATTCCCTCTTGGCCCGCTGCCTGCGGTTACCGGCCGAACCGGTCCAGAATCTGCTGAAACTGGGCCCCGTAATGCACGGATTGGATGAACATGGCGAGATAAGCGCTGCGCACCGGATCGGCTTCGTATCTCAGCTCGTTGATCAGCTGCCGCTCCAGTTCCTGGACAGTGTGGGCGGACTCCGCCAGGCCTTCCAGTTCTGTCTCCGCCTTTGCGAGAGCCTCACCGTCGTTTTGCTGTTCATAGATCAAACAGAGTTGATTAAGATACAGCATCCGCCAGAGCGAGTCAAAGAGCCTTACCCCTCTCTGCAGGACCTCTTCTGCCTGTGGATATTTTTTCATAAAAGTGAGTACCCTACCAGTTAGGTAATAAAGCTCTGGATTTGGCGGCAATTGGCAGTCAAGGTCATTGTTAGTCAGCAGGGAATTTGTTAACTGCTCTAGAAATATAACCGTAGGTGTTTTCGGCAGCTGTGCCAAATATTGTTTGCAGACATCCGGTTGGAGAATCGACGCTTTGGCTTTGGCCAAGGTAGTTTGGTCGCCGACCAGTTCGGCGACGGTTGTGTCAAGCTTGTTGGCGATCTGGGAAAGTGTTTGGAGTGATGGCAGGATGCGGCCGCGCTCGATCTGACTGACATAGCTTCGGGTCCAATTGCCCTTGGCCAAGGCTTCCTGGCTTAGTCTCATTTTTTTTCGCCGCAGTCGGATATTGTCGCCGATCATATCAAACACCTTCTTTTTAAAAATTGCCTGATCCCACAAGCATGGAAATATGAATCAGCGCTATCTATATATTACCATATTTCGTGGATGAGTTCAATTTTTCTGTAAAGAGGTGAGCGGTCGTGGCTCAAAACAAGCGCATCGTGGTCTCTGTGCCAAACAAGCTGCTGCAGGAAGTAGACCGTGTCGTGCAGGAAGGAAACGGCAACAGGAGCCAGTTTATCCGGGAAGCGGTACAGATGTACATCCTGCACAGGAAACGCTCCGTGCTGCGGGAACAGCTGAAGAAGGGCTATCAAGCCATGGCGGGCCTGAACCTGCTGCTGGCTGAGGAAGGAAGCGACGAACAGCTGCTCGACTATTACGAAAGACAGTTGGCGGAGGCGGAATAATGTGCAAGAACCGATAAGGCGTGGGGATATTTTCTATGCCAACCTCAATCCGGTGATTGGCTCGGAACAGGGTGGTGTGCGGCCTGTCTTGATTATCCAGAACAATATCGGCAACAAATACAGTCCCACCACGATAATCGCGGCGATCACATCCAAGATCAAAAAAGCCAAGCTGCCGACACATGTGGAATTGTCGGCGGCCGAGTTCAACCTGGAAAAAGATTCGGTTATTCTGCTGGAGCAGCTGCGGACCATTGACAAACGGCGCTTGAAGGAAAAAATAGCGCACCTGGACGATGAGATTATGAGCGAAATCGACCGGGCTTTGATGATCAGCCTCGGTTTGGTCGATTTGTAAGGCACTCACTTCGCTGAGTGTTTTTCTTTTTGAGGGAGGTGCGGTAGTGAATCCGCTGATTGGCATCACCTGCAGCCATGACTGGACAGAACCGCAGCGGTTCTTCGTCAACACAGCCTATGTCCGGGCTGTGGCCGCTGCCGGCGGGATCCCGATCCTAGTCCCTTACCAGGAGGAGGCGGGGTTAGAACACATTTTGAGCCGGATAGACGGACTTTTGGTCACGGGCGGTGTTGATCTCGACGCGAAATATTTTGATCAAGCACTGCATCCAAAAAGTGGTATAATTGATCCTTGGCGGGATCAGCTGGATCTGTTCATGATCCGGGGTGCCTTGGCCAGGCAACTGCCGATTTTGGCTATCTGCCGCGGCTGCCAGGTTTTGAATGTGGCCTGCGGCGGCAGCCTGATCCAGGATATCGAGAGCCATTACCAAAATCCGCTCAAGCACCGGCAGGAAGCGCCCAGGTGGTATCCCACCCATCCTGTCGCTGTCGCCCCCGGCAGCTTGCTGGCGGATATTTACGGGACTGCCTCTCTCTGGGTCAATTCATTCCACCATCAGGCGTTGGATCGGATCGCTCCCGGATTCCGGGTTACAGCGTCAGCAGCTGACGGAGTGGTGGAAGCCATTGAGAGTACCGACGGCAGGTTTGTCCTGGGGGTACAGTGGCACCCTGAGTTGATGATTGATCATGATCCCGGTGTGGGCAGCTTGTTTGCCCATTTCACAGCAGCAGCGAGAGAGCGCTGAAGGCGCACCGGGAATGGGGGAAAATAATGGCAAGCATTGTGGCAAAAGTATTCCGAGGTCAAATGGTGGAAAGTGTGCATTACGGGGATTGGGTGATCGTGGATCAAGCAGGCCGGATCATTGCCTGCCAAGGCGATCCACAGCTGAGGACTTATTTTCGTTCCGCCGCCAAACCAATCCAGGCCCTGCCCGTTGTGGAACAGGGAGCAGCCGATCATTTCGGCTTCACCGACGCCGAACTGGCTGTCACCTGCGCATCCCACAGCGGTGAGCCGGAACACTTGGCGGCAGTCAGTTCCATGCTGGCCAAGATGGGGCTGGATCACACAGCGCTTCAGTGTGGAATCCATCCGCCTAAAGATCCCAATCAGCAGCGGCTGTTGGCCGTTACCGGCGCCGAACCGACTCAACTTCACAACAACTGCTCCGGCAAGCACGCAGGCATGCTGGCTTTATGCCTATACAACGGGTGGGACCGGGACAAATACACCGATCCGGACCATCCCCTGCAGCGGCTGCTGATTTCCTACATCAGCGAGTTTTGCGGCACCCCGGCGGACAAAATATCCTTGGGAATTGACGGCTGCGGTGTGCCGGTGTATGGGGTGTCCATAGCGGCAATGGCCCTGGCATGGGCCCGCCTGGCAGATCCCAGCCAGTTTGGGCAGCAGCGGATCCAGGCAGTCAAACGGATCATGGGCGCCATGAGCGGTTATCCCCGCCAGGTGGCAGGAACCAACCAGTTTTGCACGGACCTGATGATTGCCTTCCACCACCACGGCCTCGTGGCCAAATCGGGGGCTGAAGCCGTGTACTGCCTTGCCCTGCCGGATCGGGGCTGGGGCCTTGCTTTGAAGATCGCCGACGGCGGCAGCCGAGCGGTGGCCCCGGTGGTGCTTGCCATTTTGAGCCAACTGGGCTATAGTGGTGACAGAAATGTCTTGAGCCACTACCTTCCGGCAGTGATCAACAACCACCATCGACAGCCGGTGGGCGAGATTGTGCCTGACTTGTCTGAAGCCATATTTGAGAGGGTTGTTTAGATGAAATACACCGCCGCATCACCCCGGGAGACAATGGAACTGGGCATAGCCTTGGCCAAGCTTCTGAGACCTGGGGATCTGATCAGCCTTGAGGGAGATCTAGGCGCTGGGAAGACACAGCTGGCCAAAGGAATCGGCGCCGGCCTGGGTATTGAGGAAAACACAATCACCAGCCCCAGCTTTACGCTGATCAACCAATACGAAGGCAGATATCCCCTGTACCATTTTGATGTCTATCGGATCGAACCGGTTGATCTCGAGGAGCTCGGTTACGAGGAGTTCTTCTTCGGTAAAGGCGTCTGCTTGGTGGAATGGGGTGATCGAGTCCGGGATTATCTGCCTGATGAATATCTGCAGATTGTCATTCAGCAGGCAGGTGCCCAAAAGCGCGAACTGACTCTCACAGCCCATGGAGAGCGTTATCAAGAACTGTTATCCCAACTTAAAGTGGTGGTCCAGGCATGAATATTCTGGGAATCGACACATCAGCAGCAATGGGCGGCGCCGCCATTGTCAGCGAGGATGGGCTCGCGGCGGAGTACACCCTTAAGATCCACAACGGCCATTCCGAGCGGATCATTCCCGCAGTGGAACAGCTTCTCGCCGATTCCGGCCTGAAGCTGGAGGATATGGCGGCTTTCGCGGTGGTTACCGGCCCCGGGTCGTTCACCGGGATTAGAGTGGGGCTGGCAACCATCAAAGGCTTTGCCTACAGCCTGGGCAAACCAATCATACCTGTGACGGCCATAGAGGCCTTGGCCTGGCAGTTTCAAAACTTTCCCCACCTGATCTGCCCGATCATCGACGCCCGGCGCCGTGAAGTCTTCACACAGCTGTTCCGGGGCGGCATGCCGGTTCAAGCAGCGGTCAACTGTAAACTGAGCGATCTCCTTAGGGATCTGGCGGCTGTTGATGAGCCGATCTTGTTTGTGGGCCAAGGTGCGCTGGATTTTCAGGAAGACCTGGCTCAGCTGCCGCAGGCTGTTTTCCCCACCAGCGAACAGATTGGGCTTAGGCCGGGCAGTGTCGCCGGTTTAGGCCTGAACCGGCTGCGGCAGGGAGCGGGGCAAACCTGGTACGAAGTGCTGCCGTTTTACATGCGCAAAAGCAGCGCCGAATACCAATTCGACGCGGTGGAGAGTAAACATGAAGCTGGAGAATGAACGAATCCCCGACCAGTTCAAAATCGATGTCATGACTGTGAACGACATCCCCGGCGTCCAGGTGATTGAAAGATATTCGTTCCCCACACCCTGGTCGATGCGGGCTTTTGTTTCAGAGATAACGGAGAACGACTGCGCCCACTACCTGGTGATGCGCCGGGGCAGGCAGGTTGTCGGTTATGTAGGCATGTGGCTCATCATCGATGAAGGCCACATCACCAACATCGCCGTGCATCCCGCCTGGCGCCGCAGAGGCATCGGCACTAGGCTGCTCAACGCCATCGCGGCCCACGCCTATAGGCTCGGCGCCCGCAGGATGACCCTGGAAGTGCGCCGCTCCAACCATCAGGCCCAGGCGCTGTATCACAAACTGGGCTACACAGTTGCCGGCGTCAGGCCCAGATACTACTTGGACAACGGCGAAGACGCACTGATTATGTGGAAGGAATTGAACAGCGATGACTGCCAAGCCATTTCTGACATTGGGAATAGAGACGAGCTGCGATGAAACAGCCGCGGCGGTGATTGCCGGCGGGACCCGGATTCTCTCGAACATTGTCACGTCTCAGGTGGATCTGCACCAGCGTTTCGGCGGTGTAGTCCCGGAGATCGCCGCCCGCAAACATATAGAGGCGATCTTTCCTGTCATTGACAAGGCCCTTAAGGACGCAGGCGCCGCCGCGGCCGACATTGATCTGATCGCCGTGACACACGGGCCGGGATTGATCGGCGCCCTGCTGGTCGGGCTTCAAGCAGCGAAAGCACTGGCTTTTGCCTTGGGCAAACCATTGATCGGGATCAATCATGTCGAAGGGCACATCTATGCCAATGTGCTGGCCCATCCCGGGCTTGAGCCGCCCTTTGTCTGCCTCACCGCGTCCGGAGGCCATACTGATCTGCTGTACGTGCCTGAGTTCGGCCGCTATGAACTGTTGGGCCGCACCAGGGATGATGCGGCAGGGGAAGCTTTCGACAAAATCGCCAGGGTGTTGGGCCTGCCATACCCGGGAGGCCCCCAGATCAGCCGGCTCGCTGAGACAGGGGACCGGGAAGCGATCAGTTTCCCCCGGGGCCTGAGCGGTGAAGACACCTTTGATTTCAGCTTCAGCGGGTTGAAGACTTTCGCCCTGTACTACATCAATAACGCCCGGCAAAGCGGGGAAGAGATCAACCTTCCTGATTTCGCCGCCAGTTTCCAGTGGGCGATTGTGGATGTCTTGGCGACGAGGCTAATCCGAGCCGCCCAGTTTAAAAAAACCAGGCAAGTGGTCCTCTCCGGCGGTGTTTCCGCCAACCAGAGCCTGCGCAGGGAGGTGGCCGCGTTGGCCGAGCCCTTGGGGATTTCCGTCTACTTTCCTCCGCTGGATTTATGCACCGATAACGCGGCGATGATCGCCAGCGCCGGGTACTTCAAGCACCAGGCGGGCTGCTCCCACAGTTGGGATCTTAATGCCGTCCCCAATCTGCGTTTGATTTAGGGTGCCGGATGCGGGAGCTAGAGGGAAGATGAGCGAGGAAAGCGAAGATAATCGGGAAAAGGTGGCAATAAATGCCGAAAACGTCATATTCTGGGCTGAAAAGATATTTGCATTTAAAAAAGCGGTTTTATATCATTAGGTATAGGTTAGCACTCGCCTGTGTCGAGTGCTAACAAGTGTCAAAGAGCATGAGATCACAAAAGGAGGTACTCACAAATGAATCTCAAACCATTAGGCGACCGAGTAATACTTAAAGTATTAGAGGCAGAAGAGAAAACAGCCAGCGGCATTTTCCTTCCGGACAACGCTAAGGAAAAGCCACAGCAGGGGAAGGTTCTGGCAGTTGGCCCCGGCAAGTACAACGACAAGGGTGAACTGATCAAGGTACAGGTGAAGGAAGGCGATGTGGTCATTTTCGCCAAATACGCCGGGACCGAAGTGAAGTACCAAGGTGAAGAATACTTGATTGTGAAAGAATCTGACTTACTGGCAGTAGTAGGATAACATAACCAAAGGAAGGTGACAGAGAATGGCAAAAGACTTACTGTTCAGCGAAGAAGCCCGTAAAAAACTGGAACGGGGCGTCAATGCCCTGGCGGATGCCGTGAAGATAACCCTGGGGCCCAAGGGCAGGAATGTGGTCCTTGAGAAGAAATACGGATCGCCCACCATCACCAATGACGGTGTGACCATTGCCAGGGAAATCGAGCTGGAAGACCCCTTTGAAAACATGGGCGTCCAGTTGGTGAAAGAAGTGGCCACCAAGACCAACGATGTGGCCGGCGACGGCACAACCACCGCCACGGTCCTGGCCCAGGCCATTGTGCGCGAAGGTTTGAAAAACGTTGCCGCCGGAGCGAACCCCATGTTCCTCAAACGCGGCATTGAGAAAGCGGTCGAAACTTGCGTCAAGCGTATCGAGGAAGTCGCCAAACCGGTGGAGACCAAAGAGGCGATCGCCCAGGTCGCTTCCATCGCGGCGGCCGATCCGGAAATCGGAGCCTTGATTTCCGACGCCATGGAAAAAGTTGGCAAAGACGGCGTAATCACCGTCGAAGAATCCAACACCATCGGCACCACTCTGGAAGTGGTGGAAGGCATGCAGTTTGACCGCGGATATATTTCCCACTACATGGTGACCGACACCGACAGGATGGAGGCTGTTCTGGAAGAACCCAGAATCCTGATCACCGACCGCAAGATCAGTGCCGTGGCCGATATCCTGCCGATTCTGGAAAAGATCATCCAGATCAACAAGCCTTTGGTTATCATTGCTGAAGATGTGGAAGGTGAGGCGCTGGCCACATTGATCGTCAACAAGCTGCGGGGCACCCTGCAGGTGGTCGCCGTCAAGGCTCCGGGCTTCGGCGATAGGCGCAAGGCCATGCTCAGCGACATCGCTGTTGTCACCGGCGGACAGGTTGTTTCCGAAGACCTCGGCCTCAAGCTGGAGAATGTGACTCTGGACATGCTCGGCCAAGCCCGTCAAGTCAGGGTGACCAAAGAGGACACTACCATCGTCGACGGCAAAGGCTCGCCAGAGGCCATCAAAGCCAGGATCAACCAGATCCGCAACGAGATCGAGGAAACCACTTCCGATTACGACCGTGAGAAGCTGCAGGAGCGTTTGGCCAAACTGTCAGGCGGTGTGGCGGTGATCCAGGTCGGCGCAGCCACCGAGACAGAGCTGAAAGAGAAGAAATACCGCATCGAAGACGCCCTCTCGGCCACCAAGGCGGCTGTTGAGGAAGGCATCGTCGCCGGCGGCGGCGCAATGCTGATCGACTGCAGCCGGGCCCTGGAGAAGGTGGATGCTGAAGGCGACATCCTCACCGGCGTCCAGATTGTGAAGAAAGCTCTGGAAGAGCCGCTGAAGCTGATCGCCAACAACGCCGGTGTCGAAGGCTCTGTGGTTGTCGAGAAGGTCAGGGAGATGGCTCCGGGAATCGGATTTGACGCTGTCAGCATGGAGTACGTCAACATGGTCGAGAAAGGGATCATTGACCCGGCCAAGGTGACCAGGAGCGCACTGCAGAACGCTGCTTCCATCGCGTCCATGCTGCTGACCACCGAGACCTTGATTGCCGACAAGCCGGAGAAGAATCAGCCCGCGCCGGGAGCCGGCATGGGCGGCGACATGATGTAAGGATACGGCGGTTAAGTAAGGGGAATCCTGTCAAAGTCAGGATTCCCCTTTTTTCATGTTTATTCAGCCATTTAAAGGAAATCATTGGTGGGCAGCGAATTATAGTAAGTTATAAACTTGAATGTGATTGGAGTGCACGTCGATGGACCTGGATTCGGTACAGGAAGTTTTGCTGACAGAAGCGCAGATAGCGGAACGTGTGCGGCAGCTGGGCCAGGAGATTTCCAGAGATTATGAAGGGAAGGACCTGGTTGTGGTGGGGATTCTTAAAGGCGCCATCTGCTTTTTCTCAGACTTGATCCGGCAGGTGGAAATCCCGGTCAATATCGATTTCATGGCTGTATCCAGCTACGGCAGTTCCTCCCAGACATCGGGAGTGGTGAAGATCCTCAAAGATCTGGATATGCCGATTGAAGGCCGCCACATACTGCTTGTGGAGGATATTGTAGACACGGGGCTGACCTTGAACTACCTGAAGACCAACCTCCTCTCCCGGAACCCCGCCAGCCTCAAGGTCGCGGCGCTTTTGGACAAGCCGGAACGGAGGCAGATCGATATCCACGCGGATTATTTGGGTTTCTCGATTCCCGACCATTTCGTGGTCGGATATGGGATCGATTACGCGGAGCAGTACCGATCCCTGCCCTATGTGGCGATTCTGGACCCTGCGGCTTACCAAAGCCAGGCCAAGGAGGAGTGAACCTCTATTATGGAGACCATTCTCGTCATTGATCTGGGCACCTATTTCAGCCAGGAAGCGGCTAGATTGGTGCGGGCCTTACGTGTCTACAGCGAAATTGTCCCGGGGACAGTCTCGGCTGCGGAGGTCAGAAAGAAAAACCCGATTGGAATCATCATCGCCGGCCCGTCTGAAACAGAAGGAAAACAGGGGCTGAGCCCGGATCCGGAGATCATGCGGCTGGGAATTCCTGTCCTGACACTGACAGAATCGCGGAAATCAGATGTGGAAGGCTTAAAGGAACAGCTTGTAGGCTTTTTGGACCAAGACTGCCGCGCAAGCCGCGACTGGACAATGGCGCAGTTTGTCAATGCCGCAGTGGAGGAGATCCGGTCACAAGTCGGCAGTAGGAAGCTTGTCTGCGGGTTGAGCGGCGGAATCGACTCGTCTGTTGCGGCACTGCTGGTCCACAAAGCCGTGGGCGATCAGCTGACCTGTATTTTTGTGGATCACGGTTTCATGCGCAAAAACGAGCCCCAGGAAGTGGTCGAAACCTTCAGCAGGTTCGGCATCAACCTGGTTGCCGTTGACGCCGCTGATCGGTTTTTGGCCAAGGTCAAAGGCATCGCCGATCCGGAACAGAAGCGAAAGCTGATCGGTACGGAATTCATCAGGGTATTTGAGGAGGAAGCCCGCAAGCTCGGCACGGTGGACTTCCTGGTCCAGGGGACCATCTATCCTGACGTGATTGAAAGCGGGCTGGGACAGCACGCAGTGATCAAGTCCCATCACAATGTGGGGGGCTTGCCTGATAATCTTGAGTTTGAGCTTGTCGAACCAGTGCGGCAGCTGTTCAAAGATGAAGTGAGGGAAGCGGCCCGGGTACTGGGGCTGCCTGAGTCCATCATTGAACGCCATCCGTTCCCTGGCCCGGGGCTGGCGGTGCGGGTGATCGGTGAAATCACCGCCGAAAAACTGGCGGTATTAAGGGAAGCGGATGCCATCTTCATTGAAGAGCTAAAGCAATCCGGCTGGTACCGGAAAGTGTGGCAGGCCTTTGCCGTCTTGACAGGCACAAAAACTGTAGGGATCAGAACGGGCGGCCGCACCTACGATTATGCCGTTGCCCTCAGGGCAGTCCACAGCACCGACGCCATGACCGCCCAGTGGGCGAAACTTCCGTATGAGCTGCTGGAACAGGTCAGCGCCAGAATCCTCTCCGAGGTGGAAGGTATCAACCGTGTGGTATACGATATCAGTGCCAAGCCGCCGGCAACTATCGAGTGGGAATAGGTGATTGGGAATGAACTTGCGGACACCGCGGGGCGTGAAAGATTTCCTGCCCTTGGAGGCGGAATGGAAGCTTGAGCTGGAACGGAAAATCCGCAGCGTCTTTCACCGCTGGGGGTATCAGGAAGTGATCTCCCCCACATTTGAGTTTTATGATTTGTTCGCCCAGGGCAGCGGTGATCAGCGCCAGGCGTACCGTTTCTTCGATCAGAACGGGGACCTGCTGGTTTTGCGATCTGATCTGACCACTCCCATCGCCCGGATGGTTGCCACCAGGCTCAAGGATGAAGCGAAGCCGCTGCGCCTCGGCTACATAGCCAATGTCTTTCGCTATGACGAGGTGCAGGTGGGGTTTCAGCGCGAGTTCTACCAGGCAGGCGTTGAACTTTTGGGCAGCAGTTCGGCGGCGGCGGATGCGGAAGCTGCCGCTTTGGCTGTGACCATCTTCAACCAGGTCGGCGTGTCCGGCTTCAAACTGGACCTGGGCCATACTGGTTACATCCAAGGAGTTCTCAGTGAATGCCCCACCCAGCCTGTCAGAGAGAGAATCTGGCAGCTGCTGCGGAAGAAAGACCTGGTTGGGCTGAAGGCAGCCGTTATGACAGGCGATTTGCCAGAGCATGTCAGAGTTCTGCTGTTGAATTTGCCCCATGCCCGGGGCGGAGCCAAACTCCTGGAAGAGGCATACGCCGGCGCCCCGAACGAAATGGCCCGGAACGCTGCCGCCAATCTGCGGGAGATTTATGCCCGGCTTCACGATTACGGCCTTGGAGCCCAGACCGAGATCGATCTCGGCATGGTCAAATCCTTTGGCTATTACACTGGAATGGTCCTGGAGGGGTATGTCCCCCAGGTGGGCTTTACTCTGTGCAGCGGAGGGCGTTATGATCAATTGGGAATGGGCTTCGGCAGCCATCTGCCCGCTGTCGGGTTTGCCCTTGGCCTGGAGCGGCTGATGCTGGCTTTGGAGCTGCAGGGGCTGCGGCCTGAGGCCAAATCAGGCGGTGTCCTGATCCTGCCCCGTTCCTGGCCCCACGCTTTGGAATATGCCGCTGGTATGCGGGATCAGGGAATCAGGGTTGAGGTGGATACAGAAAACCGGACCGAAGCCGAAGCGGCGGCATATGCCCGTCAGCGCCAGTTTGCCCGGGTGGTGGTTGTGGATGCAGCATCCATCAGAGAGCTGCCCCTTGATGGAGAGGAGGGCTCGCAGTGCTGAGAATCGCCGTGGCCAAGGGAAGGCTTCTGGACTCGTTTTTGGGGCTGCTGGAACAAGCCGGCTTTGAGTGCGGCGCTGTAGCCCAGGCTTCCCGGAAACTGGTAATCGATGTTGACAGGGCAAATCTCCGCTTCATCCTGGCCAAGCCGGCGGATGTCCCCACATATGTGGAGTATGGGGCCGCCGATTTGGGAGTTGTGGGCAAAGATATCCTCGTGGAAAGCGATAAAAACGTGGCCGAACTCGTCGATCTCAAATACGGGTTGTGCCGGCTGGTGGTGGCGGTGCCTAAAGCTTCAGGTATCAGCAAAGTGCAGGAATTGGACTTCAACAGCCGCGTCGCCAGCAAATACCCCCGCACTGCCGAGGAATTTTTCAACAGCCGCGGCATTCAGGTGGAGATCATACCCCTTGCCGGCTCCATTGAGCTTGGGCCGATGGTGGGGTTGAGCGAGGCCATTGTAGATATAACCGAAACCGGCCGCACGCTGGCTGAAAACGGGCTAGTAGTGATCGAGACAATCATGCAAAGCACAGCGCGGCTTGTGGCCAACCGGATCAGCCTCAAAACACAGCGGGAAGCCATCGCGGCGCTGGCCGGCGCTCTGGAAAGGGTGATCTGATGCGGATCGTCAATGTCAAAGACTATAAGTCGCTCGAGGAAGTAAGGCAGTTGGTGACTAGGCCCCATCTAGAACAGGTGGAAGTCAGCGAGGCAGCCATGGAGCGCACCAGGCAGATTTTCGGCCGGGCGCTGACACCGCAGGAGGCCGTAGCCCAGATCCTTTCCGACATCGAAAGGGATGGGGACCAAGCCCTGCTGCGGTACATCGCCAGGATCGACGGGCAGGAATTGACAGCTGAGGAGCTTTTTGTCAGTGAAGCCGAGTTCGAGGAAGCGGAGTCCGCGGTCAGCCCGGAGTTTAAAGCAGCGCTGGCGGCGGCTGTCGCGAATGTCCGCCGCTATCACCAGAACCAAATAGAACAAAGCTGGTTTGATTTCGGGCCTGACGGTGTCATCCTCGGCCAGAAAGTGACACCCCTCGAGCGGGTGGGGATATATGTTCCCGGCGGCAACGCCCCTTTGATTTCATCAGTGGTGATGAGTGCCGTCCCCGCACGGGTGGCGGGGGTTGGGCAGATTATCATGGCTACGCCCCTGAGAGGCCGTGTGTTGGACCCACATCTTTTGGCGGCCGCCCGGTATTGCGGTGTCGATTATGTTCTCAAGGCCGGAGGCGCTCAGGCTGTCGCCGCATTGGCCTATGGGACCGAGACTGTGCCCAAGGTGGACAAGATCGTGGGGCCGGGGAATTTGTACGTCAGCCTGGCCAAAAAGATGGTCTACGGGCGGGTCGGAATCGAGGCAATCGCCGGGCCCAGCGAGATCCTGATTGTGGCCGACTCTTCAGCTCCTCCGGAATATGTGGCGGCTGATCTGCTGTCTCAGGCGGAGCACGACTGGGAAGCGTCTGCCGCCCTGATCACACCCAGCCTTGGACTCGCCTCTGAAGTGCAAAAACAAGTTGCCGAGCAGCTTGAAAAGCTCAGCACTGCTGATATTGCCGCCGCCGCTCTTGAGCGCTGGGGCCTGATCGTGATCACTGAAAATCTGGATCAGGCTTTGGAACTTGCCAACGTTTTCGCCCCGGAACACCTGGAACTGCTGGTGGATTCACCCTGGGATTGTCTCGGGAAAATCAGGCACGCCGGAGCGATCTTTTTAGGCAAGCACGCCCCGGAACCGATTGGAGATTATATCGCCGGGCCGAACCATATTCTGCCTACCAACGGCACAGCCAGGTTTTCGTCTCCTTTGTCAACCCATGATTTTGTCAAGCGTTCGAGCGTGATTTATTACACTGCGGCTGGACTTCGAAAACATGGGCCGGCGGCAGTGGAGATCGCCAACCGGGAAGGGTTGTCGGCCCACGCCAAGGCTATTCAAATCCGACTCGAGGGGGAGATAAAGTGAGCGACATGGACAGAACGCGCAGCGCCAGTGTTTCTCGTACCACGGCCGAAACAGATATCTCCATCAGCCTGGCCTTGGACGGATCAGGGCAAGCGTCGGTAAAGACGGGCATCGGTTTTCTGGATCATATGCTTGCCGCCTTTGCCCGGCACGGCGGCTTTGATCTGACCGTTGAATGCCGCGGCGATCTGGAAGTGGACGGGCACCACACTGTCGAAGATATCGGAATCTGCCTGGGGCAGGCTCTGCGGCAGTGCCTCGGGGACGGGTCTGGGATCGCCCGTTACGGAAACGCGTTTATTCCCATGGACGAAGCCTTGGTCCAGGTTGTGGTGGATCTTTGCGGCCGCAGTTTCGCCGCCCACAACTTAAGTTTCCCTCAAGAAAGGGTAGGGGATCTGGACAGCTGCCTGATTCCCGAATTCCTTAGAGCTTTTGCCGTCCATGCCGGCATCACCGTTCATGTCCGGCAGCTGGCGGGGTTTAACGCCCACCATCTGATCGAAGCCTTTTTCAAAGCCTTCGGCCATGCCTTGAGGCAGGCCGCGGCAGCTGCCGATCCCGGCGGCATCCTGTCCACCAAAGGCAAGTTGGACTTTTAGGGAGCGGAGCAGGTTATGCTGATTATTCCGGCGATAGATTTGATCGAAGGTAAATGCGTCCGCCTCGAGCAGGGAGATTATGCTAAAAAGACGGTGTACAGCGGCGATCCGGTTAAGGTGGCGGAAGAATTCGCCGCTGCCGGAGCAGAGCTGATCCACATTGTCGATCTTGACGGCGCCCGAGCGGGAAGCCCGCAGAATTTGGACGTGGTAAAAGCGATTGCCAGAACTGTTCCCGCCGCCGTTGAATATGGAGGCGGGCTGAGGGATCTGGCCGCCGTGGAGGCGGCTTTTGCCGCCGGCGCCGAGAGAGTTGTCCTTGGGACAGTTGTACTGGACGTGCCGGCCTGGTTTCTTAAGGCGGTTTCCAGATACGGTGAACGGATTGTGGTGGGGATCGATGCCCGGGAAGGGAAAGTGGCGGTCAAAGGTTGGCGGGAAACCACAGATGTTTCTGCTTTGGATCTTGCTCTGCGCATTAAAGAGCTGGGAATCCAAGAGATCATTTATACGGACATCGCCAGAGACGGGATGCTTAAGGGGCCTAACCTGAACGCTCTGCAGGGATTGGGCCGGGCTCAGCTCAAGATTGTGGCTTCCGGCGGGGTTTCTTCTCTGGCGGATATCGAGAACCTGAAGCGTCTGCGCTCCTTTGGGGTTTACGCGGCGATTATCGGCAAAGCCCTTTACACCAACCAGATCGATCTGGCGGAAGCGATCAGGCTTGCTCAAGCTTAGCATGGAGTGGTGGAAATGGAACTTAAATTCAACGATCAAGGTTTGATTCCGGTGATTGTCAGGGACCAGGAGGGCGAGGTCCTGATGCTGGCCTACATGAACCAGGAAGCGCTGGATCGGACACTGGCCACGGGATACACCTGGTTCTACAGCCGCAGCCGGCAGCGCCTGTGGCAGAAAGGCGAGAGCTCAGGCCACCGGCAGCGGGTAATCGGGATCGCGGCCGACTGCGATTACGACACGCTTTTGATTACCGTCGACCAGTTCGGCCCCGGCGCCTGCCATGAAGGGTACAAGTCGTGCTTCCACAATCCCATCAGAATAGAACTGGAGGCAGCTCCGGAGACAGGCGGCGAGCATCCTCCCGCGTTTGATCCGGAAGCGGTTTACGGCTCCCAGATTTTAAATGAACTTTACCAGCTGATTCGGGATCGCAAGGAACACCCACAGGACGGATCATACACCAATTACCTGTTTGAGCACGGCATCGACAAGATCCTGAAAAAAGTCGGCGAGGAAGCAGCCGAAGTGATTATTGCCGCCAAAAATGAGGAGCAGGGGCAGTTGGTCTATGAAGTGAGCGATCTTGTGTACCATCTACTGGTCATGATGGTGGAGAAAGAGGTCACGCTCGGCCAGATCTGGCAGGAGCTTGCCTCTCGGAGAAAATAGAGTGAAAAAGCCGCCCGAGAAAAACCCGGGCGGCCATGCGGAAGGTGGAATCATCTGAAGAAGCTGTGATTGCCGATCCTGATTTTTAACGGATCTTTATACCACTGCTCCCACACCCAGGGGACTTTGCCGCCTGACCACTGCGGCACTTTGGCATGGGCAAAGAACCCGATTGCCCCTTTTGTGGGATCCCAGCCTGCCAGTGCGTTCCTGACTGCCCGCCGGGAGGTGTCGGTTGCCGGTTCATTGATTGTTCCGTTTTTGACCGGTTCAAATTGGTAATACTTGATACCGTTGACAACCGTGACCTCATGAATCACATCCCAAATCGAGTTCGGATAACGGTGATCCAAAACTCTGTTGAGGACGACAGCCGCGACCGCCACTTGGCCTGTGAAACTCTCGCCTTGCGCTTCGGCCCGGACCAGTTGGGCCAAGCGCTCAAGCTCTGTGAAGGAGATGTCCGGGACCATGGCGATGTTTTGAATAGTCGGGCCGCTGACGATCACTTTGCAAGTCACAGTCTTGTACCAGCGTTTAGTGACGCGCATGGTGTAGATGCCGTCTGGAAGGTTTTTCACCTCGTAGGCGCCGTTTTTGATCGGGACAACCCGGCCGGCGATTTCCACTTGCCCTGATTGGAGCTTCACTTCTGGGAACCCCGCATCGTAGACTTCACCGACGAGAGTGCCGTAAGTAGGGACTGGTTCTTCGTCATCGGGTCCGCCGGGATCGTCATTGGGATCACCGGTCTCGTCAGGTGGTGTGAGATCAGGAAGCCCCAAGAGCGAGCATCCGGAAACCAAGACTGCGAGTATAAGTACGAAAAGCATTAAGAGAAACAAGTGCTTTTTGCCCAAACAATTCACTTCCTTCCACCGCTGTAAAAAATTATAATCTAAGTCAAGATTTCGCATTTGCCCAGCTAAACCCTGCTGGGAATTGATGACAGAAAGGAGCATGGCATGGATTTTCTGCAAACCCTCAACCCACGCCAAAAAGCGGCCGTGACTCATGGCGACGGGCCGCTGTTGGTGATTGCCGGCGCCGGCAGTGGGAAGACCAGGGTGCTCACATACCGGATCGCCTATTTGATCAGGCAGGGAATGGCCAGGCCGGATCAGATTCTGGCGGTCACCTTTACAAACAAGGCCGCTCAGGAGATGAAAGACCGGGTGGCCGGGCTTATCGGCGGCATTGCCAAAGGAGTCTGGGTCAGCACCTTTCACTCTGCCTGTGTCCAGATCTTAAGGGCACACAGCGATCGCATCGGATACAGCCGCAATTTCCAGATCTTCGACACCGCCGACCAATTGGTGGTTGCCAAAGAGGCTCTGCAGGAATTGAATCTGGACCCGAAACATTTCGATCCCAAGGCCATTTTGGCAAGTATCAGCAGTGCCAAAAACGAGCTTATCGGCCCTGCTGCCTATGAAGACCGGGCTGCGGATTTCTGGCAGCGCCAGGTCAGCCGGGTGTACCAGCTCTATCAGCAGAAGCTGGTTCAAAACAACGGCATGGATTTCGACGACTTGCTCATGCAGGCAGTGCATTTGTTCCGCACTCATCCTGATGTGCTGAAGACATACCAGGATCGTTTCCGCTATGTGCTCGTGGATGAGTACCAGGACACCAACCATGCCCAGTATGTGCTGGTAAGCCTCCTGGTGGCCCGGCACGGCAACCTGTGCGTGGTAGGCGACGACGACCAGTCGATCTATGGGTTCAGAGGGGCGGACATCCGCAACATCCTCGATTTCGAAAAGGATTTCCCCAACGCAGTGGTAATCAGGCTGGAACAGAATTACCGCTCGACCCAGAACATCCTCGACGCCGCCAACAACGTGATCGCCAACAATGTCGGGCGCAAAGGCAAGAACTTGTTCACCGAGAACGGCCCCGGAGAGAAACTCAGGCTCTACCAGGCCTACGATGAAAAGCAAGAAGCAGCCTTCGCGGCCAACACGATCGCCCGGGACACTTTTGCGTCCAAACGGCAGTACCAGGACTTCGCGATTTTGTACCGCACCCATGCCCAATCCCGGAGTTTTGAAGAGGAGTTCATGCGCCGAGGCATACCCTACCGGATTGTGGCGGGACTGCGGTTCTATGAGCGGAAAGAAATCAAGGATCTCTTGGCGTATTTGCGTCTCTTGGCCAATCCTTTGGACAACTACAGTTTCAAGCGGATTGTCAATGTCCCCAAGCGGGGCATCGGGCCCGGGACTTTGGCCAAGCTTGAGCACTTCGCCCAATCCCGGGGTTTGAGCCTTCTTCAGTCTTTGGATCAGATCGATTCCGCCGGGCTCACGGAGAAGTACAAACGGGAACTGACGGCCTTCGGCGAACTATACCAAAGGTGGCGCCGGGAACTGGCCGGCCGGCCGGTGACGGAGATCGCCGCCAGAATTCTGGAAGATACAGGTTACCGCAAAATGCTGATGGATGAGAGGTCGGTGGAGGCAGAGGCGCGTTTGGAGAACCTCAATGAGTTCATGAGTGTCACCAGGCAGTTTGATGAGGCGGAGGAAAACCAAGGCCTTGAGGAGTTCTTGGAGCAGATTGCCCTCATGTCCGAGGTGGACAATTATGATCAAGAGGCCAATGCCGTCAGCCTGATGACTCTTCATGCGGCAAAGGGGTTGGAATTCCCTGTGGTTTTCCTGGTGGGGATGGAAGACGGGGTGTTCCCCAGCGCCCGCTCGATCTGGGAGCCGGGGCAGCTCGAAGAAGAACGCCGCCTGGCTTATGTGGGCTTGACCAGGGCAAAAGAAGAGGTTTATCTTACCTGCGCCTACCGGCGCACCTTATTTGGCACTACCAGCGAGAACCCTGTATCCTTGTTTGTCAAAGAGATTCCGGAAGAACTGCTGGACCCTGCGGCTGACCGGCCGGCAGCACCCGAGCCGGTTGAAATGTGGGATGCGGCTCCGGCCGTGGACATTCCCGATTTCCACGTGGGTGATCGGGTCTACCACAAGCACTTCGGCGAGGGGATCATCGTCGATATCAAGGCAGACATGATCAAGATCACCTTCGCCAACCGCCAGACCAAGCTGTTCGCGGCGTCCATCGCCCCGATTGAGAAGCTATGATACTGTCGCAGCACTGCGGCACTACGCCGGTGAGGAATCGCTCACGCGGCGGAGTGCCGTTTTTTTATGCATACTGTTAAACAAGATCAAAGAATTATTACCAGTATTTAACCAAAGGGTCAAAAAAGAGTGTTGCAATTATATACACCATGGTGGTATAATTATCCCAATATATTCCACTGCGGCCAGGAGGCCGAAGGGAGTGAGACAGTTGATTAGAGCGGGTATTGTCGGAGCGTCGGGATATACGGGCGGTGAGCTGATCAGGCTGCTTCACGCCCATCCTGAGGTGGAGTTGACTGCTATTTCCTCCCGCACCTTCAGCGGCAAACAAGCCGGCGAGGTGTTCGGTTCACTAACGGGGTCGGGCTATAAGTTCGAGGATCTTTCCCCAGAGGAGATTGTCGCCAGGACGGACGTGATCTTTGTGGCGGCGCCCCACGGAGTGGCCATGGAGTATGCGCCGATAGCCTATGCGGCAGGCAAGAAAATGATCGATTTGGGCCCGGACTTCCGGTTCAGGGACGCGTCCCTGTATGAGCAGTGGTACAAGATTCCCCACAGCTGCCCCCAGCTTTTGGCCGGAGCTGTGTACGGGCTGCCGGAGATTCACCGGCACGAGATAGCCGATGCCAAGATTATCGGCAACCCTGGCTGTTACCCTACCAGCATCATTCTGGCGCTGGCACCTCTTTTTGAAGCGGGCGCGGTGGCGGACAGCTTTGTGATCGCCGATTCCAAGTCCGGTATCAGCGGAGCCGGTAGAAAGGCGGATCCCGCCTACAGCTTTTGTGAACTTACAGGTGAAGTGCGGCCGTATGGGGTTTTGCAGCACAGGCATGTGCCCGAGATCGAACAGGAACTGTCGCTTTTGGCCGGTGCCCCGGTCAAAGCCTTGTTCACGCCTCATCTTGTCCCCGTGATCCGGGGGATCGTCAGCACCATCTACGCCTGGATCAAGCCCGGCTACTCGGAGGAGTTGATCCGCGGCCTGTATGAGGAGCGGTACAAGGATGAGCCGTTCATCATGCTGCTGGAACCAGGCCTCCACCCCGGCACCAAAGCTGTGGCCGGATCCAACCACTGCCACATATCGGTCGACTTCGATCCGGCCACCTCGACGGCAGTCATTGTTTCCGCCATAGACAATCTGGGGAAGGGAGCGGCATCCCAGGCGGTCCAGTGCATGAACATCATGTTCGGGCTTGATGAGACCGCGGGGATCTCCGGGTATCCACCCTTCCCGTAAGACTACTGCCTAGGATCCACGACAGGAGGTATTCATTTGAAACGCGATGTCATTGTGCTTAAACAAATACCAAAAGGCATAACCGCAGCCAAGGGGTTTCGGGCGGCGGGGCTGCACTGCGGCGTCAAGCGCACCAAAAAAGACATGGCGCTGGTGGTGTCGGAAATCCCGGGGAGCGCCGCGGGTGTCTTCACTCAAAACCGAGTCAAGGGCGCCCCAGTAATCGTCTGTCAGGAGCGGGTGAAAGGAGGCAGCCTCCAGGCGATTCTGGTCGTAAGCGGCAATGCCAATGCCTGCACCGGCAAAAAGGGGCTGGAGAACGCCTATGAGCTGACCCGGATGACAGCCCGAGGCCTCGGCATCCCAGAAGAGGTGGTGGCCGCGTCCTGCACCGGGGTGATCGGTGTGCAGCTGCCCATGGATGTCATCGCCTCCGGAATCCACCAGATCGCCGCCGCTGTGTCGGAAGACGGTCATGATGATGCGGCGGAAGCGATCATGACCACAGACACCATCACCAAGCAGATTGCCTTCGAGGTGGAGATCGGCGGCTGCACGGTGAGAATCGGGGGGATGGCCAAGGGTTCGGGCATGATCCATCCCAATATGGCCACCATGCTGGCCTTTATCACTACGGACGCGGCGATCAGCCCGCCGGTGCTCCAGGTTGCCCTGTCAGCTGCCGTCGACAAATCATTCAACATGATTTCAGTCGACGGTGACACCAGCACCAACGACAGTGTCCTGGTGATCGCCAACGGCATGTCCGGCTGCCCCGAGATCACCCTGGACACGCCGGAATTCGAGGCTTTCAGCGCTGCCCTGGACGCAGTGTGCGTCGAGCTTGCCAAAATGATCGTCAGAGACGGCGAAGGCGCCTCCAAACTGATTGAGGTCAACGTCACCGGCGCCCGGACAGATCAAGATGCCGCAGTTGTGGCCAAGGCAATCGCCGCGTCGAATCTGGTCAAAACAGCGGTGTTTGGCGAGGATGCGAACTGGGGGCGGATTGTCTGCGCCGCCGGCTACTCAGGCGCCGAGATCGATCCTGACTGCATCAGTGTGAAAATCGGCAGCATCAAGATGTGCGAGAACGGCGAGGCCCTGGCGTTTGATGAAGCGCTGGCCAAAGAGATCCTGAGAGAGCAGGATGTCGTGATCCAAGTGGACCTGCATCTCGGTGAAGGCAGGGCGCGGGTGTGGACCTGCGATTTGACATATGACTATGTAAAGATCAATGCCAGTTACCGTTCGTGAGGGCCCAAATAGAGCTCTGGCGGCAGAAGAAAGCGGCAGGATGGGAGATGAGTGAAGATGACGCGCATGGGTGAAGCCATGAATTCGGTGATCGCTAAGGCAGAGGTCTTGGTGGAAGCTCTGCCGTACATGCGGACTTTTGTAGGGAAGACATTCGTGATCAAGTACGGCGGCAGCGCCATGGAGGATGAGGCGCTCAAGCGATCGATCTGCCTTGATCTTGTCCTCCTCAAGTACATCGGGATTCATCCGGTGATCGTCCACGGCGGTGGGCCGGAGATCACCCGGTTCATGCAGAAACTCGGCAAGCAGCCGACATTTGTCAACGGGCTCAGGGTGACGGACGCAGAGACCATGGAGATCGCGCAGATGGTCCTCGCCGGCAAGGTGAACAAAGAGATCGTGACGCTGCTGAACCAGCACGGCGGGAAAGCGGTAGGGCTTACTGGCAAAGACGGAGATATGATCATCGCCCGGAAGCGTCCGGCGGAAGTCTGTGTCGATCCCGGCACCGGTGAGCCCGTGACAGTGGATCTCGGCTATGTGGGTGACATCGACCGGGTGGAAACCTCGCTTGTGGCCACCCTCAGCAGCGAAGGGTACATCCCTGTGCTGGCTTCGATCGCGGTGGGCTACGACGGTGAGAGCTACAACATCAATGCGGACTATGTGGCCAGCGAAGTGGCCCAGGCCTTGAAGGCGGAAAAGTTAATCGTCCTTACCGATGTGGAGGGAATCCTCGAAGACCCGAAGCGCGAAGACTCGATCATCTCGTCCCTGACTGTGGAGAAAGCAAGGCAGATGGTTGCGTCCGGCCAGATCGACGGAGGGATGATTCCCAAGGTGGAAGCGTGCATCCGCGCTGTCGAGGGCGGCGTGACCAGGACCCACATCATTGACGGCAAGCTTCTACATTCGATGCTTCTGGAGATCTTCACCGACGAAGGCATCGGCACCATGGTGATCCCATAAAGCCTTAAGGCTGCCGCAAGCAGGGAGGTTTACTTATGCAAACCGGCGAGATTATCGCTATGACTGACAAATATGTGATGAACACCTACTCAAGGATTCCCATCGCTCCGGTGACGGGCGCGGGAGCGCGGCTGTACGATGCCGACGGGAAAGAATACCTGGATTTCACAGCCGGGATCGCTGTCAATTCCACCGGCCACTGCCATCCCAAGGTGGTGGAGGCGATCTGCCGGCAGGCTGCGGAACTGCTGCACGTTTCCAACCTTTACCACATCCAGCGGCAGGCGGAGCTTGCCCGGGTGCTGGCCGAGGCGTCCGGCCTCGACAAGGCCTTCTTCTGCAACAGCGGAGCGGAAGCCAACGAAGCGGCGATCAAACTCGCCCGGCGGTACTCTCGAGTAAGCGGGCGTTCTGAGGCATATGAGATTATCACCGCCTCCGGTTCGTTTCACGGCCGGACGCTTGGAGCGCTGACCGCAACCGGGCAGGCCAAATACCACGAAGGGTTCGAGCCGCTTGTCCCCGGGTTCGCCTATGTGCCTTTCAACGATTTGGCAGCCCTCGAGGCGGCGGTGACTGAAAAGACTTGCGCTGTGATGCTGGAACTGATCCAAGGCGAGGGCGGCGTCCATCCCATCGATCCCGAATATCTGGCGGGACTGAGCCGCCTGTGTAAAGAGGCCGGGATCTTAATCATCATCGACGAAGTCCAAACAGGAATCGGCCGGACGGGAACTCTGTTCGCCTTCCAACAGTATCCAGGCTTCAAACCGGATATTGTCACGCTGGCTAAAGGCTTGGCAAGCGGTGTTCCTATCGGCGCGGTCCTGGCGACGGCGGAGGCCGCCAAAGGCTTTGCCCCCGGCAAACACGCCTCTACTTTTGGCGGAAATCCCCTGGCCTGCGCAGCGGCTTTGGCAACCCTGGATGTGATCGTGAACGACGGGATTCTGTGCAATGTCCGGGAAGTCGGTGCATACATGCAGCAAAGGCTGGAGGAGCTGCAAGCGGCTTCAGGTTTGATCGCGGAGGTCCGCGGCTGTGGTTTGATGTTGGGGATTGAACTGAAGGAAGCCAAAGGAGCGGCTGTGGTGGGGGCCTGCCGTGATCGGGGGCTGCTGATCAACTGTGTAGGTGATAAGACCCTGCGGTTTGTGCCGCCGCTCATTATCCAGAAATCCGACGTGGACGAGGCAGTGCAGATTCTCGCCAGTGTCCTTTTGGAGGCGCTTTAGAGGGAGGCAAGTGTGTGAAAGCGTGGCTTGTGCTTGAGGATGGAACCGTCTATCAGGGAGATGCCTTGGGGGCGACAGGGATTAAATCCGGAGAGGTCGTTTTCACCACCGGAATGACCGGTTACCAAGAGACTTTGACTGATCCGACTTTTGTCGGTCAGATCGTTGTGATGACATATCCCCTGATCGGCAACTGTGGGACCAATGCCGACGATATGGAGGCAGGGAAGCCTTTTCTTCACGGCCTTGTGGTCCGGGAAGCAAGCAGATGGCCCAGCAATTGGCGGAGCCAGGAAGATTTGAACAGCATGCTCACCCGCTGCGGTGTCATCGGCATAGAAGGCATTGATACCCGCTCTCTTACCCGAAAGCTTCGTTCCCAAGGAACGCTGAAAGGTGTGATCTGCTCGCCGCCCGAGGGATCCAAGAATGTCCCAACCACGGCTGAACTCACTGCCATGGCCAGACAGTGCCCGCATGTGGACCGAGCGAGCCTGATCAAGCAGGTGACCACTGCGCAGCCGTACCAGATCGGCTGCGGCAGCGTACGGGTAACCGTAATCGACTATGGAGTCAAACAGAGCATCCTCAAATGCCTGGTGGATAAAGGCTGCCTCGTCACCGTCGTGCCCGCCACCGCTTCAGTGCAAGAAATCCTGGCAACAGAGCCCCACGGCATTCTTCTGTCCAACGGGCCCGGCGACCCGCGTGACGCCGGTTTCGCCGCAGATACGGTGAAGAAGCTCATTGGTCTTAAACCCCTTTTTGGCATCTGTCTGGGGCACCAGCTGCTGAGCTTGGCTTTGGGAGCGGATGTTTTTAAGCTCAAGTTCGGCCACAGGGGCGGGAATCACCCGGTGAAAGATCTCAGGACTGGAAGAGTCCTCATCACATCACAAAACCACGGCTATGCGGTGGATGCCCAGTCGATCGATCCCCGCGCAGCCTATGTGACTCATGTCAGCCTGAATGACGGGACGGTTGAGGGGCTGCGGCACCGTTCGCTCCCGATCGCCTCAATCCAGTACCATCCTGAAGCGTCGCCGGGGCCTCATGACACAAGGTTTATCTTTGATGAGTTCATGGCTGCCATTGTCCAGTCTGCGTCTTAGGAGGAGTGACGAGCTTTGCCGCTGAAGCGTGGCATCAATACAGTGATGGTAATAGGATCCGGGCCGATCATTATCGGTCAGGCAGCCGAGTTTGATTATGCCGGGACTCAGGCTTGCCGCGCATTGCGAGAGGAAGGGATCAAGGTAGTCTTGGTGAACAGCAATCCGGCGACCATTATGACTGATCCCAACCTGGCCGACCGAGTGTATCTTGAGCCGCTGACTGCGGAGATTGTGGCCCGGATCATCGAACGGGAGAGGCCAGACGGCCTGCTGCCCACCCTCGGCGGCCAGACAGGGTTGAACCTTGCCGTTGAGCTGGCTGAAGCGGGAATACTGGATCAGTACGGAGTGACGCTTCTGGGCACTCCGCTGGAAGCGATCCGCAAGGCCGAGGACCGGGAACTGTTTAGGGCAACCATGCAGGAGATCGGCGAGCCAGTCCCAGAGAGCACAATTGCCCACAACCTGCAGGAGGCTCTGCAGTTTGCCCGCGCTATCGGATATCCGGTGATTGTGCGGCCGGCCTACACCCTCGGCGGGACAGGAGGAGGCATTGCCGAAAACGAGGAACAGCTGGTGGATATCGCGATCCGGGGTTTGAAAAACAGCCGCATCCATCAGATTCTGCTGGAACGGAGTGTGGCAGGCTGGAAAGAGATCGAATATGAAGTGATGCGGGATGGGGCCGGTAACTGTATCTCAATCTGCAGCATGGAAAACATGGATCCGATCGGTATCCATACCGGTGACAGCATCGTGGTGGCTCCGACCCAGACCTTGACGGACAAGGAACACCAACTGCTGCGGGGCGCCGCTTTCAAGATCATCAAAGCTTTGGGCATCGAGGGCGGCTGCAATGTTCAATTCGCCCTGAACCCCAACAGCCTCGATTACTATGTGATAGAAGTCAATCCGCGTGTGAGCCGGAGCAGCGCGCTGGCGTCCAAGGCCACGGGGTACCCGATTGCTCGAGTGGCGGCGAAGATTGCCGTCGGCATGCACTTGGATGAAATCGTCAATTCGGTGACCGGAGAGACGCTGGCCTGCTTAGAACCGGCACTCGACTATGTAGTGACCAAAATACCGCGCTGGCCGTTCGACAAGTTCAACTCCGCCGATCGGGCGCTTGGCACTCAGATGAAGGCCACCGGCGAGGTCATGGCTATTGACCGTACATTCGAAGGCAGCCTCCTGAAGGCGGTGCGGTCGCTGGAGACCGGTATTGACTGCCTTACCCTCAAAGGGATCGAAACATGGTCAGACGCGCAGCTGATGTCCAGGCTGCGCAAGGCGGATGATCAGCGGCTTTTCTGCATTGCGGAATGTCTGCGCCGGGGATACTCCGCGGCTGACGTAGCCAGAGAATCCCAGGTCGACCGCTGGTTCATTCAGCGGATCCAGAGCATTGTCGAGCTGGAGGCGGCTTTGGCGGAGCGGTTCAGGCAAAGGCCTTTACAGCTGCCTCTGGATGCGGAAACCATGGAATTGGTCCGCCTGGCCAAGGCCAAAGGGATTGCCGATGCCCACATCGCCCGCATGGCCGGCCTTTCTGAGCTTGAGTTCCGTTCGCTCAGAAAGAAGATAGCCGCGCCGGTGTACAAGACAGTTGACACTTGCGCCGCGGAGTTCGAGGCATCGACACCGTATTTCTACTCTACTTATGAATACGAGGACGAAGTGACGGCCTCACAGCGAAAAAAGGCTCTGGTATTGGGGTCCGGGCCAATCCGCATCGGCCAAGGCATCGAATTCGACTACTGCAGCGTCCATGCCGTCTGGGGCCTGAAGGAAGCGGGTGTGGAGGCGGTGATCATCAACAACAACCCGGAAACGGTGAGCACCGATTTTGACACTGCCGACCGTCTTTATTTCGAACCGCTGTCTCTGGAGGATGTCCTAAATGTGGTGGAAAAAGAGCAGCCCGAGGGGGTTATCGTCCAATTCGGCGGGCAGACCGCCATCAACCTGGCAGAGCCCCTCAAGGCAGCCGGGGTCAGAATCCTGGGCACTGCCGTCGAAAGCATCGATCTCGCCGAAGACCGGGAGCTCTTCTCCGAACTGCTGCGCTCCATCGGCATCCCCCAGGCGGAGGGCAGGACAGCGACAAACATCAATCAAGCCATAGGCATTGCCCAGAAGATTGGTTTTCCTGTGCTGGTGCGGCCTTCATACGTACTCGGCGGCAGAGCGATGGAGATCGTCCACGACACAGAAGAATTGTACCGCTATATGCGGTACGCAGCTGAAGTGTCGCCCAACCACCCGATTCTGATCGACCGTTATTTAAGCGGCAAAGAGATAGAAGTCGACGCCATCTCCGATGGAGAGGACGTGTTCATACCCGGAATAATGGAGCACATCGAGCGGGCGGGAGTTCATTCAGGCGACAGCATGGCGGTGTTTCCTCCATATACCCTCTCGGAGCGGGAAGTGGAAACAGTGGTGTCTCACACCGTCAAAATAGCCCGGGCGCTCAAGGTAAAAGGCCTACTGAACATCCAGTATGTGCTGCACGAAGGTAAACTCTACTGCCTGGAAGTCAACCCCCGGGCCAGCAGGACAGTCCCGATTCTGAGCAAAGTGACCGGAGTGCCAATGGTCCGCTGTGCGGTCAAAATCATGCTGGGAGCGAGCTTGAAGGAACTGGGATACGGCACTGGTTTACTGGCTCCACCGGACTATGTCACGATCAAGGCGCCGGTGTTTTCCTTTGAGAAGCTCGGCCTCGTGGATACGTCTCTAGGGCCGGAGATGAAGTCCACCGGAGAAGTCTTAGGGATCGGATCCACATATGAAGAGGCGCTGTACAAAGTGATTCTGGCTGCCGGCATGCGCCTGCCGCGCGGGGGAAGAGCACTGATTTCCGTGGCGGACAAGGACAAGGAAGAGGCCATATCTCTGGCTTCAGACTTGGCCCAACTGGGATTCGAGCTGATGGGCACCCATGATACAGCTCATTTTGTCGGAGAGGCGGGAATCCCGATCACAGAGGTCTACAATCCGGGAGAAGGTGTGCCTAATGTGATCGACTTGATCCGCCAGGGTGAGGTCAGCTTGATCGTCAACACCCCTACCAGAGGCCGAAGTTCGGGAACGAACGGCTTTCTGATCAGACGGGCTGCCGTCGACTACCAAGTGCCGTGCCTGACATCCCTGGACACAGCCCGGGCAGTGATCTCGGTGATGACAGCCTGGCGGGAAGGATACCCGGCGGCGTGTTCACTCAACGAGTATATTGACAACTTCAACAGATTGAAGGGAATGATCGGATCATGCTGAAAAACAGCCATTTGCTCGCAGATAAACTCGCTTTGGGAATGCGAGGCCGGGATCTCCTCTGTGTGCGGGATTTGTCTGTGGATGAGATCTACAGGATCTTTGACCTGGCGGCGGCTTTGAAATCCGAACTGCGCCAAGGCGTTGGCCATCCGCTGCTTGCCGACAAAAGCCTGGGAATGATCTTTAGAAAGTCGTCCACCCGCACCAGAGTCTCCTTCGAAGTGGGGATCTGGCAGCTGGGAGGGCACGGCTTGTATTTAAACACCGACGACATCCAGCTCGGCAGGGGCGAGAGCATCAAAGACACTGCCGAGGTCTTGTCCAGGTACCTGGATGGCATCATGATCCGCACCTACGGGCACGAAGAGGTGATCGAACTGGCCCAGTACGCCAGTGTGCCTGTGATCAACGGGCTCACCGATCTGTTCCATCCGTGCCAGGTTCTGGCGGATATGTTCACGGCCTATGAAAAGAAAGGAATACTGACAGGGTTGAAACTGGCGTTCATCGGCGACGGCAACAATGTGGCCAACTCACTTCTGTGCGTCTGCGCCAAGTTGGGAGTGCACATGAGCCTGGCCTGTCCGAAAGGCTATGAACCTCCGCAGGTGGTGGTCGAGATGGCTGCCGCCGACGCCGCCGGCACCGGCGCCAGGCTGGAGATTGTCCGCGAACCCCTGGAGGCGGCCGCAGGGGCGGATATTGTTTACACAGACGTCTGGGCCAGCATGGGGCAGGAACAGGAGAAGGCTGAGCGGGAGAAGCATTTTGCCCAGTACCAGGTTAACAGCAGGCTGATGGCGGCCGCGAAGCCCGACGCCGTTGTCATGCACTGCCTGCCCGCCCACCGGGGTGAGGAGATCACGGACGAGGTGATCGACGGCAAAAACTCGGTGGTATATGACGAGGCTGAAAACAGGCTCCATGTCCAAAAGGCCATCATGGCTCTTCTAATGGCGTGATTGCGTTCAGTGTTTCCTTTTTCCCCTGCTTTTGATACAATTGAATCAGATGCGGCTCATGGCTCCTTGGCAGCGTGTTGTTGGTTTCTGCCGACATCCGGCAGGAGGGTCATGGGCTTTATTTCACTGTGGGAGGCACCACCATGGAAAGCAAACAGGATGCGGATCTGAAAAGAATCGCGGAGCTTAGGGAACAGCTGCATTACCACAATTACCGCTACTATGTCCTGGATGATCCAGTGATCGAGGACAGTGAATATGATCAGCTGATGCAGGAACTGATCAGGCTGGAGGCCAAGTACCCGGAAACCATAACTCCCGATTCCCCCACTCAGCGGGTAGGCCATCCGGTGGCGGGCGGGTTCGCCCAGGTGGAACACAGAATCCCCTTGCTGAGTCTGGCCAACGCCTTCAGCAAAGAAGAACTGAAAGATTTTGACGAACGGGTCAAGCGCTGGGCCGGGCAGGAAGTGGACTACGTCTGCGAGCTGAAATATGACGGCTTGGCCGTCTCGCTTACTTACGAAAATGGAGTGTTTGTCCGGGGCGCAACCCGCGGCGACGGACAAATCGGCGAGGACGTCACCCAAAACCTGCGGACGATCCGTTCCATTCCCCTGAAGCTGGCAGAACCGGTGAGCTTGGATGTCCGGGGCGAAGTGTTCATGCCGAAAAAGGCCTATGAGACCTTGAACGAGGAGCGGGCCGCCAAGGGGGAGCCTTTGTTCGCCAATCCCCGCAATGCCGCCGCCGGCTCTTTGCGTCAGCTTGATCCCAAGATCACCGCATCTCGCCGATTGGATATTTTTGTCTACGGCATAGGTGGTGTGCGCCCTGACCAGATTCCTACGCATCTCGGCTGCCTTGGCCGCCTTAAGGAGCTGGGGTTTAAGGTCAGCCCCCACAGCAAACACTGCGTTTCCATCGACGAGGTTTGGGAGTTTGTGGAAACATGGTCTGAAAAACGAGAGAGCCTGCCTTTCGCCATAGATGGAATTGTGGTCAAAGTCAACTCCCTGGCCATCCAGGAACAGCTGGGCGCGACCGCGAAAAGCCCCCGCTGGGCTGTGGCGTATAAGTTCCCGGCCGACCAAGCCATCGCCCAGGTGCTGGATATTGAGGTCAATGTAGGGAGGACAGGGGCGGTGACCCCTCTGGCGATACTCACCCCGACGTTGATCGCCGGATCCACTGTAAGCCGGGCCACTCTCCACAACGAAGACTATGTCAAGGCCAAGGATATCCGCATTGGTGACTATGTGGTGGTTCAAAAAGCGGGCGATGTGATCCCGGAAATCGTCAGATCCCTTCCGGAGCGGCGCGATGGTGACGAAAAGGAGTTTTCCATGCCGGAAACATGTCCCGCCTGCAGCCGTCCGCTGTGGCGGGCGCCGGGAGAGGCGGCGGTTCGCTGTGTCAATTTGGATTGCCCGGCACAGGCCTATGAGCGGATCATTCACTTTGCCTCCCGGGACGCCATGAATATAGAGGGTTTGGGCCCTGCAGTGATCAAGCAGCTGATTGACAACAATTTGATCGATAACCCGGCTGATCTTTACGAGCTCACCTTTGACCAGCTGATTAATTTAGAAAGGTTCGGCGAAAAGTCGGCCCGGAACCTGCTGGACGCCATTGCCGCAAGCAAGAGCCGGCCATTGGCCAACTTGATCTTTGCCCTGGGCATCCGCCATGTCGGCAGTGAGGTGGCCCGGGAACTGGCGGCCCATTTCGATTCCATGGAAAAGCTGCGGGAGGCCGGGCCGGAAGAGCTTATGGCCGTTGGTTCCATCGGTGAGAAGATCGCCTCCAGCATTGTCAGCTATTTCAGCCGCAAAGAGAACGTGCAGCTGATCGACAGGCTGGCGGCTGTGGGTGTGAACATGGTTGAGCGCAAAACAGCAGGAGGCCAGCCCCTGGCCAACCTGACTTTTGTCCTCACAGGCACGCTGGAAAAATTCACCCGCCAGGAAGCGGAAGCGGCCCTCAGGGGCTTGGGCGCTCATGTGGCCGGCAGTGTGAGCAGAAATACAGATTATGTGGTGGCTGGGGAAAAAGCCGGTTCCAAGTTGGACAAAGCCCGGCAGTTGGGTGTCAAAATTCTAAACGAACAGCAGTTTATCGAAATAATCGGAAAGCATATGCAGGATCTGAAGCAGGATTAGGGTAACTAGATATGCAAAAGGATGGGTGATGATGGTATGGACAACGTCCTGTTCTATTTTGCCGGTATGCCTGTGTATGTTTATGGGTTCCTTGTCAGCCTGGGGCTTTTGTTCGGCGCGGTGTCAGCCTTGAGTGCCGGCCGGCGAAAGGGATTCGGCTGGTGCAAGATGTTCGATTTCATCTTGGGAACGGCAATCGTGTTCCTCGTGGCCGGACGCTTGGCGGTCCTGCTTCAGGAGTATGGGGCAGCGGTTTTGACTAAGCCCTGGAAGATCATCACCGAAATCTCGGACGGTGTCGATTTAAGGATCGGCCTCATCTTCGCAGTGCTTTATGGTTTAATCTCGGCGAAACGAAATGGTATCCTCGGTGTCGAACTGCTGGACGCCATCACACCGGGCATTCTTTGGATCAGGATCTTTTCGTCCCTCGGTTCCCAGGTGTTCGGCAAGAGCACCAACCTGCCCTGGGCGGTGCAGTTGGGCGAGTTCAGGCTGCATCCACTGCCCTTGTATTCGGCAGTGGGGTATTACCTGATCCGGTTTGTGGTCAAACAGATCCGCTGGGCACAGCGGTTCGACGGGCAGGTCTTCATCGCCACAGTGACATTGGCGGTATGGCTGCAGTGGCTGTTGTTGTTTGTTTCGGAGGGAAGCAAGGCCTTCGCTTTCTGGCTGTATCCGATCATAGGTTTGATTGCCGGAGCTGTCTGGAGTTTCGGGCATGTCAACTCCCCGCCTCGAACAAAGAAGACCGGCGCGGCTTATTGGGTGGTGCAGTCTATAATACTAGTGATTGTGGTGTGCGCTATGGCCTGGTTCTTCTACTCCCGTTTTGAGTAAAGAGGTGGATCATGGATAAGCAGCAGAGTTTCACCGAGATTCAAGAGCAGTTGGAGGCCAATGACCTGCGGTTGACACCGCAGCGGGCGGCCGTGATCAAGGTGCTGCTGGATCATACCGACACACATCTGCGCACCGAGGAGATTTTTCTCTTGGCTAAAGAATTCGCCCCTGACATCGGCCTGGCCACTGTGTACCGGACTTTGGAGGTTTTAGAGAAGCTGAATATCATCAACCGTTTCGACTACGGAGACGGCCAGAGCCGCTATGAAATGGGGCGGGATACAGAGGAGCATTACCACCACCATCTGATCTGTCTCGGGTGCGGCGAAGTCAGCGAATTTAAGGATGATCTCCTGGAAAAGCTGGAAGAGAAAATAGCGGCCAAGTGCCAGTTCAAGATTGTGGACCACAGTCTGCGGTTTTTTGGGTACTGTAAGCAGTGTCAAGATAAGGACTGTGATTAGCAATAGAATAAGCAGAGGTGTGGAACAAAGGCGCTTTTCATGGACAGCTCACCCCAGCCAGTTGACAACACATATATTCTGGAGTATCATAAAAGCAATCTCAAGCAAAGGCAATGACCGGGAGGAGTAGCCGCGCACCGCTTTTCAGAGAGGGGAACACCTGGTGCAAGTTTCCCAAGCAAGGGCCGGTGAAGGTCGCCCGGGAGCTGTTGGGGTGAAGGTGGGGTGTCCTGCGAGTAGTCCCAGCCGTCCGGTGCGTTAAGCCGATCGAGAGCTCGACAGCAAGTCTCTCCCTGCTGTTTGAGAATAAAGGTGGTACCGCGGAAGTCTTTTCGTCCTTTAGGCGAAAAGGCTTTATTTTTTTGGAGGAGTGAAAACGATGGAACAGACCAAGACCCTTGCCAAAGTCTACGATCCCAAACAAGTCGAAGACAAATGGTATCAGTACTGGGAACAGAACGGCTATTTCCACGCCGAGGTGGATCCCGGCCGGGAACCCTTCTGCATTGTGATCCCGCCGCCGAATGTCACCGGGCAGCTGCACATGGGGCATGCCCTGGATGAGACTTATCAAGATATCCTGATCCGCTGGAAGCGGATGCAGGGATATAACGCCATGTGGCTGCCGGGCACCGATCACGCGGGTATTGCCACCCAGGCCCGGGTGGAGGAGCACATCCGCAAGACCGAAGGCTTGACCCGCCATGATTTGGGGCGGGAAGAGTTTCTAAAACGTGTCTGGCAGTGGAAAGAGCAGTACGGCGATCTGATCGTGAAGCAGCTCAAAAAACTCGGTTCATCCTGCGATTGGGACCGCCTGCGCTTCACCATGGACGAAGGCTGTTCCCGGGCGGTCCGGGAGGTCTTTGTCAGGCTCTACGAAAAGGGCTTGATTTACCAAGGCAATTACAGCGTCAACTGGTGCCCACACTGCAGCACCACTTTGTCCGACATCGAAGTCGACCATGAAGAAGTGGAAGGCAAGCTCTACTATATCAACTATCCCTTCACCGACGGCAGCGGGCACGTGCAGGTAGCCACAACCAGGCCGGAGACAATGCTCGGTGACACGGCGGTCGCCGTCAGCCCCGACGATCCACGGTTCCAGCATTTGATCGGCAAGAAGGTGATCGTGCCGCTGGTGAACCGGGAAGTCCCGATCATCGCCGACGATTATGTCGATCCCAGCTTCGGCACGGGCATGGTGAAGATCACACCGGCTCATGACCCGAACGACTTCGAGATCGGCCTGCGCCACAACCTGGACCAGGTGGTGGTTATCGGCCTGGATGCCCATATGACCAAAGAAGCGGGGAAATACAGCGGCATGGAGCGCTATGCCTGCCGCAAGCTGGTCGTCCAGGATCTGGAGAAGCTGGGCCTGCTGGCCAAGATTGAGAGCCATTTCCATGCAGTGGGCGAATGCTACCGCTGCGGGACAGTGATCGAACCGATGGTTTCCAAGCAGTGGTTTGTGAAGATGAAGCCTCTGGCGGAACCGGCCATCACCGCGGTGAAAGAGGGACGGATCCGGTTCGTCCCTGAACGGTTCAGCAAGAACTACCTGAACTGGATGGAAAACATCAGAGACTGGTGCATCTCCCGGCAGCTGTGGTGGGGCCACCGGATTCCGGTTTGGTACTGCCAGGAATGCGGCGAGGCCTTTGCCGCGCTGGATGATCCGGCCGAATGCCGCAAGTGCGGCTCCAAGCAGATCGAGCAGGATCCGGATGTGCTGGATACCTGGTTCTCGTCGGCGCTGTGGCCGTTTTCCACCCTTGGGTGGCCGGAGCAAACCCCCGAATTGGAGCATTTCTATCCGACTAGTGTATTAGTGACAGGATTTGACATCATCCCCTTCTGGGTGGCCCGGATGATTTTCATGGGCTTGGAGTTCATGGGGGAAAGACCTTTTAAGGACGTCTTGATCCACGGCTTGGTCCGGGATGAGCTGGGCCGGAAAATGAGCAAGTCGTTGGGTAACGGTGTCGATCCTCTCGAGGTGATTGATGAATACGGCGCCGATGCCCTCCGGTTCAACCTGGTGATTGGGGTGGCGCCCGGCAATGATCTGCGGTTCATACCTGAAAAGGTGGAGGCGTACCGCAACTTCGCCAACAAAATCTGGAACGCCGCCCGGTTCGCCCTGATGAACCTCGCTGACTTCGACCCGGCACCAGGCAAGCCGGACGAAGATTTGTCCGTGGCCGACCGCTGGATCTTGAGCCGCTACCAGAACGCAGCCAGTGAAGTGACCCGCTATCTGGAGCGCTACGATGTCGGCGAAGGGGCCCGGGTGCTGTATGACTTTATCTGGAGCGAACTCTGCGACTGGTATATCGAGCTGGTGAAGCCGAGGCTGTACGGCCATCACGGCGAGAAAGCCCGCTGCGCTTCCCAGTATACTTTGTGGTATGTCTTCAAAAACACCATGCAGCTTCTCCATCCATATATGCCGTTTATCACGGAGGAGATCTGGCAGCAGCTGCCCCAGGCCGGCGAGACGATCATGCTTGCCCCGTGGCCGGTGGAGACTGGGCTTCAGGATGAGGCCGCGGAGAAAGAAATGGCGCTCCTGATGGCTGTGATCACCGCCATCCGCACCATCCGCAGCGAAAAGCAGGTGCCGCCGGGCCGGAAGATTACAGCTGTCCTCAAGGCAGAAGCGGAGCAGCGGGCGGTTTTGGAAGTGAATTCCCACTATCTGGAGGCCTTGGCCGGATTGGCTGCATGCACGGTTGAGGCACCGGGCGAAAAAGTGGAACGGAGCATTGCCGCTGTGGCGAACGGTGTGGAGATTTACCTGCCTCTGGCTGACTTGGTGGACCTTGAAGCTGAAGCCAAGCGGATCGCCAACGAACTTGCCAAAGCCAAACAGGAGCTGGAACGGGTCCAGGCCAAATTGGCCAATCCCGGCTTCGTCACCAAAGCCCCCGAGGCGGTGGTGGCCAAAGAGCGGGAGAAACAGGAACTGCTGAAGGACACCGTTGTCAAACTAACCGCGCTCTATCAGGAGATTGTCCGTGAGTAACCAACCTTTCGGAGAACGGCAGCGGTTTACAATCCACACTGGGCTTCAGAGGATTGCCGAGCTTTGTGCAAGGCTCGGCAATCCTCAGCGCCAGTTTCGGTCCATCCACATTGCCGGGACCAACGGAAAAGGCTCGACTGCAGCCCTGATCGCCGGCGCGCTCCAGGCCCAGGGATGGAAAGTGGGGCTGTTCACTTCACCCCATTTGATTGATTACCGTGAACGCTTTCGCATCAATGGGCGGAAGATCTCCCCGGAAGACCTTGCCCGCATCAGTGCTGTGGTCAAAACACAGATAGACCTGATCGAAGAAACTCATTCCGAATATGGGCCTTTCACTCAGTTCGAAGCTGCCGCCGCTCTCGGTTTTTGCTATTTTGCCCAGGAACGAGTGGATTATGGGGTGATCGAGGTTGGCCTTGGCGGGCGTCTTGACGCCACCAACATCCTGGTGCCGGAAATCTGTGTCATCACACCCATCGGCCACGACCACCTGGAACGCCTGGGGCCGAGCCTGATCGATGTCGCCCGCGAAAAAGCGGGGATTATCAAAACGGATGTGCCGGTGGCCGCTTCAGTGCAGCTTCCAGAGGTGGAACAAGTGCTGCGGGCTGCCGCCGCTGAACTTAAGGCGCCGTATCACTCCCTCGCAGATGTTTCGTGGCAGCCGCTGCGGTGGGATCTGGAAGGCGGCGAGCTGATATTCCCAGCTTTAGGCGGGGCTCCGTTCAAGATCCAGCTGATAGGCCGGCATCAACTGGCCAATGCCGCGACTGCTCTGCTTGCCCTGAAAGTGCTGCAGGACGGCGGACTCAAGCTGGATTTACAGTTGGTTCACAGGGGTATGGCCGAGTGCCGGTGGCCGGGAAGGCTGGAAGTTGTCTCCAGGGAGCCCTTGGCTATCTTGGACGGCGCTCACAACCGGGAAGGGTTTCTAGCCTTGGCCCACACCCTGCGCAGTCTCACAGAAGAGCGGTTCACCTTTGTACTGGGCCTTTCAGCCAACAGGGAAGTGGAGATCATTGATCCGCTGCTTCCTTTGGCCAGGCAGGTTTTTGCGGTGGAATCCCAGAACAGCAGGAATGGAGTGATACCGGCCGCTGAATTGACAGAATACGTCAGAAGCCGGGGAATCTTGGCGGAATGCGCCGAACTGGCGCAGGTTCCAGCGCTTCTTAAATCGTTCGGCCCGGTCTGTGTCTGTGGTTCTTTGTACCTGATTGGTGATGTGCAGGCACTAATTATGGGCGGAGACGAAGGAAATCGCCCGACAAAAGCCTAAATATATCCATAGTCTTGCAAGCGGCAAGGAGGCAAGTAAACGTGGGAGAACGGCATGCAAAAGGCCAGCGGGGAGTTTTGGCAAGAGAAGGCGTTTCCTTTGTGATTTCTTTGATTTGTGTCAGTGCGATCTGCATTTTTGTCGGTTATCTGTTGGGCCAGTATGCGCTGCAGTGGCTGAACAATCCGTTTGCGCCTGTTAACCAAGCTCAGATCGATGAGCTGAACGATTCCATCGATCAGCAGTTGGCCAACATGAGCCAACCGAGTCAGCAGCCTGAATCGTCCACAGCGGGTGAGGAAAGCCCGGCAGTTCCTGCTGCCGCGGCTCAGGCATCGGGTTTGTACCGGGTTCAGGCTGGAGTTTTCTCACAGCTGAGCAATGCCCAGGCGCTAGCCAGCTTGTTGAAGGAAAAGGGGTTTGATGCTGTGATCAGCACCGGGCCGCCCTACCGGGTGCAGACCGGCGCCTTTTCCAGTCTGGAGAATGCCCAGGCTTACGCCGATGAGCTGCGGGCCAAGGGTTTCGATGCGGCTGTGATCAGACCTTGACATGCCAGGAACAGTGTGATAGATTTTACAAGGAACTGGGGGAGGAAGGAGGTAGGCATAATGGCTCATGTGATCAGTGAAGAGTGCATCAAGTGCGGCGCATGCGAGGCTGAATGCCCAGTTAACGCCATCAGTGAAGATACTGATCAGTTCGTGATTGATCCCGATGTTTGCACCGACTGCGCGTCCTGCACCGAGGTTTGCCCGGTTGGCGCAATCAGCGAGGCTTAATTCCTCCGTACTTATATTACCCAAGCAAGAGAAAAGCCGCAGGAGAGCCGCAGATGCGGCTTTTCTTTTTTTAAAGGAGGACTCTTTGTTAAGCTGATGGAAAATCTTAGAAAAGACAACGGAAGGGGAGGCAGTAATGAGGAGAACCAGTTTTTTGGCACTGCTGCTTGCTTTGGCCTGTTTGAGCCTGGCAGGCGGTGCAGCTCAAGAAGCTGTGCCGGTGCCAGATCCCAATCTGATTCTCTGGTACACGTTTGACGAGGCGGACGGGCAGAGAATTGCCGATCATTCGGGCCGCGGCTTTGACGGCGAACTGCATGGCGAAGCCAGGCTGGATGCAGGCCGCGAAGGGAATGCCTTTGTGTTTAACGGTGTGGACAACTACATCGCCATGGGCAGTCATCTAGAACTGCAGCCTGCTGATCTGACGGTCGCGTTCTGGTTCAAGAAGACTGCCAGCCTGGCCGGGCAGGAAGGGATCATTGTCTGGGCAAAACCAAACGGCCGCTGGGACGGGAACGGATGGTACCTGACCATCAAAGATCAGTTCCATGAGACCAACCGGCCGGTCCTGCTGATGACCGACGGCAGCGCTGCCGCCTATGTCAGCGGCGAGGTGGATCAGTTTTACCCGCTGAACGAATGGGTTCATGTCGCTGTCACCCTGGATTCGCGTTCCGGAACAGCCGCTGTCTACCGGAACGGCATACCTCAGGAAGTGTATCTGACGGGAGTGCCGAAGATCACAGCGGCCGCGGATCCCAAATGGTTCGGTTTCAACTCGCCTTCGTACGGCGGCGGGTACTTAAGGGGAGTGGTTGACGATTTCCGCATTTACGACATTGCCTTGTCTCCGGAAGCGGTGCGGGAATTGGCTGGGTTTTCGCCAGCAGACGTGGACGATGCTTCAGCCGCACGATTCCTTGCGCCTGCGGAAACTGTTCCGGAGACACTGCCAGAAGGAGGGATTGCTTTGAATTACAAGCCGTTTTCCTTGTCTCAGGTGAGACTGCTGGACGGGGTCTTTAAAGACATGATGGAGCTGAATGCCCAGTACCTGAAGAGCCTGGACTCAGACCGCCTGCTCCATATGTTCCGGGTCACAGCCGGGCTGCCATCCCACGCCCGCCCCTTGGGAGGCTGGGAAGCGCCCCACATGGAGATCCGGGGCCATACCATGGGCCATTACCTTTCAGCCTGCGCTTTGCTTTACGCCAGCACAAACGATCAGGAGATCAAAGCCAAAGCCGACGCCATCATCGAGGAACTTAAAAAGTGCCAGGACGCCCTCGGCAGCGGCTACCTCTCCGCTTTTCCGGAAACACTGTTCGACCGCTTGGAAGCGGGGCAGAGTGTCTGGGTGCCCTGGTACACCATGCACAAGATCTTCGCCGGTTTGTATGACCAGTACGTCCACGCGGGAAATGAGACTGCCTGGGAGATACTGCTCAAGCTCACTGACTGGGCCAAGCGGCGCACCGACAAGTTGACCCCCGCCAAGATGACAGCGCTTCTCAATGTGGAATTCGGGGGCATGAACGAAGTACTGTACAACATCTACGCCATTACCAAAGATCCTGCCCATCTGGAACTCGCCCACCGCTTCGATCACCGGGCAGTCCTCGATCCTTTGGCCAACGGCTGGGATAGGCTTGCGGGCCTGCATGCCAACACCCAGATTCCCAAAGTGGTCGGCGCAGCCCGCCGCTATGAACTCACAGGAGATCCATGGGCATACGCCGCAGCCAAGAATTTCTGGGAACTGGTTGTGCATACCCGCAGCTATGCGACAGGGGGGAACAGTGTCAACGAGCATTTCGGGCCCGCCAACGAACTGGCCCATACCCTGGGAAACACCAATCACGAGACATGCAACACCTACAACATGCTGCGCCTGACCCGCCATCTGTTCCAGTGGACTGGTGATCCGGCCTTCGCCGACTTCTACGAGCGGGCCTTGTTCAACGGAATCCTTCCCACCATCAATCCCGAGACAGGGATGAAGATGTATTTTGTACCCATGGGCACAGGTTATTTCAAAGTGTTCCACACTCATGACAATTCCTTTTACTGCTGCACCGGGACCGGAATGGAATCCTTCGCCAAACTGGGCGACAGCATTTACTTCCACCAGGAAAAATCACTGTATGTGAACCTGTTCATCGCATCGAGGCTTGACTGGCGCGAGTTGGGAGTAGAGGTCGAGCAGAGGACTCAGTTCCCGGTGGAAGCAGGGACTTCGCTGGTGATCCACACTCAACAGCCGGTGGAGTTCGCCTTGAACATCCGAGTTCCCTATTGGGCGGTCAACGGGGTGACGGTGAGATACAACGGCCATGAACTGGAGTGCGAAGCGAAGCCTGGCGAATATCTCAAACTCGAGCATACTTGGCACGATCAAGACTGCTTGGAGATAGAAATGCCCATGTCGCTGCACATGTCGGCTTTGCCGGACAAACCGGACCGAGTGGCCGTGATGTACGGGCCGCTGGTGTTGTGCGGCCTGCTGGGGAATGACAACATGCAAGTCTCGACCACCGGTGTCAGTGTCACCATTCCCAACCCTGGGCCAAAGCGCCGTTCGTACCTGAACATTCCGGAAGAGGAGAGGTATCAGGTGGACCAGTGGCTGCTGCCGGTGCCGGGCGAGGCACTGACCTTCAGGCTCAGGCCTGATCTGGGTGATCTGGTGTTCAAGCCGTTTTACCAGGTGTACCAGGAACGCTACGGCATCTACTGGGATCTGGGCGCGCCGGAACAGGTGGCCGTTCAGGAGCCGCAGCAGGAGCCGGTGGTGTGGTACAGGTTCGAGGCGGCTGAAGGCAGAACAGTGCTGGACAGCTCCGGCCGGGGCAACCACGGCGAGTTGGTGGGCGGCGCGTCCATCAAAACCGATGAGACAGGCATCAATTATCTGGAGCTGGACGGCGCAGGGGGCCATGTGCGTTTGCCCGGCGGGATCGTGAGCAGCATGGAACAGGCCACCATCAGCACCTGGGTGTACCTCTTTTCCAACCAGACTTGGGCTAGGATCTTTGATTTCGGCTCCGGCACCAACGTGAACATGTTCCTGACACCGGCAGCAGCTGGCAGTCCAGCACTGCGTTTTGCCATCACCACATCGGGAGCTGGGGGTGAAAGCCGGTTCGGGCGGCCGGCGAGGCTTGAGTCGAATCAGTGGGTGCATGTGGCCGTAACCATTGACCAGAATAAAGCCGAGCTCTATGTGAACGGCGCGGCGGCAGCCGTGTCCGAGCAAATCCATACCTATCTGTGGGAGCTGGGGAACACAGCCCAGAATTATCTGGGCCGCTCTCAGTACTCGGCGGATCCTTATCTGCATGGGCGGCTGGCGGACTTCCGCCTTTACAACCGGGCTTTGAGTGCCGAAGAGATCAAGACCCTAGTCGACTCGACGGCGCCCGGTGCCGGCAGGGTTGAAGAGTAGCGTCAAGCAGGCCGAGCTGCGCCAAACGTAAAGGCCGGGCAGCCGGCCTTTTTCTTTTGCCTTTTTCAGGGCATAACCACCCCACCCTTGTTCATATGTATGTGAAGTAAGGGTGGTGCTCACATGAGGCGGAGGAGCAGGCGGAAGAGGCTTACACTTCTGAAATTGATCGCGGCGGCGGTTGTGATCCTGATCGGCATACCGCTGTTGTTTGTCTATGGTGTCAAAGTGCCTTGGAAGGCCAGGAATGTGCCTATGGTCAAGCTTTGGGATGTGAAGAACTCCCAACTGCTTTCCATGACTCTGGAGGAATACGTCAAAGGAGTAGTGGCAGCAGAAATGCCCGCCCACTTCCATCTTGAAGCTCTCAAAGCCCAGGCGGTGGTGGCCAGGACATACGCCTATCAGCGGATTGTGAACGATGTGAGGGTTCCCGATCACCCGGAGGCCCATCTGTCCACAGATTACTCCACCGGCCAAGCCTGGGTTTCCAGCGATGAGCTCAAAGACAGGTGGGGGTTGGTAGACTATCTGATCAATTGGAAAAAAATCAGCCAGGCTGTGGCACAGACTCAAGGAATGATAGCCACCTACCAAGGCAAGCCTATCCTGGCGGTATATCATTCAACCAGCGGCGGAAGGACCGAAAACTCCGAGCACTACTGGTCGGAAGCGCTGCCCTATCTGTGCAGTGTGGCCGATCCTTACGGGAATCATTCCCCATATTATTACACAACGGCATCCTTTTCCACGGCCAAGTTCCTTGAGCTGATGGAACTGGATTCATTGGGCAAGGTCCAGGTACTGGAGCGTTACCCATCGGGGCGGGTCAAGACAATGGAAGCGGGTGAAAAATGGTTCAGCGGCCGCGACGTCCGGCAGCGGCTTGGTTTGCGTTCCACGTGGTTTACTGTGCATGCTGAAAGCGATCAGATCCATTTTTCCGTGTGGGGCTATGGGCACGGCGTAGGCATGAGCCAGTACGGCGCCGACGGCATGGCCCGGGCCGGGTATGATTACCGGCAAATCCTCCAATACTACTATCAGGGCATTGCGTTGGAAAAGCTTTACTGATGGTGGAGGAGGGATATGGTTGCCTTACCGCAAGAAGCATGATTACGAGCTGTACAAGCGGGAATTGGAGGAACAGCTCGATGCGATCCTGGATTGGGATGATTATGACCCCGAGCACTATGGGTGGGGGCAGGATTCCCGCACAAGGCACATCCGCCGGGCCAATATGGAGCTCGCCAAGGAGTTAGCCATGGTTTCCATCCCCCACAAGACAAGGCGCTTTAGAAAACCTTGACAACTGCACGGCGGTAAACCTAAAATAGCCTAAAGGAGGGAGAGGAATGCGAGCAGTCAACAGTATTCTTGATCTGGTAGGGCAGACTCCCTTGGTCAGGCTAAACCGAATGGGCCAGCCTGGTTCGGCCGAAATCTGGGCTAAGTTGGAATCGTTCAACCCTGCCGGCAGTGTCAAGGACAGGATTGCCTTAAGCATGATCCGCGCCGCTCTTGCAGAGGGAAGGCTTAAACCGGGCGGCGTGGTCGTGGAGCCTACAAGCGGCAACACCGGTATTGGGCTGGCGATGGTCTGCGCCGCCTTAGGCTACAGGCTGATCCTGTGCATGCCCGACACCATGTCGGTGGAACGGAGGAAGCTTCTGCAGGCGTATGGGGCGGAACTGGTCCTCACCCCCGGCAGCGAAGGTATGCGGGGCGCCATCAGCCGCGCGGTGGAAATAGCCGCCAAAACTCCCGGCGCATTTATGCCGCAGCAGTTTGAGAATCACGCCAATCCCCAGGTCCACCGGGAGACTACAGCGGTGGAGATTCTGGAGCAGACGGAAGGGAAACTGGATGCCTTTGTATCCGGGATCGGCACCGGCGGCACTATCACCGGCGTAGGGGAGGTCATCAAGGAAAAGATTCCCCATGTGAAGGTGATTGCCGTTGAGCCTGACAACTCGCCGGTATTGTCTGGAGGCCAACCTGGGCCTCACCGGATCCAGGGCATCGGCGCCGGATTTGTGCCGAAGGTCTTGAACACATCGGTGTATGATCAGGTTATTCGTGTCAGAGACAGTGACGCTCTTGCCACAGCCGGCCGCTTGGCCAAAGAAGAAGGGATTCTGGCCGGCATTTCTTCGGGAGCTGCCGTTTTCGCGGCGCTTAAGGTGGCTCAGGAACTGGGCACCGGGAAAAAGGTGGTTGTCGTCCTTCCCGACACGGGAGAACGCTACTTGAGCATACCGGACATGTTCAGCTAGACAAGAGGGAACCGAGGCAAGAGGGAACTGGTTCCCTCTTTTTTGTGTTTCTGTCATTTCTTGGAGGAAAACCTGCCTGGACCAGGAAATTTAACAAGAGGCTGCAAAACAAGAGGTAATGAAATTATGAAGATAGTTTTGGCATCCCAATCGCAGCGGCGGATTGATCTGCTCAAGCAGTTCGGTTTGGACTTCAAAGTGTGCGCCGCGGACATCGCGGAAGCGGCATGCGGGAGCCCAGAAAAAACAGCAGTCAACAACGCGGTCCTTAAAGCCAAGGCGGTTCTTGCCCAATATCCCGAGTGCCTGGTAATCGGAGCTGACACGGTGGTGGTCGCCAGGAATCAAATCTTGGGCAAACCCCGGGACAGGGACGAAGCCTTTGCCATGCTCCGCATGTTGAGCGGCGCGAAGCATCAGGTTTTGACCGGGGTGGCTCTGCTTACTGCCGATAGAGAAAAGTGTTTTTATGTGGCTACCGATGTCTGGATTCGCGAACTCGCCGCTTACGAAATTCGCACATATATAGATACGGGAGAACCATTTGATAAAGCTGGCGGGTATGCCATTCAAGGAATCGGCGGTGCGTTTGTCGAATCTATATCAGGGTGTTACTACAATGTGGTAGGCTTGCCGATGCCGCGGTTATTGGTTGAACTGCGCGGTTTTGGAATCGATGTCTTTGCCCGGGGGAGCTGCAAGGAGGAATAGTGTGAGTTTCAAGGTCATGATCAAGGACTTGCCTGTTCAGGAACGCCCGCGGGAAAGACTACTGCAGTACGGCCCGGAACAATTGTCCAACCGGGAACTGTTGGCAATTCTGCTGCAGACAGGGACACAGAACCAATCGGTGTTCGGCCTGGTGGATCAGCTCATGGCGCATTTTGGGTCGTTGCGGGACCTGGCCTGTGCCACTTACGAAGAGATGACGGCCATCAAAGGCATCGGGCCGGCAAAAGCCGCCCAGGTGCTGGCTGCTTTTGAGCTGGCCAAGCGGTTGAGCAACACTGGCCTCGAAGTGCGGGAAGTGATTCACAGCCCGCAGGATGCGGCCGAGATCGTCATCAACGAAATGAGCCTGCTCGATAGGGAGCATTTTGTAATTCTGATGCTGAACACCAAGCATGCGGTGATTGCCAGGAAAATCGTCTCCATCGGCCATCTCAACGCTTCCCTGGTGCACCCGCGGGAACTGTTCAAAGATGTGATCAAAAAAAGCAGCGCGGCAGTGATTCTGGTTCACAATCACCCCAGTGGGGACCCCACCCCCAGCGACGAGGACATCCGCGTCACAAAAAGACTGTGTGAAGCCGGGGAGCTTTTGGGGATCAAGGTCCTGGACCACATAATCGTGGCGGGCGGACGCTATTTGAGCTTTCGCGAGCAGGGTTTAATCTAAGTTCAATAGGGACAAGCTGAAAGGAGATAAAAACATGTTTGGTCGCTTAGGAAGAGATATCGGCATCGATTTGGGAACTGCCAACACACTGGTTTATGTGCGGGGACGCGGCATTGTGATCGACGAACCATCTGTGGTGGCCCGGGACCAGGAAACCAAGGACATCCTGGCTGTCGGCAACAAAGCCAAGGAAATGGTAGGACGCACGCCTGGGAATATCGTTGCCATCAGGCCGCTGCGGGATGGAGTGATCGCCGATTTCGACACCACCGAGCGGATGCTCAGGGACTTTCTCAACCGGGCAAACCGGAGAATGGGCTGGGTGCGGCCGCGGGTTGTCATAGCAGTCCCGTCCGGAGTCACAGAAGTGGAGAAGCGGGCGGTGATTGACGCAGCCATCTCTGCGGGAGCCAAGGATGCCAGGGTGGTGGAAGAACCCATGGCGGCGGCCATTGGTGTCGGCCTGCCGGTGCAGGAACCAACGGGCAACATGATTGTGGATATCGGCGGCGGCACGACGGAAGTGGCTGTGATCTCCCTGGGCGGCATTGTTGTGCACCGTTCCATCAGGATCGGCGGCGATGAGATGGACGATTCCATCATCCAGTACATCCGCCGTCATTACAACCTCCTGATCGGCGAACGGACAGCGGAGATCATCAAGAAGACCATCGGTACAGCTTGTCCCCAGGAGACGGAAAGTTCACAGGAAGTGCGGGGCCGCGATCTGGTGACGGGGCTGCCGAAGACGATCACCATCACCTCCGAGCAGGTGCGGGAAGCTTTGGCAGAACCCATAGCCGCCATTGTGGAAGGTGTGAAGGTGACCCTGGAGCAGACGCCGCCGGAATTGGCGGCGGACATCATGGACCGGGGTATCGTGATGGCAGGCGGAGGCGCCCTTTTGACCGGTCTTGATCAGCTGATCGCCAGCGAGACCGGGATGCCGGTTCACGTGACCGAAGAACCGCTGAAAGCGGTGGTGAAAGGTACAGGTATTGTTTTGGAGCACTATGATTTGCTGAAGCGGATCATGATTGGGCCAAAGAAATAAGTTTAGAAGCGGCTGTAAGGAGGTGAAGTGGTCTTGTCCCGAAAATCCAGACGCTTGCGGGCGATCGTGATCCTGATCATGATTGTCGCCGTTGCCGGGAGTATCCACTTCACTTCTCGCTCCCGCCCTCAGGCTACTGTCGCCGAACAGGCAATCCGCGATCTTCTGGCGCCTCTGCAGACACTGTTCATGCGTCTTTCCCAGATGGTTCACGGCTTCTTCGCTTCGTTGGGGCAGATCGGCAATCTGCAGCAGGAGAATGCCCGGCTGAAGGCAGAGATTCTGGAGCTCGAGCGGCAGCTGTACGAAATGGCCGACTACAAGCGGGAAAACGAATGGCTCCGGGAAGCACTGGAGTTTAAGAAACAGGAATCATACCAGATGCTGGTCTGCGAGGTGATCGGCAGGTCGCCCACCAACCTCTTCAACACGATTACCATCAACCGCGGCAGCAGCAGCGGTGTGGCCCAGGGAATGGCGGTTATGTCCGGGAACGGCGTTGTGGGCACAGTGCAGAGTGTCACAGCCACTACCGCCACAGTGATTCTCGCCACAGACGCCCGCAGTGCGATTGGCGGCATGGTCCAGCATTCCGGCGATTTGGTGCTGATCGAAGGCGATCCTGAGTATTCGGGCATGCTTCTGGCCAAGCCGCTGTCTAAAGATGTGCAGCTTGAGGTGGGAGATGTCCTTGTCACATCCGGGCTGTCCCAGTATTTCCCCAAAGGGCTGCCCATAGGCAAAGTGGCGGAAATCGTACCCAGCCGCTATCAGCTGTCGTTCACGGCATATATCGAGCCTTTTGTGGATTTCAGCAGGCTGGAGTACGTTTTCATTTTGCTCGGGGAACCGAAGTAGGTGCAGCGGATGGCAGTCTTGATTTACACAATCATTATTATCCTCGCTTTGGTGATACAGACAACCGTCTTCGCCGCATCGTCCGTTTTCGCAGTCGTTCCCGATTTGATTCTGGTACTGGTTGTCTTGTTTAGTTTGATCAACGGGCCGGGTTTTGGGGCCAAGTTCGGCTTTCTGGCTGGTTTGGGATTGGATCTGTTCGTAGGCCAGATGATTGGGCTTAACGCCGTGACCAAGATGATGATCGGCGCTGTGGTAGGTCTAATGGCGCTGCGGTTCTACAAGGAGAATTATGTCGTGCCGCTGGCCAGTGTCCTAGTGGCCACCCTTGCCGATCAATTGCTGTACGGGTTGGGGATGGCTTTCTTTGGCGTGCCTGTGCCCGTGCGATACCTCCTGGAACAGGTTTTGCTCCCTCTACTTTTATACAACGGAATTTTGAGCCTGCTGCTGTACGTACGCCTTTATTATTTCAACAAGAAGATTTTTTATTGGGACGAGATTTTCAGGCGATCGAGGTGAACACAGAATCTTGGCAGAGAAGACTCTAGAGCAGCGCCTTCGCATATTTTGGGCGGTGATGATCATCATCATCCTGATCATCTGCGGCCGGCTGTGGGAACTTCAGATCCGCCGAGGAAGCTATTTCGCCGGCCTGGCCGACGGCAACCGGATGCGCCGGATCCGAGTCATGCCCACCAGAGGTGTGATCTACAGCCGGGACGGCACAGAGCTTGTCCGCAGCCGCCCTGCTTTCACCGTGGCTTTGGTGCCGGGCGGGATCCCGCAGAACGCCGAGGAAGTGCTGGAGTACTTAAGCCAGATTCTGTGCCTTACCAGTGAGGAACTGCAGACCGCAATCGCCAAAGGGCGCCAGAACCTGTACGAACCGGTGCGGATCGCCCGGGATGTGGATTTGAGCACTGTCGTGGCCATTGAGGAAAACCGGCTGTGGCTGCCGGGGGTTTTTATCGAAGAAGAGTGGGTGCGGGATTACCTTTATCCCAGTTTCGCCAGCCACCTCATCGGCTATCTGGGTATCGTCAGCGAGCAGGAACTGCAGCAGTTGGGCCCGGGATACGCCAGTTCGGATCTTGTGGGCAAAACCGGGCTGGAAGCCATTTACGAGCGGGAGCTCAGGGGCGAGCTCGGCTCGGTCACGGTAGAAGTGAACGCTCTGAGCCGGCCGGTGCAGACCGTCAGCTACGTGGAGCCGGTTCCCGGCCACAGCCTGGTGCTCACCATAGACAAGGAACTGCAGGAGGCTGCCCGTGAAGCATTCATCTCCCATACCGACACTCTCCGCGAGGAGGGCGACCCGCCGTTTAGAGGGGCGGTGATTGCCCTCGACCCGAAAACCGGTGAAATCCTGGCCATGGTCAGCCTGCCGGATTATGACCCGGCACAGCTTTTGGACGCCAGGCAGCGCAGCAGCTACTACGCAAGTCTGATCGGAAATGCGCATCGGCCTTTGTTCAACAGGGCGGTGCAAGGCCAATACCGCCCTGGTTCTGCTTTCAAGCCGTTCATTGCCGTAGCCATGCTTGAAGAAAAGGTGGTCACTCCCGATCAGGTGTTCAATGCCACCGGCACCAGTGAATCCGGCATTCGGGATTGGGTGATCACACAGGGGGCGGCGCCCTTTGGCCCGATCACATTTTTCGACGCTCTGGCGGTGTCCAGCAATCACTATTTCGCCGAGTTCGGCAGGCAGGTGGGGATCGACAAGCTTTCGGTCTGGCTGCGGGAGTTCGGGTTTGGCTCTCCCACCGGGATGATTGGTGTCGCCCAGGAAGCGTCGGGCTTGGTGCCGGACCGGGAATGGAAGCGGAAGCAGTACGCCTCTTACCCTGTTTATGAACAGGCTTGGTATCCGGCGGAGACAGAACTGCTGTCCATCGGGCAGGGCCCTGTGGATGTGACCCCGATTCAGCTGGCTTTGGCTTACAGCGCCATCGCCAACCGGGGTGTGATTTATCAGCCGACAGTGGTGAAACAGATCATCGATCCGGAGGGCCGGGTAGTATATGAACACACCCCCACCGTCAAGGCCGCTCTCGATGTGTCCAAAAGCACCTGGGACGCGGTGATCAAGGGTATGGAAGCAGTGATCACCCATCCCCGGGGGACAGCCCGGCGAGTGTTCGAGGGTTTCCCCATCCCCATCGCCGGCAAAACCGGAAGCGCGGAAGTGACAGGCCAACCTTCTCACGGCCTGTTCGCCGCTTTTGCACCAGTGGATGATCCGGAACTGTTGGTGGTTGTGATCGTGGAACACGGCGGCGGCGGGTCCTCCAGCGCGGCACCTATCGCCCGCATGGTGTTCGAGGCCTATTTTGGCATAGACGGCAGGAATACGATGGGTGAAGGCGAACTGTAAGTGGTGAGGATTGAAAGCCTGAGGAGAGACCCGTAATGAGCAAGGAAGCATGTATCATCAAAGGTACCAAACACGGACTATCGATTTTGATTCCCAGCGGGCTGGATTTTTCGGAAGTACTGGCACAACTGCGGGCACGGCTGGCTTCGGCTCAAGCTTTCTTTTCCGGTGCGACAGTGTATGTTTCAGCAGCAGATCGGGAGCTGAAACCAGAGGAAAAGCGGCTGTTAGAGCAAACAGTGGAAGAATTCGGCATGGTGATCAGCGAAGGCAAGGTTCCGGAACCGCAAACTCAAGCGGTGGAGCGCAGAGAGGATTCGCGAAGCGAGGACGGCGAAAACACTCTGCTGGTGCGCCGCACCATCCGTTCCGGCCAGCGCATCTGGTATGATGGAAATGTGGTTATTATCGGTGATGTGAACCCGGGAGCGGAAGTGGTCTGCACCGGAGATATCCTGGTGCTCGGCTGCCTCCGGGGAGTCGCCCATGCCGGGTGCAACGGCAATGTCAGCGCTACAGTGTTTGCTTTCCGCCTGGAACCGACCCAACTGCGCATCGCCAGCTACATATCACGCTCCCCTGATGAAAAAATGCCTAAACCGCTTGAACCGGAAATAGCGCGTGTTTGTGACAACGTGATTCAGATTAGTGCTTACCAGAGCAGTCAGAGTTGAGGGTAACTAGGGGAGGTGTTTCCATGGGAAAATCCATTGTGGTAACAAGCGGCAAAGGTGGTGTCGGCAAGACGACCGCTGCGGCCAACATCGGGACAGGGTTGGCTCAGATCGGAAAGAGAGTGTGTTTGGTTGATGCCGATATCGGGCTGCGCAACCTGGATGTGGTCATGGGATTGGAGAACCGGATTGTTTACGACTTGATCGATGTGGTCGAAGGGCACTGCCGGGTGCGTTCAGCTTTGATCAAGGACAAGCGATTCGACAACCTGTTCCTGCTTCCGGCGGCTCAGACCCGGGAAAAGGACGCGGTCAAGCCGGAACAGATGAAAGCGCTGGTCGACGAATTGAAGAAGGAGTTTGACTATGTGCTGGTGGACTGCCCTGCCGGCATTGAACAGGGATTCAAGAATGCCATTGCCGGCGCGGACATGGCGATTATCGTCACCACACCGGAGGTTTCGGCGGTAAGAGACGCAGACCGCATTGTGGGTTTGCTGGAGGCAAGCGAGTTGTATGAGCCTCAGCTGATCATCAACCGGATCCGCCCCGACATGATCCGCAAAGGGGATATGATGACCACGGAGGATGTCATTGACATCCTGGCTATCAAACTGTTGGGCATAGTCCCAGATGACGAGAGCATAATCGTATCCACCAACCGGGGAGAACCGGCTGTCCTGGACAAAAAATCTCTGTCGGGCCAGGCGTTCCGCAATATCGTCCGTCGGTTGGAAGGGGCATCCGTCCCGTTCCTGCCGTTGGAAGAAACCTCCAGGTTCAAACGATTGCTGCGCCTGTTCAACCTTTCCGGCAGTAAAAGTTAGGAGGGTCGGCCGTGTTAGAATGGTTGTCAAGGTTGTTTGGTAGCGCGGAACACAGTAAGGACAAGGCTAAAGAACGGCTGCGCCTGGTTTTGGTTCAAGATCGGGCGACACTCGCCCCCGGTCTGCTGGATGCCTTGAAGGAAGAAATGATCAATGTGCTGTCCAAATACATGGAAATCGATGTGCAAGGCCTTGAGGTAAACTTGGAGAGCAGCGACGATCAGGTGGCGCTGGTGGCCAACATCCCTGTGCGAAACGTGAAGCGGAAAGTATAACTTTTCCCGTTCTGAATCGCTCCCGCGGCTAATATATTTTTACAAAAGCCGAGGGAGGTGAAGCAATGGCCGCCCGTTCGCCCAACGGCATGATCACAGCGGTCCTGCTCTTTGTGATCATTGGCCTGATCTCTGAAAGCCAGCTTCCATTCGGAGCAGAAGTCGCCAGGTATTTGGAGTTTGTTTTGACCACCGATTTTGATCTGCACTTTGCCACCAAACCTATAGAGCAGCTGCGGCAGGCCTTTGCAGATTTTGACCTTGCGGTTCTGACGCAGGCGCTGCCCCGTGTGCCAACGGGTTGGTGAGCCTATGAAAGTCGGCTCGTTTTGGGGGATTGTATTCAAAGTCAATCCCTTTTTTTTGATGCTGCTTGTGCCGGCCGCGATCAGCGGACAGCTGCTGCCGGCGCTGACGCTTTTCATGATTGTCCTATTCCATGAACTGGCTCATACTGCCGCCGCAGCCGCCTGTGGGCTGCGGGTTGTTGAGGTGGAACTGCTTCCCTTTGGTGGTGTCGCCCGCATGGACAACCTGCTCGAGTTCAACCCCAGGGTGGAACTGCTGGTAGCCCTGGCGGGGCCCGCTAGCAATCTTCTCCTGTTGGCCGCGCTCTGGATCGGCCGGGCGCACAGCTTGCTCGATCCCGACTGGTTTTTGTTCTTGGCCAGGGCAAACGTGCTGATGGCCGCCTTTAACCTTCTGCCGGGGCTGCCCCTGGACGGAGGGCGCGTTTTGCGGAGCCGCTTGATCTACTGCTGCGGTTTGCAGGAAGCCACGGTAAAGTCTGCCAGGATGGGCCAGTTTTTGGGCATTGGGCTGGTGGTGTTGGGCCTGGCCGGCGGCTTGGCCTCCCGGAACGCCGGCGGTGTTTTCCCAGCGGCAGTTGGAGTTTTCCTTTACTTTGAGGCAAGAAGGGAAGCTGCTCAGGCTAAGTTTGTGTTCCTGCGCTTTTTAACCCAAAAGCAGCTGCAGCTAAAGCTGAGAAAGGTGATTCCCGCCAAAGGGCTGGTCGCCACCGGCGAAACCACTTTGGGAGAAGTCCTGCGCCATATCACGCCTGCATACTGTCACATGGTGTGGGTGGTCGATTCCCAGGGCAGGCCGGTTGGAGTCCTGTCTGAGCTGGAATTGATCGAGGGCTTGCTGGAACAAGGGATTCATGGTAAACTTATAAAATTGATTAAGCGACGTTTTTGGCCGCCGGAATGAGCGGCGGTTGTGAGAGGTGTCAAAAATGAAACAAGAATTGCTGAGGATTCTGCCGGAAGTGTCCAAACCGGCTCGCTATACAAACCAAGAACTGCATGCAGTCCACAAGGACTGGGAGCGGACAGCGGTGCGCATGGCCCTGGCTTTTCCCGATACTTATGAGATCGGGATGGGCAACCTGGGCTTCAAGATACTGTATCATATCATCAATCAGCGCCCGGACGCACTGGCGGAACGGGTGTACATGCCCTGGGTGGATATGCAGCAGAAGATGAAGGAACAGGACCTGCCCCTGACCGCTTTGGAATCAGGGAAGCCTCTGGCTGATTTTGATATTGTCGGCTTTACCCTCCAGTATGAGCTCAGCTTCAGCAACATCGTCAAAATGCTCGATCTGGCCGGGATTCCACGCTTAAGCGCGGAAAGAGGGAGCAGCGACCCTCTGGTGATCGCCGGGGGCCCCTGCGCCTACAACCCGGAACCGCTGGCTGATTTCCTTGATTGTGTCGTCTTGGGCGACGGGGAAGAGGTCATCAATGAGCTTTTGGATCTGGTCAAGCACTGCAAGGAGCAGGGCATTGGTCGGCAGGCGGCGCTTTTGAAGCTGGCGCAGATTCCAGGGGTCTATGTGCCCCGGTTTTATGAAATAAAGTATACAGATCAGGGAACGATCAAAACGATCTTGAAGACCGAGGACTCAGCGCCGGATCGGATTCAAAAGCGCGTCGTCGCTGATTTGGATCAAGCGCCGTTCCCCGACACGATGGTTGTGCCTTATCTGCAGACGGTGCACGACCGGGTGATGGTGGAAGTGATGCGCGGCTGCACTCGGGGCTGCCGGTTTTGCCAGGCCGGCATGATATACCGGCCGGTGCGGGAACGCAGTGTGGAGACTGTGAAAAAACAGGCGCTTGAACTCTTGGACAAAACCGGGTATGAGCAGGTATCCCTCACTTCATTGTCCACCGGCGACTACAGCAAAGTGGAGCGCCTGGTGACGGAACTGGCGGCCGAATGCCGCATGCGGGGCGTTTCCGTATCCCTGCCATCCCTCAGAGTCGATTCCTTTTCCGTGAAGCTGGCTGAGGAAATCGAGAAGTTCAAAAAGACAGGGCTTACATTTGCCCCGGAGGCTGGCACTCAGCGCTTGCGGGATGTGATCAACAAAAACGTTCGGGAAGAGGACCTCTACGAGGCGGTGGAGGCGGCTTTCTCCTCCGGCTGGCACCTGATCAAGCTGTATTTCATGATCGGGCTGCCCACTGAGACTTACGAGGATTTGGACGGGATAGCCGCTTTGGCCAGAAATGTGCTGGAGATCGGCAGGCGCTCTATGCCCACAAGCGGAAAGCGGCCGACGGTCAACATCAGCGTCGCTTCGTTTGTGCCCAAACCAGGCACTCCCTTCCAATGGGAAGCGTTCAACGATCAAGAAGTCCTCTTGGCCAAGTTCAGCTATCTGCGGAAGCGTTTGAAACACCCAGGGATTAAATTCAACACCCACGACGTGCGCACCAGTTACCTGGAAGCCGTGTTCTCCCGCGGGGATCGCCGGCTGGGCAGAGTGCTGGCCCGGGCTGTGGATTTGGGATGTCAGTTTGACGGGTGGAACGAGCACTTCCGCTATGACCTCTGGATGCAGGCATTTCGAGATGCGTGTGTCGACAGTGAATTCTACGCCTACCGCAGGCGCGGGGCGGATGAGATCCTGCCGTGGGAACATCTCTTAAGCGGTGTCAGCAAGAAGTTCCTCTGGCTGGAGCGGGAACGGGCCTATCAGGGCATCACTACCGACGACTGCCGCTTCAGTGGGTGCACCGGCTGCCGCGTGTGCCAGGATCTGGGCGTTGCCAACAGGCTGCAGGGCGGTGAACAGATTGAGTAAAAATGTGCGCTTGCGTTTCAGTGTTGGTGAACCGGGAAGATTCATCTCGCATCTAGACGTGCTCCGCCTGATGAGCAGAGCGGTGCGCCGGGCAGGGCTTCCCATCGCCTATTCCCAGGGTTTCAGCCCCACACCTAGACTGGCCTTCGCTTCGTCGCTGCCGGTCGGTGTGACCAGCGCGGCGGAGTATGTCGATCTACAATTGAACACTCCCGTGGAATGGGAACAGGTGAAAAACCGGTTGAACGATGTTTTGCCCGACGGGTTCCGGATCCTGGCCGGTGCTGCCCTGCCTGAAAAGTATCCACCCCTGATGTCTTTGATCACCACCGCCCGGTATCAGATCAAAGTACTGGGGGAGGCGCCTGATCTGGAAAAAAAGACTGCCGATCTCACAGCCAGCGGGCAGATTTTGGCATCGGTCAAGCGAAAAAATAAAGAAGAGCAGGTGGACGTTCGCGGCTTGATTGATTCCTTGGCTTATGATCCGCTGCAGCGCCTCATTGAGCTGCAGTGCGCCAGCGGCGTGCAGGCAAACCTTAGGCCAATGGATCTCCTGCCCCTGTTGGGGCTGGAACTTCGAGATGTTTTGATCCACAGGACGGATCTGCTGATCAAGGCCGGCGCCGGCAGACTACTGACGCCGTTCGATGTTTAAAGGGGAAAAGAACCTATGTTGAGGAAGGTTGTCATATCTTCGTTTTTGAATCAAGTGCTGGTTGGTATTGTCGAAAACGGCCGACTGGCGGAGTTTTTCATGGAAAGGGACGAGACCAGCCGAATTGTGGGCAATATTTACAAGGGCAAAGTTGAAAATGTCCTGCCGGGGATGGCGGCGGCGTTTGTGGATCTGGGGCTGGAGCGGAACGGATTCTTGTATGTCGCCGATCTGCCGGGAGAAAGGGATCGGCCCATCAATGAACTGGTGAAAAAAGGGCAGGAGATCCTGGTGCAGGTGGCAAAAGAACCGGAAGGCTCGAAAGGCCCCAGGGTCGAGGCGAACATTTCACTGCCGGGCCGGTTTATGGTCCTGATGCCCCAAGAGGACACCATCGGTGTTTCCCGCCAGATCCCCGATCCCCAGGAGCGGAGCCGGCTGCGGGAACTGGCCGGGCAGCTCAAGCCGGAGGGAATGGGTTTGATCGTGAGAACGGCAGCCTGCGGCCGTTCCGCGAAAGAATTGGAAGAAGAGCGGAACAAGCTTGTGAAATTGTGGCGGCAGATCGAGAAACAAGGCCGCAAGCGCTCGGCACCGGCCCTGCTCTACCGCGATCACGATCTGATCTACCGCATCATGCGGGACGTTGTCACCGACGATACTCAGGCAATTATCGTCGATCAGCCCTGGATCTATGACCGGATCATCGATATCCGCTCCAAACTGCATATTTCGCCGTCGATCAAAGTGGATCTGTACCAAGGCGAGGTGGCTTTGTTCGATCAGCTGGGCCTGTCCCGGGATTTGGAGAAAGCTACGCACAAACGGGTTTGGCTGAACAGCGGCGGCTATTTGATCATTGATCAGACAGAAGCCCTGGTCAGCATTGACGTCAACACCGGCAGATACACCGGCAGCAAAAACTTGGCGGAAACGGTGCTGCGCACAAACCTGGAAGCGGCCCATGAGATTGCCAAGCAGCTCAGGCTGCGGAACATCGGCGGAATTGTGATTATCGATTTCATAGACATGGAGAGCGCTCGTGACCGCCAGCTGGTCCTGGACGCCCTCACCAAAGCGTTGGCTGCCGATAAAACCAAGAGCCATGTCTTGGGCTTTACCCAGTTGGGTTTGGTGGAAATGACCAGAAAGAAAGCTAAGACCAGGCTGAGCCATTTACTGGAAACACCCTGCCCCCAGTGCGGCGGCGCCGGAAGTGTTCTGTCCTGCGACACAATCGCCATCAACACTGCCCAGAAGATTTACTCCACGGCCAGGGAGCCCGGTGTGAAATCGGTTCATGTGTCCTGCCATCCTTTGGTGGCTGCGGTTTTGATCGGCAAGAACCGCGAGAATCTCAGGTTGATGCGGAAACAGACGGGGAAAAAGATCACCATAACCGGCTGCGAGGAGTTTGAGCTGGATTATGTTGAAATCAGCTGTCAGCGTTGACAAGTGCACTTTTGGGTGCTAAAATGAATAAGCGGGTTTGCATCCGTTGTGAAACCGCGCGGCACAGGCTTTTCTAAACACGGTTGTGTGCCTGGAGCCGGCGAGTCCGAGCAAGGAGGTGGAGCAATGTACGCCGTTATTGAAACAGGCGGGAAGCAGTACAAAGTCGCGGAAGGCGATGCGATTTACGTTGAGAAGTTAGACGCGCCCGTCGGAGAACAGGTAGTGCTGGATCGAGTGCTTCTGGTGAGCAAGGATGGTGACGTGGTGGTAGGCACACCGACTGTGGCCGACGCCAAAGTCACAGCCAAGGTAGAGGATCACGGCAAGGGCGAGAAGATCATTGTCCTTAAGTACAAGCCCAAAAAGAACTACCGCAAGAAAACCGGCCACCGCCAGCCCTTTACCAAGCTGGTTATCGAAAAGATTGAGGCTTAATGACTAGAATCAGGATTATCAAGGCTGGAGAAGATATCGTTGGTTTTGCTGCCGCAGGCCACACAGGCTATGCCCCGCACGGCGAAGATATTGTCTGCGCAGCGGTGTCGGCCCTCACCCAGACAGCGGTGATCGGGCTCCGCGAAGTGCTGGGCGTGGCAGCGGACGTGGAGATTAAAGACGGATTTTTACAATGCTTTTTACCGCAGGAACTACCGGAACCGCTGAGGCGGCAGAGCCAGTTGATCCTGCAGGTGATGTGTGCAGGCTTGAGAGCGGTGTTCCAGGAATACGGAGCTAAGTACCTGGAAATTGAGGAGGTGGAACCATGAGAATCAATCTGCAGCTGTTTGCCCAGAAGAAAGGCGCGGGCAGCACCAAAAACGGCCGTGATTCGATTGCCAAGCGGCTGGGTGTCAAGAGTCACGATGGACAATATGTCAGTGCCGGCAGTATCATTGTCAGGCAGCGCGGCACCAAGATCAGGCCGGGCCTGAATGTGGGCATTGGCAAGGACGATACACTGTTCGCCAAGATAGACGGGTACGTTTCTTTTGAACGGAGCGGCAAATTCCACAAGCGGGTAAGTGTCCGGCCGGAAAAGGAAACCGTTACAGCGTGAGCGAAAGGCCAAACCCTTTTGTACAGAAGTGCAAGAGGGTTTTTTCATGATTTGCCGGAAAACCTATGTGTTGACGGCATATTTGGGGAACGACGGAGTGATGATGGACAGTGTTTATTGATCGAGCGCGGATTTATGTCAAAGCAGGCGACGGCGGCAACGGCTGTGTCAGCTTTCGCCGGGAGAAGTATATTCCGGCCGGCGGGCCTGACGGAGGCGACGGCGGCCGGGGCGGCAGCGTGGTCTTGATCGCCGATCCCAATCTGGCAACCTTGATTGATTTTCGATACCGCAAACATTTCAAGGCGGAGAACGGAGAACACGGGCGAGGTAAAAACCAGTTCGGCAAAGACGGTGAGGACCTGCTCATCCGTGTCCCGCCGGGCACGGTGGTCACTCATGGCGAGACAGGCGAGCTCATCGCCGATCTGGCCAAACCGGGGCAGAAGCTGATCGCGGCTGTCGGCGGCCGGGGCGGCAGAGGCAACACCCGCTTCACCACATCCACAAGGCAGGCGCCGGCTTTCGCGGAACGAGGCGAAAAAGGCGCTGAGCTGTGGATCAATCTTGAGCTGAAGCTGATCGCCGATGTAGCGCTGGTGGGATACCCGAATGCGGGGAAATCGACTCTGATTGCCGCGGTTTCCGCCGCCAAGCCGAAAATCGCCGATTATCCCTTTACCACCTTGGTTCCGAACCTTGGTGTTGTGTCTTTGGGATTAGGGCAATCGTTCGTGGTTGCGGACGTCCCGGGGCTGATTGAGGGCGCTCACCGGGGTGTGGGCCTCGGCCATGATTTTCTGCGCCATATCGAGCGTACACGGGTGATCGTCCATGTGGTGGACACAGCGGCAGTTGAGGGGCGCGATCCTGTGGAGGACTATCAGCAAATCAACAGAGAACTGGCCTTGTACAATCCAAGGCTGGCAGAGCTGCCTCAGGTTGTGGCCGCCAACAAGATGGATCTCCCCGCCGCCCTGCAGAACCTGGAACGGATAGAACAAGCCGCCGCCAAAGACGGAAGAAAGGTTTTCGCCATCTCCGCCGCGGCGGGGCAGGGGACACAAGAATTGATGGAGCACGTCGGCAGGCTGGTGGAGCAGATCAAATCCCGAGAGCCTGTGGAAACAGCCGGCGACGAGGTAATTGTCTATCAGCCGAAGTCCCATACCGCTCCGGTGGAGGAGTTCACAATCCGCCGGGAAAACGAGGATTACATAGTGGAAGGAGAAGGTCTGCGCCGGCTGATGGAACGGCTCGATCTTGACAACGCGGAAACCGTCGAGTACCTGCAGCGGCTTTTCGATAAAATCGGGCTGTACAAGAAACTGCGGGCTATGCAGGTCCCAGACGGCGCGACCGTGCGGGTGGAAGGACTGGAATTCCAGTATCAGGAATAAGGTGTGACAGGTCACCGTCCCCTGTCACACCCCGTCACATCACACATCAATGATGTCTGCTTTCGTAAGACGGGGCACTACTGCTGTTAAGTCTGGAGCTGCCGCCAGGCAGCCGTATTTTCGCACAATAGGCTTGATGGCGGTGAGGAATGGGGCGTCTCTGCCAGCTGTGTTGATGATCAGTCGTCCGTTGTAGATGCGGGCGGCTTTTTCAATTACTTCCGGATTGGAACTGCTGATCATCAGGGGGAGTTTGACGATACCCTGTATCGCTTTGACAACGTCGACCACAGCCGCTTTCTCATCGATTCCAGGCACGGCCACATTCACATCCAGGATGGCAGCGCCATCGTCTTGCTGGTCGAGGGCTTCCTGGATCAGGCAATCGAGATCGCCACGGCACAGGGCGTCCGCCAACTGCTGGTCGGTTCCAGGATGGATCCGGCCGCAAAGGAGTGTGGCCTCGTCCTCGAAAGTGACGGTTGTTCTGCCGGAGCTTGCCATCTGCAGCCGGGGAACTGTGATCGACACCGATTTGGTACCGGCCAGTGCATGCTTCAATGCTTCGATGTGGGCTGGGGTAGTGCCGCAGCAGCCGCCCAAAATCCGCGCTCCCTTGGCGGCCATGCCGCACCCATAGGCGGCGAATTCAGCGGGCATAACGGGAAAAACCGTTTCGTTCCCAAGCAATTGGGGTAAACCTGCATTAGGCTGGACCATGATCGGGACTTGAGCGTACCTGAGCATGGCTTCCATCAGCGGCGCAACCTCTTCAGGGCCCAGAGAACAGTTGATCCCCAAAGCATCGACGCCGAGGCTCTGCAGCACATTGACCACAGTCATGGGATCGGCGCCGGTTAGGGTGCGGCCGTTCGCTTGGAAGGTCATGGTGCAGAACACGGGCAGATCCGTGTTTTCCCGGGCGGCGAGGACAGCGGCCTTCGCCTCGTAAAGATCAGACATCGTTTCAACCAGGACCAGATCGGCACCGGCAGCGGCGCCGGCGCGGATCTGTTCCGCAAATGCTTCATACGCCGTCTCAAAGCTCAGCGTCCCGTATGGCTCCATCAGCTGCCCCAGCGGGCCCACATCCAGGGCCACCAGCCGATCCGCCGCCGCCTTCCGGGCGATCTCCACCGCCGCTTTGATCACAGCGGCCAAGTCCAGCCCTGATCCGGCCAGTTTGAAGCGGTTGGCGCTGAAAGTGTTGGTGGTGACAGCCTGAGCTCCAGCCTCGACATATGCCCGGTGGATTCCGGCAATGACTTCAGGCCTTTCCAAGTTGTACTTCTCCGCCAGATCTCCACCTTTCAAGCCCAGACCCTGCAGCATTGTCCCCATGGCACCGTCGAAGATCAGGAGCTGTTCGCATAAAAGCCGTTCAAGTTTTCCTCTGCCGTTCATACTCTCTGCCGTCCTTTCCGCTGCGGCACACTACATGCCGCGGCTGGCCGCGGCCAGCCAATAGGCCTGCCGAATCTCTGCCGCCAGCCTAGATGCTAATATAGTACACATTTTATGCCGCAAAAGCAAGGAGAGGGTCCTTCGCCTGAAAGATCAGGAGCCGGCAGGAAATTGCCGGTTCTTTCCAGAACAAATAGATGAAATTATCAAAGAAAAAATCAAAGAAAGGTGGTTGAATATGAGCGAGGTTTTCAAAGGTATAAATCGGATCCAGTACGAAGGTCCGGAGTCAAAGAATCCAATGGCCTATAAACACTATAATCCAGCCGAGATGGTCGGCGATCGGACCATGGCTGACCACCTGCGGTTCGCGGTGGCGTACTGGCACACGTTCACCGGCAAAGGCGTGGATCCCTTCGGCGCGGCCACCATGTTCCGCCCCTGGGATCAGCCGAGCAATCCGCTGGATCAGGCTAAAGAGCGGATGATCGCGGCCTTTGAGTTCATGAGCAAGCTCGGTGTCAAGTATTTCTGCTTCCATGACCGGGACATCGCCCCGGAAGGAGCGACCTTAAGGGAAACCAACAAGAATCTTGATGTGATTGTCGACCTGGCCAAGCAGCTGATGAAAGATACCGGCATCAAGCTTTTGTGGGGCACCGCCAATCTATTCGGCCATCCCCGCTTTGTCCACGGCGCCGCCACTTCGTGCAACGCCGATGTGTTCGCCTATGCGGCGGCCCAAGTCAAGAAAGCCCTGGAGATCACCAAAGAGCTCGGGGGAGAAAACTATGTATTCTGGGGCGGCCGGGAAGGCTATGAGACTTTGCTCAACACCAACATGCAGCTCGAGCTGGACAACTTCGCCCGCTTCCTGCACATGGCGGTGGATTACGCCAAGGAAATCGGATTTACCGGCCAGTTCCTGATCGAGCCGAAGCCAAAGGAGCCAACCAAGCATCAGTACGATTTTGACGCCGCCACAGTCCACGGGTTCCTTTTGAAATACGGCTTGGATAAACACTTCAAGCTGAATATCGAAGCTAACCATGCTACTCTGGCCGGCCACACCTTCCAGCATGAACTGCACTATGCACGGATCAACGGGCTTCTGGGCAGTGTCGACGCCAATCAGGGCGACCTGCTGCTCGGTTGGGATACGGATCAGATGCCGACAGACATCTACACAACCACCCTGGCTATGTACGAGATCCTGAAAAACGGCGGCCTTGCGCCCGGCGGGCTGAACTTCGACTGCAAAGTCCGGAGAGGCTCCTTCGAACTCGAGGATCTGTTCATCGGCCATATTGTCGGTTTTGATGCCTTTGCCTATGGCCTCAAAGTCGCCTACAAACTTCTGCAGTCGGGTGAGCTGGAGCAGTTTGTGGAGGAACGCTATGCCAGCTACACCAAGGGCATCGGTAAAGAGATAGTGGACGGAACAGCCGACTTCAAGAAATTGGAAGCCTATGCGCTTGATCTGCCTGAAATTACCAATAAGTCAGGGCGCCAGGAAGTGCTTGAATCAATCATCAACCGTTACATGCTTCAGGGCTGACTAATCTCCATCCTGACAGGAACCGGCTAGTCTGTGCAGAATATATAACGTAAGGCTTGGAACCCACCGAGCCGGAGCCCTTGGTGGGTTCGGCCTATTAATTTCCAGAACGGAGCGGCCATGATTACACAGTCCAAGCTTTGCAGAATTGGGGTTATGGGCGGTACATTCGACCCGATTCACTATGGGCACCTGGTGACCGCGGAAGTGGTCCGCGGCGAGTTTGACATTGACCTGGTGCTTTTCGTGCCGTCGGGCCTGCCGCCGCACAAAGATCCGCGCCTGGTCAGCCCCAAGGAGCACCGTTACCTGATGACGGTGTTCGCTACTCTGACCAACCCATACTTCGAAGTGTCCCGGGTAGACATTGATCGGGAAGGGGAAACCTATACCATCGACACACTCCGGGACTTGAGAAAGCTGTATGGGGACGAGGTTGAACTCTATTTTATCACAGGAGCCGACGCCATCGCCGAAATCTGTGAATGGAAAGACGCGGCGGAGCTGGTGAAGCTGGCGGAGTTTGTCGCCGCAACCCGTCCGGGCTATCAGTTTGATCAGAGGATCCCGGAATGGTTTGAACAGCAAGGAAGCCAGCTGCATTTGCTGCAGGTGCCGGCTATGGCCATATCCTCAACAGATATCCGCAGGCGTGTCGAGGAGCAGAAATCGATCCGCTATTTTGTGCCTGAGGCTGTCGAGCACTACATCCGCAAGAACTGCCTGTACATGCCGAAACACACCCACACTAACGATGCAGGCAGCGAAGTTTTTAGGTGCAGATAGGAGATACGGGGGGTTAAAGGGTGCTTAGTCCCGAAGAAATCGCCAGAAAGCAGCAAGAACTCGAAGCAAAGCGGGCCTGGAAAAAGAGGCGGAAGCACAAGACAATCATCTCCACCATATTCTTGTGCCTGATTGGCATATGCCTGCTCTTCGGCTCGGCCTATTTTAGCTACCAGCGCGGGCTGGCTGGCAGACGCATTTCCGATCCTTACGGAGTGATCTCCTGGGAGACCCCGGAGTATCAGCGCACTCATATTTTGTTTCTCGGCACCGACAGCTCCGAGCAGGCGCCTTCCAGAACCGACACCATTCTCCTGGCGGCTCTCGATCCAAACACAGGCCACGCGGGGGTTATCTCCATTCCGAGAGACACCCGCGTTTATGTTCCTGAGCGGGAGCGCTGGGACCGGATTAACGCTGTCCATGTCTACGGTGGGCCGGAATTGACTGTCAAGACAGTCTCGGAGTTACTCGGCGTGCGGATTGATTATTACATCGAAACCGACTTTGCCGGTTTCAGCAAGATCATCGACACGCTGGGCGGAGTGGAGATCGACGTGGAAAAAGACATGCAGTACACTGACGTTGCCGGTGGCTTGTACATCGATATCAAGGCCGGCCGGCAGGTTTTGGACGGGGAGACGGCACTGGAATATGTCCGCTACCGCGACCACTTGGGCGATGTGGCCTTGGTGAATCCAAACTATGAAGTCTACGGCGGCCGGGTGGAAAGGCAGCGAAAGTTCATCCTGGCAGTGATCAAAGAAATCCTGCAGCCCAGCACCATTTTCAAGCTCCCCAAACTTCTGAGCCAGATATGGGACGCGGTGGACACAAACGTCCCGTGGTCAACCGCCTTGAAACTTGCGTTTGCAGCTGAGCGTTTCACTGTGGACAAGGTGCAGACGGCCATTGTTCCCGGGAATTCAGAACAGATTGGCGGCGCCTGGTATTGGATAGCCGATGCCGAGCGGACCAAACAGGTGGTGGATTGGATTATTCACGGGGCGCCCATGCCGTTGACCGCCGAGGTGTTGAACGGTTCAGGTGTCCAGGGTATCGCCGCTGCCGCCGCCGAGTTTGTGCGCAGCCACAATGTTGATGTCAAGCGGATCGGCAATGCGGAGCACTTCAACTACCCTGTTTCCGAAATCAGAGTGAACTCCCAAGCCGAGGCCGACCGCGTGGCCGAGCTGGCGCAGTTCTTGCAGGCGGAAGTGCTGATTGATCCCTTCAGAGACCAGACCTTTGATATGACGATCATTGTCGGAAAAAACTTCTCCAAATAGGGAGGCGGTTGTTTGAGCAAACTCTCTGGCAAAGAGATGGCCGTAGCCATAGCCCAGGCGATGGACGACAAGAAGGCCGACGATGTACAGATTCTGCGCATGAGCGAGATGATGGTGGAGACCGATTATTTTGTAATCTGCAGTTGTGTGTCTTTCCCGCAGATGCAGGCCATAACCCAGTCTGTCCGGGAAAGGATGGATCAGCACGGTGTGCCCTTGTGTAGGCAGGAGGGGCGGGACAACAACCACTGGATTCTGCTGGACTACGGTGAAGCTGTGGCGCATATCTTTTTGGAATCGGAACGCAGGTACTACAATCTGGAGAAGCTGTGGGCCGACGCAGAAAGGGTGCCGTTCAAAGAAGGAGCCGAGGCATGAGCCGGGCCGATTCAGCCTACACCCATCTAGCCAAATATTACGATCGGTTGATGACTGTTGACTACCAGGCATGGGTCGGCTACCTGGCGAAGATTTGGACCAGGTTGGGGGTCCAGCCGAGAAGGATCTTGGAATTGGGAGCCGGCACCGGCGGCATCACCATCCCTTTGGCGCAGATGGGATATGAAATCGTGGCCGTGGACAGTTCGCCGGAGATGGCGGCAGTCGCCAGGGAAAAAGCGGCGGAAGCCCAGGTCGCGGTCGAGTTTATCATCCAGGCTATGGAAGATATAGATCTAAGGCGTGAGTTTGACCTGATCCTCTGCTGCTGCGACGCTGCCAACTATCTCACTACTCGTGAGCAGTTCGGCCGGTTCATGCGCCAAGCCTGGCGCCATGCCAAGCCCGGCGGCCTGCTCTTGTTTGATTTAAACTCAGAACTGAAGTTGAAAGAGATCTACGGCAACAATTCATACGCCGAGCTCTTCGACGATTTCGGGTACTTCTGGGACAATACTTTCGATGAAGACGCGGAGATTTGCACCATGCGCCTCACATTCATGATCAGGGAGCAAAACGGCTTGTACCGCCGGGCGAGCGAGATCCATCAAGAAAAGCTGTGGCGCCCAGGCCAGGTCTTTCAAATGCTGCAGGAGCATCAATGGGAACTGAAAGGGTACTGGCAGTTCCCCACATTCGCCGAACCAACCGGCGAAGCGGAACGGTGGCAGTTCGCCGCCCAAAAACCCATGGTTGAAATGTGAAAATGACGCCAGGAGATGTCCGGCGTCATTTCTTTCGGCCGTGAGTTATCGGCAGCAGCCCCTTTTGCCGTATCCCCGCTGTGCAAAGAACTGTGCCGCTTTGGCAGCCGAGGTTGTCAGTGTCAGCTGCTGATTGACCGGAGAAAGGGCTTTTTGCATGTGCGGCTGGTATCCTGCCATCTGGTGCCGCATCTGGGCAGCCGCCTGTTGAATCCACCGCTTATTGACCCTTTGATATGCCAATGGTCCATCACCTCCGTGCTCTCCTTACTATAAGATATGTAGGATCCGGGATAGCGGTGCGGGGCTCCAAGGCAAAGAAAAAAAGGCTGTGCCGGGCACAGCCTTTGTTTACAGCCGTCAAACATCAATTCTACTGCTGGCGGAAAACACTCCCGAGCGCAGTCGCCTGACTGGCCAGCGCTTGCTCCGCCGAAGCGATCATTTTACGGACCATGTGCCCTCCGACAGCGCCGCACTCTCTGGAAGTGATATTCCCCCAGTAGCCGGTTTTGTATTCCGGGTTTATATTCAGTTCTTGCGCCACTTCATATTTGAATTGGTTCAGTGCGTTGTATGCCTGAGGCACTAATTTTTGATTCGAAGAACTGGAACCAAGCGCCACTGGTCAACACCCCTTTTCTCTAAAAATGATTTGCTTTGTGCTTATATATTGCCCGCAACGCAGGTTTTATATCACTGTTTGTATTGGCAAAACCGGTAAATTCTTGTATCAGCCCAGGCAAATCTGAGGCAGGAAAAGGAGTGGATGTGTTGAACAATATAACGTGCGTTAGCTCCAGGTTATTTAGTTAAAATGATTGTGAAAGGATTCTTAAGTACAAATCAAATCCGCGACTGCGAGAAAGGGTGTGTAAAGTTGTTGGTCAAATCATTCCCCCGTGGTGGTGGCCATATTCCGCACCGCAAGGATGCGACAAAGAATAAACCGATTATGGTCATGCCCGCTCCCAAATTGGCGGTAATCGCCTTGAGCCAGCATGCCGGGGCTCCCTGCAAACCGCTGGTCCAGGTAGGGGATCGGGTCAAACTGGGGCAGAAGATCGGCGACGCCGAGCCGTATATTTCCGCACCGGTCCATGCCAGTGTGTCAGGCCAAGTGGTGGAGATTGCCGAGAAGACACTGCTGGACGGCACCAAAGCATTGTGCGTGGTTATCGAGAACGATGGGCTCGACGAAACCGAAGAGCAAGCTGCGCAGGATTATTCCCGGCTGTCCCCGAGCCAAATCGCCGGTTTGATTAGGGAAGCGGGAATTGTCGGATTGGGAGGGGCCGGGTTCCCCACCCATGTCAAAACTGAACCAAGAAAACCGGTTGACACGGTGCTGATCAACGGGGCTGAGTGTGAGCCGTATCTGACCTGTGATCACCGGTTGATGATCGAACAACCGCAGAAGCTGATCGAAGGCCTGAAGATCCTGATGCAGGCTGTAGGTGCCGGCCAGGGCATTATTGGCGTTGAGCTGAACAAGCCTGACGCCATCCGCGTTCTGGAGCAAGTCTGCGCTGAGCAGTCCTATATCCGGGTTGTGGGCCTTAAGGTCAAGTACCCGCAGGGTGCGGAAAAACAGCTGATCAAAGCGGCTCTCGGCAGGGAAGTGCCTTCCGGCGGCCTGCCGGCCGATGTTGGGTGCATCGTCCAGAATGTCCAGACGGCTGTCGCAGTCGCCGACGCGGTGGTGCGGGGCGTTGGGCTCTATCAGCGGGTAATCACCGTAGCCGGAGCGGCTGTGTACGATCCCCGCAATGTGTTGGTGCGGGTAGGCACTCCTATTCAAGAAGTGATTGATTACTGCGGCGGAATGGCGAATCCGGCCGCGATTGTGGCCGGCGGGCCCATGACCGGCAAGCTGATCCAGGACTTGACAGCGCCGGTGACCAAGCCTCTGTCCGGTATTCTGGTATTGTCTAAAGACGAAGTTGATTACGAGTTGAACCTGCCGTGCATCCGGTGCGCCCGCTGCGTCGATCACTGCCCCATGGGCCTGCAGCCGAATTATCTGGCGGATTGGAGCAGCAAAGGGCTGTATGATCAGGCCAAGCGGAACCATATCATGGACTGCATCGAATGCGGCCTCTGCTCGTATGTATGCCCGGCCAAACGGGGACTGTGCAGGTCTATTCAAGCGGGGAAACAAGCTGTAAGAGCTGGTAAGACAGCAGTTTAGCGGAGGTGGGTCACGTGAATGCAAAACAGGAATTGTGGGCACCTGTAATCAGAGCAAAAGACACAATCCCCCGGATCATGTTCGATGTTGTCTTGGCCCTGATTCCGTGCTGGCTGGCGGGAATCATCTTTTTCGGTTTTCGTGCGTTCTGGATTGTGCTGCTGAGCGCTGTGACCGCAGTCTTGGCCGAGGCGCTGTTCATGCGCTACCCTCTGCGCCTGCGGAGTGTTTTCGGCGACGGCAGCAGCTTGGTGACAGGATTGATTGTTGGCTTGATTCTACCGCCGACAGTACCGTGGTGGATCCCGGTTGTGGGATCGGTTGTGGCGGTTGCCATCGGGAAGCTGGTGTTCGGCGGCCTTGGGAATAATATCTTTAATCCGGCCTTGGTTGGACGGGCAGTCCTGCTTTTAGCCTTTACGGCTCCAATGGTCAAGTATGTCCGTCCGTTTGACGCTGTGACCGAGGCCACACCGCTGTTGACCATGCGGTCCTTCGATTGGGCGTTGATCTGGGGCAATGTCAGCGGCAGCATCGGCGAAACATCAGTTATCGCCATACTCATTGGGGCAGCTTACTTGCTCTACAGAAGAATTATTGACTGGCGGATTCCCGTCGGTTATGTGATCACTGCCTTTGCGGCAGCATATGTCTGGGATCTTGACCCTTGGGTTGCCGTAACAGCAGGGGGACTGCTGTTCGCGGCTGTTTACATGGCGACAGACATGGTTACATCCCCAGTCAACCCCATGGGCAGGCTGCTGTTTGGCTGTGGGTGCGGTCTACTCACCATTATGCTGCGGAAATACACTTCTTTTCCGGAAGGGGTCACTTTTGCCATTCTCACCATGAACGCCCTGGTGCCTCTCTTGGATATGCTGACTGTCCCCGTGATTTTCGGCGCCGAGCGCAGCAGGGAACAGCGGTTTGCCACGACGGCCGCGGTGGCGTTGGTGATCATCCTGGCTTGGGGTGTCTTGTTCGCAATCAACAAGACCGTTCCGGAAGGAGTGCCGGTGACTGCGGAGGGAGTGTATCTGCCGCTGGTGGAAACCTTGGGTACCGATGTCTATGAGACTGCCACCATCAATGACAAGGTCTACTACTTCACCGGCAGCCGGGAGGCTCCGGAGAAAGTGGCTGTGGTTGGCGCGGAACAAGGATACCACGGGCCGATTTACTTCTACCTGGTTTTGGACGGCAGCGGCCGGATCGAGCATCTGCAGATACTGACTCACAGCGATGATCCGGGGCTGGGCAGCCTGATTACACGCCGTTCGTTCTTGGATCAGTTTATCGGGCTGGATACAGCCGAACTGGCTATGGATGTGGATATTCAAGGCATCACGGGAGCCACCATCTCATCCCGGGCGGTGATCAGAGGTGTCACCGGCGAATTGGAGCGTTTCCAGGAGGCCTTCTACGGCGGAGAGGAAGCTGATGCCGGCGCAGGCTACGCAGATGGTGTCTACACGGCTGAAGCCTCTGGTTTTGGCGGGCCGGTCAAAGTAGAAGTCACCATCGATCAGGGCAAGATACTCGCTGTCGCGGTGTTGAGCCACAGAGAAACGCCCGGGATTTCCGACGAAGCGATCAGGCTGATGCCGCAGCGGATTACAGCCGCCAACAGCCCAGATGTGGATCTGGTGAGCGGAGCGACGCTTACCAGCCGGGCAATCAGCGAGGCGGTGAAAAAAGCTTTGGCTCAGGCAACCCGGACGGAAGAGAATGGTGCCAATGCAGAAGAACCGGCTGTTGATATCTCCAGCATTCCCGATGGTGTCTACCGCGGAACTGGAACAGGCTTCGGCGGCACTATCGTGGTTGATGTGACCGTCTCTGGCGGCAAGATTACTGCGATAGACATAGTTGAGCACGCCGACACGCAGTTTATAGCCCAAGCGGCCTTCAGCCAGATGATCCCGGCCATGATTGAACAGCAGACTATCGCTGTCGATGTGCGCGCCTCTGCCACACTCAGCAGCAAGGGGCTGTTGGAGGCCGTGGAAGCTGCCCTGACCGGAAAGGAGGCCAAATAACATGTCACTGAGAAGGACTTTTATCAAGGGGCTTTGGCGGGAGAATCCCATACTGCGGCTGGCGATCGGCCTGGTCCCGGCTTTGGGAATCACCCATCTGGCTCTCAACGGTGTTTATCTCGGCCTGGCCACCACCATTGTGCTGCTGGCCGCTGTCTTAGTGAAGATTCTTGTGTCTGAGTTCGTCTCTAAAGATGTGGGCGTCTTTGTCGATCTCGCCTCCTTGACCATATTCACCACTTTGTTGTACCGGCTGACAGGGAACTATCAGCCTGAGCTTCTTGTTCAGTTGGGTATCTATTTGCCGCTGGTCGCGGTGAACGGATTTGTGCTGCAGAGGCTGTCGGTGGACCAGCCGCCGTCGGCCCGGATCATGGATGCTTTGGGCATGGGGTTGGGCTACACCGCTGTCCTGACCGTGATTGGAATTATCCGGGAGTTTGTCGGTTTGGGACAGTTCTTCGGCACAGCGGTCCTGAACGGATCCCTGACTCCGTTTTCTCTCGCGGCTACCGTGCCCGGCGGATTTGTCATCGTTGGCTTGCTGATCGCTCTCTACAATGCTTTGAGCGGAAGAGGAGGGGAAATCGATGAATGACGGGCTGAAGCTGTTGGCAGAGGGTGTGATCACCCACAACCTGATTTTGTTCCAAGGCCTGGGCATTTATGCCCTGCTGCGTTTCACCAAATCGATCTGCACTGCGGCCAAAGCGGCCTTGGTGATGCTGGCGGCGACAATGACGGCCTGCGCTCTGGTTTGGGGCACACATTCGCTGATACCGCACAATTACAGCATGCGCCTGCCGTTCGATCTGCTGATCGCCCTGGCGGCGGGGCTGTTTTGGCACAAGCTTTTGGCACCGGTTTTTGGCAAAGATGAATCGGTGGATCTGCGGGCAGCATTTTTCAACTCCGCCCTGGTCGGGGTCCTGCTGGCGGTGCCGGAAGGCCTGCCGGAAGGACCGGGAATCTTCAGCTACGGCATGGCCTATGCCGTGGGGTATGGTGTTGTGCTGATCATTATGGCGGGCATCCGAGCCCGTTTGGAATTGGTTAATGTCCCCAGACCGTTCAAAGGAGTGCCGATTCTGTTGATCTCCGCTGCGCTGCTGGCACTGGCTCTGATGGGGTATAGGCTGTAGGTTTCACTGATAATCTTGTGGTTTTGCTGGAACAGTGTGGGGAGCAGTCCCCACACTTTTTGACAGATTAAATGTCAGAAAAATGTATAAAAGAAGGAATAAAACCGACAACGGCGAATCCATACAATAAGGGAGACGGGGAAAGGAGCGGTCAAAATTGAACGCACGGCAGCGCGTGCTGACTATGATCCTGATTTTCTTCGTCTTGTGCGGCAACTGCGTCAATCTGCTGATAGCCCGCCGGCAGGCGGTAAGGATTATCAGAGCCGCAGAACCTGACTACGGTGAACATGGCGCCGCCGACGCCGCAGCGGCTTCCGGCGCTGCTTCCGCCTCGACTGCCTCCACTTCCAGTGCCGCCTCTGCCGACACCATCGGAAATGGACAAACAGTATCACAGCAAAATCCAGATGATCCTGAGGCCGGTCCTCCCGGCATCGTCTTTCCCCATGCCGTGTTTGGCCTGGGCAGGCACCCGGGGGTTGAATTAGTGGTGGCCAAGGCTTACAACGCCGATGGTACCGAACATGATTTCCAGCAGTGCAAGCTTCTGCACATCAATTGGGCGGACGGCAAAGAACTGCAGGAACTGCCGGGAATTGGCCCGGCACTTGCGGGAAGAATCATGGAAAAGCGGATGGAAAGGTTCTTTGTCGAGGTGAAGGATCTTTTGCTGGTGCCGGGAATCGGCGAGAAACGGCTGGCTCAGATTAAGCCGCTGATTTGTGTGGCAATCCCTTATGTTCCAGAATAGGACTCGCCCGTTCCTGCCCGTGTTTCCTCTGCTGGCGCTGGGGATTTACCTGAGCCAGTTTGCCGCGGCTGCTTCCGCCGCCTGGGCAGGCGCCGTTTTGACACCACTGTGGCTGTGGCTTGAATTCAAAGGCCGGGGCAGTGCCCGTTATCTCTTTTGGCTGCTGCTGATCGCCGCTGGCTGTCTGCTCGCGGCCACAGATGCCGGTTATCTGCCGGAGTGTGATCAACCGCTGGCTTTAACCGGGCGTGTTTTGGATTGCCGCCCGTTGAGCTACAATCAGCGGGTGATCGTATTCGTTCCCGAACTCAAGGCCAGGCTCGCGCTCCATCTGCCGCTGGATCTGGAATTGATCCTCGGCGATAGGCTGTGGTTTCGCGGGCATCTAGAAAAACCGAGCCGTACCCGTAATCCCGGCGAATTTGATTACCAGGCATACCTGCGCAGCCAAGGCGTGTATGCGGTCATGGAACCATTTGCATGTGAGCTGCTGCCCAGGAAAGCATCGGCAGCCCTGGCGCTCGCATCCCTCCAGGCCCGATTTAAAGCCAACCTTGAGCGCCATATGCAGAATCCTGGGCTGGCCGCGGCATTGGTGTTGGGCGACCGCAGCGCCCTTAGCCCAGAGCAGTTGGAAGTGTGGGAACAGTTGGGGATTACCCACTTGCTCGCCGTCTCCGGGACACACATTGGGCTGTTTGCCGCCGCCCTCTGGCTGGCACTCAGGTGGGTGCCTTTTTCCAAGAATTCCAAGACGGTGGCAGTTTGTGCGGTTTTGCTGTTTTATGTGCTCCTAAGCGGCGCCAAACCTTCAGCCTGGCGCGCCTGGCTCGCCGCGGTGATCGCCGCTGGCGGAGCCGGCCGCAGGCAGCTCGATGGGCTCCATGTCTGGAGTTTGATTGGTACGGCGATGTTGGTTGCCAACCCTCTCTATCTCTGGCAGATCGGTTTTCAGTTGTCGTTCGCGGCAAGCGGCGGGATTATCCTCTGGCGGCCCCTGATCAAGAAACTGGCTGCTTTGTTTCCCCAAAGGACGGTGGGCAGATGGCTTGGGCGGATTTTTTCAGCTATCGCCGTTTCCATTGTGGCGCAGTTGAGCCTGGTACCGCTGATTCTGCATTATTTTTCCCACATCGCTCTGCTGGCTCCTGCAGCCACTCTGCTGATGGTGCCGCTGGCGGCGGCCTTGATGGTAGGAGGAATGTTCCTGGGTGTGTTTGGTTCTTTGGCGGCATATCTTGGTTCTGTCCTGGATGTGGTTGCCGGCCTTGCCGACTGGCTCTGCCGCCTGCTGGCAAGGGCGGACTGTAATGTTGCCGCGCCTCCCATGCCCGCGAACTGGGCTCTTGCCTGGTACTTGGCCTTTGCCGGGATCGGCTGGATCGGGCGCCGGCAGTATATCCGCATCGGCGCGCCGACAGTGCGGCGGTGGGTGAACTGGGGCCTTGTGGCTATGCTCGCGGTCAGTGTGCCGCATCAATTTGCCCGGCCTCTGGAAATCACTTTCCTTGATGTGGGCCAGGGGGACTGTATCTTGATCCGCACACCGTTTCGGCAGCACATTCTCGTCGACGGCGGCGGAGATTCGGTGTACTGGCAGGAGCGGGGCAGAAATGTCGGAATGACCACGGTTGTCCCCTATTTGAGGCACCGCGGTGTCCGTCACATAGATCTTGTCATCTCAAGCCATCCTCATGAGGATCACCTCCACGGCTTGCTGGCGGTGTTGGAGCATTTTTCTGTGGGAATGATCATTGACAGCGGGCAGACCCACACTTCTCCGACATACAGGAAATACCTGGAGCTGATCATGGAAAAACGGATTCCATATCAGCGCCTTAGAGCAGGGGATCAAGTGCTTCTGAGAGGAGGGGTCTCACTTTCCATCCTGCATCCCCACCAGTTTCTATCAGGGACAGGTTCGGACCTGAACAACAACAGCCTTGTGATCAGGCTGGCCTATCAAGGGCGAAGTGTGCTGCTTACGGGAGATATCGACAGAGAAGGCCTGGAAGACTTGCTGAAAAGGGGAGGGCTTACGCCGGTGGACTTGGTCAAAGTACCGCACCACGGCAGCAGGGCGGCGCTGGTGCCCGAGTTTTATCAGGTTGTTCAGCCGAGGCACGCCGTGATCTCGGTTGGCCGGAATTCCTTCGGCCATCCCCATCCTGATGTCCTGGGCTTTCTTGAGCTGTCGGGGATCACAGCATTAAGGACTGACCAGGAAGGAGCGGTGTCATTTTACATCTGGAATGGTCTGTTCGGCAGGTATTCACAGGCGCGGTAGAGAAAAATCCCTATTACAGGATGGATCGGGAGAGCCGGCAGCACCGGCATCCTGAACCACAGGCAGAAAACGAGGGAAGTTTGTGATGTTCAAAGCCAAGCAGGCCATACTCAATGAACCACTGCAGCGCCTCTATCTCGTCTACGGCGAGGATCAGTACCTGCAGAATGAGCTTTTCCGCGCTTTCCAGCAGAGAGCGGAACAGAGCGGCATGCCCGAGTGGAATTGGATCATGCTTACAGCCGGCGAGGAACTGCAGCCGGCGGAACTGACGCAAGAGCTGCTGACGCCCCCTTGGGGAGCGGGGCCGAGAATCATCGCGCTGCGGGACGCCCATGCCCTGAATAAAGATTTCTTAACGGCAGTCGCGGGCCAAATAGAGAACATGCCGGACACCAACTGCTTGGCCATGTTCTTTGCCCGGCTGGACCGAAGCCTGAAGCCTGTCCAGCAGCTGCTCAAAATTGGGGTGGGCATTCCCTGTGAAAGCCCCAAAGGGGAGCGTTTGGTGCGCTGGGTGCAGGATTATCTCAGCCTGAGGCAGAAAAAGATGGCGCCTTTGGTTGTGCAGCAGTTTCTAAACAAAGTTGGCACTGATCTGCAGTTGATCATAAACGAGCTGGAGAAGCTGATCGCCCTCACCGCCGAACAGTCTGCCATAACGGAGGACGATGTGGCGGCTGTCACTTCGCTGGCGCCCGGACAGTTGGAGCTTGGAGGCATTTTTGACTTGGTCAAGGCCATCTCCGCCAAGGATGTCAAGCAGGCGCTGGCGATTCTGACGCAACTGCTCGACGCCAAGGAACCGCCCCTGCGGATTCTGCCTGTGATTGAACGGCAGCTTTACTTGCTGATTGCCGCCAAGACAAAAGGCGGGGTAAGCACCAAGATAGTTGCCGAGGCATTGAACGAGAAGTCGGATTTTGCCCTGCGGCAGGCGGAGAAATATGCAAACAACTTTACCCTGAAGCAGCTGTATGCCGGTTTAAGCCAGATCCTGACCGCTGACGGCGAACTTAAATCTGGTGCCGATCCCGGGCAAATCATGGAGCAGCTGATCATCAATATCTGTGCTTGACAGACAGCCCTGGAAATGGGCATAAAAAAGCGCCCTGCACTGCAAAGAGCGGGCGATTTTTTATTATGTCCTCTGGAATCTAGCCTTGGAGGGCAGCGGCTTTCTTCATCAAGCGTGATTTTTTGCGCGCAGCTTTGTTTTTATGAATTAAGCCTTTGGCGGCAGCCTTGTCCAGAGACTTGATCATTGTTTGCAGATTGGCTTCGAGGTTGGGATCATTTTCGGCAATAGCCTGTTCAACACGCTTGACAGTGGTCTTGAGCGCGGATTTTTGCGAACGGTTCATTGCTCTTCTCTTGAGGCTGGTACGAACCCGCTTCTCTGCAGACTTGTTATTGGCCACTGAATTCACCTCCGTTAGATTGGTCACCGCCCGTTATTATATCACTATCTGTCCAGGATTTCAATACATGATTCGCAGGTTTAGCGGATATTCTATTCACACAAAGAGTTTGCGAAAGGAGACGCGTCACATGTACGAGGTGCCTGATGGATACCAGCAGGAGTTTCAAGATAAATATGGAGTAAGGACCGATTTGGCGATTGAAGCCCATGAAGTGATCGTGGAACGGGAAGGACCGCCGGAGATCCCCGGTGTGATTATCGAAAACGAGCATACAGAGCACGCCAATATCTGCAGAGTTACCATAGAAAGTGAATTGGGCGCCAAAATGATGGGGAAGATGCCGGGCCACTATTCCACCATTGAAGCCCAAGCTCTGCGCCAGCACAACCGGGACATCCATCAGGAGATCGGGGGGCTGCTGGCCAACGAAATCAAGTGGTTTATCGAGCAGAGTGGGCTAGGCCCGGAGGCAGTGATTCTGGTCGTGGGCTTGGGGAACTGGAACGCCACTCCCGATGCCCTGGGGCCGAAAGTTGTGGGAGAATTGATGGTGACCAGGCACCTGATCCAGCTTTCACCGCCGGAGCTTCGGAAGGGGCTGCGGCCTATTGCGGCGATTGCGCCGGGGGTTCTGGGACTGACCGGGATCGAAACCGGCGAGATTATCCGGGGGATTGTCGGCGAAGTCAAGGCTGATGCTGTCATTTGCATCGATGCGTTGGCCAGCCGCAGTATAAACCGGCTGTGCAGCACGATTCAGATTTCAGACACGGGTATCAACCCTGGGTCCGGTGTGGGGAACAAGAGAATGGTGATCAATCAGGAAACGCTGGGCATTCCGGTGCTGGCCATCGGTGTCCCGACTGTGGTGCATGCCTCGACCATTGTTTCCGACGCTCTGGATATAATTGGCGGGGAAGACCCGGAGCGGAAGCTGCAGGCTGAGGAAATGCCGCAAAAAACCAGTTTTGCTGTGGATCCTCAGGCGATCATGGGTTCAGCGGCGCAGCCAAATGCAGACGCCACAACGGCTCAGACAGCACCAGGCGCGATGTCCAGGGAACAAAAGCGGCAGATGATCAATCAGGTGCTTGAACCGTACATGGGCAGCTTGATTGTTACTCCAAAGGAGATTGATGAGCTGATCAACGATGTGGCCAATGTGATCGCCGGCGGCTTGAACAGTGCTTTTCACGAAGGCGTGGACTATGACGAGATCTTTAAGTACTTAAGTTGATGATTGGGACGTGACAGGTCACCGTCCCCTGTCACGCCCTGTCACGCCTTCACCATCTCATGGAAGATGGTACTCGATCAAGACGTGGCCGGCAATTGACTCAACCCGTTCGCCTTCAATCAGGATCTCAATCTTTTCGATTTCAGGAAACTGAATCAAAGTCGAGACAATCGCGTCCACCAGGTGTCCTTCCAGCTGACTGCCTCCGACAAAGTTTGTCTGCAGCTCTTTCGAGAAGTTGGCGCTGGCCAACCCGTCTGAAATCTTTAACCCCAAAAGTTTCGTCCCAACTGATACCGAAGGCCATAGATCCTGGTCTTTTTCCTCAGGTGTAGGACCCTCCAGCAATAATTCTAGGGCCTTTTCTGGAGTAGCCGGGCGAGGGCAGGAACGGACCACCGGCACCAACAAAAAATTGGTGGGTGTAGAACGGACAAAATAGACAACCAAATGATCCTTTTGTTCGATAATCCGGAGCTGGTAGAACAAATACCCGGAAAAGGCCAAGCTCACAATCAACAACAGCGCAAGAACCTGCTTCATAAAAGCCCCCTTCTTTCTGATGGTGACAAGGGTGTCACACCTCACTCCCCCATCCGTCGACCCCCATCTATAGCTTAACATATTTTGGTTGTTGGACAAATATAATGTGCTGTAGCCTACCAAAGAGGGTGGTAAAATGCCGAGGCACCGCAGCCGCCGGCCGGCGGCTCCCATCCTGCCGTGGCTGTTTGTTGTGGCTCTGTGTGTGTTGATCGGGTATTTCAGCTATCATCTTCTTTTTGTTTATATCAGCCTCGATCACCGACTGGCCCGGACCGTGATCAGCCTGGGAATACCGATCGCCGGCGAACGGGAGCAGTACAGCCCAGGATGGGAATACACACTCCGCTCATTTATATATCTGATCACCGATTTTGACTTAGGCAACCCCGATACACTGCTGAGAAACACCATACCTTTCTTGGACTTGTTTGAGAGCAGGCAAACCTGGCAGGAGCGGCCTTTCGTCTTTATTCCTGAACTGACCTTCGATCCTGATCCAACCAAACCGCTGGAAACCAGAGTTCAACCACCCAGCCGAGCCACAGCCGCGGATCTAGCACCGCAAGTCCTGATTTACCACAGCCATTCTTCCGAGATGTACCTGGGCCCGGCAGCAAAGTCAGAGAATTACCAGAACGCCCACTATGTCTTCAGTTCTACCAGCGACAGGACAATCACAGGAATCATGGAAGTAGGCAACCACCTGGCGGAAGCGCTGCGCAGCCAAGGTATTGGTGTGATCCACTCCACCGCGATCCATGATTGGCCGACACTGAGCGGTGCCTACGTCAATTCCGAGCGGACTGTCAAAACCATCCTGGCCCAGAACCCCGGCATCCGCTTCGTCTTCGATGTCCATCGTGACGCCAACGTGCCTGATCGGACAGTGGTCATCGACGGCAGGCAGGTAGCCAGAGTGCTCTTGGTCGTGGCCACCGCCCAAAGTATTCCCCAGTCACATCCGCACTGGGAGAAAAACTATGAGTTCGCCCTGGATTTTTACCGTACTGCCGAACGCATGTACCCGGGCTTGATGCGCCCGATGCAGATTCGCCGCGATGCCCGCTACAACCAGCATCTGCACCAAAACAGCATTCTAATAGAGATCGGATCGGTGGAAAACACTATTGAAGAAGCACTGCTGGCGGCGGAATTGGTTGCCACTGTCATAGCAGAAATGCTATAATGAAATCTAGATTCGAGGCAAGGAGCAGGAAATATGCACGAAGAATCCAGTTCGGCACAACGGGTGGCCCGGGCTGCCGGGATTGTGATGTTTGCCATCTTCCTCAGCCGGGTGCTGGGGTTTGTCAGAGAACGGGCGATTGCGGCAGTCTTCGGCAGGACCGGGGCGACAGATGTCTTTTTTGCCGCGTTCGCCATTCCGGACTTGATGTATCAGCTGCTTGTGGGCGGCGTGATCAGCTCCGCTTTCATCCCGGTGTTTACTCAGTATCTGGCCCGCGATGACGAAAAGCAGGCCTGGTATGTGGCAAGCTCCTTTATCAATCTGGTTGGAATACTGCTGGTCAGCTTTACTCTGCTGGGGATCGTCTTCGCGCCTATTATCGCTCCTCTGGTGGGAATCGGTTTTGCCGGGGAACAGCGAGATCTGCTGATCAGCCTGATGCGGATCACTTTCCCGGCAGTGTTCTTCACCGCATTGTCCGGGATTTCCATGGGAATTTTGAACTCTTATCAGCGGTTCACGCTCCCGGCGGTGGGGCCGCTGGTTTACAACACAGCCCAGATTCTCAGCGCTTACCTGATCGGCCCTCTGCTGGGGATTGTGGGGATGGCCTACGGAACGGTGGTCGGCGCCTTCGGCAGCGTTTTTGTCCAAGTACCGCTGGTGGCCCGCTTGGGGCGGCGCTACTACCGCGGCCTGATCGATCTGAAACACCCGGGGATTCGAAGAATCATCAAATTGATGATCCCGGCGATCATCGGCCTGTCCATTGCCCAGATCAACATGATCATCGGCCAAAACCTTGCATCTCTGCTCCAGACAGGTTCCATCGCCGCGTTGAGGCTCGCCAACCGGCTGATCAACTTTCCATTGGGCATCTTCGCCATGGGGCTGTCAACAGCGATCTTCCCAACCTTGGCCACTCATGCCGCCCGGAAAGAAATGGCCGAACTGAAGCAGACTTTTACCTTTGGGCTGCGGGTCGTCTTTTACATCACCCTGCCCTCGGCCGTGGGGATGGCGGTGCTGAGAGTGCCCATCGTCAGGCTTTTGTTCGAGACCGGTGAGTTCACCAGCCGCGACACCGAAGTTACAGCATATGCCTTGCTGTTTTATGCCGCCGGGCTGTTCGCCCAGTCCGGGCTGCAGATCATTACCCGGGTGTATTACTCGCTGCAGGATACCATCACTCCGGTCAAGGTGGGGTTTGCGGCTGTTTTCGTCAATTTTGCGATCAGCTTGGCTTTGCTTAAGTGGACAAGTCTTGACATTGGCGGCCTGGCGCTGGCATTTTCCCTAACCAGCCTGATTCAGATGCTGATCCTGCTATGGGCGCTGCGGCGCAAGATCGGCGCTGTCGGCGGCCGCCGCATTCTGAGCACGGTGGCGCGATCCGCCGCGGCGTGCGCTGTCATGGCACCCTGCACGCATTACACAGCTGTATTGGCGGCCAGGTACGTGAATCTCGCTTCCGGAACCGGGCGCCTGATTCAGACATTCAGCGCCATTTCTGTCGGGATTGTGGTGTACCTGGTTTTGAGCCTGCTTTTGAGAATGGAAGAGCCGATATTTGTAGCCCGAGTGATCAAGCAGCGACTGAGGACCAAAAGCAGGGGCAGGTCCGGCACCGACCGGCAAAGCGGCTGAAGAGAACCGATAGAGGATAACGCTTGCGATAGAAGGACATGGTGTGGTTATGGATCAAAAACTGGTTAGAAACTTTTGCATCATCGCCCATATCGACCATGGCAAGTCGACACTGGCTGATCGGCTGCTTGAAGCGACCGGTACGGTCACGAAGCGGGAGCTTGCCGAGCAGATCCTGGATTCCATGGATCTGGAACGGGAACGGGGCATCACCATCAAGCTGACTGCCGTCCGCATCAATTACCGGGCTGCAGACGGGCAGGAGTATGTCCTCAACCTGATCGACACTCCCGGCCATGTGGACTTTTCCTATGAAGTGTCCCGCAGCCTGGCTGCATGTGAAGGGGCACTGCTGGTTATTGACGCGACGCAGGGCGTTGAGGCCCAGACACTGGCCAATCTATACCTGGCCTTGGAGCATGATTTGGAGATCATCCCGGTGATTAACAAAATCGATCTTCCCAGCGCTGATCCGGACCGGGTCAAGCGAGAAATCGAGGATATCATCGGGCTCGACAGCAGCGAAGCGATCCTGGCCAGCGCCAAAACGGGCGCCGGGATCGATGAGATCCTGGAGGCGATCGTCAACCGGATTCCACCGCCGCAGGGAGATCTCGATGCGCATCTCCAAGCCTTGATCTTCGACTCCCATTACGACTCCTACCGGGGAGCGGTGGCCTATATCCGGGTTTTCAGCGGCACACTGAAAACCGGCGATCAGATTCAGATGATGAGCAGCGGCCGCACTTTCGAGGTTTCAGAACTGGCGGTGCTGTGCCCGATGATGACTCCTGTGGACAGGCTGCTTCCCGGTGAAGTCGGCTGTGTGATGGCAAGCATGAAAAACGTCAAGGACACAAGGGTGGGAGACACGATCACCCACGCCCAAAGGCCCGCCCCAAAACCCCTGCCGGGGTATCAGCCTGCCAAGCCGATGGTTTACTGCGGCCTTTATCCAGTGGATAACGAACAGTATGTGGAACTGAGGGAGGCACTGGAGAAACTGCAGCTCAACGATGCGGCCCTAGCTTTCGAACCCGAAACCTCAGCCGCCTTGGGTTTTGGTTTCCGCTGTGGCTTTTTGGGGCTTTTGCACATGGAGATCGTTCAGGAGCGGATTGAGCGGGAGTTCAACCTCAACATCATCGCCACAGCCCCCAGCGTGGTCTACCGGATCAGGCTCACAGATCAAACAGAGATTTACATCGACAATCCCGCGGCCTTTCCAGCGGTGGGGAAAATCGAGACGATCGCGGAGCCGTTTGTCACCGCCACCATCATGCTGCCCGAAGAATTTGTAGGCCCTGTGATGGAGTTGTGCCAGGAGCGGCGCGGAGAATTCAAGAACATGGAATATGTCACACTGGAGCGAGTGCGGCTCGAGTACGATATCCCATTGAGCGAGATCCTGATGGACTTTTTCGACAAACTCAAGTCCCGGACCAAGGGCTACGCGTCTTTGGATTATGAGTTCAGCGGCTATAGAGAATCGGATCTGGCCAAACTGGATATTCTCCTTAACGGCAAACCGGTGGACGCCCTTTCGTGCATCGTCCACCGCGACAAGGCCTATGAGCGGGGCCGCAGTCTAGCCCGGAAACTTAAAGAACTGATTCCCAGGCAGCAGTTTGAAGTTCCCATCCAAGCCGCCATCGGCAGCAAAGTGATCGCCAGGGAGACCGTCAAGGCGCTGCGCAAGGACGTCCTGGCCAAGTGCTACGGCGGCGACGTCAGCCGCAAGCGGAAGCTGCTCGAGAAGCAAAAAGAAGGCAAGAAGCGGATGAAAAGCTTAGGAAGCGTCGATGTCCCGCAGGAAGCTTTCATGGCCATCCTTAAAGTGGAATGAGAATGGGGAGCGGAGGCCATGCTCGGTGTTTATGTCCACATTCCGTTTTGCGCTCGCAAGTGCGGTTACTGCGACTTCCATTCGGTTGTCGCCGCGCCGGCAGCGATCGAGCGATACCTTGAAGCTTTGTCAGGCGAGATTGGCTATTGGGCTCGGCAGATCGGCGGCGCCGCCTGTGCCACACTGTATGTCGGCGGCGGCACACCCACCATCCTCTCAGCCAACCAGCTGGAGCAGCTGTTTACCAAGCTGTTGACCGCCTTCAACTTTGAACCAGGTTTTGAGTTCACGGTGGAAGCGAATCCTGGCACACTCTCCTCGGACAAAGCAAAAGTGCTTGCCGAAGCTGGGGTGAACAGAATCAGCCTCGGAGCCCAAGCATTTGACAACCGGCTGCTCAAGGCCATAGGCAGAATCCATACCGTCGATGACGTTTACGCAAGCGTGGAACTGATCAGGAAGGCCGGCATCGACAACATTAATCTAGACTTGATTGAAGGCCTGCCCGGCCAGACGCTCCGCAGGTGGCAGGAAACTCTAGCCAAGGCTGTTGAGCTTGAGCCGGCACACATTTCCTGCTATTCCTTGATTCTGGAAGAAAACACCCCGTTTTACCTGGCTTATCAGGAGGGGAAGCTGCGGCTGCCGCCGGAGGGCACGGCCGCCGCCATGTTCGCCCACACTCAGGAGTATCTACCTCAGCATGGCTACTGCCACTATGAAATCTCCAACTATGCGAAACCTGGACGAGAAGCACAGCATAACCTGATCTACTGGCGGGCCGATCCCTATCTGGGCCTCGGCAGCGGCGCCCACGGCTTTTACAATCAGATCCGCTACAGCAGTACCGATGATCTGGAGCAGTACATTCAGACCTGGCTCCGCCAACACCCGGCCTTCGCGTCTTGGGAGCCGGTGAGCCGGGAACAAGCCATGGACGAAATGATGTTTCTCGGGCTGCGCATGGTTCGCGGCGTGGATCTGCACCGGTTTTACCAGCGTTTTCAATGCTCGGCTCACGATGTGTATGGGGCAGAGATCAGGCAGTTGACAGAACGGGGCTTGATCGAAGAGAACGATGGCCACTTACGGCTGACCAAGTGCGGCAGAGCCCTAGGGAACATGGTTTTTTCGGCTTTTGTCCGCTAGATGCGCCCCCTTTGCCATCTTGACAAACAAGTACCGTAGTGATAGTTTATGAATGATAGATGTTAGCACTCTAACTCGGCGAGTGCTAAGGAGGTGAAGGGAGGCGAGTTGGATGCTGAGTGAAAGAAAGATCATGGTGCTGCATGCAATTGTCGATGATTATATTCGTTCTGCTGAGCCGGTTGGTTCCCGGACGATCGCTCGCCGCTACAATCTCGGTGTTTCTCCCGCTACTATCCGCAACGAAATGGCAGATCTGGAAGAAATTGGATATATCATCCAGCCGCATATTTCAGCAGGCCGGATTCCTTCTGATAAAGGATACCGTTTTTACGTGGATGTGCTGATGGAGCCGTGGGTGATCCCGGAACAGCAGCGCAGCGACATCCAACGGCGCATGGAAACCCACAAGCACGAAATCGAGCTTCTGGTGCAGGAAGTGTCGAAGCTGCTCTCGGTGCTGACCAACTACGTCGCGGTGGTGCTGGCGCCGCAGATCGATCTCTGCATGCTGGAACGGGTGCAGCTGATGGCCTTGGACGATTACCGCGTCCTGGTTATCCTCGTGCTTCATCCAGGCTTGGTGCAGAACCGCATCATCCGCATGCCGGTGAAGTACGATCCCGAGGCTCTACCCAAGATTTCCCGGCAGCTGACCAAAAGGCTTCAGGGAGTCACCTACCGTGACCTGCGAGCCACTCTGATCAAAGAAATACAAGGAGACTACGGGGAATTGGGAAGCGCCTTGCTTGAGGTGATCGCGAGCGAATTGGCCGACACAAAGCAGGAAAAGGTCTTTTTAAGCGGCGCAATCAGCATTTTCGAGCAGCCTGAATTCAGGGATCTGGAGCGAGCCAAAGGCCTGTTGAGCTTGTTGGAGCAGAAAGAGACCGTGTCCAATCTGATCAACACTCTCAGCAGGTATTCAGGCGTTCAGGTCACCATCGGCCGCGAGAACCCCATCGAGGAAATCCATGAGTGCAGCGTGGTCACTTCCACCTACTCCATAGGCGGTGAAGTGATCGGGGCGATTGGGGTGATCGGCCCTACCAGGATGGAGTACGCCAACACATACTCGGTTGTGGAAATGTTGGCCGATTCCATCAGCGAGATCCTATCAGAGCTGATTAAATAGGTGCCACCGAGGAGGTAGAGACTTGAAAGATCGACAGCATGAACAAGAACAGGATCATCAACAGGATCATCAACAAAATCATCAGCAGGAAACGCCCGGCACTGCCGACATTGAAGGAGGGTCGCCGGCTGAGGGGCCGGCCTGTGAACCTGCTGTGGACGAAACAGAGCCCACCGCGGCGGAAAGCGGCGACGGCTCCGGGCCGCTGCAGGCCGAGCCAGAGCTTGAGCAGCTGAAACAGCAGTGGGAACAGGAACGGGCCGAGCTTGTCAGCAGGCTTCTGCGCTTGAAGGCCGACTTTGACAACTATAAAAGGCGGAATGAAGCCCAGATCGAAATGATCAGGGCTACAGCCAACCAAAATTTGCTCACAGGGCTATTGCCGGTGATTGACAACTTTGAACGGGCCATTGCCGCCGGGGAGGAAGATTCGCCGTACCTGGCCGGTGTGAGAATGATTTTCAACCAGCTGATGGAATGCCTGCAGAAAGAAGGGCTGGCCCCGGTCGACGCCGTGGGAAAACCTTTCGATCCCACTGTCCATGAGGCTGTGAGCATGGAAGGTGGCCCGGGTGAGGACCTGATAGTCATCGAAGAACTGCAAAAAGGCTACTATTATAAAGACAAACTACTGCGGGCAAGCATGGTCAAAGTTGCCCCCAAACAGCAACATGAGGAGGAATAGGTATGGGAAAAGTGATAGGAATTGACTTAGGGACAACAAACTCTGTTGTGGCAGTATTGGAAGGTGGGGAACCCGTAGTAATCCCTAATTCCGAAGGCAGCCGCACCACACCGTCGGTCGTGGCCTTCACCAAAGACGGCGAACGGCTGGTGGGCCAGGTGGCCAAGCGGCAGGCCGTAACCAATCCTGATCGGACGATTATGTCCATCAAACGGCACATGGGCACAGACCACACCGTGGCCATTGATGGCAAGAAATATACACCCCAGGAGATTTCCGCCATGATTCTGCGCAAACTCAAGGAAGAGGCCGAAAACTACCTGGGAGAAACTGTGACTCAGGCTGTGATAACCGTTCCCGCCTATTTCACCGACTCACAGCGGCAGGCCACGAAGGATGCGGGAGCCATTGCCGGTTTGGAAGTGCTGCGGATTATCAACGAGCCTACCGCCGCGTCTCTCGCCTACGGCCTTGATAAGGAACAGGAGCAAACTGTGCTTGTATATGACCTGGGCGGCGGGACTTTCGACGTTTCCATCCTGGAGCTCGACAAAGGTTACATCGGCGTCAAGGCCACCAGCGGCAACAACCGCCTGGGAGGCGACGATTTTGACGAACGGATCATGCGCTACTTGATCGACGAGTTCAAGAAAGAGACGGGAGTCGATCTGTCCAAAGACAAAATGGCCATGCAGCGGCTGAAGGAAGCGGCGGAAAAGGCCAAGATCGAACTGTCGGGCTTGATGCAGACCAACATCAACCTGCCGTTCATCAGTGCCAGCGACGCAGGCCCGCTCCACATGGACATCAGTCTCACCAGGGCTAAATTCAACGAGCTCACCGCCGACCTGGTGGAAGCAACCATGGGCCCTCTGCACCGGGCATTGGAGGACGCGGGGCTGAAGCCTGGCGATATCGACCGCGTGATCTTGGTGGGCGGCTCCACCCGGATCCCGGCAGTCCAGGAAGCGATCAAGAAAGTCATGGGCAAAGAGCCGTACAAGGGGATCAATCCCGATGAATGCGTGGCCATGGGTGCCGCCATTCAAGCCGGTGTGCTTTCCGGCGAGTTTGAAAAGGGCCAAGGCTTGGTCCTGGTGGACGTCACTCCCCTCTCCCTGGGTATCGAGACATTGGGCGGCGTGATGACCACATTGATCAAGCGGAACACACCCATCCCCTGCCGGGAAACCAAGGTCTTCACCACGGCAGCCGACAACCAGCCGGCTGTGGATATCCATGTCCTGCAGGGCGAACGGCCTATGGCCAAGGACAATGTCACTCTGGGAAGGTTTCAGCTGACCGGCATTCCGCCGGCGCCCAGGGGCGTGCCGCAGATTGAGGTCACTTTCGATATCGACCGCAATGGTATCGTCAATGTTTCAGCCAAAGACCTGGGGACTGGCAAAGAGCAGAAGATCACAGTCACATCGGCCAGCGGCCTTACCAAGGAAGATATCGAGAAAATGGTCAAAGAGGCGGAAGCTCACGCAGAGGAAGACAAGAAGCGCCGCGAGCTGATAGAGCTTAAGAACCAGGCGGACACCGCCATTTACACTATCGACCGCTCGTTGAACGAGCTTGGCGACAAGGTTGGCGAAGCGGAAAAGAAAGAGATTGAGGCGGCGAAGGAAGCGCTGCAGAAGGCTGTGGAAAGCGACGACGCGGAAGAGATCAAAGCCAAGATGAAGGCGATGGACGAGATCATGCACAAATTGTCCCAGAGGATCTACCAGCAGGCCCAGGCAGGACAGCAGAGTGGCGCCTCTTCCACCCAGACCGACGCGGGAGAAGATGTAGTGGACGCAGAATTCACCGATGAAACAGATCAGAAATAACCGAAGGTGGTGGATTCATGGCCAAAGATTACTATGAGATCTTGGGTGTGCCGCGCGATGCCTCTCAGGATGATATCAAAAAAGCATATCGGCGTTTGGCCCGGGAATACCACCCGGACGTGAACAAAGAGCCGGGAGCTGAAGAACGGTTCAAAGAGATCAACGAAGCGTACCGGGTCCTTGGCGATCCCGATACCCGCCGCCAGTATGATGAGTTGGGCCATGCCGACTTCGAGAACAGCGGTTTCGGCGGGTTTGGCGACTTCGGCGATTTTGGTTTTGGCTTTGAGGATCTGGGAGATATTTTCGCCGACATGTTCTTCGGACGCAGTTCCACCCGCCGGGACCGGCGCCCCCGCAAAGGGGCCGATCTCCGGATGGATCTCACCCTCGAGTTTGAGGAAGCTGCGTTTGGTGTTGAGAAGACTGTGGAGATTCAGCGGACCGAAATCTGTTCCCACTGCCACGGCAACCAGGCTGAACCGGGTACTCCTCTGAAAACATGCCCTGACTGCGGCGGCACGGGACAGGTCCGTTCAGTCCAGCGCACCCCCTTCGGCCAAATTCAGACCAGCCGCGTCTGTTCCCGCTGCAGGGGCGAGGGCAAGATTTTTGAGACCGCCTGCAAAGTGTGCGGCGGCAGCGGCAGAGTGAGTGCGTCCCGGAAAATCAACGTCAAGATTCCGGCAGGTGTTGACGACGGCACGGTTGTCCGGGTAGGAGGACAGGGGGAGGCCGGAAGCTACGGCGGGCCTTACGGTGATCTGCTGGTCGTCGTCACTGTGAAACCCCACCCGTTCTTCACCCGCCAGGGCAACGATGTTATCTGCGAGGTGCCTATTTCCATCGTCCAAGCTGCTTTGGGCGATGAGATCGAGGTGCCGACTCTGGAAGGGGATCTGAAGATGCGGATCCCGGAAGGGACCCAAAGCGGCAAGGTGTTCCGCATGCGGGGCAAGGGCATTGCCGATGTCCGGGGTTTCGGTCGAGGTGATCAGCTGGTTAAAGTCAGGGTGGTCACACCCACCAAGCTGAACAACAAACAGAAGCAGCTGTTGAGAGAATTCGCCAAAGCCGGCGGCGATACGCTGCCGAACGAAACCAAGAGCTTCCTGGGGAAAGTCAGGGATGCATGGCGATAGCGTGGCGGGAGACACCGCCACTTTTGCTCATTATATTCTTTAACAAGGGCGTGGCAGCATGGAACATAAATGGCAGGAAGTGACAGCCAGAATCGGCGGGGAAGCGGCGGAAGCGGCAGGTGAAGTCATGCTGCGTCACGGAGCGCACGGAGTGGCTTTCGAAAGCGACGCCCTGATCCTGGAAGCGGTGGCCAATCGGTGGGGAGATTATTTTCCACCGCTGACTGGCGACACCAGGGTAGTGGTCAAAGCGTACTTCCATCAGCCAAAAACCAGCCCTGAGCTTGACCTGATCCGCGGAGAAATCGAGGGTTTGGCCTCCTTTGGCCTCCAAGTTGGCCCGGTGGAGCTGACGGCCAGGATCATCGCAGAGTCAGACTGGGCTCAAGCTTGGAAGCAGCATTACCACCCCATCAAAATCGGCCGCGTCCTGATCGAGCCCAGCTGGGAACCGGCTGTGGAGCGCCATCCTGAAGATGTGGTCATCACCCTTGATCCGGGCATGGCTTTCGGCACTGGGACTCATCCCACCACAGCCATGTGCCTCGAAGCCCTTCAGGAACAGATGCTTGATGGGCGGATCGTGTGGGACATCGGCACCGGGTCAGGGATCTTGGCTGTCGCTGCTGCCAAGCTCGGTGCGAAAGAAGTCCTTGCGGTGGATATCGATCCGGTGGCAGTGGCCGCCTGCCGGGAAAATTCCATAAGAAACGGAACCACTGTCATGTGCCTGCAGGGTTCGCTTGCGGATCTGGCCGGGAAGGCTGATTTGATCATAGCCAACATCATCGCCGATGTAGTCATCGAACTGATGTCTGCGGCGGCTGAGAAACTAAACAGCGGTGGTACGTTCCTGGTTTCCGGGATCATCGAGAGCCGGGCCGGCGATGTGGCTGAACATGCCTTGAAACACGGCTTCGAGATTATCAACAGCTGGCGCCAGGGCGAATGGGTGTGCATGGAGCTGAAGCTCCGAGACAGGGCAGATAAGGGCTGAAAGCGGCAGGGAGCGGAACAAATGGTCAAGGTTTTCATATCCGCCGAACAGATTAACCAAGGAAGAGCGGCCGTCACCGGCGGTGACGCCCACCATCTCCGGGCGGTCCTGCGGAAAAAGCCGGGGGACCGGGTTTTGATCGGGGTGAAGGACGGAGCGGCCGAGAAAGCTTACGAGAGTGTGATTGTATCGGTTGAGCCGGAACAGATCGTCTGCCAACTGCTGGATCCTGTCCAGGCCAGAACCGAATCGCCCCTTGAGACATACTTGTGCCAGGCAGTGGCCAAGGGGGACAAAATGGATTTGATCATACAAAAAAGTGTCGAGCTTGGGGTTACGGGAATCATACCTTTTTTCTCTCGCTATACTGTTGTTCAGCTCGACGGGGAGAAGGCGCGGCAAAGGCAGAAACGGTGGCAGAAAATCGCTGAAGCGGCGGCCAAGCAGTGCCGGCGCGGCGCAGTTCCCAAAGTGCATGAACCGCTCAGTTTCGACGATATGGCTGCAGCGCTGGCCAAGCGTCCCCCAGATCACCTGCTTGTGATGCCGTATGAGCAGGAGCGGCGGCGCAGTCTGGCTGATCTCCGGGATCGGCTGCGGGAAGGGCCGCCCAAAGCGGTAAGCATCGTGATTGGGCCGGAAGGTGGTTTCTGCCCCGAAGAAGTTGACAGGGTCGAAAGGATCAATGGAGAAATTATTACGCTCGGCAGCAGGATTTTGCGCACCGAGACAGCGGCGGTCGCTGTTCTGACGCTTGTGCAGTTTATATGGGGTGATTTAGGTTGAGCAAGCGGGTAGCTGTGCATACCCTCGGCTGTAAAGTGAACCAATATGATTCAGAAGCAATTTCAGCCCAGTTCAAAGCCTGCGGCTACGAAGTGGTGGATTTCGACCAGGCGGGGGCTGATGTCTATATCATCAACACCTGTACCGTGACGAATATCAGTGATCACAAGTCCCGGCAGATGATCCGCCGGGCCCACCGGAAAAATCCCCAGGCCAAGATTGTGGTGGTGGGGTGCCTGGCCCAGACCAATCCGGACGAGGTCAAGTCCATCCCTGGAGTCAACCTGATCGTGGGGACTGATCAGCGCAGCCGGATTGTGGAGCTGGTGGAGCAAATCGGCGGCGACGAACAGGGCATTCTTGTGGGAGATATCCTTAAAGTGCGCAAGTTCGAGGAAATAAACGCCGTCGCCTTCGAAGGCAGGACCAGAGCTTACCTCAAGATCCAGGACGGCTGCAGCCAGTTCTGCTCTTACTGTAAGGTCCCCTACGCCCGGGGGCCGTCCAGGAGCCGCCCTGCCGCAAGTGTTCTGGAACAGGTGAAGGAGATTGTGGGCCAGGGCTACGGGGAAATTGTCCTTACCGGCGTCCATCTCGGCGGTTACGGCCGCGATCTGAATCCGCCGAGCTCGCTTTCGGACATTGTGGAACAGGTAGCCGAAGTGCCTGGGTTGGAGCGGGTGCGGATCAGTTCCGTGGATCCCAATGAAATCGATGACAAACTAATCGATCTGGTGGCGGACAACCCAAAAGTCTGCCGGCATCTGCACATTCCCCTCCAGAGCGGATCAGACCAGGTGCTCCAGCGGATGCGCCGGCGCTATCAAACCGCCGATTTCCGCCGCATCGTGGAATCGGTGCGGGCCCGGGTGCCGGAGGTGGCCGTCACCACCGATGTGATCGTGGGCTTTCCTGGAGAGACACGGGAGCTTTTCGATGAAACTTACGCTTTTTTACGGGAAATGGTTCCCTGCAAAATCCATGTTTTCCCTTATTCGCCCCGGAAAGAGACCCCGGCCGCGGATTTTCCCGATCAGGTGCCAAAGCCGGAAAAAGATAGGCGCAGCAAAGCCTTGATCGCCTTGTCCGACGAGATGGGCGCTGCCTTTCGGCGCCAATTTGTCGATAAAGTGGTGCAGGTGCTGTTTGAAAGGGTGCTCGACGACAAACTGGTGGGGCATACTGACAATTACATCCAGGTAGCGGTCCCGGCGGGCCCAGATGCCGAGGGGCTTATCGGCTCAATTGTCGATGTAAGGATTGTTTCTGCCGCAGACGGGCAGTTGGCAGGAATTCTTCCATAAGATTAGAATTCTCATGTAGGCGAGGAGGGAGGTGCGAAGCGATGGACTGTATCTTTTGCAAGATCGCCAATAAAGAATTAGGGACTGAACTGGTTTATGAAAGCGGCAGTGTCGTCGCCTTTCACGATATCAACCCACAGGCGCCCGTTCACATCCTGATCATCCCGAAACGGCACCTGGCCGATCTCGGCGAGATAAGCCCGGAGGACGAAAGCCTCCTTTACGAAATTGGGGTCGCTGTCAAGGAGTTGGCGGCGAAGTATCAGCTCAAGGACGGATACCGGTTGGTGACTAACTGCGGCCCCGCCGCGGGACAGACAGTGCAGCATCTCCATTTTCACCTGCTCGGCGGGCGGGAGCTTGGCTGGCCGCCAGGATAAAACAATTGACCAACTATACTTAATAGATTATAATGAATGCGGACCCCTATCGTATGTGCTGCTGTGGAGGGAGGGATAAGGATGGCAGAGGTAAGAGTAGGCAAGAATGAGTCCCTCGATAGTGCTTTGCGCCGTTTCAAGAAACAAGTGCGGCTAACGGGTGTACTGTCAGAAGTAAGGAAAAGGGAACAATATGAAAAGCCTAGCGTCAGACGGAAAAAGAAGTCTGAGGCAGCGCGCAAGCGGAATGCAAGGTTCCGATAGACAAGTATTGGCTCGATATCATGAAATTGATGTCGAGCTTTTTTCCATAGAAAGAAATTGAGCACGAAGGGAGGCCGATCATGAGCCGAAAAAACATGCTAATGTCCATCATCACCACAGCAGTCGCTCTTGCCTTGACGCTTGGCGCGGCAAGTTGTTCTGCTCAGCTTGTGCCGGCCCAGGTGTATGTGATTTCTGTCGACGGCACAGTGGAGCTTGGCCTGTCCCAATATGTCCTCAGAGGTTTGAAACAGGCACAACAGGACCGGGCGGCGGTAATCCTGGAGATAAATACCTTCGGCGGCCGTGTCGACGCGGCTGTTGAAATACGCGACTACATCCTGCGGATGGAAACACCGGTGATCGCCTTTGTCCGGGAACGAGCCATATCGGCGGGGGGGGTGATCGCCCTTTGCCGGGGAGGGAGCCATATCGGCGGGAGCGTTGATCGCCATAGCGTCGCCTCAGATCGCCATGGCGCCTGGAAGCACGCTGGGAGCGGCTGAACCGCGGCCTTTGGATCCCAAGAATGTTTCCTACATGCGGGCGGAGTTTTCCGCGACGGCCCAGCGCCACGGCAGAGATCCTAACATCGCCGCGGCCATGGTCGATGCCGATATAGTCGTCGACGGCCTGGTGAGGCCTGGGCAGCTGCTGACTTTGACTGCGCAGGATGCTCTAAAATACGGCTATGCGGATCTGCTCACCAATTACCGCACAGAGGTCTTGGCCCATTATCAGCTGGATCATCTGCCGGTGGTGGAGATCGAGCGCAACTGGGCCGAGCGTTTGGCAGGTTTTGTCACCGATCCTACCGTGAGCCAGATTCTGCTGATCATCGGCTTTTTGGGGATCATCATCGAACTTCTGTCGCCCGGATTGGGGCTGCCTGGCGTGATCGGGGTTATGGCCATGGGCTTGTTCTTCGGCGGCCGGATCCTGGCAGGGCTGGCCGGCCTTGAAGTGGTGGCCCTGTTTGTGCTGGGCATCATTATGCTGATCGCTGAGATCTTTTTCATCCCCGGCTTCGGCCTGGTGGGCGTCTTGGGTTTGATCAGCATTCTGGCCAGTATTTTCCTGTCCTTTGACAATTTCACAGCTGCTTTGACCAGCCTGGCGATCACATTGGCGGTGACCATCGCCATTATCGTCCTTTTGTGGAAGCGGTTCACCAGATCCCGGGCCTGGAGCCGATTTGTCCTGCTCACCCGGGAAGAGCGGTCCCTGGGCTATCAAGGGGTCAGAGACTACAGTGAACTCCTGGGCCAAACCGGGGTCACAGTCTCGGCCCTGCGGCCGGCGGGAATCGTCAAAATCGGCGACCAGCGCTATGATGTGGTGTCGGACGGTGACTTCATCCCCAACGACACCAAGGTGAAAGTGGTCTATGTGGAAGGAAACCGGATTGTGGTGACCGAAGTCAGAGACAAGTGATAAAATAATGGAAAAGATACCTAAGAAGGAGGCAGTATAGTGGAACCTTTGATGATCATCCTGTTTTTCCTGATTGTTCTGTTCGTGTCCTTTCTCTTTTCCTTCATTCCCATCGGGCTGTGGATATCGGCATTGGCCGCTGGAGTCCAGGTGGGCATTCTGACCCTGGTTGGAATGAGGCTTAGGCGGGTGCCGCCGGGAAGGATTATTATCCCCTTGATTAAAGCCTACAAGGCTGGCTTGGATGTGACCATCGACAAACTCGAAGCTCATTATCTGGCCGGAGGCAATGTGGACCGGGTGATCGACGCGCTGATCGCAGCTCACCGCGCAGATATTTCCCTGGAATTCGAACGGGCGGCGGCCATTGACCTTGCGGGCCGCAATGTTCTGGAAGCTGTTCAGATGAGCGTCAATCCCCGGGTGATTGAAACGCCGCTGATCTCGGCTGTGGCCAAAAACGGCATTGAGCTGAAAGTCATCGCCCGGGTGACCGTGAGAGCCAATATCGACCGCCTGGTGGGCGGAGCCGGCGAGGCTACGATCATCGCCCGGGTCGGCGAGGGTATCGTCACAACAGTCGGTTCCAGCGAAAGCCACGAAGAAGTGCTGGAGAACCCGGACCAAATCTCCCGCACTGTGCTGGCCAAGGGCTTGGATTCAGGCACGGCCTTCGAAATCCTCTCCATTGACATCGCCGACGTGGATGTGGGGCGCAACATCGGGGCGCAGCTCCAGATCGACCAGGCGGAAGCCGACAAGAACATCGCCATGGCCAAAGCCGCCGAGCGGCGGTTTGCCGCCATCGCCCTGGAGCACGAGATGCGGGCCAGGGTGGAAGAAATGCGCGCCCGGGTAGTGGAAGCGGAAGCCGAGGTGCCGAAAGCGCTGGCGGAAGCTTTGCGGGAAGGCAAGCTCGGTGTGATGGATTACTACCACATGCGCAACATCATGGCCGATACTGACATGCGCCAGGCCATCGGCAGGGCTGGCAAGCAGGAGCAGCAGGACCAGAAGCAGAAAGACAAGACTGAATAGTGCCGGCCTCCGAGGAGGAATAAAATGGGTCCTATAATACCGATTATAGTCGTCATCTATCTGGTCGCGTCCGTAGTCGGCGCTGTGCTGCAGTCGCTGCAAAACCAACAGCAAAAAGGGGCGCCCAGAATCCCCAAGGCGCCGCCGGCTCCACGGCCTAAAGCTCCACAGACGGTACGGCAGCAACAAACCGCACCGCCGGATCGGCAGCCGAAAACCGCACCGCCGGCGCCGGCAGCGCAGAAGCCGGTGTTTGAGCACAAGCGGCCGCAGGTCCAGACGGCGAACGAGGCAGATTTTGGCTTCGAAGGCTTTGATGGCCTGAATGAGTTGGAAGCTGCTTTCGACGCAGCATGGGATGAAGCAGGGTCAGCCGCGCCAGGAGCCAAAACCAAAACAGCAGCCCCAGCCAAAGCTCTAGAAGCGGACGTGGTTTTTTCCGGATTGGCTTCTCAACTGTGGGCAGGCGTGATCTACAGCGAGATTCTTCGGGAGCCAAGGGCTGTCAGGCCCTGGCCGGCCAGATAACAACTTTAGGAAGCAGGAGTTTTCACAAAAGGCGCTTTCCCAGGCGGAAAGCGCCTTTTTTCTTGACCCGGGGTGGGCACACCCTGGGTTTTGCTTTTGCAGTAATGCTTTGCTGTAGATAAGCATAGTTTTTAGAGGAGCTGGAATTGCCGGAGGTGTGGCGATGGAGCGAGGCTTGAAAAAAGCGGCCAAAAAGCTGGTGAGCACCATGGAACTACCGGCGGATGCCATTTTGGATCTCCCCAGGATCACCATGATCGGCAATACGGAACTGATGGTGGAAAACCACAAGGGTATCGAGAAGTATACTTCCACCGAAGTCCGGATCCGGATCACGGGCGGGCATATGGCCATTCACGGTCGCCGACTGATTGTCCGCTTTATTGATAAAGACGATCTCAAGCTTGAAGGCGTAATCACCAATATCGACATGGGTGATCAATAGCGAGGTGGAAACATGATTACCCGGCTTTGGGCTTGGCTGGTGGGATATGTGGTCATCAAGCTGAAGGGCGCGCAGCTTGAGGCTTTGGTCAACCGCATCGCCGGCGGCGGCTACGGCATCTGGGACCTGGAGCGGGTCACGGCCAACATCATGATCGGCAAAATCCGCATTAAACACTTCAAGAAGCTGCGCCCTTTGTTAAGCGGGCTGAACGTCCGGGTGGGGATCGTGGGCCGGGCGGGGCTGCCTTTTTTTGCCGCGAAAGTGTCGAGGCGGAAAGGGCTGGTGGTGGGTTTGGCACTGCTCGCCGCCTTGTTTTACCACCTAGCGGGGTTTGTTTGGATGATCGAAATCGCCGGCGGCGAGCAGATCAGCGCTGCTGCGATCAGCGATCTCCTGGCCCGGGAAGGGGTGAGAGTAGGGGCGCCCAAGTCCCAAATCGACTTGAACTACCTGGAAAACTTGCTTTTGATCAGTTTCCCAGAACTGTCCTGGGTTGGGGCCCGCATCAAAGGTGTGTTGATGCAGATTGAGGTCGCGGAACGGGCAAGCCCCCATCGCGCGGAAGTGCAGTACGGTGATGTGGTTGCCGCCCAGAATGGCCTGATCACGCAGGTGGTGCCCTTTAGGGGCACACCGCTGGTCACTGTGGGCAGTACCGTCAAGAAAGGAGATATCCTTATTTCCGGTGAATACTACGACCAATACGGCCGCCGCCAGCAGGGCAGCGCGGAAGGGATTGTCCGGGCCCGTGTCTGGTATGACGCTTTCGGTGAGGCGGCGTTCAGCAAAATTACAGCGATAGAAACCGGCAACTACCACACCAGCTATTCGGTCGCCATCGGCAAGTGGGTACTGCGGTTGGGAAGGCCGGCACCGTTTGCCAACCATGCTAGTGAAGCCCACACCTGGCAGCCTCGGATAGGCGGGCTGAAACTGCCTTTCGCGGTGACCAAGCATATTTATGCAGAAGTGGATTACCAAACAACGAGCATCGCGGTGGACCAGGCCCGGGCCCTGGCCTTGGAACGGGCCTGGCAGCAGCTGGCGGCCTCGGGAGTGGATCGCGATCAAGTGAAAGATACACAGGTCACCGAACACTACCTCATGGATCAGGACGGGATCCGGGTGGGATTGATCGTGGAGCTGGAGCAAGACATCGCTGAGTTCGCTCCCAGGCTCTAGTTTGCATCTGTATCACATTCTGCTATAATAAGAATAGTCTTTAAGAACATCGGGGAGGTTTGTGAGTGGCTCAGCAAGCAACTGAGATTGTTTTTACCTTGGCGGATATCGCCCAAGCCCAGGCTGTCAGCGGCAAAGGCGACGAGAACCTGCGCTGGTTGGAGAACCAATACGGTATCAGGGTGATTCCCCGGGGTATTGATTTGATTCTCAGCGGAGATACAGAAAGTGTGGAAAAGGTGCGGCAGATTCTCGAGAATGTGGCGGGGCTCGACCGGGAACTCACCGCCCATGATTTTCATTACGCCAGCGAACTGATCAACACCGGCAATGGAGTATCCCTGCGGGAACTTAATTCAGAAACCATTGTCACCACAGCCCGCGGGCGCCAGCTCTACCCCAAGACACAGGGGCAGAGAGAATATGTCCAGACAATCAACAGCAATGTGATCACTTTCGGCATTGGCCCCGCCGGAACCGGGAAGACGTTCCTGGCCATGGCGGTGGCGGCTGCCGCCTTGAAGAAGAAAGAGGTAAGCCGGATAATTCTTACCCGGCCGGCGGTTGAGGCGGGCGAGCACTTGGGGTTTCTCCCCGGCGATCTGCAAAACAAAGTGGATCCGTACCTGAGGCCGCTGTACGATGCACTGTACGAGATCCTTGGACAAGAACAGTACTTGAAGCTGCGGGAAAAAGGTGTGATCGAAATCGCCCCGCTGGCCTACATGCGGGGGCGGACTCTGGATGACTCGTTTATCATTCTCGACGAAGCGCAAAACACCACTAACGAACAGATGAAGATGTTCCTGACCCGCCTCGGTTATGGTTCGAAGGCTGTCGTTACCGGAGATGTGACCCAGATCGACCTGCCCCGGGGCAAGAAATCGGGTTTGGTGATAGCCGGCAGGATCCTGAAAAACGTGAAGGGGATCGGCTTTTGCTATCTCACCGAAAGCGATGTGGTCCGGCATCCGTTGGTGCAGAGAGTAATCAAAGCATATGCCGAGTTTGAAAGCGAGCAGCAGGACGAAGCTTAGCGGAGGAGCTGCCAACATGGGTAAGTTTATACCAAAACCTTTGGCCAAAGCGGCGCGCGCCATCAAAGACAAATTGGAACAGACAACTGTCAGGCAGTGGATTTTGGCAGTCTTAATCTTTATTGGGCTGTTCGGCATTTTGTCCATCAATATCAGTCCGACTGGCTACAAGCTGGAAGTAGGGGAAGTGGCCCGCCAGGATATCCGTGTGCCGCGCGACATGGAGAACCGGGCCCAGACGGAACGGGAAAGGCAGGCGGCCGCGGCCCGGGCGGAAGCGGAGGCCAAAGCCGATCCCAATTTTTACATTGTCAACCATGCCACGGTAGTGGCGGCTGAGGAAAAGCTTGACGAGATTTTCTCCATCATTGCCGAGGCCAGGGCACAGCAGGCCCAGGCGGAAGAAAACGGGGAAATAGATCAGAGTCCGTTCAAGCCTGTGGATGTGCAGCGGCAGATTGCCCAGAAAGTGGAAATCGCTCTGCCGGTGCAGGTTGTGGATCAGCTGCTGGCTGCCGACGAACTGGCTTACAACACCTTTGTCCAGGAAAGCCGGCGGGTGATCATGGAACAGATGCAGCAGCGAATCGCCCAGGCGGATCTGAACAATGTCATGGACCGGATCAGGGTCTTGATTGCTCAAAGCGAGATCAGCGCCCAGCTTCAGGATGCAGCCTACGCCGTCGCGGCCCAGATCATCGAGCCCAACTTGGCTTTGGATCAGCAGGCAGTTGAGCAAAGACGCCTGGAAGCGATGGAAGAGGTGGGCCCCGTCTATGTCAAGGCCGGGGAGATCATCATCAGCGACGGGACAGTGGTGGAGCCCGAGCACGTGCAGATGCTGAAAGATTTGGGCTTGTACCGGGAAGGTATTGATTATTGGTCATTGTTGGGCTTGTTAGGCCTTGTCTCTTTGCTGCTGGCCATTTTCGGCGTAGCTCTGTACAAATCCCGGCCTGAGATCATCCAAAGTGAAAGCAGGCTGGCGTTTGTCGGCTCTGTGCTGATTCTGGTCACACTGATCACTAAAATTCTCTCGCTCATTCCCTGGCTGCCGATCATGCATCTCACACCAATCGCCTTGGCAGGGATGCTCGTGACAATGCTTTTGGATTATCGGACAGGCTTTCTGACGGTCACCTTCCTGGCGGTGGTAAGCGGAATCACATTCCAGTCGCTGCCTCTGGTGGTGCAGGGATTTTCCGGCGGCTTGATCGCGATTCTAAGCGTTTCCAAGGTCAGTCAGCGCGGCGAGCTGATGCGCGCCGGGTTTATCGTCGGCGCCAGCAATGTTCTGGTGATGATTACCTTCGGGCTCTTGCTGCGGGATTCGGAACTATTGATCCACAGCTATCTGGGGTTCCTCAACGGAGTGATCTGTTCGGTGAGCACCATCGGTTCACTGCCGTATTTCGAAAGCATCTTTTCCATCACCTCCGCCATTCGTCTGCTGGAGTTGACCAATCCCAATCATCCGCTGTTGAAAAGGCTGTTGATGGAAACACCTGGGACTTATCACCACAGCATCATCGTGGGCAACCTGGCGGAAGCCGCTGCCGACGCGGTGGGCGCAGATGGGCTTTTGGCCCGGGTTGGCGCCACATACCACGACATCGGCAAAGTGAAGCGGCCCATGTTCTTTGTGGAGAACCAGCTGGGGAACGACAACCCCCACGACAAAATCGCACCGTCTCTGTCAACTTTGATCGTGATGGCCCATGTCAAAGACGGGCTGGAGCTGGCTCGGGAGTACAAACTGCCTGAAGTGGTCGCCGCCTTTATCGCGGAACACCACGGCACGGATCTGGTGAAATTTTTCTACCACCGGGCTCAGGAACACAACGGTGAAACAGTGGAGGAGAAAGACTTCCGCTATCCGGGGCCCAAACCCCAGACAAAGGAAACGGCGATCGTCTCCTTGGCGGATGCAGTGGAGGCCGCGGTCCGTTCCTTGTCCAAACCGACTCCCGGCAAGATCGAAGGCCTGGTCCGGAAAATCATCCGCGAGCGGCTAGACGACGGCCAGCTTGACGAAAGCGATCTGACTTTTCAGGATTTGAACAAAATCGCCGATGCCTTCTCCAAGGTCTTGATCGGCATTTTCCACGGCCGGATCGAGTATCCGGAGAAGATCACCCGCGAAGACATCCTGGGCCGGAAAAACGGAGGGAAGGGCAGAGCCTGATGGAACTGTATGTGAACAACGAGCAGACCCGTGTCGGCACTGCCGGGTTGGATACGGTGGTAAGGCAAGTCCTGGAAACAGGCCTGGCGCTTCTGGCTGTGGAAGGCCCGGTCGAGGTGGGTGTCACCTTTGTGGACAATGAAACTATCAGAGAGCTGAACCGCGAATACCGGGGCATTGATCAGGCGACCGACGTCCTCTCCTTTGCCCAGGAGGAAGGCGAGGTTTTTCACCAGCCTCCGGGAGCGCCGCGGATTTTGGGGGATATCGTGATTTCCCTGGAGAAAGCCTTGGAGCAGAGCAGCGAATTCGGCCACAGCCTGGCCAGGGAAGTCGGCTACCTTACAGCCCACGGCCTGCTCCACCTTCTGGGGTATGATCACGAGCATGCCGATGAAAAGGCGGAAATGCGGGCACGCGAAGAAGCAATCATGGCCCGGCTCAACCTGACCCGCGAGTAGGAGGGGCGGCGGTGCGGTCGAGAAACATTGTCGAGAGCTTCAACTATGCTATTGAGGGCATTATCTACGCGGTCAAGACACAGCGGAACATCAAGGTCCATCTGATCATGGCGATGCTAGCCATGATCCTGGCCGTGGTGCTCAATGTCACGCGGGTGGAACTATTGATCCTGATGCTCACCATCGGCTTGGTGATCAGCACCGAGTTGATCAACACCGCCATCGAAGAAGTGGTCAACCTCGCTCATGAGGGGATCCACCCCCTGGCCCGAGTGGCCAAGAACGTGGCGGCAGGTGCCGTGCTGTTCAGCTCTGTGATGGCTGTCGGCGTTGGATACATAATCCTCTTTCAGCGCTTGATCAGATTCGATCTGCGGCAGCTGATGCGGGGAATCGCTGTGGAAAATCTGGGCCTTTTGGCCATGTTGGTTGTCCTCGGCTCGATCATCTTGATTAAAAGCGCCACGGGGAGCTCAGACTACCTCAAGGGAGGCATGCCCAGCGGCCACACAGCCCTGGCCTTCAGCCTGGCTGTGGCCATTATGTACAGCGGCAGCACCTTTGCCGCATGCCTCGGATTCGCGCTGGCGTTTTTGGTCGCCCATACCAGGGTGCAGAGCCGGATTCATTCGCTGCGGGAAGTGATTGTCGGTGGATTGTTGGGGTTTTTGATCACCATGATTCTGTTTCAGCTGAGCGCCTAGCCTGAGGAGGGATGGGCATGGAGTACCGTTGGTTGATTGACCATGCAGTCAAGGCAATGGATCAAGCATACGCGCCCTATTCCAATTTCAAGGTGGGAGCGGCTTTGTTGGGGGCGAGCGGCAAAGTGTATCTCGGCTGCAACATCGAAAACGCAGCCTACAGCCCCACCAACTGCGCAGAGCGGACGGCGGTTTTCAAGGCCGTTTCCGAAGGCGAAACCTCGTTTCAAGCGATTGCGGTGGTGGCCGACACAGCAGCCGTGATAACACCATGCGGCGTCTGCCGCCAAGTGATGGCCGAATTTTTCGATGATCAGGTGGTAATCATTCTTGCCAACCTGCACGGGCAGGTGGAGGAGACGACCATTTCCAAGCTGCTGCCGGGGGCTTTTACAGGAGACAGCTATGGACTATGAATTCCGTGAGCTGACAGAGGTTGAATCGGAAATATCGCGGCAGATTATCGCTATTGAGCAGGAAGCCTTCGGCGCCGGCGGCATGAATGAGTGGTTCCTGCCTCCGTTTATTCGCCGCGGGCGTGTGTTTGTGCTGCTGGATAAAGGCATTGTCGCGGCGGTCGCAGAGTACATGCGTGATTGGGACGATCCGGCGCATGCGTATTTGTTTGGCTGCGCCGTCAAGAAGGATTACCGGGGCAAAGGGTTGGGGAAGCGTTTGATGATCCGTTCCCTTGAATGCCTGGCACGGGACGGATTCAAAACGGTGAGCTTGACCGTGGATCCGGAAAACATGGCGGCCATGCGCCTGTATACAGGCCTCGGGTTTACACAAGCCGCTTTTTATAAGGATGAGTACGGGCCGAATCACGATCGGCTGCTGATGATCGTGAAACTGCCTGTCGAGGAGGCGTGCGATGGAGTTTAAATCAGGGTTTGTCGCCGTTGTGGGCCGCCCTAATGTGGGCAAATCGACGCTGCTCAACAGCTTGGTGAAGCAGAAAGTGGCCATTGTGTCCGACAAGCCGCAGACGACCCGCAATACCATCCGGGCCGTCCTGACCCTGCCGGACGCCCAGATCGTCTTTATCGACACCCCGGGGATTCACCGGCCTTTGCACAAACTAGGCGAGTACATGGTCAAGACTGCCAAGGCCACCCTCGCCGAGGTCGATCTGATCTGCTTTTTGGTGGATATCACCAAGTGGTCCAAACAGGACGAGGAAATTGCCGGACTTTTGCAGAATGTGGATACACCGGTGTTTTTGATCGCCAACAAAGCCGATCTGGCAGGCGAGCAGGAGCAGGAAGAATTCTGCGTCGAAATGAAGGCAAAATACCCCTCCTTCGCGGAGGTTATGGCCGTATCCGCCCAGGAAGGCACCGGGTTGGACGCTTTAGTTCAGGCCATTGCAGATTATCTGCCGGAAGGACCCAAGTTCTATCCCGACGACTGGGTCACGGATCATCCGGAGCGGTTTGTGATGGCGGAACTGATTCGGGAGCAGATTCTGCACCTCACTGAAGAGGAGATTCCCCATTCGGTGGCAGTGTATGTGGAGCAGGTGGAGGCCAGGCCGGAAAAAGACATGGTGGTGGTCAGGGCCAATATTTACGTGGAACGGGATTCCCAAAAAGGGATCATCATTGGGAAAAACGGTGCGATGCTAAAAAAAATCGGCACCGGCGCCCGGACACAAATCGAGGCTCTGCTGGGATCAAAAGTGTATCTTGAGCTTTGGGTCAAAGTGAAGAAAGACTGGCGCAACAAAGACGGTTCCTTAGCCGAATTCGGGTACAATTGAGGATACCCAAGAAATTTGTCCCATATGCGAAGTTTATGGTGAAGGAGGATAGGTCAATGGCCGATTCAGCTCGTGGAAAGCAGCAGGAAGAACTAGACATACTGGTACGCCAAGCTAAAGAAGGAGACAAGCGGATCAGGGAACGCCTGATCAAGGAGTACCGCCCCTTTTATCTTCGGGTTGCGTCACAGGTCGCCAAGAAATACTTGGTATTGGGGCGGGACGATGAAGCCAGCATTGCCATGTCGGCTTTTGACGAGGCTATCAATGCCTATAACCTCAAAGCCGGAGCCTCGTTCTTGAGCTTTGCGGAGATTGTGATCAAACGGCGCATGGTGGACTACTTCCGCCGCAAGGCCCGCACCAAGGAAGAGATTCCCTTGTCGGCGCTGGAGGCTGAAGACTCGGAAGAAACCGTGATCCGGAAAATCGAACTGAGGGAAGCGATCGGAGTCATCCAGCTGCAGCAGGAAGCTGAAGAGAGGCGTGAAGAGATCTTCCGTTTGAACCAACTCTTGAGTGATTACGGCGTCCGGTTTTCCGACCTGGTGAAAGTTTCGCCCAAACATCAGGATGCGCGGGATCGGGCCCTGGAGGTAGCGCGGATTCTCGCCAATGATCCGGAATTATTGAGATTTCTTACCCAACGCAAGTCCCTGCCGCTGAAGGAATTGGAGAAGCTGGTCAAAGTCAGCCGCAAGACCCTAGAGCGGCAGCGGAAATACATAATAACATTGACACTGATCTTGATTGGAGAATTCCACTACCTACAGGAGTACCTCAAGCGGACGGTGTGAGGGGGAGGTAGGCATGAAGCAGGGGAGAGGGATTGTCGTTGAAGTGACGGCACGGGACCAGGTCACCGTGATGACTCCCCAGGGAGAGTTCCTGCGTGTTCCTTTCCATAAACCTGTGTATGTGGGACAGGAAATCACCTATACCATCAAAAGGCCTCCTTTCTATTTGAAGTGGAGTATTGCCGCTGTGCTGTTAGTGGCTTTGGTGGGCTCCGCCGGCCAGCTGCGTGAGATTCCCGGGGGGGCCGTCCCCGAGGTGTATGTCACACTGGACATCAACCCCAGTGTCGAATTAGGCCTGAACAGCGGGCAGCGGGTTGTCTATGCCGACGGATTGAATCAAGACGGGAAAGACCTCGTCGACAAACTGGATCTGATCGGTTCCACTTTCAAACAGGCAGTGGCGGCCATAGAAGAACAGGCGAAGCGCGACGGCTATCTTAAGCCCGGGATGAATGAGATCGTCATCACCATTTCCCAAGATGGAGTGGCAAAGTGTGAGCGGCTGAAAGACGCACAGTCCCGCGGCGACAGGAGAGAGCAGGAAATCGAAGCGGTGATCCAGGAAACCTTGGCCACTGCGTACCAGGTTCAGCTGTGGCGTGTGCCGAAAGCGACCCGGGAACAGATCCGGGAGAAAGGAATGACGCCCGCCAAATACATCGCCGCCTATGTTGAGCCGCAGAACACCGGCACGGCTTCTGTGGCCGCGGCTGCAGCCTCGACCGCGGCCGGCGGATCCTCGGCTGTCGTTCCGGTGGCAGCGACGGTAGAGCGCAGCGGTGATCATCACTATTTCGAATTTGAAGTGACTAGGCCGGTCTTTCCTGCCGGCAGGCTGATGCGCACATCCGGGCAGGAATAGGCAAGCCCAAGCAAGGAGCCGATAATGAAAGTATCAGAGTTTGACTACGAACTCCCAGATGAACTCATCGCCCAAACTCCAGTCGAGCCAAGAGACACTTCAAGGCTGATGGTGATTGATCTTGCCTCGGAAAGAATCGAACACCGGCATTTTTACGATCTGCCGGAGTACCTTCGACCCGGTGATGTCTTGGTGGTCAACGAGTCAAGGGTGATTCCCGCCCGCCTCCACGGCATCAGGGAAGGGACCGGGGGCCAAATCGAAGTGCTGCTGCTCCATCCAATCTCAGACTGCGCATGGGAAGCATTGGTGAAGCCCGGCAAACGCTGTCCGATTGGAGCCAGGCTTTGTTTTGGCCGGGAGCTGACAGCCACGGTCACAGCCAAAACAGAGACAGGCGGGAGAATATTGGAGTTCGCCTGGGAGGGTGAATTCAGCGCCATCCTGGAAAAGCTAGGAGAAACACCACTGCCGCCGTACATCAAGGCCAGGCTGGAGGATAAAGAACGGTATCAGACAGTTTACGCCAAAGTGGAAGGATCAGCGGCCGCCCCCACTGCAGGCTTGCATTTCACCACCAGGCTTTTGGGACGCCTGCAGGAGATGGGCGTTAAAATTGTACCTTTGGTGCTGCATGTCGGAGTCGACACGTTCCGGCCTGTGAAGGCCGAACAGGTCGAGGATCACCGGATGCATTCCGAGTATTATTATCTAGCGGCGGAGCACGCCGAGACGATCAATCAGTGCAAAGCGGACGGCGGCCGGGTGATTGCCGTGGGCACAACCGCGGTGCGCACATTGGAGACCCTCTGCCGATCCGGCAAGGTTGTCCCGGGATCCGGTTGGACGGATCTTTTTATTTATCCCGGGTATGAGTTTAAGGTGATCGACGGGATGGTCACAAATTTCCACCTGCCCCAGTCCAGCCTGCTGATGCTGGTTTCCGCCTTTGCCGGCCTGGATTTGATTAAGAAGGCGTATCACACCGCCGTGGAGCAGCGGTACCGCTTTTTCAGCTTTGGCGATGCCATGCTTTTAATCGGCAAGGAGCGGAAGCAATGACATTGAGATTCACGGTTCAGAAAACCGCGTCCGATTCGGGGGCGCGCCTTGGGCTGCTTGAGACAGCCCACGGTGTGGTGGAAACCCCGGTTTTCATGCCCGTCGGCACTCAGGCGACTGTCAAGACCCTCACTCCTCATGAGCTGGAGGCGATGGGTGCGCAGATTATCTTAAGCAATACATATCATCTCTATCTAAGGCCCGGGAGCGAGTTGATAAAAGACGCCGGAGGGCTGCACCCGTTCATGGGCTGGCAGAAAAGCATCCTCACCGACAGCGGTGGTTTCCAAGTCTTCAGCTTGGGAAAGCTGCGGAAAATCACCGAAATGGGTGTGGAGTTCCGATCTCACCTCGATGGATCCAAACATTTCATTTCGCCGGAAAAATCCATCGAGATCCAGATGGAACTCGGTTCCGACATCGCCATGGCCTTTGACGAATGCCCGCCTTATCCGTCGGAATACAGCTATATCAAGCAGTCGGCGGACCTGACCTACCGGTGGGCCAAACGCTGCAAAGACAGGCATGATCATCCGTACCAAGCCTTGTTCGGCATTGTGCAGGGGGGAGTGTTTCCAGATCTGCGCAGGCAAAGCGCTGAGCAGCTTGCCGAGCTTGATTTCCCCGGTTACGGCATCGGAGGCTTGAGCGTGGGTGAACCGAAGCCTGTGATGTATGAGATGCTGGAGGCGGCAGTACCGGCACTGCCGCAGGACAAGCCCCGCTACCTGATGGGAGTGGGCTCGCCTGACTGCCTGATCGAAGGAGTGCTGAGAGGCGTGGACATGTTCGACAGCGTGCTGCCCACCAGAATCGCCAGGCACGGCACAGTCATGACCCGCCAAGGCAACCTCACTATCAGAGACCAGCCTTTTGCCCGGGATTTTGAACCGATCGAAGCAGGGTGTCCCTGCTACACCTGCCGGCATTTCAGCAGGGCGTACATCCGCCACCTGTTCAAAGCCAGGGAGGTACTGGGCTTGCGCCTGGCGACCATTCACAACCTGGTGTTTCTCTTCCGGTTTATGGAAGAGATCAGGGAAGCAATCCGCCAGGATCGGCTGGGGCAATTCAGAGAACAGTTTTTTGCGGAGTATGCAGGATAAGCCTTAGGCAGCGAGAAGTATAATATTATAATGGAGGTGAGCCCATGTTCCTGGAAACCCAATCACCGGCCGCAGGTGGTTTGCTGGCCTTGGTGCTGCCGTTCGCGGTGATGCTTCTATTGATGTATTTTCTGATGATCCGGCCGCAGCAGGCGCAGCAGAAACAGCGCCAGGCAATGCTGGACGCCCTGAAAAAAGGGGACAAAGTCATCACTATCGGCGGCATTCATGGTGTGATTACCGCCCTGACTGACGATACCGTCACGCTTCGGGTTGCTGAAAAGACAGAGATTGTAATCAGCAGATCGGGAGTTGGTTCGGTAAAGAATGGTTAGGCAGGACAAACCACCTCGAGGTGGTTTTTTCATTAACATGGGGGGGACCTATATGCGCAGTTGGCGAATTGCAATCATCTTGACTATTGTTTTTGCGGCGGTGTTCAGCTCTGCGGCGTCGGCCGAGCAAGACCTCGGTTTGTATCGGCATGATGACAAGCAGTACTGGTGGTACTATGCCGATGAGGTAAACTTCTGGGCAGTGGTGCCCAGCAAAGAGAACAGCCACGCCGCGGACCATTATCTGAAAAAAACGGTTTTGGGGTATGAGTTTCTGGAAATATCTTGGTATAAAGACAAAATTGTCATGGAAGTAGGCGCCCTTCCCAACAGCACTGTGAGCGGCGCGATCGATTTCGTGGCTAAACGCTGGAGCCCGTTTCTCAAAGACGAGCTGGTGTTTGCCAATAGGGAAATCACAACTTCCAACAATTTGAAAGCTCATTTCTATGCTGTGGAAGGTGTCGGCCCCGATGGCGTGAAGTACATGCTCCGGTCGGTTTTCTTCAATAAGGCTGGTTCCGTTGCCTATTTGGCGATGTACATCCCGTCCGGCAAGTACCAAGGCGCCATGCAGAACAATTGGATTAAGGCGGTCAACGAGTCTGAATGGGAATGAGTTGAACAAAAAACTCTGAAGAGATGGCGAGAGCTTTTCTTCAGAGTTTGTTGTTTTCGTGGGTAAATGTTATCAGCCGGTGGAATCTGGTTACATGTCGTGGGTGTAGTATTTAGGATCAAGTACGAAGATATAAGGAATATTGCGGTAGAGTTCGCAGTAGTCCAGACCGTATCCGACGAGGAATTCATTAGGGACAGTGAAGCCTACGTAGTCCACAGGGATGTCCACTTCGCGATTGACCTGCTTGTCCAGGAGTGTGCAGATTTTCAAGCTGGCGGGCTTGCGGATGGCCAGGTTGTTCATGAGGTAGCTTAAAGTAAGGCCTGAATCGATGATATCCTCAATAATCAGTACATGCTTGCCCTCAATGCTCTGTTCCAGGTCTTTGGTGATCCGCACCACACCGGAGGAGCGGGTAGCGTGGCCGTAGCTTGAGATACCGATGAAGTCGATCGCCACAGGCACCGTGATGTGCCGGCACAAATCGGCCAGAAACATCAGCCCGCCTTTGAGGATGCACAGCAAAAGCAGCTCCTTGCCCTCATAGTCCTTGCTGATCTGGGCTCCCAACTCCCGGACGCGCTCTTGAATCTCTTCTTCAGCGATCAGGACACGTTTGACTATGTCCATCGGAAAAATCCCCTTTCCTTAAGCTTTCCTTAATAATACTATTTCAAACTGAGAAAATCAAGCTAGTCCTCGATGAAGGAATTCAGTGGGAAAAATCGAAAAGATTCAGGTCAGGGGGACTACACTTTGAAAAAAATGTGGCTGATTACGCCGCCATCTGAGCAATGGCGGCATCTTCAAAAAGAACTGGGCCTCTCGGAGGTGACGGCGAAAATCCTCGCCGACCGGGGTATCGATACTGTGGAAGCCGCCGGGACATTTCTCAATCCCGAATACAGCCAGCTGCACTCACCGCTGCTGCTTCCGGACATGGAGGCGGCAGTGGAACGAATCGTGAAAGCACTGGCCGATGCTGAACCCATCACCATTTACGGTGATTACGACGTTGACGGCCAGACATCGGTGGTGCTTCTGGTGGAGGTTCTGCGCAGCCTCGCCCGGGATCCGGCGCTGATTGGCTATTTCATCCCCAACCGCATGGACGATGGCTACGGGCTGCATCAGGATGCGCTGGTCGAAATCGGCAAGACCAGTTCGCTGGTGATCACGGTGGACTGTGGAGTCACGGCAGCCGCCGAGGCGGAGTTCGCCCGGACGATCGGCCTGGATCTGATCATCACCGATCACCACGAGGTGCAGGCAGAGCTGCCAAAGGCAGTGGCGGTGATCAATCCCAAGCGGCGGGACAGCCGCTATCCGTTCCCATATCTCGCCGGTGTGGGCGTCGCCTACAAACTGGTACAAGCATTGGGGGAGCATTACGGCCGCGATTTCCGCAAGTTCCTGGACCTGGTGGCTTTGGGGACGGTCGCGGATCTGGTCCCCTTGGTGGACGAGAACCGCGTTTTCGTCAAACTGGGCTTGAAGCAGCTGGAGCATTCCCAATGCCTTGGGCTGAGGGCGCTGACGGGAGTGTGCGGGATGAAGGCTCCGCACAAAGCGTCGGATTTAGGGTTCAAGCTAGGCCCGAGGCTGAACGCCGTCGGGCGGATGGGTGAATCAGCCCGGGGAGTCGAACTGCTTCTAAGCCGGGATCCCCGGCAGGCCAGGGCGCTGGCGGAAGTCCTGGATCAAGAAAACCGGGCCAGGCAGGAAAAGGAAGCGGAAATCTTCCGGCAGGCTGTGGAAATGATTGAAGCCAACGGCTGGCAGGAAGGCCCTGCCATTGTTGTGGCGGATCAAGGCTGGCACCCTGGCGTGATCGGTATTGTCGCTTCCAGAATCGTCGACCAGTACTACCGCCCGACAGTGGTCATCGCATTGGAGGACGGTGTGGGCAAGGGCTCGGCCCGGAGCATTTCCGGGTTCAACCTTTACGAAGGCCTGAAAGCCGTGGATGAGCTGCTGGTGGAATTTGGCGGCCATGAGATGGCAGCCGGCCTGACCGTGGATGAGCGGCAGATTCCTGAACTGCGGCAGGCCCTTGGGGAGATTGTCCGCAGCCGGCTGAAGCCTGAGGATTTCATCCCTAAAGTGCGCATTGACGGCAAGATCAGCATCAAGGACATCAACCACAAGCTGCTTCGGGAGTTTGAGCTCTTGGAACCGTTCGGCATGGGCAATCCCACGCCGGTGCTTCAGGTCACCGGGTCGGTTTTGAGCACCAGGCCCATGGGGGTCGACCAGGAACACCTGCGGTGCCTGATCCAAGACCAGGAAGGCGCTGTGATCGAAGCGGTTGGCTTTGGCATGTACCAGGCACTGCAGCGGGTGGAGCGCTACCGTGAACAGATGGACTTTGCCGTTGTCCCCCAGCCCGGCTACAGCGATCCGGCTAAAATAGAGCTTCTAGTCAGGGACTTCCAGGCCGGCTTGGAACCGGGCAATTTTATCGAAGAATGGATGTGGGTGCGTTATCCGTGGCAGCTGCCGGAGGAGTATGATCAGCTGACTCTTCTTAATCAAGAAGCTGACGGTGTGGGCACAGCCCAGGTAATCGGCAATATTATAGATCAAAGAAATGTGTGGGATAAGGCCAAGGC
>FIZJ01000012.1 GCA_900019385.1 uncultured Clostridia bacterium
CTGTCACGCCAGCGTGACAGGTCACCGTCCCCTGTCACACCACCTACTCATCCTGCAGCGATTCAATTTGCGCCCGTGTTTCCGCGTCGATGGAGTCGCCAAGGAAACTGCGCTGAGGTACGTTCCGGCCGGCTTCCGCTGTTTGCTGTCTGACATGTTCCAGATCATTTAAGAGATCCTGCGCCGATAGAAGCACAGCTCCTGCTCCTAATGTGATGATTTGCTCCAGACTGTCGGATGTTGCGACAACGATCCTGAACTTCTCCTGGTGTTCATTGGCAAAGCGTTCAATAAACTGATCAGCTGTTTGGGCCTCTTTTGTGAAAACAACCTTGATATTGTGATAATCACTGATGCTCTCTTGGTGCCCCGGCACACGGTAAGCGTCGAAAACAACCATCACACGCCAGTTTTTTACTGCCTGATAGCTGCACAGTTGGTCCAAGAGTTTGGTACGGGCTGTTTCCAGGCTGTCTTCAGCAAGTTTCTGCAGGTCCGGCCAAGCGTGGATGATGTTATACCCGTCTACAAGCAAATACACCTCTCTTGGCTGGCCTGCCCTTTCTTTTCTAGGCTCCGGTGGCTGGCTGGGACGGCGTTTGGCCGGAAAATCGCCCTGCATTCCGAGCTCCCGGCGGTTCCAGGAGCGCTTCTTGCCTTTGTTGGCAAATACGGCCTGCTCGAAGTATTTGTAGTTAAAATCGTTTTCCCAATCATTCGGATCGTCCGCGCTTCCGCCGGGGATTCTTGATGCCGCACTGTCCTTTCCAGGTTCACCGGGATCCGACACTGGCTGCTGCTTCAGCCAGCTTTCCAAATGCATATAATCTTTCACCTTATCCCAGTTGACATAGAAACCAGCGCCCTGAGAGCAAAAAATGGATCCGGTGGGGTTCTCCACGTCCCTTTCCGAGTCATACCCAATGTCGGCGATCACCTCTTCCGCATTGTGGCAGGGCCGGTAACCCGCCGGGAAGCAAAACAGCGTTCCTCTTCCTCTGGTGTATGCCGTCACTTCGCGATGATAATTCCGCATATTCACAACAGGGGCGGTGCCTACCAAAACCACCATCCCACCTCTGGTCTCGGCAATGGCGCAGTCTCCCTTCATATTGCTGATATCAGTCATGGCTCTGCCGATCATCTGCTCCGGCACTTCCAGCTGAAACGAATAGAACGGCTCCAACAGTACCGACCGGGCTTGCTTCAGGCCTTGCCGTACCGCCCGGTATGTGGCTTCCCGGAAGTCTCCACCTTCGGTGTGGCTGAGATGCGCCCGACCTGATACCAAAGTTATTCTCATATCCGTAATCGGCGATCCTGTCAGCACCCCTACATGCGTCTTTTCCTCCAAATGCGTCAATACCAGGCGCTGCCAGTTCTTAGCCAGCACTTCTTCAGGGCATACCGACTCAAACTGCAAACCGGAGCCGGGATCGCCTGGTTCCAGCAGCAAGTGCACTTCAGCGTAATGGCCCAGCGGCTCAAAATGGCCGACTCCTTCCACCGTATTGGCAATGGTTTCTTTGTACAGGATCTTGCCGGTGTCGAACTGAACATCGACGCCAAAACGTTTTTGAATCAATCTTTGGACAATCTCAACCTGCACATCGCCCATGATCCGGACTTGAATCTCTTGGAGCTGTTCATCCCAGACAATGCTCAGCTCAGGAATCTCATCTTCCAAGATTCTCAGTTTAGGCAGGAACGTTGCGGCCTCACACCCTTCGGGCAGGCGCACCTGATAAGATAACACCGGCTCCAGAATTGGCATCCGATGGCCTTTTTCCCAGCCCAGCCCTTCACCCGGCCTTGCCTGGCTGAGCCCGGTCACAGCACATACTGACCCGGCCTCAATCTCGCTTACAAGTTCGAATCTCTCCCCGGAGTAAACTCGGATCTGATTGACCTTTTCCAACCAATCGCCGTTGGTAAGCTGATCCTTGACCTTGAGGCTGCCGCCGGTGATCTTCAGATGGGTCAGGCGGTTGCCTTGATCATCACGGGAAATTTTGAACACCCTCGCTCCGAACTCTGCAGGGTAAACCGGCTGCTCCGAGTATCTGGCAAGCCCCTGCAAAAAACTGTCTACCCCCTGCAGCTTCAAAGCTGAACCAAAATAGCAAGGAAAAACCTTCCGTGTATTGATGGCTCGCTGAATATGGACAAGGTCGGCATCGAGATCTATCTTGCCTGTTTCCAAGTATGTCTCCAGCAAAACCTCGTCGCATTCGGCCAACTGCTCAAAAAAGCGTGGGCTCTCCGGTTCATCAAAGGCAATGCACTCTGCCGCCAGCTCTTTTTTCAGCTGAGCCAGAACTTGGCCCCGGTCAGTCCCAGCTTGATCCATCTTGTTTATGAAAATGAAAACCGGTATCCGGTAGCGTTCGAGCAGTTTCCAAAGGGTTCGAGAATGGCCTTGTACGCCGTCGGCGCCGCTGATGACCAAAATGGCATAATCCAAGGCATGAAGGGTCCGTTCCATCTCTGCGGCAAAATCCACGTGGCCCGGCGTGTCGAGAAGAGTCACCTGGATACCGGCGTATTCAAACACAGCCTGCTTGGAAAAGATGGTGATTCTTCTCAGCCTTTCCAGTTCATGGGTGTCCAGATATGCATTTCTATCATCAACTCTGCCGAGGCTGCGGATCCTGCCGCTTAAATAGAGCATAGCTTCGGACAGTGTGGTTTTTCCGGCGTCCACATGAGCCAAAATGCCTATTACAAGCTTTTTCACACTTTTGTTCATGAACGACGTCAGTCCTTTTCATTGTTTGCCTCATGATTAATGATACCATGGATGTGCAAAGAGTGATAGAGTGTGACAGGGGGTGTGACATCCCCACAAAAAAACAGCTCTTCAGGTTTCCCCAAAGAGCTGTCGATGTTTACCAGAACACCTTATTCGCTGATCCCGGAAGAACTGCCCGGGCCCTGCGGCCTGCTGCTGATTGATTCGACCAAATCGTAAGTTCTAATGATCCCGATATATGCTTCGAACAACAAACGCCACATCAGATGAGCAATTGGAATCTGGAGCAGCACTGCGCCGATCAGTTTGCCTCTGGTGATCAGGGGATGTAAACCGTCTAGATACCGGAATTGATTGACTACGAGCACCAGCGTCCGGATACCGTATACCGTGATCAGCGCGAAGCCGATGAAATAAATGATCTCCCCATACTTCCTCCCCAGAAGCAGCTTAAAGCTGAAGAAATCTTTCACCCGGCCCCAAAATGCCTCATATTTGCTCTGCACGGCAATACCTCCTTGTGTTTATCAGCAGTGGATTAGCTGCTGCGGATTTAGAACAGGATAATGCTGTAGCCATCTTTTGTAAACCGTTCCAGATCCGAGTGTCCCGACAAAGCAGCGTCAATGGGCAATCCCTGTCTTTCCGCCTCGTTGAGCGTGCCCATTTGGGCAGAACATGCTTTGCAGACTGACTTGATCAAACCCGCTTTTTTGATGCTTTCCCACAATTCCGCTTTGGGTGATTGGACGATACTACCCAAAAGTTTTGTAGAAGCTCCTTCGATGATCAAAACAGTGTCATAGCCGCGCTGATGGTAGTTCCAGACGTTAAGAAGAGCATGGACAAAACAAGACATCTCACCTTGAAAACTAACAACCGCGATTTTCCTCACAAGAATTCCCCCTTCTTGCTTGTTGTGGGACGGTTCGCTTCAAGCCTTTTTCCTGGTTTCTACCAATATCTGTGGATACCCTCCACCGCAACCTCCCAAGACCCGTCCTGCGGGAACCCAGGCGCCTGCACAGGCGGGCAGCCGTCCCATCCCGCAGCCATCATGGCCACTGCCAGCAAGAGCCCGCCATTTCCAGGCAAATACAACGGCAGGTTTGGGCGCTGGTAGTTATGCCCATTGGGCAGCCATGTGTTCTTGACAGTGTCAACGAAAAACGCTTCAACAGCCAGTTCAGGCTCACCGACTCTGGCAGCGCTCATGGCAACAACCGGGAAATCCCAACCCCAGGCTCGATCCCAGTTCCATGTCTCAAAGACGGTCTTGATCGTGTTCCGCATAAATTCACAGTCGGCCCGCTCGCCCGGGAGCACACCACAAGCGCACAGCATCGACGGGTGATCGTAATTGTACTTGGCAAAAGTATCAGGGCAGTTCTCGTGGGCCAGATAAACGCCGTTCTTGTGCGGCAGAGGTGCCAACTTCTCGATTATATCCTCCCAATGTGGATTTGGCTCCAAACCCAACCGCTTCCGCCACTCTTGAGCTGTTTTCAAGCCAAACAGCCAATACTCCAGCTCATATGTGGGGTTCAGCGTTTCCACCGCCCGGTGGCATTCCTGAGCCGGAATCACCGGCGGGCCCAGGACATATCGGTCGCTGCCGGCGTCATAATGAGCAAAACCTGCCATGAATTCAGCACTTTCCATAACAATGTCCCGGTAACGCTCCAGCACCTGGCGGCTTGTTTTGTCGCTCGGGCCTGCGCTTGGCCCACCGCTGTGCGCTTCGCGGTACAGCAGCTCCGCGTAGGCAATAGGATGAGGCTGCTGCCAGATCAAAAGCGTCGCGACCTTTGACGGTGTATCAATTCCCTTAGGCCCGATCATTTTTGGCCAGCGCACACCAGGGTACCCTTGGAAAGCAGCGTGTTTTCTTGCCCTCGGCATGATGTATTCATACCACCAAAGGCTGTTGGCCAGCATCTCCGGCCTGCTCCACAGCGCAAAGTGGGCAGCATGCCACCAGTGCATTTCCAAATGAGCCTTGCCGTACCAACTGTTGCAGGTCAAGCCTGTCTCCTGAGGCGGCAGCACACCTGAGCACTGAATGGCGGTCAAGTATTGCGACAGCACCACCCGCCGCTCAAGCTCTTTGGCCCTTATATCCCTGCTGTGAGCCATCTCAACGGCTCCGCCGCTCTGCCAGAACTGGTTCCAGTATGTTTTTACAGCCTCCATGCCCTCGCGGTACTCCGGCAGAAACTGCCGAGGCTGCTGTGGTGAGAACAGGCAGACAAACTCAATCGGAGCCCCCGGATCCATGGCTGTGATGGTGTACGTGTGCTGATCAAGTTTTGACACCAACATTCTATGTTGGGATTGAAGAGTACAGTAATAGACTGTATCGTCAAGGATTCTGACCCACTGGATTGACTTGCCGTTAGAATGGATCGTCAGTGTCTTGTGCTTGTCCGGCTGTTTCCAATCAGCAGCACCCGTCTGATGAGAAGCATAAGGAAAAGCTACTTTGATCTGCAGCCTACCGGCGTCAACCAGAGGTGAAACCACCGAAACCAGAACCATGTCCTGCCTGGGGTGGCAGGCAGTGGCTACCCGCACCGGCGCTCCTTCCACCTCAAAGCGGCTGAAAATCGTGCCGTTCCACAGATCCAGAGTCTGCTCAATACTGTGGAGATCGCCCGGCTGTGCCCGGTTTCCGTCCGCGAGACTAATATCGAGTCCGATTTGCCCCAGATGAAAACGGTGCGGATTGATCCTCAGCCAATCAAACAGCTCTTCCTGTCCTTCCGGGCTTGAGTAATACCCCACTTGGCGACCGTAAGTGTCATACATGGCGGGCTTAAGCTGTCGGCCGATGAGATGATCGGGAGTGGCGTAGCTGTGCCAACCCCAGTTCGACATCGTGCACAGCGGCATTCCCATGTTGTGCAATTCCGGAAACGTCTGCAAACCGGTTGCATCCACGGTGAACGCAAACTCACCGTTGCCAACCGTCAGCGGCGACAAAGGGTCAAATTCATGGATTTGTGGGTTATGCCTTGTGACCAGTTTTTTTCGCTCAATCATTGGATTTGCCTCCTATAAAACAATAGCTGGATTTAGTATTGCACACGCTCTCGCCGTTCTTGTCATGCCCTTAGCCTTCAATCTCCTGCGTTCTAAATTCACCATCTATTGAAAAAAGCCTGCAAACAAAGCCTTTAGACACTGTACCAATTAAGCAGGATTCGAGTCAAATCAAGATGAACTATAGGAAAACCAATGAAGGCAGAACGGAGGGATGACCGTGCAGTTTGTGCAGCACCGCCGAATTGAGACGTTCATGGAAGAAACGCTGCTCCATCTCGAAAAAGACGAGGCCATCAACAATCTGATGCTGGGAATTGCCCTGCGGCTGCAGCAAGACGCCAGTCTCTGCCCAGATGCTGTCTGTTTCACCATCCGGGATGAAGATGGCTTGGCACTGGCTGCCCTTATGACTCCCCCTGAAAAACTGATTGTCTACAGCCCGCGGGAAGTTTCCGCCGAGCCTTTGAGGTGTCTAATTCAGGGCGTTTTGGACAACAACGTCAGCATATCAGGCGTGATCGGGCCTGCCAAGTTGGCTCGGCTGTTCGCCGATCTATGGGCTCACCAGACCGGTTCCCCGGTCAAACTCGAGATGCACATGCGCGTCTATGAGCTGCGGGAAGTAAACCGTGAAGTCATTGGTGAAGGCAGGCTTCGGACTGCGGAAGAAAAAGATCTTGAGTTTGTGATCGAAGCAGTGGCGCAGTTCCAAAGAGATGCGGGATTTGGCGAACCAGATCCCGAAACCTGCGCCGCAATGGCAAAACGAATGATCGCCAATCAAGCTCTGTATTTGTGGGAGCTCCACGACGAGATTGCTTCTATGGCTGCCGCAGGCAGGAAGACCCGCAGCGGCATCGCCGTCAACCTAGTATACACCCCGAAGGAACTGCGGCGCCGCGGTTACGCCACAAGCTGCGTAGCCGCACTCAGCCAGCATCTGTTGGATTCAGGATATAAGTTCTGCACTCTCTTCGCAGACTTGGCAAACCCCATTTCCAACAGCATCTACCAAAAGATCGGCTATCGACCCATTGGGGATTATGACAGCTATCTTTTTTAATAAAAAGTGGCAAAGGGGGCGGCACAGGCTGTCGTCCCCTGCACCACCCCCACGCACTTATCTCAGCTTGAACTCGGAATAGATATGCTCGTACTCCTCCAGAACCTTTTCCACGCCGATGTAAAAACTGGTCCGCCGTGCAGCATCATCCGGCAGGTTCAGCATCGGGTTGTTCCTGAACTCATCAGACAAATGCTGCTCCGCCGCCTTGTTGGGGCTCGTGAATTTGGTCATCTCCGCAATGCGGGCCGCGATTTCGGGCTGCAGGATGAAATTCAGGAACTTGTAAGCGGCATCTTTATGCGGCGCCTGCTTGGACATCACCCAGGAATCGATATAGATCGGGAATCCTTCTTCGGGAAACACTGGCTGCAGTTTCGGATTGGCCGTCTGCCCCTTCACCGCCTGGTTCGAATACATGAAACCTACCACAGCTTCACCGTTAACCAGCGAGTCCTCGGGCGTGTTGGTTTCAAACCGGACAATGTTAGGCTTCAGCTCGAACAGCTTCTCCTTAGCCTGCGCCACTTTTACCGGATCCGTCTCGTTGTACTCATAACCCAACGACTTCAACACCAGCCCAATAATCTCCACCGACCAATCGATGAGCACGATTTTGTTTTTTAGCTCCGGCTGCCAAAGATCCTTGTAGCTGGTAATCGGACGTGCGCCAAGCGCGGCCACCGCCTCCGGGTTCACAAGCAAAAACGAGGTGGAAACCGCATACGGGATGGAGTATTCGTCGTTCGGGTCATAGTAGTTCCCTTGGTAAACCGGATTGATGTTCTGGACATTGGGCATCTTTGACTTGTCCAGCTTCTCCAGCATGCCGTTTTGCCGCAGAATGTCCACCATATAATCTGTGACTACCGCCAAATCGTACTGATCCGGATTGGCCTCCAACAGCGACTGCATATCCTCGTTGGAGGTCACTTCTTTGTAATTTACCTTGATGCCCGTTTCCTCGGTAAACTCGTCAATTATCACCCTGGGAATGAAATCGCCACCCCAGGTCATCAAATTGATCTCCTCGCCCTTATCCTTAGTGCTAGTCATCCAGACAAAGGCCAAGATAGCAATGAGCAAAACCCCCATCGTGATATAGTTGGATCTATTCAATTAGACAACTCCCTTGTTTTACTTTTCATACTCACAACCTGGTTTAAACCGATAATCAAGAAAGTGCCGAGCAAAATCAAAGTGCAAAGGGCATTGACCTTCGGCGTCACTCCCACCCGCATCATGGAGAAAATGTGCACGGGAAGCGTGGTCGTCCGCGGCCCGGACATATAGGTTGAGATTACAACATCGTCCAAAGACATGGCAATAGCCAATAGCGACGCTGTGATAATCGAAGGCATCACCAGCGGCAAAATAATGGTCCTGACTGCTTGCCACCTGGTCGCGCCCAGATCACGCGCCGACTCAATCACTTCCCGATCTATTTCCGCAAGCCGCAGGCGCACCATCACATACACATACGGCACACAAAACAGTGAATGGGACAAAACCAGCGTCAAGTGCCCAAAAGGAAGCCTCAAAGCATTGAAGAACATTAACAGCGACACGCCAAGGGCGACTTCGGGAACCAGAAGCGGCAGCAGCATCACCCACTGCACCGCCTTTTTCATTCTTTCTGAAAGAGATTGGGAAACGATCGCGGCGGCCGTGCCTAACACAGCGGAAAGCGCGGCAGTGAGGACTGCCACTTGAATGCTGACGACGAGTACCTCGCCGGTTGGTGTTTTTTAAGATCATCAAACAGCTCCCGATACCAGTCCAGCGTTAAACCGGTCCACTTGGCTGTCGAAGGATTGGCGTTGAAAGAATAGAGAATCACGCTCAACACCGGCAGGTACAGGATGACAAAGAACACTGCCAGATAAATTGTCTGCCACCGGTTGGCCTTTGTCACAAAAGCAGCCCCTCCTTCTGGTTCTTTGTCAATCGGCTGTAGATGGAAACTACCAGAATCACCATCACAATCATGCCTACCGAGAACGCTGCCGCAAGCGGCCTGTTCCGGCCTCTGTTGACCAAAGTGTGGATCAGATTGCCCAAGAAGACCGTCTGCCCGCCGCCCAGCAGATCAGAGATGAAGTACAAGCCGAGGGCGGGCATAAAGACCAGCGTAAACCCACCGGCAATTCCAGGGATCGTTAACGGCAGGACCACTCTGAGGAATGTCTGCCGTTTGCTTGCCCCCAAATCGTAAGAAGCTTCCAGCAGCGACTTGTCCAGCTTGTCCACGGAATTGTAAACAGCTATGATCATGAAGGGAATCAGCATATACGCTGTGCCCACAAGCGTTGTTCCGAATCGGTACATCATCTGCAGCGGCTGATCAACCAAACCAAGCGCCATCAAGACATTGTTGATGATCCCCCAATTGCCCAGCAGAATCACCCAGCCGTAGGTCCTCAGCAAGCTGGAGATCCAGAACGGAAGGATGATCAAGCCAATAGCCAAACTGCGCCGTTTTGGATCCAACTTGGAAGTGATATAGGCAACCGGATAGCCGATCAGCAAAGTGACCAGTCCGGTTAGAAAAGCCAACATGAATGAGTTGACAAAAACCCGCAGATAAACCGGGTCGAGGATCCTGCGGTAGTTGTCCAGTGTAAATTGCCAGACAATGTTCCCCAGATCATCCCTGGACAAAAAACTGACCACCACGACATAGACCAAGGGGATGCCTACCAGCAGCCCAAACCAAATCAAAATAGGAATGGCGAGTGCGTTTTGCCTTAAAGCTTTCATACCAGCACTCTCCCTTGCCAGCCGGGTTCCAGCGGCAGCAGCACAGCGCCGTCAGCGTCCCAAGATACCCACACGGTGTCCCCGGGTCGGCACTCACAATCGCCTTGCTGGTACAAGATCACAGTGATTCTCTCCCGGCCAGCCTCTGTCTCGTGCACAACCGCCAGCTCAATTCGAATCTGCGAGCCGGCGTAATGGATTGACAACGCTTCGGTCACCAGGGCATTGGGAACAGGGGTGCAGGAAATACGCATCTTATCCTTGTGAACAGCCAATACCGCCCGCTCGCCGGCGTACAGCTGGTGCCGGCCGTTACCTATTTGCACCACCTGGCTGCCCAGCCCTACTTTCGCAGAGCCTTCCGCCCACTCAAGGACATCCACCTCCAAGATGTTCCGATCCCCAATAAACTCTGCCACAAAGAGATTTTTCGGATTATTGTAAATGTCCAGGGGCGTTCCGAGCTGCTGCACTTCACCCTGATTGATCACCACAATACGGTCGGACATGTTCAAAGCCTCATCCTGATCATGGGTCACATAAACGAAGGTGGTGCCGGTCACTTTCTGCAGCTGCAGCAGTTCTGCCTGCATATGTTTCCGCAGTCTCAAGTCCAATGCCCCCAACGGCTCGTCCAGCAGCAGGATGTCCGGCTGATTGATCAACGCTCTGGCAATGGCGATCCGCTGCCGCTGCCCGCCGGACAGCTGGTGCGGCATCCGGTTTTCGTATCCTGACATCTGCACCAAATCCAGGGCCTCCCGCACCTTTTCCTTAAGCTGTTCTTCTGTGAGTGTCCTTTTCACCCGGGGGCCGTAGCAGATGTTGTCGTAGACATTGAGATGGGGAAACAACGCGTAATTCTGGAACACTGTGTTCACATTCCGTCTGTTCGGCGCCAGGTCCTTGATCGACTCGCCGTTGAGCAGGATGTCTCCGGAATCAATGCTTTCCAACCCGGAAATACACCGAAGCAGTGTGGTCTTGCCGCAGCCAGAAGGGCCTAAGAGAGTGAGAAATTCTCCTTTCTCAATATCAAAAGAAATGTCCCTTAGCACATGGAAATCACCAAAGTATTTATTCAGATTCACCAAGCTGAGCAGCGGTTTTTTCACGGAACTTCCATCCTTCTGTTTGACTGCATAAGCAATCGTCTGTTCACTTTGTACTACTTCAATGCTATCTAATAATTTAGTAAGCGTCAAGGTTAGTAAATCATAGAGTTATCTTGCATCAAGCCAGCCTATATCAATCTGCCAGCGCAGAGCCCACTCGCGAATCTCTTCCCTGAACTTCTCAAGCTCATCCGCGGTCAAACCACGCAATGCGCCCCTAACAGCGCCAACCGCCAACCCACGCAGAGCCAGAGCTTCTTTGAAGATGGCCAGGTACCTGCCGTCGCGGGTAATGGCCCTTAGTTCGTCGATACATCTTTGCATGCGCCTGCCTTCATCAAGATCACCGCGGCAAACCGCACCGTACAACCGCACAAATGGCTCCGGGAACGCGGAACTGTTACCGGAAACTAAACCCGTGGCGCCGCAGACAAGCCCCGGAAAATCCAGCCCATCGCATCCTACCAACACCGCGCACTTCTCGCCGCCGGCATAGAGATAGTCCTTGAGCTGCATCAGATCCGGGCTGCTTGTTTTGACACCGGCAAAATTCGGGATATCTTCCACCAACCGTCGATAGAGCCCTGCGCTTAAATTGTTCACAGTATTGCCCGGAATGTTGTAAGCATAAACGGCTGTTTCCGGCACACTGGCGGTAATCATTGCAAAGTGAGCATATATGGCCTCATCGTCCAAAGGATAAAAATAAGGCAGCACAACCGAAACAGCGCCTATTCCCGCATCGCGGGCCCTTTTGGCCAATAAGGCGGCGCTGTCGGTGGATACATCGCCAACGTGAGCCAGGATCGGGACTCGGTTTTTCACTGCTTTGGCCGCCGCCTGGAACAGTTCAGCCCTCTCCTCCACACTAAGCAGCAGCCCTTCTCCTGTCGTCCCGGCGATAAAGAACCCGTGAACATCTTTGCTGATCAAAAACTCAAGGTAATCGGCGAAAATATCGAAATCAATCTTGCGTGTATCTTCGGCAAAGGGTGTAACAGCAGCCACCACCACACCGCAAATGCGGTTTTCCATTGGCAAACCCTCCCTTGTTTTGACATTCATTACTGGATTACGCTGTTACCGGCGCAAACCCTCCAAGCAGGAACGACAAAGCTAACTAAATCCTAATAATTCTTTTTTCTTTCTTATGAACTAAAACTTTTTTATCACGTTTAACCCAAAAATTCTAGATCGCCCTTAGGGTGTGTGATATAATAAGGAAAATATTCCACAATCTGGCGGCCTAGAAACGGGGGTTTACAGATGACGCAAACCTTGAATCCTTTTGAAAACGCCCAGAAACAGATTAAGGCAGCCTGTGACAAATTGGGAGCGAGTCCGGCTGTATATGAAATATTAAAACAGCCCATGCAGACCTTCGAAGTCGCGATCCCGGTAACCATGGATGACGGCACGGTGAGAACATTTATTGGCTACCGATCGCAGCATAACAATGCCATCGGCCCGTTCAAGGGCGGTATACGCTTCCATCAAGGCGTGACCATGGATGAAGTCAAGGCATTGTCCATGTGGATGACTTTCAAATGTGGTGTTGTGGGCCTGCCTTACGGCGGAGGCAAAGGAGGAGTGGTTGTCGATCCCAATTCCCTGTCTCAGGGCGAATTGGAGAGGCTGGCCAGAGGCTATGCCAGGGCTATTGCCCCGATCATTGGCGAGAAAACCGATATCCCCGCCCCAGATGTAGGAACCAACGGGCAGGTAATGGCCTGGATGGTGGATGAGTATCAGAAAATCACCGGCAGGTTCACACCAGGTGTGTTTACCGGCAAACCTGTGTCTTTCCATGGTTCTTTAGCCAGGACCGAAGCCACTGGATACGGTGTTGCCTGGATCGCACGGCATGCCGCGGATCGGATCGGCCTGGAACTGAGCGGTGCGAGAGTCGCTCTTCAGGGATTCGGCAATGTGGGTTCCTACGCGGCGAAGTACATAGCTGAACAGGGCGTTAGAATTGTGGCCATCGCCGATCACACTGCCGGATTGTACAACAGCGGTGGTTTCGATATTGATGCCTTGTTCGAATATGTCAAGGCGAACAAAGTGATCAAGGGATTCCCCGGGGCAGAACGGGAGTTTCCAAAAGAAGAGATTGTCAATTGGGATGTGGACATTCTGCTGCCGTGTGCTTTGGAAAACGTAATCACGGTGGAAAATGCCGCCGGTGTGAAAGCCAAGCTTGTGGTCGAAGGAGCCAACGGCCCGACCACACCGGAAGCTGAACAAATCCTCACGGAAAAAGGCATCCTGGTCGTACCCGATATCTTGGCGAACAGCGGCGGTGTCATCGTTTCATATTTCGAATGGGTCCAGAACCTAATGGGTTACAGCTGGAGTTTCGACGAAGTCCAAGCGAAACAGCGTTCTGTGATGTTCAAAGCTTTCAACGAGATTTGGGATCTCAAAGAAGAATACAAGGTCGATATGCGCACAGCCGCATACATGATCTCCATCAAGCGCATCGCCGATGCTATGAAGCTAAGAGGTTGGATTTAGAGTTTGGAAGGAGGGTGACAGGGGACGGTGACCTGTCACCTTTTTTTCTGCTTAAACCGGCTTTTCTATCAAGAATAAAGAGGTGACAGGTCACCGTCCCCTGTCACACCCCTCAGAAACAACACTGCAGATATTCCACAGATCCGTGTTTTGGAAGATGTCGCCCTCGCCTCGCCAGCCCTCAATGGCTGCGGTAAACGCTTCGAGATGCTGGCGATCTTTAAGATAAAGATTGACATCTTGATCGAAATGGACATACGAGTCTTCAGTCCTGAATAGGTAGCACCCCAGCGCCATCAAATCTTCCGGCCTTTCGGCGTTGATCGGCAGCGACATCATCCAGAATTGAAAAACCGGATAGTAGTGCCGATCGGCGCTGGGCCCTTTGGGCATAGGCACCACACCATAATTGATATGATCGATGTTTCGTATTCCAGTCAAATGTACGTTGGGATTGAACGCCGCAGTTCCTTGCCCAAAATTGCCGCCCATCAAGCCAAGATCGACGTTCCAGCGCTTCATGTAATTGAGCACTTCAATGGCCTCTTTACTGTCGAATGTGAAAACCCATTTCCCATCAATCTGTTTTGCCAACTCGACGCCATTTGACGGTGCAAAGCGATATACACCGTACGAGTCGGCAAAACTTGCCACACCCCATTGATCAATCATGCCATTTCCGTCTGTATCGACAGTCACAGCTTTTGCTATTTCTTCAAACGCATCATAGGTCCACTGGTCAGCCTGCCACAGGTCGTAAGGATCAGGTTGGCCGTATTGTTCCAGCAAATCCCTGTTGTAAAGCCAAAGCATCATTGAGTCGTTGTAAATACCTTCATAAGGGCCAAACCCGTACTTCTTCCCTTCGTACTCAAGCTTTTCAATAGAATAGCGATCCATGACCGTCAACGCCTCATAGTGTTCATCAGGCAGCAGATCACCTACAGGATAAAGCAGGCCGGCTGTCACCAGCGGGAAATGGATTACGCGGTGCTTCTCACGGATAATGTCGTATGTGGAATCGCCGGATAGAATACGGGATATGAACTGGTCAGCGGTAGTTATGTTCACAACTTCGATTTTGCAGTTGAAAGCTTTTTCTGCATCGGCAATCCGGTTCTCATCAAAAATGCGTGCGACATGCCTTACAATTGACACCGTTTTTCCGCCAAAATCAACTTCTTCTGGGCTCTTGATCCCCGGCAGCGGAACGTAATCATCCGCTGACACATAACCCGCCAGCACCAGACACAATGTTGCCACTATTAGCAAAATTATTCCAGCTCCACGTGCCTTTACCATCACATCGCCCGCAATTCTGTTTTTTGCTTTTAAGCTATCGTAAGTATACCATTAGATGTTATCATATTTAAAACGGTACAGGGCAAAGACATACCCACAGATCGAACCAAAAAAGACCGAGAAAAATGCTCCCCCACAGGTAGCCAGCAAACTGTTGAGCAGCGGTTTCCTAAGATGATTAAACGCATCGATATACCCTTTCAGCGTTGGCCGCTGAGGTAATGACAGAGGATTTGTGGTCAACACCTCGCCAGCTGACTTAAGGGAAGTAGTAATGGCACCCCAAAACGGCAGCAAATAAAACAACAGAAATACGCATAAAGTTATGTAATAGATGCCCTGGACAATTCTGATCTTCATGGTTGTCTCCAACTGCCGGTCCATAAACTCACCTCCGGTAAGCCCTGTAAATATAAGGAACGACCAAAATCACAACCAGCCCCAGCAAAATTGTGGCAATACTAGCCCCGTAAGCATACCGGGCTGATGCAAAGGTTTCCCGGTACATCATTATTGGAAGAGTATGGGAAGCATAGCCGGGCCCCCCGCAGTTAAAACCCAGATGAAATCAAAGGAGCGGAGGGAGTACATAGCAATTACAACAATAGAAGCGGCTACAGAAGACCTCAGCTGCGGCAGGATGATCCGCCAAAATACCTTCACACTGGACGCTCCGTCAAGATAGGCCGCGTTAATGTGGTTTTGGGGAACCGACTTCAAACCGGCCAGAAAGATGAGGGCCACATATCCGGAAAACTGCCAGACCAGGGCAAGAATAATGGCCGGCATCACTGTGTTTTGAGCTGTATGCCATGTCCCCACCAGCACATCGAACCCCATAATCCGGACCAGGGAATTGAGAATCCCGTTCGCCGGATTGTACATCCATGCCCATAAAGTCCCGGTAACGACAAAGGATAGGGCAAATGGCAGGAGAAACATGTTACGAAAAAAGCCCGAGCCTTTCAACCCTTTGTCCAGAATCACAGCCAAGAACAGCCCGATCACTATACAGATGGGGATAATCAGAAACAACAGACGTGTATTGCGGAATGAGAGCCAGAAAATCGGATCCTGAAACAGCTTCGCATAGTTGCCAAACCCGGCATAGCGATAACTAATCCTAAGCCCAATCCAGTTAGTCAGCGACACCCAGATATTCCAGCCCAGGCCTACATAGACGAAGTAAAACACCAGGGCGAAGGGGATGACGAGTACTATAAAGGGATGTCTTCTTAATAATGACACCATGCCTAGAGCCTCCTTTTCAGCCTCCACTCTACTCATAGCTGAGGCCAAAGCCAAAATCATAAAGAGGATCAGCTATGTCAAAAGGAATGTCGCTTTTCTGGGCCCGGACTTGTTCCATATTGCGCGGGATTTGGATGGGCAGTTTCCCTTGGGGATTGTAGCCGCCAAACAGCACATAAGCAATAGCTACTGCACCTTGAGTACCCGGGTAATAAGCTACCAGAATGGCACTGGTGTTTTCAGCACACCAGGTCAGGATATAGGGTCTACCCATTATCACCACGACTACGATTGGGGTTCCAGTCTCGTGAATAGCTGTGAGAAGTTCCTGCTGCATCGGAGTAATCTCCAGAGTCTGGGCTCCCCAAGGCGGACTGTGCATGTATGCCGGCTCACCGATGACCACAACTGCCACATCGCTTTCCTGTGCCAAGGACGCGGCAGTTTCCGGATTTTCCCCTTCGTAGAACACAGTCCCGGCATCCCCTACCCGCTCCCGAATCACATCGAGAATTGCTTTCCCATCCTGCCCTGATGACCAACCTCCTGTAAGGCTGTCCATATCAGCTGCCCTGCTGCCGGCGACAAGAATATTGCCTGATGGTTTCAGGGGCAGCAGGCCATCGTTTTTCAACAGGGTCATGGATTTTAGAGCTGCTTCCAAAGACAAAGCCTGATGCTCAGGGCAGCCCACAATTTGTTCCGCGTAATCCGGGTCGACGTAAGGATTGTCAAAAATCCCCATTTTAAACATGGCAAGCAGAATACGGTAAACGGAATCATCGATACTGGCTTCGCTGATCAAGCCAGCCTCCACTAAACGGACCATATCATCTATCAGGCGGATAGACTCACCACCAATACCATCCACCCGGGCATTTTCCACTCCAATGACAATGGCTTCGTCATCAGAAATCTCTCCACCGATAAAACTGCCGCTCTGCTGGATCCCCCAAATCATCCCCCAGTCAGTGGTGATAATGCCGGTAAAGCCCAGTTTCTGCCTCAGCAAATCCTGCAGTGTGGGCTTGGATCCCAAAGCAGCCAAATGATACAGATCATAGGCTTCTAGGGAAGCGACAATGGGGGCCATATCAACTCCTTCCATTTGGGGTCCCGATCCGGGAAAGTGTTTAGCAGTAGTCAACACTGATCTGCTGTTAAGCTCTCGGCCGTTTTGGAAGGCTTCCACTTGAATGCCAACTATCTTTGCCACCAACTCCGGATCTTCGCCGAAGGTCTCCATTACCCGGCCCCACCTTGGTTCTGTCCCAATATCTGCCACTGGGGAGAGGGTCATACGGACACCAATAGCCAAATGCTCTTCCCGGGTGGCTTCTGTCAAGCGGCGCACCAAATCCGGATCTCTTGTGGCCGCTAAACCTAAGTTATGGGGATGAACCAAGGCTCCGTTGACATAACTAGTCCCATGGACCGAATCCATACTAATCAGAATCGGGATTCCCAACCGGGACGCTTCCGACCATTCCTGGACCTGGTTGGCTGTTTCGGCGGCTTTCCGGCCGCTGGGCAGATCCCAGACTAAGACGAACCCAACATTGAGATCCTTAGCCCACTTTTCCAGGAAAGCTGGCGCTGAACCATCAGGGCGTGGTACAAAAGTGGGATGCTGCATCTGGGCAGCTTTTTCTTTCAGCGTCATCTGGGATAACAAATCCCGGGCCCTTTCCTCTGGGCTCAGCCGCCAATCTTCATATGGATCCAAAACACCGTTATTGTTCAAATCCCTAAAGAGCAGCCCATCCTGTTCAACGAGGGGCTTTACTCTGCACTCAACTTCCATAGCTTCCTGGGCACGAACAGAACATGCCAACAGTAATACCACAATGATGCCGAATAAAACAAAGCGGTTGCTTTTCATGATTAACCTCCCAAAATGGCAGAATTACTTAAGCTTCCAATTGCCCCTTACTCCTGCTTCTTTCAATGATTGCGTAATCAGCCTGGCGTAGCGCGTCACATCGGGATTTGAAGTAGTGGCAAAATCAGAGATTTCTGCTGTGAAGATCTGTAGTGGCCATCCACGGCAGAGCTGTTCCGTGAGCACAGCTGGGGTAAATCTTGATGTTCTCATCATGGAGCTGCTGGTAGAACAGGTAAGAAAGCTCATCATAGATATCTGGAGGCGTATCAGAATAAGGTGATATGCTCTCTTTGGCTTTACTGAACTCGATCTGCAGCTTCGGATCAGTAATCATATAAGCCCACCGGACCCCGTTTTCAACACCGCGGGATCTGGCTGGTACCACAAAACCATCAATACTTACTCCGAAATAATCACTTGTTCCAGGAGCGGAGAAGGCCCCGTAATCTACCCCATATTCCCATCCCAGAGATGTGAAATAAGCCTGCATCCATGAACCTTGCAGATACATGGCATAGTCTCCCGCAACGAGTCTTCCAGCACTTTCATACCAAAGTCTGGCCGAATGATCGGGCGCGACATATTTCATAAACTCACTAAATCTTTCCAGCACCAGCTCAACCTGTTCCACAGTTGCTTTACCGTTGATAAAGTCCTCATAAATCTGAGGATCAGTACCAATCATCAATGTTTCAAAGGTATGAGTCGCCGGCCAGCCCCTGCGGTCACCTAGATCGAGGGGGTATTTCCCTTTGGGAAGCTTTTGGCTCAGTTCTTCGCATAGGGCTAGGTTCCACCCCATACTCTTTAAACATGTGGATGTTATACCAAACCATATTGGTCTTATGAATCCCAATGGGGATCAGGAAATAGCGGCCCTCAAACTGAGAAAACTGAGCAATGCTCGGCAAGATCCGGTTATCCAGATCGGCGTAATGCCAAAGATCAGTTAAGTCTAGGAGCATATCGGCATCATAGTAGGGCTCAATCTCCAAACCTGGATGGGCTTGAAATGATTCAGAAGAATTTCCCGTTAAGGCCAAGACCTGCACCTTCATGACCATGGCGCCCCCTGCTCCTCCGGGAACAGCATTTGACACCACTTTCAGATTGGGATAACGTTCTTCAAAAACGGCGATTGCAGTGTCAATGGCCTCCCTTTCACCCCCGGCGGTCCACCAGTGATAAACATCAAACCGTCCGCTGACAGATGTATTATCGATCACTGCCTCTAAGTCGATTTGTTTGGCAAGGGAAAACCCGCTGGCAAATACTAAGACTGCAGTCATTAAAATTAGCGCACTCAATATCAACTTTTTCAGCACTATCACTTACCTCCAGTTTTAAAGATGAGCTTGCCCCAATGGCTTGGATTAGTACCGCTTTGTCCTGAACCTGTCCAGCTGATTCCTGGCGTGGCCACACCGGGACAGGGAAAGTCCAAATCATTCATTTCCACGTT
>FIZJ01000013.1 GCA_900019385.1 uncultured Clostridia bacterium
AACCTAAACCAGCCAAAGTCAAAGTGCGACCCGGGCATAAAGATGAACGTGACCGTCTGTTTGCCCGTCATCGGCTCCAACTCAAAGTTGAGCTCCTGATATTCCTTGGAAGCTGGGAACTCGATGATCTGCCTTCGCTCTCCTTCGGATCCGCTGAACTGCACATGAATCGAATTGTCCCCGTGAGGAGCCCGGCCATATACCACCAGCTTGCGCGTGCCGGCATCACCGAAGTCCAGATCGGCAAATACGATGGAAACGTTGTTTCCGATACCGGTGATCGCATCATCCTCGACAGTATAGTCGTCACCGTAAATTTGGTCGTATTCCACGATCCGGTTCAACGCGAAGGCCCGCGGCGACGCCGCAAACTCAAAGCCCTTGATGTGCATCCGATCATAAACGACAAAGTACAGATCATGCACTCCCCGCAGGCGCCGCTCCAACCGATAGGTCTCCGGCTGATACACATTCCACTTCATAGGCTTGTGATAGATCAAATCACCGAGCAAGCGGCTGCCTTCAGCCTCAGGCAATCCAGACCAAACCTCTATCCTCTGCGGCTCGTTGGTCATGGCAAAAATTGAGATAGTGATAGTATCTGAGCCGTCTGTCCCAAAATCCACATTTTTAAAGCCGATTACTGACCGTGTCAGCCGCCCGGTGGCCACACCCTGCTCATTGCCGCTGCCTATCACGCCATCAGCAAAGTCGTACAAACCGGCGGTAACAAACTGATACGGATTGACAGCCAGCGCACCCAATCCTCTCGCCGCAAACTCAAGCTCTGAGATAAGCCTGGGTTTGCCTGTGCCGTTTTTGGACATGCTCCTCACCCGGAATTGACCATCGGCAAGCGCCCTGATCGTCACCCGATGCCCTTCGGCGGCCACTTCAGCGATGGGCACTGGAATCTTCAGGTCGTTCACCACCTGCCACTCCAACTCCTGATATGACGTATTCTCCGGGTAAAGAACAGCTTCCACTACCACTACTGGCTTCTCCTTGGTGAGCACCCGCTCCGGAGAACTGCCGTCCAGCCCAACACACCGCAGCTCAATCTTGCGCACCGGGATTTCATCATACCCACCAGTCACGCAGGGCATAACCCGGTTTTCCATCAGAGCAGAAACCCCCGCCTTTTCGCTATCATCAGCAGGCACAGCATCAAACTCGACGCTTTCTGTGGGCAGCCCCTTGGAAGCCACTTCCATGCGGATTCTCCCCGGCTCAAGCTTCGCGGCGACAACCGCCATTAACTTGCCGTTAAACAACCTGCGGCTCAAGCCTTTGTACTGATCAAAGTCCGTACTGTCGCCGTTGTCCAAACCGATCAACCGGCCGGCACCGGTAACCTTGACCTCCATCCGGTTCGCGGCATTCTCCACCACATTGCCGTCCTCATCCTCGACAGCAATCTCCACAAAAATCAAGTCGACTCCATTGGCCTTCAACCGGTACTTGTCCGGCTTCAGGCGGATCCGCCGCGCCTCCCCGAACGATCTTCTTTCGTGGACAGCGATAACATTGCCGTCTTCGTCATAGGCAATCGCTTTGAGCACTCCAGGCTCATACGGCACTTTCCACCAGCCCACTAGCTCTGTGCCGTGCTGGTGGTCAATATCGAAGGTGCCGACAGTCGCTCCATTTAGCTGAAGCTCTATCTTCGGCGCATTGGAGCAGACCCGGACATCGACGACCTGACCCGGATTGAAATCCCAATAGGGGAAGATATGGATCATGGGACGAGTCCTGTAATCCGTCCAGGCCGCCTGGTAGATGTAATACGAATCCTTGGGAAAAGTCGCCGTATCGATCTGCCCGAAGTAGCAGCTTTTCGTGTGATAGGGTGTCGGCTCGCCGATGTAGTCGAACCCGGACCACAAAAACTGTCCCAGGGAAAACGGCGCATCCCGCTCGGCGATTATGCACGACTCCGCCGACCGCGCGCCCCAGCTCACCGAGCTGTTGCCCAAAGCTGAGCACTGTTCATCATCGTCAGTCAAGACTGCCTGTTCAAACGGAAATTTGTAAACACCGCGGCTCTGCACCACTGAACTCGTCTCACTGCCGAAAATCACCCAGTCGGGATACTTCCGGTGATGCTCGTGGTACAGCTTTTCGGCGTAGTTGTAGCCGGCGATTTTGAGAATGTCGGCGCATTTCTGCGCGTTTTCCCACCACATATAGTTGGATCCGATTGTGATCGGCGCATTCGCCTTGGGATCATGCTCCCGCACCAGGTCCCGGAGCATCCGGGTCAATTCTTGCCCGCGGCTGTCAACATGGGTGTCGTAGATTTCGTTGCCGATACTCCACAACAGCAAACTTGGATGATTGCGGTCCCTTCTCACCCAGCTCCGCACGTCTCGCTGCACCCATTCCGGGAAAAACCTGGCATAGTCATACTTGGTCTTGCGCCGCTCCCACATATCAAAGGCTTCATTAACGATAAAAAAGCCCATTTCATCGGCTAGGTCCATCAAGTCCGGCGCCGGTGGGTTGTGAGCGGTGCGGATCGCATTGACACCCATTTCCTTCAATATTTTGAACCGCCGTGCCAAAGCCACTCGGTTAAACGCCGCCCCCAAAGCCCCCAGGTCATGATGCTCGCATACACCGTTCAGTTTCATCTTTTGACCGTTGACGATCAAACCGTTGTCGGGATCGAGGACTATTTCCCGAAACCCGATGTTTTGCGCGACTGTTTCCACAATGCGGCCATCTTCCACAAGCCGCAGTTTGGTCACGAGCCGGTAAAGATACGGGCTGTCCGGGCTCCACCGCTGCAGATCGGCCACCTCGATAACCTGGGAATCCAGCTTTGAACACACCTTCTGTTCAGCTGTGAGATCGTCAGCGCCAATGATGTGGCTCGATGCGGCAACCACCTGTTCCTGATCATAAATGGTGTGGATCAACTCAACATCGGCAGACAAGCACAGTTCCGTATCGATTTCCACCCGCCACCGGCCCTGCTCCGGCTTAATGGATACGTAAATCCCGTCCGTTTCGACGAAGCTCGCGCCTCTAAGCTTCAGCCACACATTGCGGTAGATCCCCGCCCCTGAGTACCAGCGGCTGTTAGGCGCCTGGTGGACCACTTTGACCAGAATCTCGTTCTCGCCCGGAACCAAAGCATCGGTAATCTCATGTTCGAAAGAAGTATAACCGTACTTCCATTCGCCGGCCAGTTTCCCGTTCACATACACTGAAGAATCCATGTATACGCCTTCAAAATAAAGCAGGACATGTTCTGGTATCTCGGGTAAAACCAGCTTTCTGCGGTACCAGCCGATGCTGTCTTCGTAGAGGTTCGTTGTATCCCAAATCAGCCAATCATGAGGAAGATCCACAGGCTGGAAATCGAGCCCTGCCGGATCATTGACCTCCAGGCTGCTTTTGGCAAACTCCCAACCATCATTGAAAAGCAGTTTCTGATTCATCCTTCCACCCCTCCCTGCCTGTCGGCAGCTGATCACTGTTCGGCCATCTCGACGGCGCCTTTCAACCCAATAGCTTCCGCTGCCGTACGCATACCCTGGATTGTTTCATGAATCAGTTCGTTCATTTCTATGCCCAACATCTGGCAGCCTTTCTCTATCACATCACGGTCGACACCGGCGGCAAAGTTTTTCTGCTTATATTTCTTAACCACCGACTTCACTTCCAGATCCAGCACACTCCGGGAAGGGCGCATCAAGCAAACAGCGTTGATCAAACCGGTAAGCTCGTCAATTGCATACAAGACCTTTTCCATGCGGTGGATCGGCTCCACATCGCAGCAGATGCCGTACCCATGGCTGCAGACGGCATGGATGTATTCTTCATCGATACCCCGCTCCCGCATGATTTCGGCTGTTTTCTGGCAGTGCTGTTCCGGAAACTGCTCATAGTCCAAATCATGAAGCAGCCCTATCACACCCCATTTTTCCTCGTCTTCGCCGTAAAGGCGGGCGAAGTGGCGCATCACTGCCTCTACAGCCAATGCGTGCTTCAATAATGCATCTGATTGATTGTATTCAGTTAGAAGTTCCCAGGCCTGCTCCCGGGTTAGCGGTGCTGCCATCTCTATTCCTCCTGACATTGTTGTGGTATAGTGGAAGATGCATTGGTGATGCATTATTGTTTGGTATTCGCATCCAGCATAGGAAACTCCTTCAGTGCCTGGATATCCCAAACCTTATTGCCACACTGCTTAGGCTTAGATCCACCGTATAATTTCTGGAAAAAACTGATTTTCCCCCTTGCCTTTTGCGAAGTTTTATGCTATATTCTAAATTAACAGAATTATACTTGCGATAGGAGTGGTGAGGTTGGATGTTCGTCTTCGGTTCAGAATCCTTTATTACCTCCTGATCGTATTCTTCATAGCGATTTACCTAATCGCTATATGGTGCATGGTTTCTGACAGGGTGCATTTTAGCGTGACATTATCGCTTTTTCTGACTCTTCATGTTGTGATTACCTCAATTGGCTGGCGGTTACCGATAATCCAAGCACGAGCTGGGATATTCCAGACTCTGACAGAAGGCCCCATTCACGAGATCACTACCGAGCTTCTGCGCAAAGCAGAGCTGAAACTCAAACAGATTCACGTGTTCATACAGCCTGCTAAGAGCTTTAACGCGATGGTAAACGGTTATCGGGATTATTTCTACATCATCGTGACCAAGCCCTTGCTTGAGACACTGTCCAATGAGGAACTAAGGGCGATCTTAGCTCATGAGATAGCGCATATCAAGCATAAGGACGGTGTAAAAAGATTGTTTGATCTTTGGATGCTCATAATCCTCCCGATGGGCCTGCTTACCACAGCCAACGTGTTACCAAAAGATTCTCTTTCCAGTAATCTCATCGGGACCATTGGTATCGTCAGCTTTGTTGTGTTGTTGCTTCGCTGGTTATCCAACACTAGAAAAGGCGAATACGCTGCAGACCGCTATGCGGCCGAGCTGATCGGTGACAAAGAAGCCCTGATTCGCGCACTGACAATTCTAAATGAGAAGTCCCGGTATAAGCCTGAATTTGCGGTATACAGACGGCCTCTCTTGACGCATCCTGATCTGAACTCACGCATTGCCAACCTACGTAAAGCTTAAAAAGGATATCCGGGGATCCTTTTATGAATAAAGGAAAGGAGGTGGGTGTTCATGGCCGAGCTCAGCAATCTGACTACCCTTGATGATGTTCAGTTGTTGGCGATTAACGGTGGTTTGGAACCTGATAAAATCGCATCCGGTCTAGGTGCAATCGCATCAGCCACATCCATAGCAGTACACCTAGGCGGAGCATCGATTTTCGGTATGAGCGTAGGATCTCTCTTGGCTTGCGGCCCCGTTGGATGGGCTATCGCAGGGGCAGTAGTCGTTGGGTCTTTTGTCGGCGGTTACTTAATCGGAGATGGGCTAAGATAACCCCCTATCGCAGATATCCGTAGCACACTACACCCGTCATAAGACTGCCAGCCCGGACTGGCAGTCTAAATTTCAGAATCTTCCGTATTATATATTTTCGCTGCAATAAGATTACAGAATGATCGATACCTGGTCCCTGTCCATCCGGGCGATACACTCTTTAATCTTGCCCCCCAAATATGCATCCTCCAACGCAGCATTGCGCACCTGCCGCAGCAGATCAATTCCGCGCCGGAAAGCAAAAACCAAATCGCCTTCATCAATAGCCGCCGCATCCATCAAAGTGGAGAAACTCTCTCCATGCGACCAGCGGTAGGCCAAGAGCGCGATATGGTCGTTGAAGGTGACGGTGGAGTAGCCCAAGAACCGTTCTTCCATCTTGGCCAACTGAAACACAAACTTGTAGGCAGGCGCGAAATTGAGTCTATGACGGATCTTCACTTCGTTGCGGCGCGGCTCATAGCTGATGGCAACCGCCAGGGCATTCAGCTCTTCCACAGAGTACTTATGGAACCACCCATCCATGAACAGTTCGGTGATCAACAGCTCATGACCGTGGATTTGACTGGCAAACTCACCAGCCGCTGTCAGCTGGTTGCCGTTGAGATAGCCCAAGGCCTCAAGCAGCGCTTTCTTGGATTGAAACTCCTGGTAATACCTTCCCTGGGGATCAATCTGCTGCTCCCGCTTCAGCAAAGCCTGGTAGCGGTTTTTCAGCTTGCGGTACTTCTTCTGATCGCGCAAGCACTTGCGCTGTTCTTCTCTGGAACACTCTTTCAAGGACATTTGACTGAGTTTATCCTGGATAATCGCTATTTCCTGCCGCAGCTTCCGCTTCGATCGCGGATTCTTGGTCTTGCGCAGAATAGCCTGGAGCCGTTTTTTGTTCCGGACCAGCCGCTCATACTCCACAGGGCATGATTGGCTGTCCAAGTGTTCGCAGAATTTGTCCAGCTCCGCTTTTAACTCATCGATCTGCTGCCGCAGAAAACTCCTGGTGTCCAAAGCTTGGTATGTGGCGAAATTCTGCCCCAGGATGCGGTAAATGTGCTGCTCATCATAGTTTTTGATCAAATTCAGAACAGAGTTGTATGTCAGGTTGAACTGGCTTTGCAGCGGCTCAATCTCAGACTCTTTCATACTCGGCAGTTCCTGCAGGTCGAAGTACTGGAAGTCCACTACAGTGAACACAAAGCCTTCCGTATCGATCCCCCGCCTGCCTGCGCGCCCAGCCATTTGATAGTATTCACGGTTGGAAATGGTGCGGAACGACTGGCCGTCCCATTTGGTGCTGGAGTCAAAACAAACAGTGCGGCAGGGGAAGTTCAAACCCACTGCGAACGTTTCTGTACAGTACAAAACCTTGATCAAGCGGTGGGTGAACAGGTCTTCCACCACATCTTTCAAAGCCGGCAGCATCCCGGCGTGATGATAACCGATTCCCTGCAGCAGAAGACTGCGCAAAGTACTCCAGCGGTCGCTCAGGATCGGGGGATAGCGCTCTGTCACTTCTTCGATCAACGCTTCCACCCGCCTGCGTTCCTTCGGCGTCAGGAAGTTGTGTTCCCAGCCAAGCTCCACCGCGTTGAGTTCTGCTTTTTTGCGGCTGAAGGTGAAAAAGAGACAGGGCAGGTAGTCATCCTTGATCGCTTTGATCAAATCCACATGTGTGGTCTTGGGCACAGCCCGAGGATCGAGAGATTTTAGCCTGCCGCTTATTTTCTTATACTGCTTCTGGAACTGATTCACCGGCACCATGCCCAAACTTTGTTCATAGATAAAGTGGCGGAGAGGCACCGCCCGTTCAAAGTAAGTCACCACTTTAATATCCTGCTGTTTGATCTCGCTGATCCACGATGCCAGCTGAGTCACATTTGGAATTGTGGCGCTCAAGCCCAGAAACCGCATCGAATCCGGCATAAAAATCAGGCTTTCTTCCCAGACACTGCCCCGCTCGGGATCGTCGATGTAATGGATCTCATCGAAGATGACATAGCGGACATCAGCCACCCGCTCCGGCGATTCCTGGAGGAGATTCCGGAAGATCTCGGTGGTCATAATCAGAATTGAAGCATCGGGATTCACAACTATATCGCCAGTCAAAATACCGACTGCTTCTTCCCCGAGAAGCGCCTTGAACTCCTTGAACTTCTGATTGCTCAACGCTTTGATCGGGGCGGTGTAGATCACCCGGCCATGTTCCCTGTACACTTTTTCGATCAGATAATCAGCGATCAATGTCTTGCCGGTGCCGGTGGGAGCCGCCACGAGTACGGAAAAGCCCTGGTCGATGTGCTCGATCGCTTCCTGCTGAAACGGGTCCAAGACAAAGCCCCGGTAATTCCTTTGTGTGCCCTCAATAATCAACTGGATCCTCCTTATGATCCGGACTGCAAGCAGTAACTAACAGTTGCACGATTTGACAGCTGCAAGTGACACTTCGGCGGCATAGGCGCTGGAAGATACGGTATCGCCCATTCCCACAGTGCTGACAGGATTCGGGATCACGTGTGCCGGGACAACCAGCACCCAATGATCATCCATCTCCATGATGCCGGTATCCAGCATCTCGTCGGTTGCCGGCAGGCCTAGGCGCTTGGCTTCGCTGGCAAACGCTTTCAGCTGTTCCAGCCCAATCTCACTCAGCGGGTAATCCGCCATCCGGGCAACATCCTCCAGCGGCACTGCCCCGCCCTGCATCGCCTTGACACCGTTCACTGCCGAGGCGAACAGGCAAGCCTGCCTTACTACTGCGGGATCCACGTCATACGGCTTCATCAGCACAACTACATAATAACCAAGGTTGTGGAGTTGAATGCGGGATACTTTCAACTCCCGGGCAATCTGCAGTACGCCTTGGTACAGGCTGAATGCCCGTTCTTTTTTTACTATCTCCGCCACCAAATCTGGATGGCCCAGCTCGTCCAAGAGCCGGCGGATCTCGTTTTCATTGATACCAAAGCTGGTGAACAGCGGTGCGATTTCCCTCATCAAAATCACTTCATCCGCCGCATTGGGCATGGGCACGTATTCCAGATGAAGCTTGAGATTAGGATTCCCAGATTTCAAGCGTTTAAGGTCATTGACGCTGAGATCAATGTATTCTGCCAGAGTCTCAGCCCGGCCCTCAATCCTCCCGTGGTGATAGCCTGCCATGAAGGCTAGATCAACACTTTGCCCGACTTCGGCCAAGTGTGCCTCTATCACCGGATCGAAGCCCATGGCTGCTTTGGGGTTGCGGGTACCGAGGATGACCCGGTTGGCTCTCGGTGAGATGATTTCCTGATCGCCAAACTTAAAGATCGTCCCTTTGGGGTATTCGAAAATATAGTTGAGCTTGGTCCACTGATCATTGACAGCTGTCCTGATCGGAATCCAAGCGAATTTGCCGTTGACCTTGGGATAAAACACCCTCTCGTCAAAGTGCGCTGCCTGCTTCGGGGATAGGACCGGGCAGTATACGCAGCTGGTCGCGCCCAACGCTGCCATTTGATTGGCGATGATTCCTGCCTGGCCGCCCATAGCTTCGGCCCGCTCGGGAAAGACCTGGTTGAACCAGTCGGAAAGGCTGGAATCCATCACACCATAGTATGACTTCCCAACCTTGATGCATTCTTGAAGCAAGGCCATGAATTCCACATTGGTCTTGATCGGCCACACAGCGGTGGGATTCTCAGGTGCGTTTACCAGAACCTGTGGTTCCCGCTCAATGATCTTAGCGATCGTTGCTGCGTTGAGTTTGATCACAACATCGACATTGGCGTTAAATCCGGCCAGCACCCGACAGTTGAGCTTGGTTTTCACCGCTTGTTTCAGTAGCTCTTTCCACATTAAATGCCTCTCCTCCATCGAACATGGTTTACATTCATATATTACAGATTATCCACAATTATCCTGCCGGTATATGCAACATATGCAGCAACTGGCGTCAATCCCGGGATGGCTTGAATCTTTAACCGTAAACCTGCCAAAGATGGAGTCTTCGCCTCATCTCAACAACAATTCCATTTCCATCTCGTCTCTGATCGGTATCCCGTCAACACCCACAAGCGGGATCTTCGGTTTCAGCTTTCTTGATTCGGCAATGGCGTTCCGGTATACGGCGACCAAAGTAAAACCCCGTTTTTGGTAAAACCGGAGCGCAGGTGTGTTGTCATTGGTTGTTATAAGCCAAACACGCCCGCATCCATGCAGCCTAGCAATTCTCTTCACCGAATCGATTAATGCCGAGCCTATCCCCACTCTCTCAGTGAAGCTCGCCAAAAGCACTATTTCGCAGTCGTTATCCCTAATGTTATACAATATGATACCAACAGGTTTCTTGTTTTTCTCCGCAATGAAGCCCGGAACTTCAGCGGCTTCATGTATGGTATTTCTGGTCACAATTTTCTCCGAACCCCAGTTCTCCCTCATATAGGGTATAATCCATGCTTTATCTTCCGGGGTCTTCTCTCTTATCTGATAATCCAATCATATCACCAGCTTTCTGTGATATGTGTAGTCACGCTTATAGTTTTTTACTAAGGAAACTTTCATTACAGATACTGATGGTAACAAACTTGCCTTTGTGGAAAACAGCCCAGTTATTGAAGACACAATGTACTTGGCTTGATACCGTCAAACGACAAGACCAGAAGCTCATATTCGTTATCAATCGGATCTACAGTTTCAAAGCCAAGTTTTCGTATAAACTTCTTATCGGAAAAAAGTTTTTTCACATGGTGGAAAAACCAAATCTAGTGTTCACAAGAGCAGCGTGGTCTCCTTTTACCAAGTTGTTGTTTTCGCGATTGTTCTAATCCCCATCCTATAGCACCATTGCTTGTCTCTTCTATTTATTCTTGTCAAACACCTGCACCATAATCAGCACCGGTATCAATTTCCCCCCAAGTGTTGTAAATCATGGCGAAAAGGTGTATACTTATCAATACAGTTATAAATTTAAAGGGGGTGCCTTTCTTGAGCTCGCTTCAAGAGAGAGTGCAGAAAGTCATAGACTTGATCCGTCCCCAAATCCAAGGCGACGGTGGCGATGTAGAGCTGGTCAGCATTGATGACAACAACGTTGTGACAGTCCGCCTCAAAGGCGCGTGCGTAGGCTGCCCAATGTCCCAGATGACTCTGAAAGCCGGCATTGAGCGCATTATTAAACAACAGGTACCTGAGGTTACCTCTGTCGAAGCAGCCAACTAACTGATGCATAAGGGCAGGCCGTCATGCCTGCCCTTTGTCTTGCAAACTCTTTGTCTGACCAGGGAGAGATTGCCGTGGATAAGTTCTTCGCCAAAGCCTACAGCTTAGGGTTGGACGCAGTCGCCGTCACCCACCCGGCTCCGTTTGCCGAGTCCCTGCCGGCGCTGGCCAAACTTCAGGAACAAAAACTCTATCCCGATTTCGCAGGGCAGGATCTGCAGCTCCGCACCCACCCTCAGGCACTGCTGCCCAGCGTCAAATCCATCATCAGTACGGCCATTGCCTACAAATCCGTGCCGCCTCGGGTGGAGCCCCAGTCCGGGCTTTTGTCCCGCTATGCCTGGGGCAGCGACTACCACAGGGTGTTCACTGAGAGGCTCACCGCCCTAGCCCGCTGGATGCAGGCCCATCTCAGTGTAAATGAATACCTGATCTGCGTCGACACCAAACCCACCATCGACCGGGCGATCTTCCTCCGTGCCGGGCTTGGCTGGCTGGGCAAAAACTGCTGCGTCTATCTGCCGGATTACGGCTCCTGGATCTTTCTCGGCAGCATTCTCGTGGATGTGGAACTGCCGGCCACCAATGCCACTCCAATGGCATCCCGCTGCGGCGACTGCGAACTCTGCGTCAAAGCCTGCCCCACCAATGCCCTCTTCGCACCGGGCAGAATCAATCCCTATATCTGCATCTCATACCTGACCCAAATGCAGGGCTTCATTCCCCGGCAGCTGCGGGAAAAGATTGGGATCCGCCTCTGGGGCTGCGACATCTGCCAGGAGGTATGCCCATATAACCAGCAGGCCAAACCTTCCCCCCACTCTTGCTTCATGCCGCAGGAAGGGCCGAGTGTTCCAGTCATTCCTTTGCTGAACATCACCAGCACCGAATTTAAACAAAGATTCGGGCGGACGCCAATCGGCTGGCGCGGCAAAGGCATCCTCCAGCGCAACGCCGCCGTCATCTGCGGTAACCTCCGCCTTGAAGAAGCGGTTACTGAACTGGCCCGTGCCATCAAGGACCCGAAGCCGGCAGTCCGGGGCACAGCTGCTTGGGCCTTAGGCAGAATTGGCGGCAAAAAAGCCAGGGAAACCCTGGCTGAAGCTCTCACCCTGGAAAATGACCCCCAGGTGTTGACCGAAATCAATGAAGCCCTGGCCTAGACTTAAGCATTCCGCAGCCAGGCCGCATACCCCTGCTCCTTCAGGATCCGGACCGCGGCGGCTGCCGCCCCCGGCTTGGCAAACCCCAGCCTTAAGGAGCCACCTTCACCTTCCCGCACTCTGAGGATTTCTATGTCGTCGATGTTAATGCTTGCTCCGCCCAAAATGGCCGCCACTTCCCCGATTGTCCCCGGCCGGTCGGGAATGGTGACAATCACCTCATCCAGGAACGGCCAATACCCTTTCATCTTGGCCGGAATCTGATCCCGCACAGCCTTGGCCTTTGCCAGCTGATCCACAAACTCCTGCTCCCGGTCTCCAGCCAGCGCCTGCCGCATGGCGGCAAGGTAGCCCACAAAGTGATCAATCATGGTAATAATCTGCTCCTTGTTGCTGAAGCAGATTTCCCGCCACAAGGATGGGTCTCCTGAGGCTATCCTGGTCGTATCCTTGAATCCTCCCGCCGCCAAAGCAAGTGTCACCGGATACTCTACATCGACGGCAGCGGCCGCCTGCACCAAGGCAGCCGCCGCCAAATGGGGCAAGTGGCTGATGGCTGCCACAACCAGGTCGTGCGTTTGGGGATCCAAAAACAGCGGCTTGGCACCAATCCCTTTCACTAATTCCTCCATCGCTGCCAAAGCCTGAGGAGCAGTCTTTTCCGTGGGTGTGAGAATGTAGTAGGCGTTTTCAAAGAGATACGGATCGGCCCTTCTCACTCCGCCAGCTTCCGCACCCGCCATCGGATGGCCGCCTACAAACATGCTTCTGCCTGCCATCATCCGCTCGGCATGTGATATGAACTCGCCCTTGGTGCTGCCTACATCTGTGATCAGCGCCTGCGGCGCAAGCAGCGGGCTGATCTTTTCCAAAATCTCCAAATTGGCGCTGATCGGCGCCGCCAAAATCACCAGATCCCCATCTTCGACCGCTGTATACTCTGTATCCCACATGTCTACGGCGCCCAAATCCTGAGCCAGCGCCAGGCTTTGGGTGTCCAGGTCAATCCCAATCACCTGTTTTGCCAGACGATGTTTGCGGATAGCCATCCCCAGCGACCCGCCGATCAATCCCACGCCGATAATCACAACTTGTTCAAAAACTCCACCCATCCGGAATCGCCTCCCCGGCACTCAAGTTGCACGCTACAGCCTTATATTTGACCAGACTATCGCCTGTTCCTGCCTGCTGTCCAATGCTACCGTCAATTGCGATCGGCCGCCGCGTCCGGCCTGAATGAGTGGAATTTGTGATCATTTTGTCAATTCCGAAAGGATAATCGCTTTTTTAAACGAATACATATGACAAAAAGTGGTTTTTTTCACTCTCCGGCATTGAATCCTTACGGCAGCGTTGTTTGATTCTCCTTCATACCTCGGCCTTATATGTTCATTCACCAATAACATCAAGAGGAGGTCAAACATATGAAGGCGTTCGTGATGCGCAGGATTGGTGAAGTGGGGTTCATGGAAAAGGATAAGCCGGCCTGCGGTCCAAATGATGCTGTCGTGCGGGCTACAAGGGGGCTGGTGTGCACATCGGACGTGCATACAGTCGCCGGCGCCATTGGTGAGCGGACGAATCTCACCCTTGGCCATGAAGCCGTGGGAATTGTGGCAGAAGTTGGCAGCGAAGTCAAACTGTTCAAACCAGGAGACCGAGTCTGCGTTGGCGCCATCACCCCCATCTGGGGTTCCGATGCGGCGCAGCGCGGATTCCCGTCCCAATCCGGACAGGCATTGGGAGGTTGGATGTACGCCAATGTCAAGGATGGGACATTCGCCGAGTATTTCCATGTCAACGAAGCCGATGCCAACATGGCCTTGATTCCCGATGGCATTTCAGATGACGCAGCTGTTTACTGCACCGACATGATGTCCACCGGATTCGCAGGCGCGGAAAACGCCAACATCCCTCTGGGCGGCACTGTGGCGGTTTTCGCCCAAGGCCCTGTCGGCTTGATGGCCACGGCGGGGGCGCGAATGCTTGGAGCAGGGCTGATCATTGCCGTCGAAGCCGACCCCAAGCGCCAGGAGCTGTCCCGTTATTACGGCGCAGATGTGATTGTGGACTTCACCAAAGAAGACCCTGTGAAAAAGATCATGGAGCTTACAGACGGCCAGGGAGTCGACTCGGCCATTGAAGCCCTGGGAGCGGATATCACGTTCCAACAGGCAGTAAAGGTCACCAAACCCGGAGGCACTGTATCCAACATCGGCTATCACGGCAGCGGTGAGTTTGTCCATATCCCCCGCCTCGAATGGGGTGTGGGCATGGCCAACATCACCATTGTCACCGATTTGTGCCCCGGCGGCCGTGTCCGCATGGAGCGAATGCTGAGGCTTCTGCAAAACAAACGGATCGACCCGACCCGCCTCACCACCCATGTTTTCCCCTTTGATGAGGTGGACAAAGCCTTCGAATTGATGAAGACCAAAGCGGACAACATCATCAAACCGCTTATTGTATTCTCATGATCATGAATGATGCAGCTTTATGCCTGATCCCGCCTCCCGGCAGGATCGGGCTTTCTTTTCGCAGGCGCTCTATCTTGGCATTCATGCGCAAATGTGTTATCTTTAATTATGAATAATGGCATTTTTGGGAGGTGAAGCTGTGGAGGAAAAACTGGAAGTTCTCGATGCACAGTCTCGTCATATCGGCAGAAAATGCCCCCGCTGCGAGCAGGAATTTGCAGCCGGCGATGAAGTGGTGGAATGCCCCCGCTGTCACCTGGTCCATCACGCTGACTGCTGGAAAGAAAACGGCGGCTGTGCCCGGAGAGGATGCCCCCAAGTGGCCAAAACGGTTGTGGGCGAACGCCGCGCCGGTGACGGCCCTCCGCCGCCGATCGACCCCAAACACCTGATGATCGCGGTGGGAGTGATCATCGCTCTGATTATTGTTACTATCATCTGGCCGAAGCCGTCGGATCCTGCGGCCGGGCGTATCAAGATCACAGTTTTGGTGGAGGCTTCGTTCGAAGAACAGAAACAGCTTAATCAGATTATCGGCGATTTCAATTCCACCAATGATGAAATCTACATCGAGCTGCAGACATCAAGCCTTAGCGTGATCGAAAACCAGCTGTTCGTGCGCATGGCGGCAGGGGAGGCACCGGACATCTTTTCTCTTCCCTATGACCGCTTTGAGCGGATCCAGGAGGAATTGGGCGCCATGTATCCTCTTGGCGACGCCACCAACCGGTTCTACGGTGTCCAACACCCCTCGCAGCTCCGTGTGCTAAGTATTTTTGTGCATACCAAACATCCTGACGCGGCTGTGGCCGTACTGCGCCACCTGCTCCAGGAAATGCCGCGCCGGGATTTGACCGAGTTAAAGGAGCAGGCCCATATCATTGATCCGGAGCGGATGATGGACATCGACACATTTTTAAGCCTACCTTACTAGGCAAGGCTGGTTCCCGAACCTCCACTGCGATCATAGACTGTAGTGTCAGCCCTGTCAGTGGAGTGAAAAACGGTGATAGAACCAAGAAACAGAAATCCGCACAAGATCTATGATTATCAATACGAGTATTACGGTTACAACTACGATTTTGATCAGTACCGCCCAAGCAAAAAGGCGGAGCGCAAACAGCTAACACTGCCAAAACCTCTTAAACCACAACAAAAGCCGGGATAAACCCGGCTTATTGTTATTCAGCTATCTGCTGGCAAGCCCCTGCTTGATCGCTTCCCTTGCCAGCTGATCACAGCGGTTGTTCCAGTAGTTGTCGGCATGGCCTTCAACTTTAATCCACTCTATATCGTGCTGCCCCGCCAACTCCAGCAGCTGCTCCCACAGATCCCGGTTGCTCACCGGCTGATTGCGGGCATTCTTCCAGCCCCGCTTCCTCCAGCCGTCAATCCATCTTAAGGTGAAGGCGTTTATCAGATACGCACTGTCGGAATACAGCTTAACCCGGCAGCCGGTTTTAAGCCGCCTCAACCCTTCGATGGGGGCAGTCAGTTCCATGCGCTGGTTAGTGGTGTGTTCAGCATACCCGCTGAATTCCTTCACATGCTGGCGGGCCTTGTCGGTGTAAATCAAGACAGCCGCCCAGCCTCCCGGCCCAGGGTTGTGGGAACAGGCGCCGTCGGTATAGATTTCCACCAAAGGGCGCACCTATATCACCCCTAATCGAAACTCACCACCGGCGGTTCATCCGCTCCCGGCCTGGCTTCAAAGAACGGCCGCTCTGTCTTGCCGAACATGCTGGCCACGATCACAGTGGGGAACTGCTTGATCTTCACGTTCCACGCGGCCACTGCGTCATTGTACCGGCGCCGTTCCTGGAACAACTTGTTCTCGCTCGCCGACAGCTCATCCATCAGGGCGGTGAAATGGGTGTTCGCTTTCAAATCAGGATATGCCTCACTCACAGCAAGCAGCTGCGCCAGAGCTCTGTCCATGAATTGGTTGGCTTCCATCATCTCCGCCGGGGTGTTGGCCGACAACATCCGCGAACGGGCATCGGCAATCTCTGTGAACACTTTCTCTTCATGTGTCATATATCCCTTGGCGGTCGCCACCAGGTTCGGAATCAAATCCATGCGGCGCTGCATCGCGTTCTCCACTTCCGCCCAAGCCGCATCCACCGCGGTTTCCATGCTTACCAGCGAATTATAGGTGGAGATGACCGCGCCTGCCGCTGCCGCCAAAATGGCCAGCAGGACCACAACAACGATCAGCGCTATGACACCTGCGCTCATTCCTCTTTTCTTCATTTCTGCGCTCACTTGTTTTTCCTCCTCCATCTAGAATCTGCGGGTGGCGCCGCCGCCACCGCTGCGCCCGCCGCCGAAACCGCCAAACCCTCCACCGGATCTGCCTCCACCGGATCTGCCTCCTCCAGATCGGCCGCCGGACTTGCCTCCGCCAATACGGGGAATCCCCGGGGGCATGATGATCGGCGGCTGAGGCGGCTGGTTTCCCGAGCCCTTGTTGGGCGCGGACGAATTCCGGGCCATTATCATCCAGATAACGATGACAACTATAAGAGCGATCACGAATGACGGCAGCCTGTCGCCGTCATCGTCCGCTTTTCTTTCTAATGTGAACGATTCTCCTGCCAATGCCTCCTGATACGCCTTGGCCGCCTCAACCATCGCCGTGTCCCAATCACTTCTGCGCAGATGCGGTATGACGTATTCATCAAGAATGCGGCCGACTTTTCCGGCAGGCAAAACGGTTTCAATGCCGTAGCCCGTCTCCACCCTGATTTCCCGTGTGTCGATCACCAAAAGAATCAAAATCCCGCTGTCGTCCGGGCCTCCGATCCCCCAAGCGGCAAACAGGTCAACAGCATAGTCCTCCAAATACTGTCCGCCTATATCGGAAAACGTTACAACCGCCAGCTCAATCCCCTGATTCTCGGCCAAAGCCTCGGCGATGGCCGTGATTTGGGCTTCACTGCTGCTGCTGATCACATTGGCGAAATCGTTGACATAGCCCACCGGCTCAGGGAAAGCCGCCGCGGCGGCCGCCGAGAAGGCCAGGATAATCACAAACACGAACAACCACTTGGCTTTGCCGATGTCAAACCGCTCCCTTCTTGACTGCAGTTCGACTCTATTATACTACTGTCACAGCTCAACCGCCAGCATATTTTCATTAAAGCTGCTCCACAGGCACCTGCCGGTAGACTTCTCCGGCCAGTTCCCACTGAAATTGGTCGGCAGTGAGATCCTGCACCGTCCGGTAGATGTGTTCTGCCTTTTCTGTTTGGACATCCACGACAAAAGTGACTTCCGCCGCATATAAGGTGTCGTGGATAAGCACACCGCCGTTGGCCAGCTCGTTCTGGACTTTGCCCATCAATGGATACCCGACCGTCAATCTAATCCTGTGATGCGGCACACAGCGGACAATACCCGCCGATTTCAACGCCTCGGCGGCGGCGCTTCCGTAAGCCCGGATCAAACCGCCTCGCCCCAGCAGGATGCCGCCGAAGTATCGGGTGACCACTACCACCACATTGGTCAGGTTCATCGCTTTAATTGCCTCCAAGGTAGGCAGCCCGGAACTGCCGCTCGGTTCTCCGTCGTCGTAGCATTTCTGCTGTTCAGCGTTGATGCCGACAATGTAGGCGTACACATTGTGCGTGGCATCCCAGTGTTTCTTGCTGATCTCCTGAATAAACTGTTCCGCCGCGGAAACAGAATCAACTGGGCAAGCGCGCCCGATGAATCTCGATTTGCGCTCCACCAACACTATTTCACTGGTTTTGGCCACTGTTAAGTATTCACTTAACAAACCAACTCACCTCATTGCCCAAAAAAAGGCCTCGCTACCATAACCACACCGGGCAGGGAGCGAGGCCTTCATGTTCGCGGTTGTTTTCAAGCGCGCTGCTGCGAGCGGATTTGCTCAAATCCGTTCGGATAACGCTTTCGCAGTTTGGCGATATTCTGCTCGGCTATGTCCCCCAGGGAAAGGCCGGCCGCCTCTGCCACATTCGCCAGGTACCAGAGGACATCGCCCAGCTCTTCGCTCACTTTGGCCGGATCAAGCTGATGGCCGTGGAAGACGACTTTCTTGAGATAGTCGCACACTTCGCCCGCTTCTCCTGCCAATCCCATGCCGAGATTGGCCAAAATGTACCGGGCTTCGATCTTTGTGTTCAATGTCCGCTTAGCCGCTTCCTGGTACTGATCAAACTGGTTCAATCCCATCACTCCTGTTCCGCTAGTCCTGCCAACGCCTCCGGTACTCGGAAAATGCCGATGCGGTTCAATGGCCAATAAGACCAGATGGCTCTGCCGATAATGTTTTTCCGGGGCACAAAGCCGACGCGGGGATCACGGCTGTCCAGGCTGTCATTGCGGTTGTCACCCAATACAAAATAGTGCCCTTCGGGGACAATGTGCGGACTGAAACCCCGGATGGTCGGCTCCAGAATATAGTCCTCCACAATCACTTGGCCGTTGACATAGACTTTTCCGCTGGTAATAGCCACTGTGTCTCCGGGAACGGCTATGATCCGTTTGATGAATTCCTCCTTGGGATTCGTTGGATACCTAAAGACCACAATGTCGCCGTGCCTGGGTTCGCGGAACCGGTAGGTAAGCTTATCCACCAACAAACGCTGGTTATTCTCCAGGGTGGGCAGCATCGATGTGCCCTCCACCACAAAAGACTGAGCGATAAAGACAATAATGAAGGCAGTAAGGATTACAGCTCCGACAATCGATTCGACCCATTCCCGCAGCGGCGATTTCGTTCTCTTTACTTTCATGTCCCCTCACCTCTTACGACAATTTCCACAGCCGGCAAACGAATTCCTGCCAACCTCATCCGAGGTAAAAGCAGGAACAAGCCAATAAATTAGAAATCCCACAAACATCTTTCGCAGATTTGTTTGTATTGCTGTACTTTGATCTGAAACAATTTTTCGTCGCCCATCTGCAGCGCCTGATCGATTTCGTCCTTCAGGACAACTCCGGAAAGGAGCAGTTCCACCTGCTCCCGGATCAACTGGGCGATCTCCGATTCCATGGCGCACTCAGCCTTGAATTCGGCCACGATTTGCCTGTACCATTCGGGGACCTCGCCTGCGAACCGGAACTCCACATAGAGGATTCCGTTGAATTTGCGGAGCACCTCAACCGCCTGCACCGGATCAGTTATCCAAATCGCTCTGTTCTTCCGCTTCTGCTTCACCAGCCGCCCGTTGATGATGGAAACTTCATCGCGCTCCACCGCTCCCAGTTCCAGTTCAAAAGGCAGCCCCTCCACTCCTGCCTGCGCGATCATCATTGTGTCCGGCAAATATGCCCGTGTATTGACGATGCGGATTTTGTTCAAGAGCTCTGTGTTTTCCAGCAGATACTCCAGCAGGTACTTGCTCATGCGATGCTTGAGCGGGGTTTTGCTGAACCTGCGAATTGCATCACCGACATCCACCAATCATCACCCCTACTCTGGAAGCAGATTGACAATATAAATATATGGCTGACGGCAAAGCTAGATGCCTGTTAGACAGTAATAATCAATCCGTCGTAGGCTAGCGACACAGCTGGCGGCAGCTGCCGGTTTGTCTGCTCATGGTCCAGAAGATGGGTGATGTGAGTGAAATATGTCTGCCGCGGCTTAAGTCTGGCGACAAGCTTCAAGGCGGCATCCACGTGCATATGACTTGGATGAGGCTCGTGGCGGATCACCCCCAGGATCAGCACCTTTAAGCCCCGAAGCAGCTCCAGCGAGGCCTCAGGCAGCCGGCTGCAGTCGGTAATGTAGGCCAGATCACCGACGCGGTACCCATAAATCGGCAGATTGCCGTGGTACACCGGAATCGGGGTCACCGCAACCCCCTCCACTTGAAAAGGGCCGTCGACAACGATTGGCGTGACCAATGGCTTTCCGCCGCCTTCCTGAGTTCTGCGGAAGACATAGCCGAACACCTGCAGCATTTCGGCAATGGTGTCGTAATTGCCGTAAAATGGTACCGCCTTGCCCGAACGCTGGCTGAAAATGCGCAGATCATCAAAGCCGAAAACATGATCCGCATGGCAGTGAGTGTACAGCACCGCGTCGATCTGCTTAATCCCAGCCCGCAGGGCTTGAAGGCGAAATTCGGTGGCAGTGTCGATCAAAATGTGCAGACCGCCGGTTTCCACCAAAATCGATGATCTGGTGCGGTGGTTGCGAGGGTCCATGCTGCGGCAGACTGCGCAATCGCATCCGATGACCGGAACGCCGTGGGATGTCCCGGTTCCCAGAAAAGTTACTTTCACGTTGATCCCCCTAATATTTGCCACTTGACGCGAACGTATGTTCTGTATTACAATAGACACACGATCATATGTTCGCAAGAGGTGATTCTGATGATCGTCTACTGCGCCGTCGAACATGCGGGCGGTAAAGAAAAAATCTGCGAACAGCTGCTGCAGTTCTGCCGCGGCTGGACTGACCAGATTGAAATGGAAACGCCTTGTGCCTGGTACTGCCGCCTGCCGGATCACTTCATTCCCGCCGAATTGGGCGCCCAATTCTTGGCACAGCTGCAGGCCCATCGGCTGACGGGAGTATGGGGCGCCGGCGCCACCAAGCTGATTGCCAGGCTCGCCGCCCTCACCCGGCCAAACACTGCCGTCCCTGCTGCTGACAGCCGGGCTTTTCTGGCCGATCTGCCCATCACTCTGCTTGACAGCTTGTTCGCGCTGCCGGAGGTGCTGCAGCTGCAGCGCCTTGGGATCAACACCTTTCAAGCCTTGGCCCAGGTCCCTTTGGGTGCTCTGCAGCTTCAGTTCGGCAATACTGCCGAAACCCTGGCGAAACTTGCCCGCGGTTTGGATCTTGAGCCTTTTGTTCCAGATCAGCCGGTTGTCGTCTGTTGGGAATTTGACTTCTTGACCGATCCGGAAATCTCCGCGCCTGTCAGCCGCCCCCAACTGGATCTGTTTTTGGCCAAAGGCCTGGCCGAAATCGAGCAGCAGCTCCATTCCGCCCGGCTCCTCGCCGCCAGAATCCGCCTGGAATGGCGGCATGGGCGATCCGGTTCCGGCACGGTCCGCAAATTTGACCCTCCGGCCGCGTCCGCAGATGTGCTTTACCGATCCCTGCTCACAGTCCTGCCGGACCATCCTGTCGAATCGATGCGGATCACCGGCCTGGACTTTGCGCCGCAGTCACCTAAACAATTAGACATCTTCGGGCAAAACCCTACCCGCAGAAAGCTCGAGTCGCTAAAAGCCCAACTGGGTGCCGGTTTGATCCAACTGCAGCTTTCCCGCCGCGAAAAAATCCTGGCATTGTGGGAGAAATCCCATCTCTAAGATCATCAACGGCGCGATTACCGTCAAAACCACCGGACAGCTGCCCTGCATGTTTGTCTATCATAAACCATATCAAATCGAGTCCATCAAAGATCGCTGGCGGGAAGCGGGGCAGTGGTGGCTGGGGGAACAAGAACTCCATGTTTATCAGGTGATCGCCGCCGGCACCCTGTTTGAGCTTCATTATTATCCGGCCCAGTCCCGCTGGATTCTCCACAAAATCCATGACTGACAGCATTGATCCGTAGGTGGTTTATATGTTCGCCCATTTGCATGTCCATTCCGTTTATTCCTTCCTTGACGGCGCCGCATCCGTCGGCGCATACCTGCAAAAAGCCGCCGAGTTCGGCATGACGGCCATGGCCCTGACCGATCACAACTGCCTCAGCGGCGCGGTGGAATTTCATAAAACCGCCCTCGAACTCGGCATCAAACCGATCCAGGGCGTGGAAATCACCCTCGAAGGCGGGTATCACCTCACTTTGCTGGCCCAGAACAATGCGGGCTACCAAAACATCTGCCAGCTCCTGACCGCCGCCTTTCAGGCAGATCGCAAGCAGCCGGTTGTCACCTGGGAAAAACTGGCCGCCTACCATCAAGGGTTGCTGGCGCTCACCGGCTGCCGCCGCTCGGCCCTCTGGCGGGCTTTGCTCTGCAATCAATATCAGGCGGCCCTCAAACACCTGCAGCGGCTGATCTCCATTTTCGGCAGAGAAAATGTCTATCTGGAAATGATCAACACTTTTTTGCCCAAAACCGGTTCCGTCCTCAAGGCAATCGCCCAATTGAGCGAACACGCCAAAGTGCCCATGGTCGCCACCAACAACGTCCATTATCTGGAGAAAACCGGGTTCGCCCTTCACGATCTCCTGGTCTGCACCCGCACCCAGACCCGGCTCGCGGACATCCACCCTGAACGGCCCTTGAATGGGGAGAACTACTTCGCGCCGCCCGAGGAAATGGCTTTCCGGTTTCAGCAGTACCCGCAGGCGCTTGCCGCAGCGGAAGAAATCGCCGAACGCTGCGAGGTGTCGCTGCCTTTGGGCCGCAACCTCTTCCCCCGGTTCCAGATTCCGGCAGGGTTCAGTTCGGCAAAGCAGCTTTTGCACCACCTGGTATGGCAGGGAGCCCAAGAGCGGTACGGGAACATCACGCCGGAGATCCGGGAGCGGCTGGAACACGAGTTAAGCATCATCGAGCAGTTGGATGTGATCGATTATTTCCTCGTGGTCTGGGATATCGTCGCATACGCCCGCCGGCACCGGATCCGCCACGCGGGCCGGGGCTCGGCCGCCGATTCCGCCGTCGCCTACTGCCTGGGGATCACCAATGTCGATTCCATCGGGCGCAATCTCCTCTTTGAACGGTTCTTGAGCCTTGAGCAGGCCCGCAAGCCCGATATCGACGTCGATTTCGACGCTGCCAAACGGGATCAGATCGCCGAATATGTCTACCAAAAATACGGCAAAGGCCATGTGGCCTCTGTCTGCACCTTTGTAACATACCATGCCCGTTCTGCCCTCAGGGATCTGGCCAAAGCCTTTGGGTTCAGCGAGGAAGAAATCAAGCGGCTGAACCGCCATATCCCCCACTACGTACCGGCCGACGGGATCCGCAAAGTCCTTGCCGTGCTGCCGGAACTGAAAAACCACCCGCTCAAGCAAAAGCAATATACTGCGCTGCTGGACTTGTGCGAACAGCTGACCAATGTGCCGCGGCATATGGGGACGCACTTGGGGGGAATGGTAGTCAGCGGGCCGCTTCTGACCACCGTAACACCGCTGCAGCCTTCCGCCAAAGGCGTGTTGATCACCCAGTTTGACAAAGACACTATTGAAAATCTGGGCCTGATCAAGCTTGATTTGCTCTCCCTCAGGACTTTGTCGGCTGTCCATGCTGTGGATACTGCCCTGCAGGCCAAGGGCGGTTTCAGTTATGATCAAATTCCTTTGGACGATCCGGCAACCTACAAGCTGCTGAACCACGGCGACACTGTCGGGGTGTTCCAATTGGAAAGCCCGGCCCAGCGCAGTCTGCAGTCACGGCTTTTAGCGGACAACATCGAGGATATTGTGGCCAGCGTGGCTTTGATCCGCCCCGGCCCCATCAAGGGCGACATGGTTGAACCGTTCATCGCCCGCCGCCATGGATTGGAACCGATCAGCTACATTCACCCAAAATTGGAGCCGATCTTGAAGGGTACTTACGGTGTGGTGCTCTACCAGGAACAGGTAATCGAAATTGCCACGGAAATCGCTGGCTTCACTCCGGGAGAAGCGGACCACCTGCGCCGGGTGATGTCCAAATACCGCTCACAAAAAGAGATGGATCAGATCGGCGAGCTGTTCATTGCCAAAGCGACTGCCAATGGGATCAGCAGAGAAGTCGCCGAGACCATCTTTTCGTACATCGTCGGGTATGCGGGCTACGGCTTCTGCGAGGCCCATGCCGCCGCTTTTGCCGATACCGCCTACAAGACCGCCTATTTGCTCAAGCATTATCCGGCCCAGTTTTACGCCGCCATCCTGAACAATCAGCCTATGGGGTTTTACCCGCCGAACACCATTTGTGTGGAAGCCCGCCGCCGGGGAATCACCATCCTGCCGCTGGACATCAATCAAAGCGAGGCGGATTTCACCGCTGACGACACTTCCATCCGGATTGGTTTGAAGCAGGTAAAGAGCATGGAGGCCAGGTTCATGGAGGAAATCCTGAGTCAGCGCCGCAGCAGGCCTTTCGCCTCCCTGGCCGATTTTGTCTACCGCACCAGCTTAAGCAAGGATGTGATCGAAAACCTGATCCTTGCCGGCGCCTTTGACCGGCTTAATCCCAACCGCCGCTCCCTGATCTGGCAGCTGCCCCATTATCTCAGCCGCCGCCAGGGAAGCCTGTTTTTCCTGGAGGAAGAACCGGCGCAGCCTGTCTCCGATTTCACTCCCTGGCAGCGCTGGCTCAATGAGTTCCGCGTGTTGGGCTTGTCCGCCACCACCCATGTGATGGACTTTTTCCGGCTGCGCCTGCAAAAACAGCGGTTTGTCACCAGCCGCGACATCGCCGGCTTGGCCGAGGGTGCCAAAATCAAGATCGCCGGGCTGGTGATCCGGCCTCACCGGCCGCCGACCCGGAGCGGCAAAATAGTTGTTTTTCTCACCTTGGAGGACGAATTTGGCCTGATTGATGTCACTGTCTTTGAAAACATCTACCACCGCTATGGGGAAAAGCTGTTCAAAAACCCCTTGCTGAGCATTGAAGGCACTGTGGCCCGCCGCGGCGGCAACGAAGCGGGTATTGTCGCCAACCGGATTCAACCCCTCACCCAGGCTCAAGCCTGGTAATCTTCTCTTCCGCGCCGTTTTCGGCGTTGATATAGATCAAAAACTGGTCTGGCCCCTGTTTTACCCGAAATTCATATGTAAGTTTTTGCTCGAAGTTCGGATCAAGAATCACCGCTGGGCGCTGCTCCAAAATCTCCGCTGTCTCGATCACAAACGCCCGGGCTTGTTCCGGGCTCAATACCGGCGTGGCCTTCCTGATATAGGCGAAAGCTTGGTAGGCCAGGCCTTGGTAGCCCACGATCTCACCGTTGTCGGCAGCCACCTGGACCTTAAGCTGCCGCGGGTAGACGAGCACTCCCTCTTCCACCACGACAAAGCTGCACATCAGCCGGTTCAAGTTCCAATCGGTGTCCACCAGCTCCACTTCGGGGAACCCCCGCTCTTGGAGGAACTGCACTGCATAGGCGGCCATCTCTCCTTCAGTAAGCTGCCGTTTTTGCACAATCCTGGGGTTGATCATCCACAACACATGGCCGCCATCTTTGGCGATCTCGATGGTGATGGGGTCTTTTCCCCCAGCTGCGGCGGTGACTGTATAGGTCGGGAACTCACCCTCTGTTAGATTGGTGACGGCCAGTTCCCTGCCGGCGGCCTGTTCGGGCATAAAGGCTTTGGCCGCGGCCACCGCTTCCGCTTCCGAAATCGGCTCTCCCGTAGGCAGCGGTGCCTTCAGGCGCTTGATCTCGCTGGGAAAATCCGAATCATAGAACCGATCCATGCCGTCCTCGATCATCAACAGCGCCTGCATCAAAGGTTGTTGCTCACCGAAAGCAGTCTCGGCAGGCGACAAGAGCGATGCGTACATGAAACCGCCCCGGACAGTCCAGCTGGTTTTGTGCTCTCCGAGAGCCAACTGAGCCTGCAGCTCATTGTTGACATACCTTACCTGCTCATATAGCTGGGAGAGTTCATTCCGCACTGCATTTAACGGCTTGGTTTCATGCATGCCCTGGGCTGCTTCCACTGCGACTGCCTGAACCCTGGCCAGCAGGTTCTCAATTCGAGCCAGATTCAAGCCGTGAATCGGCAGCTGCCCTAGATTAGCCTGGGCAGCGTAGACCAGGCGCAGCACATTTGCCAGCCCACCAAACTGCTGTGTGGGTGAATTGGCCACCAAAAGCTTGCTCAACTCCGTCTCCATACCGTCGATATGCACCGCCAACTCTCTAAAGGCGCGCCTGTAGCCCGCTTCCAACTGCAGACGGTAAGCCCGGTTGGCATAATACTGGCTGCCGGCCGCGGCGGCCAGGATGACTATGAGCGTGAAAATCACTGGCGTCTTGATTCTCTGCACTTTGCTACCTACCCCTAACTTGTGAAGATATGCCGCCCGATTTTCTTGACCACCGGCCGTGTTCTGATCCACCTGTTCCGCGTCTTGGCTGGATTGTAGAAATATAAAGCTCCGTTGGTGGGATCCACGCCGTGGAGGGCATCATAAGCTGCCTGCAGCGAAACCTCATCCGCCTTCTGGTTGATCGTCCCGTTGGCCACCACCTGAAACGCCAGCGGCTCGTAAATCACACCGGCAATTGTGTTGGGAAACTCCGGATGCTCGACCCGGTTGAGGATCACCGCCGCCACTGCCACCTTGCCTTCATAAGGCTCGCCTTTTGCCTCGGCATGGACTGCCCGGGCCAGCAAATCCAGTTCATTGTCCTTGATCGTCAGCCGCGGCGTTTTTTCAGGTTCAGACTCAGGTGTTTTGTCTTCCGGGACTTGGACTTGATTGATCCATTGGATGACCACCAGTGAAGCGGCGGCCAAACACAGCACCGCATAGATGAGGTACACTCTTTGAAGCCGCATCGCGCCTTAATGCCCCCTTTCACCTAGATCCAGTCATAGCCTATCCAGAACACTGCACTTGTATCTACTCCTTCTGACTGAAAACTGTTTTGCCGCAAATACTAAACCCGAGGTGATGGCTGATGCTTGCATGGTTGAAACGTTACCGTCTTACAATACTGGCTTTGTTCCTGCTGATGCTGCTTCCGTTCGCGGTTGTTTTCATCAAAGGGTATTTCACGATCCGTGCTTTTGATATCGGCAGGCCGATGCAGACGGCTGTGGTGTTTGATCGGGAGGGCAGATTCATCGGTGCTCTTGGTGAAACGGGGCGCTATGTGACTATCGGTGCCATTCCTCAGGACCTGGCCGACGCAGTTGTGGCAGTGGAAGACTTCCGGTTTTACAAACACTCTGGAGTCGACATCATTGGGATTGCCAGGGCGCTTGTGGCCAATCTCCGCGCCGGCGAAACAGTGCAGGGGGGAAGCACCATCACTCAGCAAGTGGCCAAAAACCTGTTCCTTACTCCCCGGCGCACTTTGAAGCGCAAATTCGAAGAACTGGCCTTGGCCTTGCTCCTGGAAGCCAGGTTTTCCAAGGAGCAGATTTTGGAGCTCTATTTAAACTCCTCTTACTTTGGCGAAGGGGCATATGGAGTGGAAAGCGCTGCCCGGACGTATTTCGGCAAGGCTGTATCTGAACTGACTCTGGACGAAAGCGCCACGCTTGCCGGGCTGCTCCAAGCGCCCTCGGCCTATTCACCTTACAAATACCCGGAGCGGGCCCTGAACCGGCGCCGCATCGTGCTTGACCGCATGGTGGAGCTAGGCTATTTGAACCAAGCCGAGGCCGACCGGGCCGCTTCGGCCGGCTTGGAGTTGGCCAAACGCACTGGTGGGCTCGCCCGCTATTTTCTGGACTGGGTCAGCCAGATTCTCATCGAACGATTCGGCGAAACCACTGTCTTCGGCGGAGGGCTCCGGGTTCACACATCTCTTAATCTGGAAATGCAGAAGATAGCCGAAACACTGTTCGCGGATCAGGAGCACCAAGGGGCCCTTGTGGCCATCGATCCCCGGGATGGGACTGTGTTGGCTTTGGTCGGCGGGAGGAATTATATCGAGAGCCCGTTCAACCGGGCGGTCGATGCCAAACGCCAGCCGGGCTCGGTATTCAAACCGATCGTCTATGCCGCGGCCATCAAACAAGGCTGGCAGGTCAACTCCATCGTGGAAGACATCCCTCGGGAATACAGCGGCTACAAACCGGAAAACTACGAAGAAGCCTATTGGGGCCCTGTCACCATGAAGCACGCCATCGCTCTTTCGCTGAACAACGCGGCGGTGTGGACCCTGAATGAAATCGGTATCTCGAGCGTGTTCAGCTTCGCCGAAGCAGTGGGGATCAAGCTTCCCCCCCAGGACCGGAACCTGGCATTGGCTTTGGGAGGGCTGACCGAAGGAGTGAGCCCGCTGCAGATGACTGCCGCCTTTGTCCCTTTCGCCAACGGCGGCGCCTATTTCACGCCAAGCCCGATCCTCAGAGTGATCAACCAGGACGGAGACGTACTCTTTGACTTCGAACCGGACAAGAATCAGGTTTTGTCGCCGCAGCAGGCCTATCTCATGTGCGATATGCTGCAGGCTGTGATGGAATACGGCACCGGCCAGGCTGTGCCCGTAGAGCGCCCTTCGGCCGCCAAATCCGGAACTACCAACAACCAGAGGGATCTCTGGTTTGTAGGCTTCACCCCTGATCTGGCGGTGGGGGTGTTCATCGGTAATGACGACAATTCACCAATCGCCGGTTTCGGCGGTTCCACAGCCGGACCGATTTGGGCCGAATTCATCAATCAGGCTCTGGCCGACAAACCGCCCCGTCCGTTCCCGGTCCCCTCCTTGATTGTGGACGATGTGCAGATCGACATTTTCACCGGCCTGCTCGCCAATGATCAGTGTGAATGGACCGAATTCGACGCTTTCATCAAAGGAACAGAGCCCACCAGGCAGGCCCCCTGCGCCATCAGGTTCGCGCCGCAGCCTAGGATCAGTGTCCCCATTCCCGAACTACCGCCGGCGGAAGAACAGCCGCCCATGCCTGAAGAACCCGAACCCGAACCTGAGCCTGAGCCGGAACCTGAACCGGAACCTAAACCTGAACCTGAACCCGAGCCCAAGCCGGAACCTGAGCCGGAAAAGCCCCAACCGGGACCGCAGCCGCCGTTATCACCGGAGGAACCTCCGGTCCAGCCTCAACCTCCACCGGCCGAACCGCCGAACAACGCAGCGCCAATTCAGCCACTGCCTCCAGTGGGCGGCCGCAATAACGCCGGCAACAATGAAAAAACCCCGCAACCATAATGGTCCGGGGAGTTTTGCAATCGATCTAGCGTTTGGAGAATTGAGGCGCTTTCCGTGCCTTCTTCAGGCCGTATTTCCTTCTTTCTTTCATCCGTGGATCCCGCGTCAGGTATCCCGCTTTCTTCAGCTGCGACCTTAACTCTGGATCTATTTCCAGCAGCGCCCTGGCGATACCGTGCCGGATGGCACCCGCTTGGCCGCTGGAACCGCCGCCGTGGACGGTGGCGACCACGTCATATTTGCCTTCCATGTTAGTCAACACCAACGGCTGCAAGACAATGGTACGCAAGACCGCTCTGCCGAAATAGTCTTCTATGTCACGTCCGTTGATCATCACCTTGCCGGTCCCCGGCAAGAGCCGTACGCGGGCAACCGATGTCTTTCTGCGGCCGGTGCCGTAATTGGTTTCCTGCCTTGCCACTGCACTCATGGTTAGCCCCCTCTCTTAAATGTCTAGTTTCTCAGGCTTTTGAGCACTGTGTGGATGCTCATCGCCGGCGTACACCTTCAATTTCTTGAACATCTTCCGACCAAGGCGGTTGTGCGGCAGCATCCCCCACACAGCCAATTTCAACACTCTTTCCGGCCTACCGCTGCTGAGCAGCTCGGCGGCAGTGCGCACCTTCAACCCACCGGGATACCCACTGTGGCGGTAATACTTCTTATCTTGAAGCTTTTTGCCAGTCAAGTGGATTTTCTCGGCGTTGACCACGATGACATAATCGCCAGTATCCACATGTGGTGTGTAAATTGGTTTATGTTTTCCGCGCAGTATTGAAGCGATCTGCGTTGCCAGCCGGCCCAAGGTCTTGCCGTCAGCGTCGATCACATACCATTTTCTCTCGACACTCTCTTTAGCTGCCATATACGTTTTCACGATCTTCCCCCCTTGCATGGTTGCTGCATGGACCTGTATGCTCACCTGATTGGAGTAGTTGTACGGGGCTGGGACAACCTTCCAATTAGGAGATTACCGAAAACAACACATTTAATTTTACTGAAAAACCGCGTCTCTGTCAAGCATCATCCCAATCCAGCCGGGTGCTCATACCACACCCGCTCCAGGAACAACCCAGACGCCGGCGCCGTAACACCGGCACAGTCCCGGTTCTTCGAGGCGATAACGGCAGGGATGTCGGCTGCACGCCGTTTGCCGAGGCCTATTTCCACCAGTGTCCCCACCATGTTGCGGACCATCTTGTAAAGAAACCCGTCCGCTGTGAAGCGCAGATCAAGGCCCCCTTCCACATCAGCCTGTCCATAGCGGAACAACGTCCGCACTGTCGATTTGACACTGCTGCCGCTGGCGGTGAAAGCTGCGAAATCATGGGTCCCTTCCAAAAGCTTTCCCGCTTCCAGCATCGCTTCACGGTTCAAAGGCCGCCTGATCCACCAGCAGTAGTGCCGTTCGAAAACCGGCGCTGATGCTCCTTGGCGGATCCGGTACAGGTAAGTCTTGGCGACGGCGCTGTACTGGGCATGAAAATGATCAGGGACGATTTCACAAGACTTGACACGGATATCCGGCGGCAGCAGGCTGTTGAGAGCTAAAGGCAGCCTGTCCACGGGCACCGTCAAGCCGCTGCGGAAGCTGACTACCTGCGCTAAGGCATGCACGCCGGCATCGGTCCGCCCGGCGGAAATCACTTTCACCGGTTCCTTGGCCAGCTTGGCCAGTGCTGATTCCAGCACTTCCTGGATCGTGATGCCGTTGTTCTGAATCTGAAAGCCGTTGTATGCCGTCCCGTCATACTCCAGGATCAGCTTGTAATTGGCCATGGCCATCACCCTAGAAACAGAACCCGACCAAGATCACCAGTCCTGCGACCAAAATCAAGGCTGCCGCGTCCCGGCGGGTGAACTTCAGCACCCGGAACCTGGTCCGGCCTTCTCCCCCGCGGTAACCGCGGGCTTCCATGGCGACCGCCAGCTCGTCGGCCCGGCGAAAAGCACTGACAAACAAGGGAATCAGGATCGGGATCAGGCTCTTTGCCCGGTGAAAGATATTGCCCGACTCAAAATCCGCGCCCCGGGCCATCTGAGCCTTCATGATCTTCTCCGTTTCTTCCACCAGTGTCGGGATAAACCTCAAGGCTATCGTCATCATCATCGCCAGTTCATGAGCAGGGACACCCACTGCCCTGAACGGCTTGAGCAGGCTCTCAATTCCGTCTGTCAGCAAAATCGGCGATGTAGTCAGGGTCAGCAATGACGAACCAATGATCAAGAGAATCAGACGGGATACCATCATCAATCCGCGGATCAATCCTTCATACGTCAGCTTTAAAAACCAGATCTGCAGAATCACTCTGCCCTCAGTCATGAAAAAGTGCAAACACAAAGTCAGAACGATGATGAACATCAGCGGCCTGATGCCCCTCAAGACAAACTTCACCGGTATCCGGGAAAGAAGGACGATCACAAAGAGCATCAGCGCGCCAAGAGCATATCCCGTGAAAGTTTCCACCAGGAACAAGAGAGCAATGAACAAGAATGTGGCCAGGATCTTGGTTCTGGGATCGAGTTGGTGAACGATGGATTCGCCGGGTACATATTGTCCAATGGTAATGTTTTTCATCATTGCCATGTCACATCGTCTCCAATAACTTTACAATCTCTTCTTCGACGGCTTCGATCGTATAGTGATCCGGATCCACAGCAAAGCCCTGTTTTTTCAGCACCTGCAGCAGCCTGGTCACCTGAGGGACACCTAGGCCGATAGCCTCCAGGTATTCAGCCTGCCTGAAGACTACTTCTGGTGTGCCTTCCAAGACAATCTCCCCGTGAGCCATCACCACCAGCCGCTGGGCCAGCCGGGCCACATCCTCCATGCTGTGGCTGACCAGGATAATCGTCTTGTGCTCCCGCTGATGCAGATGGGCTACCAATGAAAGCACCTCGTCCCGGCCTTTGGGATCCAAACCGGCGGTGGGTTCATCGAGAATCAAAGTCTGCGGCTGCATGGCCAATACCCCGGCAATGGCCACTTTCCGCTTCTGCCCACCCGACAGTTCGAACGGCGATCGTTCCTTCAGGCTCAAATCCAAGCCTACCAAAGCCAGCGCCTGATCCACCCGGTCATTTAACTCCGCGTCGGGCACACCCATGTTCTTGGGTCCGAATGCCACATCCTCAAACACCGTTTCTCCGAACAGCTGGTATTCAGGGTACTGGAATACCATGCCCACTTTCTGACGGATGCTTCTTAGGCTGACCCCTTTGCTGAAGATATCCACACCGTCGATATATATCTTGCCTGACGTCGGTTTCAGCAAGCCGTTGAAATGCTGCACCAAAGTGGACTTGCCCGATCCGGTATGGCCGATCAAGCCCACAAATTCACCATCCTCTATCGTCAGGGTCACATTCCGCAGCGCTTCCTGCTCCATGGGCTGGCCGGCATTATATGTGTATGATAGATTCTCTACCCGAATTGGCATAGCACATTCACCATCTCTTCAATGGTCAGGATGTTGTTGGGGATCTGGTCGAAACCACGCTGGCGCAGGCGGTTGGCCAAGGAAGTAATCTCAGGGACATCCAAACGCAGTTTGGCAAGGGTTTCCACTTTGGAAAAGACTTCCCGGGGCGTCCCGGTCATGACAATCCTGCCCTCTTCCATCACGATTACCCGATCCGCCAGAATCGCTTCCTCCATGGCATGAGTGATCAAGACAATGGTAATCTTTTCCTCCCGGTTCAGCTTGATTACGGTCTGCATCACTTCCCGCCGGCCTACAGGGTCCAGCATGGCTGTGGGTTCATCAAGGACAACACAGCGAGGGCGCATGGCGATCATGCCGGCAATGGCCACCCGCTGTTTTTGTCCACCGGAAAGCTGGTGCGGCGAATGCAAGCGGTAGTCGCTCATGCCGACCACTGCGAGCGCTTCATCAACCCGCCGGTGAATTTCGGGAGTGGGCACACCCAAGTTTTCTGGGCCAAAGGCCACGTCTTCTTCAACCGTGGTGGCCACCAACTGATTGTCTGGGTTTTGAAACACCATGCCCACCATCTGCCTGATTTCCCACAATCGCTCGGCGTTCTGGGTATCAATGCCGGCTACGTACACCTTGCCGCTGGTGGGCACCAGCAGTGCGTTCATATGCTTGGCCAAAGTGGACTTGCCCGATCCGTTGTGGCCGAGCACAGCGACAAACTCACCGTCATCAATGTCCAGATTGATGTCGGCCAGTGCTTCCAGTTCATGTTCCGCATCCGAACTATAGGAAAAACTTACATCGACAAATCGGATCAATGCGTCCACGGCAATCACTCCATCAAACAACAAAAAATAACAGAGAACGCAGAGGCAACCACCTCTGCGACCTGCAACCAGCCTCGATACTCCGCCAGCAAGCAGCGGCCACTATACCCATTCAATAATGGCCATTGGAGCTGCATCACCACGGCGCGGGCCAGTCTTGAGAATCCGGGTATATCCACCGCTGCGCTCTGCGTACTTGGGAGCTATATCGCTAAACAGTTTCTGAACTGCCTCAGGTTCCATCAGAAAAGCAGCTGCCTGTCGCCGAGCATGCAAATCGCCACGTTTACCGAGGGTAACCATTTTATCCGCCAAGGGCTTGACAGCTTTTGCTTTTGCCTCTGTTGTCTCGATCCGCCCATGCAGCACCAGCGCAGTCACCAAACTCCTGAGCAGTGCCCGCCTGTGGCTGGAAGAGCGGCCTAGTTTTCTCTCTCTCACATTCGTTCACCTACCTTATTCATCTGATTCCCGTAACGACAGCCCTAAAGCCCCGAGCTTGTCCTTGACTTCCTGGAGGGATTTCTTGCCAAGATTGCGGACTTTCATCATGTCCTCTTCGGTTTTGCGGGTCAGCTCTCCAATGGTGTTGATACCGGCCCGCTTCAGGCAATTGTAAGAACGAACTGACAGATCCAACTCTTCGATAGTCATTTCCATGAGCCGATCAATGGCTTCCTCTTCTTTCTCGACCATGATCTCCATGGAGCTGCCGGCGTCGGTAAGATCATTGAACAGCTTCAGATGTTCAATCAAAATCTTGGATGCCAGGCTCAGCGCCTCATCCGGTGCGATCGTCTTGTCGGTCCAGATATCCAAGGTCAGCTTGTCGTAGTCGGTAACCTGTCCGACCCGGGTATGATCGACCTGGAAATTGACCTTGGTTACGGGCGTGAAAATAGAGTCCACCGGAATAATGCCTATGGGGTGGTCCGGCATTTTGTTGCGCTCGGCCGGGACATAGCCTCTACCCTTTGACACGGTGATTTCCATGTTCAAGCTACTGTCTTTTTCCAGAGTCGCGATATACAGATCAGGGTTGAGGATTTCCACGCTGGCATCGGCGATAATGTCCCGGGCGTAAACCGGGCCCGGCCCTTTCGCTTCGACGCGGATCACTACCGGCTCATCGGAATACAGCTTGACCAGAAGCTTCTTCAAGTTGAGAACAATGTCAACTGTATCCTCGACCACGCCGGGCAGAGTGGAGAACTCGTGCAGCACACCTTCAATCCGCACCGATGTCACTGCCGTGCCGGGAAGAGACGATAGCAAAACCCGGCGCAGGCTGTTGCCCAAGGTTATTCCGTAACCTCTTTCCAGAGGTTCAACCACAAAACGGCCGTAGTCCTCCGTCAATTCCACCGGCTCAATTCTTGGTTTTTCAATCTCGATCATTTCCTTACGCACCCTCCTTCTCGAATGCACGTGATCAGGCCACACAAGGGCTCGAACCTTCTGAGGGTAAGGGGGAGGTTATTATCCTGAATAATACTCTACGACCAAGTGCTCTTCGACAGGGACATCGATTTGTGCCCTGGTAGGAACAGCCTTGACCCGCCCCTCCAGTTTCTCAGGATCAAATTCCAACCATTCCGGCAGCGCCCGCTCAGATGCCGCCTCCACATTCATCTTCACCAAATCAAGGTTCCGTGAAGACTCTCTGACGGTAATGACATCGCCGGCTTTGACTTCGTACGATGGAATGTCAACCTTGTGGCCGTTCACACTGATATGCCCATGCATGACCAGCTGCCGTGCTTGAGGCCTGGATGCGCCGATTCCAAGGCGGAATACGATATTGTCTAAACGCATTTCCAAAGCTTGGAGCAAAATCTCGCCGGTAATACCCCGCTTCCGGGAAGCGTCGCGGTAGTAATTCTCCATCTGCCGCTCCGAAACGCCGTAAATCCGGCGCAGCCTTTGTTTCATTCTCAACTGCAGTCCATATTCAGACAGCTTCTTCCTTGCCTGCCCGTGCTGGCCTGGCGCATAGGCCCGGCGCTGGACAGGGCATTTGTCTGTATAACACTTGTCGCCTTTAAGGTAAAGCTTTTCTCCTTCGCGTCTGCACAGGCGACATACTGGTCCTGTATACCTCATTCAATTCACCTCCTGAACCAAATCAGACTCTTCTCCGCTTCGGCGGACGGCATCCGTTGTGAGGAATCGGGGTGACGTCCTTGATTATATTGACATCTATACCTGCACTCTGCAGCGACCGGATGGCAGCTTCTCTGCCTGCGCCGGGGCCTTTGACGAAAACCTTGACCTCACGCATGCCGTGCTCCATGGCAGCTTTAGCCGCCGCTTCCGCAGCCATGCCCGCCGCAAAAGGAGTGCCTTTTCGCGATCCTTTGAAGCCCATGTTTCCTGCGCTCGACCAGGCGATCACATTGCCTTGGTTGTCGGTGATGCTGACAATGGTATTGTTGAACGTGGAACGGATGTGGGCGATACCGCTTTGAATGTTCTTCCGTTCACGCCTTTTGGTCCGTTGTGTCTTGCTACGGGGCCTTGCCATTAACTAATTCCTCCCTTCTCTACCTCTTCTTGGCAGCCACACGTCTAGGGCCTTTTCTGGTCCGGGCATTGGTCTTGGTCCGTTGGCCGCGGACAGGCAAACCCCTCCTGTGGCGCAGGCCGCGATAACAGCCGATATCCCGCAGCCTTTTGATATTCATGTTTATCTCACGTCGCAAGTCACCTTCCACCACAAACTGGTTCTCAATGACTTCGCGCAGCCTGTTCGCTTCATCCTCAGTCAAATCGCCAACACGTGTATCGGGGTCGATCCCGCAGATAGCCAAGATCTTTTGGGAGGTAGAGCGCCCAATACCGAAAATATAGGTCAACCCTATTTCCACCCGTTTCTCACGAGGCAAATCCACTCCAGCAATACGTGCCACTAGCTAAACACCCCCTTCTGGTCTATCCTTGTTTCTGCTTGTGCCTAGGGTCTTGACAAATAACCATAACCTTACCCTTACGGCGGATCACTTTACACTTCTCACACATCGGCTTAACCGAAGGTCTAACCTTCATCACAATCCCCCTTTGGTCGCCCTATTTTTTCCGATAGACAATTCTGCCGCGAGTCAGATCATAAGGCGACAACTCCACGGTTACTTTGTCACCGGGCAGAATTCGGATGAAGTTCATACGCATCTTCCCGGAGATGTGAGCCAATACCTTATGACCGTTTTCCAATTCTACACGAAACATTGCGTTCGGCAATGGTTCGACAACAGTGCCTTCAACTTCGATCACATCATCCTTTGCCATTACCAGACGAAACCTCCTCTCGCTCCTCCGGTGTATCAGTAAACGATTGGATTGCCAATCTTAACTGTTCATTGGTGAGCTTCCTTTTCTGCTGTAACGCCTGGGTGATCTCAGCGGCTATCTGACGATGTGCCACCAAATGGCGAATGTTTTTCTTTTTGGGTTGGGTCACTTTTCTGGACGCCCCATCGGCAACCAGTACGTATTTGTCGTCCAACACACCAATGACAATATACTTTTTGCCAGCATCCCGCCCTGCTTTCGACGAAACTAACTGGCCGATCTCCAGACCCACATTATCCCCCCTACGACGCTGCAGTCAGAATTTCAGGCCCATCACCCGTCACAACAATCGTGTGTTCAAAATGGGCTGCCCAGCTTCCATCAACAGTCACCGTCGTCCAATTGTCGGGCAAGATCCGCACATGATAATTTCCGGCGGTGACCATCGGCTCAATGGCCAAGGTCATCCCGGCCTTAAGGCGCGGGCCCCGCCCCGGCGGCCCAAAGTTGGGAATCTGCGGCGCTTCGTGCATCTTGCGCCCGATTCCGTGCCCGACAAAATCCCGGACGACAGAAAAGCCGCTGCTCTCCACAAATGTCTGCACTTGATGGGAGATATCCGATATTCGATTGCCAACCAGCGCCTTGGCAATACCAAGATACAGCGATTCTTTCGTGACAGTCAAAAGCCTTTGGGCCTCTTGGCTTATTTTTCCAACCGGATAAGTCCAGGCCGAATCGCCGCAAAAACCGTCTACAAACGCACCGATATCAACGCTGAGAATCCAGCCTTCCTCCAGTGGAACATCGTTGGGTATCCCGTGCACCACCACTTCATTGATTGACGCGCAAATGGTGGCAGGATATCCATTGTACCCCTTGAACGCAGGTACCGCGTTTTGCGACCGGAAGAAATCCTCCACCAACCGGTCAAGCTGCCTGGTTGTCACCCCAGGGCGGACGTGCTCCGCCACAATCTGATGGGCCTGAGCCACTACACGGCCGGCTTTCTGCATGGCTGCGATCTCAGGGTCAGACTTGATAACGATCACCCTTGTTCACCAGCCTTTTGGGCGTACAATGCCGCGACGGCTGTGGCTAGATCAGCGAAAACGCCGTCGATATCCTGTTCACCATTAATGCCGGTCAACCTCCCTGACTGGGCATAGTAGTGGACCACCGGATGAGTTTGTTCCATATATACCTGGATGCGGTGCTTCGCGACTTCGACATTGTCATCGGGGCGCTGATACAAGGGCCCACCGCATTTGTCGCAGACGCCCTTAACTTTCTCAAGGCTGTGTTCGATACTGTAGATCTGCCCGCAGCTGCGGCAAACCCGCCGGTTGGTAATCCGAGACACCGCCTCGTCAGCGGATATCCTGATGTCAAACGCCCGATCCAGGGCTTGAGAATCCCGTTTGAGCATCTCATCCAGGTGTTTCGCCTGTTTGACAGTACGAGGGAAACCATCGAGAATCCAGCCGTTCCGGCAATCATCTTCCATGATCCTCTGCCGCAGAATTTCCATCATATATTCATCCGGTATCAAGTTTCCCTTGGCGATGTAGGAATTGACGATCGCGCCAAGTTCCAAACCTGAATTGACTACTGAACGAATCAGGCTGCCTGTCGAAATGTGGGGAATGCTATATTTCTCGGCTAATCGTTCACCCTGAGTGCCTTTGCCTGCTCCAGGCAAACCGAGCAATACCAGACGCAATGCCCCAGCCTCCTAACTAACTGAGAAAACCTTCATAGTGCCTGAGCAGCAGATGTGACTCGATTTGCTTCATCGTGTCCAAAGCCACACCCACCATGATGATCATGCCGGTTCCCCCAAGACTCAAAATATTCTGCGGAATACGCGTGACTGCCGAAATGACGAAAGGCATCACGGCGATGATTGCCAGGAAAACCGCGCCGGGCAGTGTGATCCTGGCCAACACTCTTTCCATATACTCTGCTGTCGGCCTACCCGGGCGCAAACCGGGAACGAACCCCCCGTTTTTCTTCATGTTGTCTGCTATTTCCTGCGGATTGAAAGTCACCGCTGTATAGAAATAGGTAAAAAAGATAATCATTCCTACATAGAGGATGATGTAGCCGATACTGCCGTACCCGATCCACCGCTCCAGCGCGCCGACCGCAGGTATGAACTGTGCCAGCGTCAGCGGGAATGTCAGGATAGACGAGGCGAAAATCACCGGAATGACACCCGCCTGGTTCACCCGGAGCGGAATATGGGTTGACTGGCCGCCGTACATGCGCCGCCCAACCACTCGCTTGGCGTATTGGACAGGAATCCGCCGCTGCCCTTCAGTAACCAGGACGATGCCTGCGATCAACAACACGGTGACAACCACATAGACGAGCACACCGATGATGTTGATGGCTCCAGCCCGCAGGGCAAGGACAACATTGCGGACATTGGATGGGATCTCAGCGACAATTCCGATGAAGATCAGCATAGAGATGCCGTTACCGATCCCCTTCTCCGAAATCTTCTCACCCAGCCACATCAGGAAACTGGTCCCTGCCACCAAGCTGATAATAATCAAGAATGGGGTCAGCGGGTTCTGGTTGGTGACCACACCCCAGTTCCTGGCCATCATCGTGGTGGCAAAGGCCTGAATCAGCGCCAAGACTACCGTCCCGTAACGGGTGAACTTGGCTGAGACTTTTTGATCTTCCTTGATCATCTGCTCCAGTTTCGGAATGACCAGCGCCAGCAGTTGGATGATAATCGACGCCGTGATATACGGGCCGACACCCATGGAGAAAAGGGTGAACCGGCTCAATGCCCCACCGGTGAACAAGTCCATCAGGCCGAAAATATTGCCGCTGTCCAACCCCAGCTGTTCAGCCAATCCCGCTGCATCAACGCCGGGCACCGGCACGTAGGCTCCGATGCGCGCTACTCCCAAAAGGATAGCCGTATAGATTATCTTGCGCCGCAGATCTGGAATCCGCCATGCGTTTCTTAGTGCTCCCAGCAATTAGATCACCTCAACCTTACCGCCGGCCTTTTCAATCTTGGCAGCAGCCGATTTTGAAAAACCATGGGCTCTAACTGTCAAAGCATGCTTTAACTCACCGTTGCCGAGAATCTTGACTCCATCGTACATTTGCTTTACCAACCCAGATTCCCTCAGAAGCTCGGGAGTAATCACACTGTCAGGAGCAAAGCGGTTAAGGTCCTCAATGTTCACTTCTGCATAGACTCTCCGGAATACAGCGTTGGAAAAGCCGCGTTTAGGCAGACGCCGCTGCAAAGGTGTCTGGCCGCCTTCGAAATAAGGGCCCTTACCTCCGCCTGAGCGTGCCTTTTGTCCTTTATGGCCTTTTCCGGCAGTCTTGCCCAAACCTGAACCGATGCCTCTGCCGACCCGCTTCGGGCTGGTCTTGCTGCCGGGTGCTGGTTTTAGTTCATGGATCCGCACACCTACACCTCCTTGCCCTAATTGACTTCCTCAACTTCGACTAAATGCTTCACCTTAAAGACCATCCCCCGGATGCAGGGGTTGTCTTCTTTGATCACTGTCTGATTTAGCTTGCGCAGCCCCAGGGCTTTGATCGTATCCTTTTGATCCTGTGTGTAACCGATTGCGCTCTTTTTCCATGTGATCTTCAGTTTTGCCACACCAACCGCCTCCTAACCTAAGATTTCCGATGGATCAAGACCGCGGAGACGGGCAACCTGCTCGATAGTTTTCAAAGACTGCAAGCCTTTTACCGTCGCACGCACCACATTAATCGGATTGGATGAACCAAGGGACTTGGTCAAAATATCTCTGACTCCGGCCAGTTCCAACACGGCCCGCACCGGCCCGCCGGCAATCACACCTGTACCTTCGGAGGCGGGTTTCAACAACACGCGGGCTCCGCCGAATCTCTCATTCACTTCATGAGGTATGGTCGTACCCACCAATGGGACTTGAATCAAGTTCTTCTTGGCATCATCCACCGCTTTGCGGATCGCGTCTGCGACTTCTTTGGCTTTTCCAAGGCCAGCACCGACTATGCCGTTGCCATCTCCTACCACAACCAGTGCGCTGAATGATATATTTCGGCCACCTTTGACAGTCTTCGACACTCTATTGATGGCTACCAGCCGCTCTTGCAGTTCCAACCCTGTGGGATCAATTCGATTAGCCAAACTCATTTCCCCCCTTGCCGGTTAAAATTCTAATCCACCTTCGCGGGCGCCATCTGCCAAGGCTGCGATCCTGCCGTGATAGATATTGCCGCCGCGATCATATACTACTTTGGTAATGCCTTTTTCCAGTGCTCTCTTGGCAATCAGCAGTCCGACTTCCTTGGCAGCCTCTTTGTTCTTCGTGCTGGTCAATTTGTTTCTCAGCTCCGGCTCAATGCTGGAAGCTGCAACCAGAGTCCTGCCTTCTGTATCGTCAATAATCTGTGCGTACATATGATTCAGGCTGCGGTATACACTTAAACGCGGTCTTTCCGGCGTTCCGAAGACTTTCTTTCTCATCCGGAGATGACGCCGTTTGCGTGCTTCACGCCGAGTTAACTTGGCCACAGAACTCACCACCTCTAAAACGATTTGCCAGATATTTCACCAGTTTATCTGCCTGCCTTGCCGGCTTTGCCTGCTTTGCGGATTACCCGCTCGCCTTCGTAACGGATTCCCTTGCCCAAATATGGCTCTGGAGGCCTTACTTTACGAATATTGGCTGCCAGCTGGCCCACAAGTTCTTTGTCAATGCCTCTCACCGTAATTCTGTTTGGAGCCGGCACATCTATTTCCATACCTGCTTCCGGTACAATTTCCACTGGATGAGAATATCCGATTGACAGAACCAGTTTGTTTCCTTGTTTTTGTGCGCGATATCCAACGCCCACGATTTCCAGATTGCGTTCAAACCCCTTGGTGACACCCTCGATCATATTGGCGATCAGAGTCCGGGTAAGGCCATGCAGGGAACGATGCTCTTTTTCGTCCGAAGGCCTGGTGACTCTAATTTCTCCGTTCTCCACCGTGATGTTCATGTCTGGGTGAAGTTCCTTGACCAGTGTGCCTTTTGGGCCCTTTACAGTCAGTTGGTGGTCCGACTGGGTGACTTCGACGCCTGCTGGAATCTTCACGGGCTGCTTACCGATGCGTGACATCCTTTTCCCCCCTTACCATACGTAGCAGATCACTTCTCCGCCAATATTGCTCTTACGGGCAACTCTGTCTGACATAATCCCTTGAGAAGTGGACAAAATCGCTATCCCCAAGCCACCAAGGACGCGAGGTATCTGATCTTTAGTGGCGTATACCCGCAGACCGGGTTTGCTGATCCTTTTAATGCCAGTAATAATCTGTTCCTTGTTCGGGCCGTACTTCATATAAATCCGCAGTGTCTTTCTGCCGCCTTCTTCGAGGACTTTATAGTCCCGAATATACCCCTCTTCTTTGAGAATCCGGGCCAGCTCACACTTCATTTTTGATGCCGGTATGTCCACCGACTCGTGCTTGACCGAATTCGCATTTCTAATTCGAGTGAGCATATCCGCAATAGGGTCAGTCAAAACCATACAGGAACCTCCTTTCAACCTCTGGTGAACATTGATCACCAGCTAGCCTTGGTAACTCCGGGAATCTGGCCTTCGTTCGCTAATTTCCGGAAACAAACACGACACATTTGGAAACGTCTCATATAACCCCGGGGACGCCCGCACAAACGACAGCGGTTCACCCTGCGCACATCATACTTGGGAGTCCTCTGGGCTCTGATGATCATCGACTTCTTTGCCACCGTACCTCTCCTTTCATTCTCTGAACGGTACACCCATCAGCTTCAACAGTTCATATGCCTCTTCGTCAGTCTTGGCAGTGGTTGCAACCGTAATCTCCACGCCGCGGATCTTGTCTACCTTGTCATAGTCGATTTCCGGGAAAATCAGCTGTTCTCTGATTCCCAGGCTGTAATTTCCCCTGCCGTCGAAAGACTTGGAAGAAACACCCCGGAAGTCCCGCACCCGCGGTAATGCGGCGTTCACCAGGCGGTCAAAGAACTCATACATCCGATCGCCCCGCAAAGTCACTTTGCATCCGATCGGCATGCCGGCGCGGAGCTTGAAGGCGGCAATGGATTTCTTGGCCCTGGTGATGATGGCCTTCTGTCCTGTGATTGCCTCCAAGTCACGTACGGCAAAGTCTAAAGTCTTGGGATCGGCCACAGCTTCGCCAACCCCGATATTGACAACAATCTTTTCCAGTTTGGGAACCTGCATCACGTTTGCGTACTTGAAACGCTCAATGAGGGCAGGCACCACTTCGTTTTTATATTTCTCCTTCAAACGTGGCATCCACTACTCCCCCTTTCCCTGGATCTCAACCTAATCGATCGCCTTGCTGCAATGTCTGCATTTGCGTGTCACTTTTCCGTTTTCATCCCGCTCTCTTACAGGGCGGGTCGCTTTACGGCAGCTCGGGCACACCAATTGGACGTTGGAAGCGTCAATCGGGCCTGGGCGTTCAATGATACCACCCTGAGGATTAGATTGAGTAGGACGAGTGTGTTTCTTTTGGATATTGATGCCTTCAACGATCACCTTGCCGGTCTTGGGGTAAACCTGCAGCACTCGGCCGCGTTTGCCCCGGTCGTTACCGGTAAGAATCTCTACCTGATCACCGCTTTTGACGTGAACCTTGGTCATCCCTCATCCTCCTTTCCAACTACAAAACCTCAGGGGCCAGAGATACGATTTTCATGAAATTCTTCTCCCGCAGTTCCCTGGCCACTGGGCCAAAGATCCGGGTGCCTTTGGGATTACTCTGATCACTCAAAATTACTGCCGCGTTTTCATCAAACCGAATTATCGATCCATCCCGGCGCCTAATCTCCTTCTTTGTCCTGACGATCACAGCCCGGACAACGTCGCCTTTCTTGACCATTCCGCCGGGGCTGGCCTGCTTCACACTGGCAACGATCACATCGCCGACTCTCGCGTAGCGAGTTCTGGTGCCGCCGAGTATACCGATGCACATTAGTTCTTTCGCGCCTGTATTGTCTGCGACTTTCAACCGCGATTGTTTTTGGATCACAATAGCCCCTCCTTCCCTTTCTAGATTCTAGGGCGCTTAGCGAGCCTTCTCAATGATTTCCGCCACCCGCCACCGCTTGTCTTTGCTTAACGGACGGGTTTCCATAATCTTTACCAGGTCGCCGACTTTGCACTCATTGTTTTCGTCATGGGCTTTGAGCTTGACAGTCTTCCGGACCGTCTTGCCGTACAATGGATGGCGCACATCCCGGTTGACGGCTACGACTACCGTCTTATCCATTTTATCGCTAACGACAACGCCGACGCGAGTTTTTCTCGATCCTCTCACAATCTCCATGCGTGTTCCTCCATTCCTTACGAGGCTTATGCCCTTTTGTTCTGGCGCGTTCTCTCTGTGATGACGGTTTTGACGCGCGCAATGTCCTTCCTTACCGCCCGCACACGCATTGGGTTCTCCAACTGACCGGTCGCCAGCTGAAACCGAAGGTTAAAAAGCTCTTCCTTGAGTTCTGCCAGCTTCTGATCCAACTCTTCGAAAGACAAATCACGCAGTTCCTTAGCCTTCATGTGCATCACCACCCGCAACAGTCCTACTCACAAACTTGCACTTGATCGGCAGCTTGTGAGCTGCAAGTCTCATCGCTTCACGCGCCACATCTTCAGGCACTCCTGCGATTTCAAACATCACTCGTCCCGGTTTCACCACGGCAACCCACATTTCAGGTGAACCTTTTCCGGAACCCATCCGGGTTTCAGCAGGTTTCTTAGTCACAGGTTTGTCAGGGAAAATCCTGATCCAGACTTTTCCGCCGCGTCTGATTGAACGAGTCATTGCCACACGTGCCGCTTCGATTTGTGTATTGGTAATCCAGCCGGGTTCCATGGCCTGCAGCCCATACTCGCCGAAATCAACCGTGGAGCTACGGGTAGCCTTGCCGGTCATCCGGCCCCGGTGGACCCTGCGGTACTTAACACGCTTTGGTATCAGCATCCTATTCGCTCCCTTCAGCCTGCTTCTTCACTTTTCGTTCAGGCAATACTTCACCCTTGTAGATCCAGACTTTAACTCCCAGCTGACCGAAGGTGGTTTTGGCCTCGGCAAAACCGTAGTCGATATCTGCTCTCAACGTGTGCAATGGCACATTCCCCTCTGTGTGCCACTCAGTCCGGGCGATTTCCGCTCCGGCAATCCGGCCCGAAACCATGACCTTGATACCTTTGGCTCCAAGCCTCAGGGAACGCTGCTGCGCCTGGCGCATCGCCCGGCGGAACGAAACACGTCTTTCCAGTTGGAAAGCGATATTCTCAGCCACCAGCTGGGCGTCCAATTCCGGGTGCTTGATCTCAACAATATTTATCTGGTACTGTTTGCCGTATTTCTGCTCCAGATCCTTGCGCAGTTTATCGACTTCGGCGCCGCCTTTGCCAATAATCATGCCAGGCCGTCCAGTATGAATGCTGATCTTGCAGCGGTTTGCCGCTCGCTCGATCTCAATCCTGGAAACACCGGCCAGATAAAAGCGCTGCTTGATCAGTTTGCGGATTTCCAGGTCCTCATGGAGCAGTTCCGCGTAACTGCGTTTATTGGCGTACCATCTGCCGTTCCAGTCTTTGATGACCCCAAGCCTAAAACCCAACGGGTTTACTTTCTGACCCACGCATCTACTCCTCCTTTTCCTTTACTACCACAGTGACATGGCAAGTACGCTTCAGGATTTGATCAGCCATTCCTCTTGCCCGCGGCCTCATCCGTTTCCATATGGTGCCTTGATCGACATAGCATTCAGCCACATACAGCTGATCCGGATCCATGCCGTGGTTGTTCTCCGCGTTGGCCACTGCGCTTTTGAGCACCTTTTCCACCACGGTGGACGCTCTCCGCGGTGTGAGCTGCAGAATAGCCAATGCCTCGCCGATGTCTTTATTGCGAATCAAATCCACAACCTGCCGCGCCTTTCTGGGCGACATGCGGACAAAACGTGCTACAGCTTTCGCGCTCGGTCTTGCATCCATCTTCTATCCCCCCATCCATCCTATTTGCCCGATGACTTCTCGCTGCCGGCATGGCCGCGGAAGGTCCGGGTGGGAGCAAATTCACCCAGTTTGTGGCCTACCATTTCCTCGGTGATATAGATCGGAATGTGTTTTCTACCGTCATGAACCGCGATGGTATGGCCAACCATGTCCGGAAATATGGTCGAACGACGAGACCAGGTCTTGATTACCTTTTTCTCGCCGGCTTCATTCATTTTGCGAATCTTTGCCAACAGATGCTCATCGGCAAAGGGTCCTTTCTTCAATGATCTGCCCATGGTTACACCTCCTCATGGAGAATCAGGTTATTTTGCCCGGCGCCGTACAATCAATCGATCACTGGCCTTCTTCTTCCTGGTCTTGGTCCCCAGGGTCGGTTTACCCCACGGAGTCACAGGAGACGGCCTTCCAACCGGAGCTTTGCCTTCTCCACCGCCGTGCGGGTGATCCACCGGGTTCATGGCCACGCCGCGCACATGCGGCCGCTTACCCAGGTGACGGCTCCTGCCGGCTTTACCGACGACAATGTTCTCATGCTCCAAGTTGCCTACCTGGCCGATCGTCGCCCGGCAGTTCTGATGCACCATGCGGAATTCACCTGACGGCAGCCGCAGGGTCACGTAACTGCCTTCCTTGGCCATGATCTGCGCCGATGTTCCTGCCGAACGGGCCAACTGCCCGCCCTTGCCGGGCTGCAGCTCGATGTTGTGCACGACCGTACCCGCAGGGATATTCGCCAGCGGCAGAGCATTGCCTACCTTGATGTCTGCATCCGGGCCCGACTCGACCATCTGGCCTACTTGCAGGCCGGCGGGGGCGATAATATAGCGTTTTTCCCCATCGAGATAATGCAGAAGCGCTATTCTGGCTGTGCGGTTTGGATCGTACTCAATCGCCGCAACCTTGGCAGGCACTCCGTCTTTGTCCCGCTTAAAGTCGATGATGCGGTACTTGCGTTTATGCCCGCCGCCCCGGTGCCTCATGGTGATCCGCCCGTACATGTTGCGTCCACCGGATTTGTTCAGAGCAACCGTCAAAGACTTCTCAGGCTTTTTCTTGGTAATCTCTTCAAATGTGGATACTGTCATCCCACGGCGGCCCGGAGTGGTCGGTTTGTATTTCTTAACAGCCATGATTTCCGTCCCTCCCTATAGTCCTTCAAAAACATCGATACTATGGCCGGGAACCAGGGTTACGACAGCCTTCTTGTAATCGGAAGTCCTGCCTACGCTGCGGCCCTGCCGCCGTAATTTGCCCGGTACACGCATAGTATTCACCTTGTCGACCTTGACTTTGAAAACTTCTTCCACCGCTTGTTTAATCTGTGTTTTGTTGGCTCTCATGTCCACAATGAATGTATATTTGTTCTGTGAGAGCAAGTCGGTGCTTTTTTCCGTAACCACTGGCCGAATCAGGACATCACGCGCATCCATTATGCAAGCACCTCCTCCAACCTCGCGAGGGCATCTTTGGTGAAGATGACCCGATCATGGTTGAGTACATCATATACGTTCAAACCAGTGCTTTTCCGCAAAAGTGCCTTGGGAATATTGCGGGTCGCAAGTTCAATATTGGCGTCCCAGTCGCCAATCACGATCAAAGGTTTCTTGTCAGCGTTGAGCGCTTTCAGCACCTTGACCATCAGTTTGGTTTTCGGTTCCTCAATGTTCAATTCATCCAACACAATCAGTTCGCCGTCGCGCACCTTGGCCGACAATGCCGACTTCAGAGCCATCCGCCGCGCTTTCTTCGGCAGGCTGAAGGAATAATCCCGGGGCTGAGGCCCGAACACCACACCTCCACCTACCCACAAAGGAGAACGGATACTCCCCACGCGCGCCCTGCCCGTCCCTTTCTGACGCCAGGGCTTGCGGCCGCCGCCTCTTACCATCCCGCGGCTCTTTGTGGCGGCAGTCCCTTGTCGGCGGTTGGCCAGGTGGCTGAGCACGGCCTGATGCATCAGAGCCTCATTAATTGTGACTCCGAAGATGGCATCATTCAATTCAATATCGCCTATCTGAACGCCTTCCATGTTGTATACGGCCACTTTCGGCATGATTGCAGCCTCCTCTCTTGCAATACTCTGGATTACTGTTTCACGCTGCTGCTAATTGTAAGCAAACTGCCTTTTACACCGGGGACAGACCCGTGAACCAACATCAGGTTCCGCTCCGGATCCACCTTGACAACTTCCAGACATTGCACAGTCCGCTGTGCTCCGCCCATTCTCCCGGCCATCTTGCGTCCCGGGAATATTCTCGACGGCTGTCTGGAGTTCAGCGACCCAACCTGGCGGTGGTACTTGGAGCCGTGAGCCATAGGCCCTCTGTGGAACCCGTGGCGCTTGATCGGGCCTTGGTAGCCTTTCCCTTTAGTTACGCCTGTCACATCCACCTTTTCGCCTTCACTGAATATGTCAACCCTCACTTGATCGCCAACATTGAGAGATGCCAGTTCATCAGCTCTATCTAAACGGAACTCCTTTAGATATCTCAGTGGTTTAACATTAGCCTTGGCAAAATGCCCCTTCAGCGGTTTGTTGAAAAGTTTTTCGCGTTTTTCGCCGAAACCCAGCTGCACTGCCTCATAACCGTCAGTCTCCGTTGTTTTCTTCTGGACTACAGTGCAGGGGCCCGCTTCGATCACAGTGACGGGAATGAGCTCGCCTTGTTCGTTGAAAATCTGAGTCATACCCAATTTCTTGCCCAAAATCCCTTTGGCCATTCTGACACCCCCTAAAATCGTAGCATAATGATTCCGCCAGGCTTAATTTTGCAGTTTGATCTCAATATCGACTCCAGCAGGCAAATCCAAGCGCATCAAGGCATCAACCGTTTTGGGGTTCGGTTCAAGGATATCGATCAAACGCTTGTGGGTGCGCATTTCAAACTGCTCCCTAGAATCCTTGTGAATGTGAACCGAACGCAAAACGGTGAAGACGCTTTTGTCTGTCGGTAAGGGGATTGGCCCGGAAACAGTTGCTCCAGTCCGTCTTGCTGTCTCTACAATCTTTTCAGCAGAACTGTCCAGAATCTTGTGGTCGAATGCCTTCAAGCGAATCCTTACTCTTTGCTTAGCCATTGGTTTTCCTCCCTTTCGTCCGATTGGCAGACATGCTCCGCAGAAATTCCCCAGGCTGCGGGCTTCGCCTCCTGGCAACCTCCTGCATCATCGCCAGCCTAAACAGCAAAAACTAACATTGAAAGAGTGACCCGGCGACCGGGTCACCTCTTTAATCTACTTCAAGACCTTGGTCACAACACCAGCGCCAACTGTGCGGCCGCCTTCGCGGATAGCGAAACGCAGGCC
>FIZJ01000014.1 GCA_900019385.1 uncultured Clostridia bacterium
CAGGTAGAACCCCCATGGAGCTGTAATTATACCACAAACATCAACTTGGAGATGAACTACTGGCCGGCGGAAGTGTGCAACCTGGCCGAATGCCACCAGCCGCTCTTCGACTTAATCGAGGACCTGGTGATCACTGGAGGGAAAACCGCCCGGGTGCACTACAACGCCCGGGGTTGGACAGCGCACCACAATGTTGATATATGGCGCCATTCCGCTCCAGTATGTGGTTCGGCCAAATGGGCCTTTTGGCCGATGGCTGGAGCGTGGCTCAGCCGGCATCTGTGGGAGCATTTTGCTTACAGTGGCGATGTAGATTTCCTGCGCACCAGAGCATATCCAATTATGAAAGGTGCAGCTTTGTTTTGCCTTGACTGGCTGATGACCGACAGCGAAGGGAATCTGGTGACCTGTCCCTCGACATCGCCAGAAAACGAGTTTATTTATGACGATGGTCGCAAAGCCGCTGTGTCCTATGGTTCTACCATGGACATGTCGCTGATCTGGGATTTGTTCACCAACTGCATTGAGGCTGGCGCCGTCCTCAACACAGACGCCAGCTTCCGCAGGGATTTGGAGGCGGCCAGGGAACAGCTGCTGCCGCTGCAGGTAGGCAGCAGCGGCCAACTGCAGGAGTGGAATGAGGACTTTGAGGAAGCGTCGCGGGGACACCGCCACTTTTCTCATTTGTTTGGGCTTTATCCCGGGCGCCAGATTCTCAAGCATAAACATCCATGCTTGAGCAAAGCCTGCGAAGTGTCTATCAGGCGCAGGTTGGAGCACGGCGGCGGAAGCACCGGTTGGAGCTGTGCCTGGCTTGTTTGCCTTCTGGCTCGGCTGGAAGATGGCGACCAGGCATGTCATTACCTGGGCACACTCCTTAGGAACTTCACCTATGACAATCTCTTCAACGCTCATCCACCTTTTCAAATCGACGGCAACTTCGGCGCAGTCGCCGGGATCGCCGAAATGCTGATTCAGAGCCATGCTGGCGAATTGAATCTGCTGCCGGCACTGCCGAGGCAGTGGACTACAGGCTCCGCTGCCGGGCTTAGGGCGCGCCAAGGATTCACAGTGGATCTTGCCTGGGCAGACGGGAGGTTGACCACTGCCGTTGTTAAGGCGAGCCTGAAAACAGAGTGCAAAATCCGCTACGGATATCCGCTGGAGGTGTTTTCTGGAGGCCGAAAAATCGCTGTGGAAATAGATGGTGAACTCATTAGCTTTACTGCCGAAGCAGGCGGGGTCTATGAGGTGAAGCGCAGCAAAAAGTAAGCTCCCATTCGGGAGCTTATTTCTTGTCCTTGCGGTAGGCCAGAGGCGATATACCGGTGTACTTCTTGAAGACACGGCCGAAATGGGTGACACTGTCAAAGCCAACCCGTTCGGCGATTTCCGAAACTGTAAGATCAGTACCGCGCAGCATGTATTGGGCGTGTTTGATTCTTAAGTTGTTCAGGTATTCCACAAATGTGAAGCCGGTGGCCTCTTTGAATGTCTTGGTGAAGCAGCTGGTGCTGATAAAGAATTTTTCCGTGATCAGCGGCAGGGACAACCGCTTCATGTAATTGTCGTTGAGAAAGGCGATGATATCGGAAATCTTGGCCATCTTGGGGTTGGCAACCTGCGGAACCGCTGTCAATGAGTCGGAAATGCAGCGTTTGAGATAAAACAGCAATTCGATGAAGAGCACTTCCAGATAACTCTCGTGGTTTTCCGGCCGCTCCAGGCACTCCTTGGCAATTTTGAGGATCTGCTCGTTGACAAACTGCTGATCTTGCTCGCTCAAGCTGAACACATGCAGATCCAGGTTGAAGACTGAAAACAAGCGCGCGTTGGGATAACGCCGATTGATTTCCTCTTCAAATTCCTTCTCATAGTAAAACAGAGCCCGCTCATAGCCCTTTGGGCTAGATCCGATCGTGCGGTGGATCACGCCGCGGTTGATCAGGACAATGTTCCCCGGTTTAACATGATAAGTCCTGTTGTCAATGAAGTAATCCCGCTCTCCCGATACCAGGTAGTAGATCTCATAGTAATCATGGAAATGGAAAATCTGCATGTCGTGCTGTTTCTGGAGGCGGTTAAACTCAAAAGCAAATTTATCGAATTTGTTAATGAAAGATGAAGGAATATCCTTCATGGAGAAGCTCTTTTCCATCGTTATCAACGGCATTGTGACCTCATTCCCCACAGGTGTGTCCCTGCTTTCGTTACTATCAGCTTATCATATTTGCCATGACCTGTAAAGCGGGAACAGGAAGGAAGCAGGGAAGAACGAGCCGCGAATCGAACCTATATTCTATATCACGCTGTGCCCCTATGGGTCAAAGTGGAGGTCTAAGTCATGATCGGGCAGGTATTGGAGCAGTTTCGCAAAAGCCACCTGGCAAAAAACGTAACCTTTTGGCAGACTATACCGGAAAAGCCGGCACAGTACCGGCCTTTTCCATCCAGCCTGAATCCACAAATCGCGGATCTGCTGCGGGACAAAGGCATTGAACAGCTCTATACGCATCAAGCGCAGGCATTTGAGCTGGTAAGCTCCAGCAAAGATATTGTGGTCGTCACTCCCACCGCATCCGGAAAGACATTGTGTTACAATCTGCCGGTATTGAACCACATCTTGGCAAATCCTGCCAGCCGCGCCCTGTACTTGTTTCCGACCAAAGCATTGGCTCAGGATCAGGTTGCGGAACTGATGAGCATGGGCGAGCGGCTCGGCCACGCCATCAAGACCTACACCTACGACGGCGACACAGCCAGCGACGCCCGCCAGGCGATCCGGTCAGCGGGAAATATCGTGGTGACAAACCCGGACATGCTCCATTCCGGGATTCTGCCCCATCATACCAAGTGGATGGGCTTGTTTGAGAACTTGATGTATGTGGTCGTGGATGAGCTCCATATTTACCGCGGTGTTTTCGGCAGCCACGTGGCCAATGTCCTGAGAAGGCTGCAGCGCGTCTGCCGGTTTTACGGTTCTAATCCGGTTTTCATCTGCGCTTCGGCGACCATCGCCAATCCCGGCGAGCACGGCCGGCGCCTGATAGGGCGAGAGGTGGAGGTTGTCGACCAGAACGGGGCGCCTTCCGGGCCCAAGGAGGTTATTTTTTACAATCCACCAGTTGTCAATCAGTCCTTGGGCATCCGCCGCAGTTCCCTTCTGGAGACTCAGCGCATCGCGGAAGAATTCATCGCCAACAAGATCCAGACAATTGTCTTTACAAGAGCCCGGGTGGACCTTGAAGTCTTGGTCTCGTACCTGCAGCGTTCATTCAAGCGGTTGGGGGATCTTGCGGAAAAGATCAGGGGCTACCGCGGCGGCTATCTTCCCAAGCAGCGCCGGGAGATCGAACGGGACCTGAGAGAAGGTAAGGTGCTGGGCGTTGTCAGCACCAATGCTTTGGAGCTGGGGGTGGATATTGGGAGCCTCCAGGCAGTGGTGATCAACGGCTATCCGGGAACCATAGCCAGTCTGTGGCAGCAGATCGGACGGGCAGGACGCAAGCATGAACTGGCCGCCGCTGTCTTGGTGGGCAATTCCAGCCCCCTTAACCAGTACATCATCACCCATCCAGAGTTTGTCCTGGGCCAAGGGGCGGAACGGGCTTTGATCGATCCTGACAATATGTACATCTTGCTCAGCCATCTCAAGTGCGCCGCCTTTGAGCTTCCTTTCCAAGCGGGAGAGCTCTTCGGCGGGAAAGATGTGGCAGAATACTTGAGTTTCCTTGTGGATGAGGGGATTCTCCGCTTTGTGGAAGGGCGTTACTACTGGATGAGCGAAGTGTACCCGGCCAACGACATTTCACTGCGGAGCGCTTCCTCGGACAATTTTGTGATCATCGACACCACCGATGGGGCAAGCTCAGTCATCGGCGAGGTGGATCGCTTCAGCGCCCCGATGCTGATTCATGAAGGAGCCATCTATATGCACGAAGGCAGGCAGTACCATGTGGATCAGCTCGATTGGGAGCGGCAAAAAGCCTATGCGCGCCGGGTGAAAGTTGATTATTACACTGATGCCAATCTGGATGTTGACTTGAAAGTGCTCAGTGTGAGCGAGAGCCTGCAGCCTGGCACCAAACCGGCTGCCCAATCCTGGGGAGAGGTGTTGGTCTCGGCCAAGACCCACCTGTACAAGAAGATCAGGTTTTACACACATGAGAACATTGGCTGGGGACCCATATCCCTGCCGGAGCAGGAGATGCACACCACAGCCTTTTGGTTTGCCCAAAAGCTGGACCTTGAACCTTCTGTCCCGTCGGAGGTTGTTCAGAACGCCCTCAACGGAGTGGCCCATTTGCTGTTGAACACAGCGCCGCTGGAACTGATGTGCGAGCCGGGGGATCTGGGCGTGGTCGCACAGGTTAAATCGCCTTTCACCAAGCTGCCTACTATCTACATCTATGAGAAATATCCAGGTGGTGTCGGCTATGCCAAGCAGCTGTTCGACCTTTCCCGATTAGTTTTGGAACGGGCTTACCAGCTGCTGCAGGGATGCCCGTGCGAAGCTGGCTGCCCATCCTGCATCGGCCCTCAGGTAGACATAGATCAGGAAGCGAAGCAGTATGCGCGGTTGTTCTTGGAGGAGGCGCTGAAACATGGAACTGAACCAGAAGCTTAGGCGGTTTGCCGCCGGCCCGAAGCTGGACAAAGGCCTGGAGGCGGCAGAGCTCGGCTTTGCCAATGGGAGGGAAGTCTCCAACCCATTCGGAAGATACTATATGGTGGAACACACTTACCCGCTGGACTCATATCACGGCAGGCTGCGGCTGGACTCCATCTTGACGGTGGATTGGAGCCGACTGGCTTTTATCGCCAAGGATGAATCTGTAAAGACCCTGGATCTGAGAAAGGCACTTTTTTTGGACACCGAAACCACAGGGATCGCCGGAGGGGCGGGGACTTGCGCCTTTTTAATCGGTGTCGCCTTTGTCAGGGACGATGACGTTGTTGTCCGTCAGTACCTGATGCGGGACTATCATGAAGAGGCGGCCATGCTCTTCGACCTGTACAGGATGATCCAAGAGTTCGACGCCATTGTTTCCTTTAACGGCAAGTGTTTTGACTGGCCGCTGTTGAGAGACCGCTTCACTTTGGCGAGGTTCGAACCGCTGCGGAAGAACTATGTCCATCTGGACTTGCTCCACGCTGCCAGAAGGTTGTGGCGGGCCAGCCTGCCCAGCTGCAGCCTGGACAGTCTGGAAGCACATGTGCTCAAGGTGGCGCGGGAACAGGACATCCCCGGAAGCCTGATCCCTCAGCGGTACTTCGATTTTCTCCGCACCAAACGGGCTGAACTCTTGATCGATATTCTGGAGCACAACCGGTCCGACGTACTGTCCTTGGTGACGCTGGTGGGCACACTGGATCTGATGGCTGGGAAACCGGCGGCGGAAATCAAGTCTGATTCCCTGTGCTGGGCGATTGCCAGACTGTATGTCCAGGACCGGCAGTGGCACCGGGCGATCGAGTTTTTACAGCAGGCCGCCAGCCTTAATCAGTCCAAGGCTGTTCGCTCCGCTGCCTGCTCACAGCTTGCCTTGATCTACCGGCGCTTGAATCTGTGGGATCAGGCTCAAGCGATCTGGTTGATGCTGGCGCAGGAAAACGGGGATATTCAAGCCTGTGAGGAACTGGCGAAATTCTATGAACATATATGCAAAGACTTGGGCAAGGCCAGACAGTTTGCCAAGCAGGGGCTGGCCTTGGCGATGGCGAAGGATCGTTTGCGAGCGGCAGCGTTTGAGCACCGTCTTGAACGGCTGGAGCGAAAGCTGGCGCGGCAGGAGAAAACCACATTGAGTGTCCATTAAAGGAGATGAACGATATGTCGGATAACAATCGGGAGCAGGCAACCTTGGGTGGAGGATGTTTCTGGTGTCTGGAAGCTGTTTTCTCGGATTTAAAAGGTGTGGAACAGGTATTGCCGGGGTATTCTGGAGGCACGGTGCCGAACCCAAGCTATGAATTGGTCTGCACCAATACCACCAATCATGCTGAGGTGGTGCAGATTACTTACGACCCAGCTGTTATCTCTTATGAAGAACTGCTTGATGTCTTTTTCAGCATCCACGATCCCACGACCCTGAACCGGCAGGGTGAAGATGTGGGGACCCAGTACCGGTCAGTGATCTTTTACCACGATGAAAAGCAAAAAGCCGCCGCTGAAAAGGCGGTCAAGCATCACCAGCAGTATTGGAGCGATCCAATCGTTACTGAGATCACACCTCTCGATGTGTTCTACCCGGCGGAGGAATATCACAGGGAGTACTTTCGCAATCACCCTGACAAGCCTTACTGCCGCCTGGTGATCAACCCTAAAGTGCAGAAGTTCAAAGCCAAGTTCAAAGACAGACTGAAAGGGTAGGTTCAAACAAAACAGGCTGCCGAGGGCGGCAGCCTGTTGATTATATCAGGTGGATGAACAACCCGCTCAACAGTTTTGGCTCAAACCAGGTTGATTTGGGGGGCATGACCAGGCCGGCGTCGGCCACCCGCATCACATCCGCGATGGAAGTGGGGAAGAGGGAAAAGGCGATCTGCATGTCTTCCTTCACCCGGCGCTCCAATTCCCCAAGGCCGCGGATACCGCCGATAAACTCGATCCTCTTGTCAGTGCGGGGATCATTGATGCCTAAGGCCGGGGCCAGGAGATTGTTCTGCAGGATGGCCGCATCCAGGCTGTTTACCGGATCCTGCTCAGGGACATATTCTCTTTTTGCGGTGAGTTTGTACCATTTGTCCCTGAAGTACATTCCGAATTGATGGGGCGCTTCCGGGGCATAGGGCGAAACAGGAGCCTGCTCCAGGTCGAAGCGCTCTTGAATGCGGGCAAGAAACTCAACGTCAGACAAACCACCCAAATCCCGGACAACGCGGTTGTAAGGCATGATCCTCAATTGGGAAGCGGGAAACAGTACAGAGAGGAAATAATTGAACGCTTCCGTACCGTTAAAGCCCGGGTTTTCCCGGCGTTTTTTCTGCGCAACCCGCAGAGCCGCGGCGCTTCGGTGATGGCCGTCAGCGATATAGAAATGGGGCACAGCGGCAAACAGTGCCTTAAGCCCGTCGATCACATCCGGGGCGTCGATCACCCAGCAGATTTGCTCAACGCCGTAGGCGGTAAACTGATAAACCGGTTGGTTGGTGCTGATCCAGTTTTCAATTATTCCCGTGATCTGCTCCTGATCAGGGTACGTCTGCAGGATAGGCCCTGTGTGGGCGCCGACCGTTTCAATATGGTTGGCCCGGTCGATTTCTTTGTCAGGATGTGTGTGCTCGTGTTTCTTGATCACGTCGTTAATGTAATCATCCACCGCGGTGGCGCAGACCAGGCCGGTCTGGCTTCTCCCATCCATGATCTGGCGGTAAATGTAAAAGCACTCGCTCAGCTCAAGCTGGTACAGCCCCTGTGTGATCATTTGCCGCAGGATGCTGCCGGCCTTTGCATACACCTGCGGATGGTGAGGATCGACAGGTTCAGGGAAGTTGATCTCCGCCCGGTCAATCCGGAGAAACGAATAGGGCTTGTCCTTCACCATCACCCTTGCTTCCGCGCTGCTCATCACATCGTAAGGCAAGTCGGCGATTTGATCAGCATATGCCGGATTAGGCCTCAGGGCGCGAAACGGTTTGATTAATGCCATAGACAGTCCTCCTCCCTTGGATTGTTTTATTATATCACAGCCCAATTGTAAGTGGAAGCAGCAGGAAATAAAGGATTTGGGGGGAAGCATTATATTTAGTAAAAGAATTGTTTCGGAAAGGAGTAAGAAAATGATGCCTGACGATCAAAAAGCGATTGAATCCAGCTATGAACAGGCGAAAGCGCTTTACGCCAAATGGGGTGTCGATACAGACCAAGTTCTGGATCAATTAGCCAGGATTAGGGTTTCAATCAACTGCTGGCAGGGGGATGATGTCCGCGGTTTCGAAGGATCGGACGAGCTGACAGGCGGGATTCAGGTTACCGGAAACTATCCAGGTGCCGCCCGCACACCCGATGAGCTCCGGCAGGACTTGGCGAAGGCGTTGTCTCTGATTCCAGGCAAACACAAAGTAAACATCCATGCCATGTATGCCGAAACCAAAGGGGCCAAGGCCGACCGCAACGAGCTTAAGCCCGAGCATTTCCAGAACTGGGTGGAGTGGGCGAAAACTCTCGGCATCGGCTTGGATTTCAACCCCACATACTTTTCCCATCCGTTAAGCGATGACGGTTTCACATTGAGCCACCAGGATCCCAAAATCCGCCAGTTCTGGATCGAGCACGGCATCGCCTGTCGGCACATCGGGGCTTATTTTGGGCGCGAACTCGGCGTCCCATGCGTCACCAACACCTGGGTGCCCGACGGATACAAAGACCTGCCGGCAGACCGCCTTGCCCCGCGCCGGCGTTTGATGGAATCGCTTGATCAGATTCTGGCGGCCGATGTGGATACCAGGCACAACATTGACGCGGTTGAAGGCAAGCTCTTCGGGATTGGCTCCGAGTCCTATGTGGTGGGTTCGAATGATTTCTACCTGGCTTACGCTGCGAAAAACAATGTCACACTGTGCCTCGACGCCGGGCATTTCCATCCCACCGAGTCCATAGCTGACAAAATATCGGCGGCGCTTTTGTTTGTCGACCACCTTCTGCTGCACGTCAGCCGGCCGGTGCGCTGGGACAGCGATCATGTAGTGGTCTTCGATGATGAGCTGCAGCGGATTATGGAAGAGATCATCCGCAGTGGTGTGAGCGACCGAGTCTTCATCGCTCTTGATTTCTTCGACGGCAGCATCAACCGGATTGCCGCCTGGACCATCGGAACACGCAACACTCTCAAAGCGCTGTTAAAGGCAATGCTGGAACCGACGGCAGTGCTCAAGGAATATGAGGCCAAAGGCGATCTAACTTCCAGGCTGGCGCTGATGGAAGAATTGAAGTCCTATCCTTGGGCTGCAGTTTGGGATTATTACTGCCTGCGCCAGAATGTGCCGGTGCGGGATCAATGGCTGGCGGAAGTCAAGAGGTATGAACAAGAAGTTCTGCTGAAAAGATAAGTAGGCAAGACAAGTTCAGGCAAAGGATGGATGCACAATGCGAGTCTGTATCATTGGAGGCAGCGGCCATGCCAACTTTGTCTTTCAAGGTGTGGATCAGGATCCCAGCATTCAGGTAGTGGGTGTAGCTCCCGGCTCAGAAGGGGAAGATGTGGGCAAGTTCCTGCAGGCAGCCCAGAAGCGGGGGCAGCAGCCGCAGCACTACGACGATTACCGCAGGATGCTTGATGAACTGAAACCGGATATTGCAGCAGTAAACTGCCATTTCGGCGACCACGGCAAGGCCAATTTCGAAGTGCTCAGCCGCAAAATACACCTATTCGCGGAAAAGCCCCTGGCCACCACCATGGAAGAACTGGCTGTCCTCAAGCAGGAATACGATCGGGCAGGGGTGGAGGTGGCGGCTATGTTTGGTCTCCGCTACAACCCGGCGTTTTACACCGCCTGGCAGGCGGTCAATGCAGGAGAAATCGGTGAAGTGCGGCTGATCAATGCCCAGAAATCCTACCGCCTGGGCAGCCGGCCTGAGTTTTTCAAGCACCGCAGAAGCTACGGGGGCACCATTCCCTGGGTGGGCAGCCACGCCATCGACTGGGTTTATTGGTTCTCCGGCCAAGAATTCGTCTCCGTGATGGCTCACCATTCCACCATGGCCAACCGGGGGCTTGGGAATATGGAGATGACGGCACTTTGCCACTTTAAACTGACCAACGAGGTCTTCGCCTCGGTGAACATCGATTATCTTAGGCCCAGCACCGCTGAAACTCACGGCGACGATCGGGTGCGGGTGGCGGGCACTAAAGGTGTGATCGAAGTGCGGCACGGCAAAGCCTATTTGGTCAGCGAGGGCGAGCCGGGCACCCGTGAACTGCCGCTGATGGAAAACAAAGGTATCTTCTTTGATTTTGTCAGGCAGGTCCGTGGCGAAGGGAAGTGTCTGGTGAGCGCCAAAGACTCGTTTGTGGTGACCGAAGCCTGCCTAAAAGCCCGTGAAGCTGCGGACACCGAGGCGATCATCTACTTCTAAACGAGAATACTGTTAGCATGAAAAAAGTGCACCACCGAATGGTAGATTTCATATCTGACATCCGGGGTGCACTTTAATGTGTAACAGCGCAGTGAACTTTGCCAATTCATGTCTCAACGAACAAGAGAACTGTTAGTCGCGGTACTCAGCAGGTTTATTGCCAAAGGTGACCAACACCATCAGTGTTTGCCCACGACGGTAGATGGTGAGCATTACCTCGTCTCCCGGCTTGTGTTGGGAAATAGCGTTGGCTAAGTCGTCCTTGGTCAGGATATCAGTGTCGTTGATCCGGCGGATGACATCACCAGCCCTGATCCCCGCTTCTGCAGCCGGTGTTCCATCGTGCACTTCGGCGACGATAACACCCTTCTTGTCCGGCAAACGGTAATACCTTTGGATATCGTCGGTAATGACCAAATACTCAATGCCCAGCCACGCCCGCTGCACAGAACCTGTCTCAATAAGCTCCTGCAGCACTTCTTTGGCTACGTTGATCGGGATGGCGAAGCCGATTCCCTGAGCTTGGGCATGGACGGCCGCGTTGATGCCGATCACCTCGCCCTTGATGTTCAAAAGCGGGCCGCCGGAGTTGCCGCTGTTGATGGCCGCGTCAGTTTGCATTAGGTTCTTGTAAGTCTTGCTGGATCCATTGGCGTCGATAATCTCGATCTCCCGCCCTTTGGCGCTCAAAACACCAATAGTGACTGTATGGTCAAACTGCCTGCCGTAGGGATTGCCGATGGCAATCACGAATTCACCTTGGCGTGCTTTGTCCGAGTCTCCCAAAGGTACGGTGGGGAACGGCCCTTCCGCGCCTTCGATCTGCAGCACCGCCAGATCAAGTGTGGCGTCGGATCCCAGGATCCGGGCTTGGAAATCGCCGCTTATCTGCGGGGATGTCACAGTGACGGTGATCTCTTGCCCTTCACCGGCATTGCCGACGACATGCTGATTGGTAAGGACAATGCCCGACTCATCGATGATAAACCCGCTGCCCTGTGTGATTCTTTCGCTGGGTCGCTGATACGGCTCAATTCCCCAGAAGAAGTAATCAAAGAAGAAGCTGAAAGGATCGCGGCTGTAATACCGCGAGGCCTGATCTTGAGTTTTCCATTTAACCTGGATATATACCGTGGCAGGATTGGCTGCTTCTGCTACGTCGGCAACCAGGTAAGGATTATCGAAAAAGAAGATTGCCGGTGCAGCAGAGCTGGATTCCACCTCTGAAGTGACAGTCCGGTCTCGTTCGTTTTGGGCCGATACAAAAATCTCTGGATATTGGCTAACTACAAACAACCCTGCTAGCAGCACCAAGGCTACAACTACAATTGTCGACAACCGTCTGCGTTGCATTGTAAACCCCCTCTTTCTAGGTCATTTGATAGCCTCTACTATTATATACGTCTGTATTCTTCCCAATCAAGGGGTAATGTTCGCCCGCAATCTCCAAAAAAAAGAGCACCGGCCAAAACTTGCCTGGCCGGCGCGAACACATATTTCAACTAAAACTCGATCGCAGTGATTCTGGTTACATCCTCGACTTTTGCCAGTTCCGCTTCCACGTCGGCAGTCACCGGCTTGTCGATGTTCAGGATCATCAAGGCCGCGCCGCCCTGCTGCTTGCGGCCCACCTGCATGGCCCCGATATTGATTCCGCTGCTGCCCAGGACCTGGCCGATCTTGCCGATGACGCCTGGTTTGTCCACATGCTCCACCACTAGGACACTGCCGTATGGAGCCATGTCGATGTCGAAGCCGTCGATGTTCACAATCCGAGGGCCGTACTCCCGGATGCAAGTTCCTTCGAGAGTGAATTGGCCGTTGTCGGTCGCGGCCACAACTTTGATCAAGTTGGTGTAGATCGATCCGTTGTCGCAGTATTTCTCGCCGTAGACAATGCCGTATTCCTTGGCGATGATCGGCGCGTTGACATCATTGACGACAAAGTCCACCCTCGGCTGCAGGAACCCCGCCAAAAGCCCTCGAGTAATCAGGGATGTCTCCAAAGTGGTGATGGGCCCGCTGTAGTGTACATCCAGCGCTTTAACCGAACCCTGCGCCAATTTGGAAATCACTTTGCCCATGTATTTGGTTAGTTGGTAATAATGGCTGACCCTTTCCATGACTTCGTTGGATACAGCCGGCAAGTTCACGCCGTTGAGGACCGCTTTGCCCTCGGCGAAGTTGCGCACTTCCTCGGCGACGATGATTGCCACATTCAACTGAGCCTCTTTGGTGGAGGCTGCGATGTGGGGTGTGGCCAGCACATTGTCCATTTGGATCAGCTCATAATCCTGCGGCGGCTCCGATTCATAAACGTCAAGAGCCGCGCCGGCGATATGGCCGCTGCGCAGGTAATGCTTCAGTGCCTCTTCATCGACGATGCCGCCGCGGGCGCAGTTGACGATTAGCACTCCCGGCTTGGTGATCTTGAGCGTGTCCATGTTCAAAAGGCCCTTGGTTTCCTGTGTGAGGGGAGTGTGGATCGTAATGATGTCCGACTTGACCAAGAGTTCGTTGAGGCTTACTGGTTTGACGCCTCGTTTCTCCGCCCTGTCTTTAGTCAAGAATGGGTCATAGGCGAGCACCGTCATATCAAAGGCCAATGCCCGTTTGGCCACTTCCGAGCCAATACGCCCGAAGCCTATAATGCCCAGAGTCTTGCCCTTCAGTTCCACTCCTTGGAAAGCCGACCGGTTCCACTGGCCGCTCTTCAGCGAATTGGCGGCCGGGCTGATTTTGCGGGCCAAAGCCAACATCATAGCGAAAGTGTGCTCCGCTGTGGAGATGGTGTTTCCTGCCGGAGCGTTGACAACCAGGATCCCTCGTCTTGTAGCTGCGTCCACGTCGATGTTGTCCACTCCCACACCGGCTCTGGCGATGATCTTCAGCTTCGGCATTTTGGCCATCAGTTCATCGGTTACTTTGGTGGCACTGCGGACCAAAAGCGCATCAAATGTGTCCAGGTCAGTGGTGTCGCTTACTTCCTGGATCACACATTCAATGCCGGGGCTATCCAGCAGGGGAGTTAAGCCTTCTTTGCGGATCTTGTCTGTGACCAACACGCGAAACATCGGTTTCTCTCTCCTTGCGTCATGTGATATTCCAGACGTTATTTACCTAATTGTACTATTGTCCCACGAAAAAAGAAATAAAGAAAACGTAAAATCGCGAATATGGGTGTAAAGATCGTGAAAAAATAATCATTTCGTATTTTCTAATCGTGCATTTTGTGATAGTATAGTACAAGATTTATCCAATGTAAAGGGGTGGGATGATGAACAGGGCGTACAACTTCAATCCTGGCCCGGCAGCACTGCCGCTTCCTGTGCTCGAGGCTGTCCAGGCCGAGTTTGTGAATTTTAAGGGCACAGGCATGTCCATCGTGGAGATGAGCCATCGAGGTAAAGACTACGAAGCAGTTCACAATCATGCCAAAGAGATGCTCTATAAATTGATGTCCATACCCAGCGACTATGAAGTGCTGTTCCTGCAGGGCGGCGCCAGCCTGCAGTTCGCCATGGTGCCGCTGAATTTCCTGGCTCCCGGCAAGACCGCCAACTACATTCTGACCGGATCCTGGTCGGAAAAAGCTCTCAAAGAGGCGGAAAAACTGGGCGGCACCTTTGTGGGCGGGAGCAGTGAGGACCGCAACTACAGCTACATCCCTGAATTAGGCCGGCTGCAGATTGATCCGGATCATGCCTATGTCCACATAACTTCAAACAACACCATTTTCGGGACGCAGTGGCATGAGTTTCCCGACACCAAAGGCGTGCCGCTGGTGGCGGACATGTCCAGCGACATTCTTTCCAGGCCGATTGACATCAATAAGTTCGCCTTGATTTATGCCGGAGCGCAAAAGAACCTAGGCCCTGCAGGAGTCACGGTAGTGATCATCCGCCGTGATTTGATGGAGCAGGCCAACGACAAGATTCCCACCATGCTCAAGTACACGACCCATGCGAACGCCAACTCATTGTACAACACTCCGCCGACATTCGCCATTTATCTGTTGGCCAAGGTTCTGGACTGGGTCGGCCAACTTGGCGGTGTCGAGGCTGTCCTTGCCCAGAATAAAGCCAAAGCCAAGCTGTTGTACGACGCAATCGACGAAAGCGGCGGCTTCTACGTGGGGCATGCGGAGCCCGGTTCCCGATCGCTGATGAATGTGACCTTCACTCTTGCCGATAAGGAACTGGAGGCTAAGTTCCTCGAGGAAGCGAAGGCCAAGGGGTTTGTGGGAATCGGCGGACACCGGTCAGTCGGGGGATGCCGCGCTTCGATCTATAACGCTGTGCCGATGGAAGCCTGCGAAGCGCTGCGTGATTTCATGAAAGAGTTCCGGTCGCGAAACTAGAATCACCCTTTAGAGATGTTGGAATCCCAACATCTCTATTTTTTTAGCTTTTTACGCATCATGCGGTGGGGTATGCCGGCGTCGTCGAACAGCTCCCCTTCGGCAGCAAATCCAGCTTTTTCATAGAAGCCCACAGCCTGGATTTGGGCGCCCAAATACGCTTCGGAGAGGCCAAGTTCTGTCAGGTAGCCGACCATTGCCTCTAAGAGCTGCATTCCGATCCCTCTGCCTCTGTAAGGTTTGAGAACCGCCAAACGGCCGATTTTCCCTTTTTCCCCGTGGATGACAATTCTGCCTGTGCCGACCATCTGCCCATGGTCGAACGCTCCGAAATGCACAGCTGTTTGGTCGTATTCATCTTGTTCAAGCTCGGGCGGCACATGCTGCTCATCCACAAAGACACGCCAGCGAATCGCCAGCGCCTGGGGAAACTCCGCGTCGCTGAGGCGGCGGCAGGTAATACTCATCGCTACCGTCCTTTCCATGCTTTTTGTTGCACAGATGGTGTCTGCCGAAATGATCGTCTATAATAAAAGGTGAGTTACATCCCATACCAAGGAGGCAAGAGATATGGACGGCGTGGTTGTGGAAAGTTTCACCCTCGATCACACCAAGGTGAAAGCTCCTTTTGTGCGCAGCTGCGGACAGATTGCCACACCGAAAGGAGATCTAATCCTCAAATTTGACCTGCGCTTCACACAGCCAAATGTGGAGATTATGCCGACCAATGCTGTACATGCACTGGAACACCTGTTGGCTGGATTCATGCGGGAAGAACTCGACGGCATCGTGGACATCTCGCCCATGGGCTGCCGCACCGGCTTTTACCTGGTCAAGGTCGGCGAAGCCACCGTGGGGCAGGTGAAGGATGCCCTGGTCAATGCCTTGAAGAAAGTCTTGCAGGCTTCTGAGGTCCCCGCGGCCAACGAGGTTCAGTGCGGCAACTACCGGGACTTGTCCCTGGAAGAGGCCCAAAAGTATGCGAGGAAGGTGTTGGCTGCCCTTTAGGATCAATCAAGGCATTCCATGCACGAAACTCCTGTAGTGCAGATTTCAGTGATGAACGCCTTGCTTTTGACGCCGTGTTTGGCAAAAGCCGCCTGCATACCGGCGGCGATCGATGCTGTCTTCTTTGTGCCGGCGCGGTCCACAAAAGCGATGACAGCAGGGCCGGCGCCGCTGAGGGCGGCACCGATGCCTCCAGCTTCGTAGCAGGCATCGATCACATCATTCAACCCGGGAATCAGCTTCGCCCGGTAAATCTGGTGCAGTCTGTCTTCCATCGCGAAGCGCAGGTGGCGGTAATCGCCCGACGCGAAACAGTGCAGTAAAAATGCGGTGCGGCTGGTATTGTGGACAGCGTCTGCCAGCGGCACCGTCTTGGGAAGCACCTGCCGGGCTTTGGCTGTGGACAGGGGGAAATCAGGGCTGATCACCACTATGTGCGGTGGGTTGGCCGGTTTGATCTGGTACCAGATCACTTTGCCGGAGTCGACCCCGCTTGCCACGACAGCTCCCAACAGTGCCGGCGCCACATTGTCAGGATGTCCCTCAATCTCTACCGCCAGCTGCAGCAAATCATCCTGCGTAAGCGGAGAGCCCAGCAGATGGTTGGCGGCTGTCAGCCCTCCGACAATCGCCGCCGCGCTGCTTCCCAACCCGGAAGCGACGGGAATCCGGTTGATCTGTCTAACCCTAAGCGGCGGCACTGGTTTACCCACCGCTGCGTACACTTTGGCGATGGCCTTGTAGACCAGGCTCCTCTTGTCCCGGGGCAGGCTGGCGCGGCCTGCTCCTTCCACCTCGATCGTAAACTCCGCAGCGTCAGTGTGGATTTCCAGTTCATTATAGATCTGCATGGCCAGCCCTAGTGTGTCAAAGCCCGGGCCTAGATTCGCACTGGTGGCTGGGCTTAGGACTTTGATCCGCATGGTACGGCCTCCAGATCGAGAACACGGGTGATTGCCCCAAGATCCGCAGCCACAGTTTTCGGTTTGACACCGATGGAGATCGCTGTGTCTGGATCCTTCAGACCGGTTCCGGTGAGAATGCACACGACTTTGCTGCCGGAACCGAAATATCCCGCTTTGGCCAGTTTGATCATGCCGGCCACCGACGCCGCCGACGCCGGCTCGGCGAATACACCTTCCGTCTGGGCTAGGAGCTGATATGCTTCCAATATTTCCTCATCGGCGACGCAGTCGATCAGGCCGCCGCTTTCTTTTTGCGCCTGGACAGCCTTCTCCCAACTGGCGGGATTGCCGATGCGTATGGCCGTGGCAATAGTTTCTGGATTGGGGATTGGATGCCCCTGCACGATAGGGGCGGCGCCGGCTGCCTGGAAGCCGCACATCCGCGGCAGTTTGTCAATCATGCCGGCTTGATGGTACTCACGGAACCCCTTCCAGTACGCGGTGATGTTTCCCGCGTTGCCCACCGGGATCACAAGATAATCAGGGGCTTCTCCCAACTGATCGCAGATCTCGAACGCTGCCGTTTTCTGGCCTTCGATCCGATCAGGGTTGATCGAGTTGACTATGGTGATAGGTTGGGTTTCAGCCAACTGCCGCACCAGCTCAAGCGCCTGATCGAAATTGCCTTCCACTGCGATGACTTCGGCGCCGTAGGCAACCGCCTGCGCCAGTTTGCCCAATGCGATGGCGCCTTGGGGAATCAAAACCAGGCATTTAATCTGAGCCCTGGCCGCATAAGCGGCGGCAGAGGCGGAGGTGTTGCCTGTGGAGGCGCAGACAATAGCCCTGGCGCCCCGGGCAACCGCCTGGGTTACGGCCATGGTCATGCCCCGGTCTTTAAACGAGCCGGTGGGATTCTGGCCTTCGAACTTAAGATACAGTTCCAGATCCAGCTTGAGCTTGGCCGGTAGGTTTACGGCTTTAAGCAGCAGTGTGTTGCCCTCGTTGAGGGTGATAATCTCCGCGTCTTCGTTCACCGGCAGGAAGCGGCGGTAACGTGTGATGATTCCCTGGTAGTGCATGATTTAACCCCTTTCCAGCACACGGATCACATTGCTGATGTTGCGGATGGAATCCAGCTGTTTGATCCGTTCCAAAGCCTGATAGAAATTGTGCTCAACAACTTCGTGGGTGACCAGTACGATTTCCGCCAGATTCACATCCCGGCGTGTCTGGAGAATCATGTCCAGGCTGACTTGGGCATCGCCGAACACTGTCGCCACACTGCCAAAGACACCTGGCTGATCCTTCGCTTTTAGCCTGACGTAAAACTTGGATCGGCTCCGGGACATGGGCACGACTGGCTTGGCGGCAAACGTCATTTCGATGGCATGATTCTCAATCCCATGGTGAATGTTGTGCACCGCTTCGATCACATCCGCCACTACAGCGCTGGCTGTGGGCAGAGAGCCCGCGCCGCGGCCGAAAAACATCAGCTCGCCCACGGCGTCGCCCACCAGGAACAGGGCGTTGAACTCATTGTGCACCGAAGCCAGGGGGTGATCCTTCGGAACCAAAGTGGGGTGCACCCGAAGCTTCAACCCTTCTTGTGTTTCCTCGCCAATGGCCAGAAGCTTGATCACGAAACCCAGTTCATCGGCGTACATGATGTCCCGCACGCTCATTTCCACGATGCTTTCGGTGGCTATATCGTCAACGTTGACCACACTTTGGAAAGCCAAACTTGCAAGGATGGCCAGCTTGTACGCGGCGTCCCTGCCTTCGAGATCATTTTTGGGATCCGCTTCGGCGAAACCTTTGGCCTGGGCTTCGGCCAAAGCGTCCTGAAAATCCTTCTTGGCAGCGGTCATCTGGGTGAGAATATAATTGGTAGTGCCGTTGATAATCCCCATGATGCTCCTGATCCTGTTTGCCGCAAGACAGTGCTTGATCGGCCGGATCAGAGGGATGCCTCCACCGACGCTGGCTTCATAGTATATGTTCTTATTGTGTTCTTGGGCGGCGGAGAACAGTTCATACCCGCAAAGAGCCATCAAATCCTTGTTGGCGGTCACCACATGCTTGCCGTGTTCTAGGGCGGTGGCGATATACTGTCTCGCAGGCTCGATACCGCCCATGACTTCCACAATGATATCAATGGCGGGATCGGTTAGCACAGAACTGGCATCGGTTGTCAGCTCCACGGCAGGGTCTAGATGGGGGCGGGTTTTGCTGGGATCCCGCACCAACGCCTTGGTGATCTTTAACTCACTGCCGGTTTTCGCGGCAATGTCAGCCCGGTTCTTGGCTAGGATTTGCATCACCCCGGTGCCAACCGTACCTAAGCCGAGCAGCCCGATATTAATCACCGATTTCCTTGAAGTCATCATTTTCCACACCTCAGTCCGTCAGTTGTAGAACTTGGGAATTGGCAGGGAAATACCATTCAGGTATAGAATTAGATGCTAAAACGCTCCGACTGCCTCCAGCCAGGATTTGGCAATCAAGCCGTGGCCGGCAGGCGACGGATGCACACCGTCGGGGCCCCAGAAGCCAGGCCCCAGCTTATTCGCTGCTTCCTGCATGATACTGTCGATCGGTACAAAAATGGCGTCAAATTCTTGCGCGAGCCTTTTTACGATTTCCCGCTTCGGATCGAGATCCGGGCGCCACAAAGCCCGGTCTTCGCTGGTGTGCAGCACAAACGGTTCCATCAACAGGATCTGGGCATCAAGGTGATCCCGGATCATCTGCAGTATTGTACGGTAGTTGTCTGCAAACTGTTCATGCGGCACCGTTTCTATGTTCTTGTTGAAGGCGTGCCAGACATCGTTGATGCCGATCATGATCGAGACAAAATCCGGTTTCAAATCAATGCAGTCTTCCTGCCAGCGGGCCACCAGATGCTCTGTCCGGTTGCCGCTGATACCGCGGTTGAGAAACTTGACATTGTGTTCAGGGTACAAGGCGGAGAACATCGCGGCGGTGATCAGCGGGTAGCCCCTGCCAAGGCTGTGTGGGTCATTACGGTCACGCCCGCAATCCGTGATGCTGTCTCCTTGAAACAGAACAGTGGAATTTGGCTTGATGATTGTTGTCATGGCTGAACCCCTCTTTTTGGTTGATTTATCTACAAGCTATTCTCCACAACTGGAGTATATCCTGCCATATTGCCCACAGTAGGGTTTAATTTTATAAAAGGAGGAGCAGGTGCATGCAGCAGTTTAGGTTTAACTACAAAACGTTGGAAGATTTTACAGCTGATTTGGAAAGATTTAAGCTGGAGCTGCCAGTCTCAGAAGATTTATCCCTGTTGAAAGCCCCGGTCACTGTAGGAGGCAAGAAGATCCCCAACAGGCTCGGCATTCAGCCGATGGAAGGCTGCGACGCACTGGCCGACGGCTCTCCGGGAGAGCTGACCTTCCGGCGGTATCTGCGCTTCGCCCGGGGTGGGTCTGGTCTGATTTGGTTCGAAGCGACAGCGGCAAGTGAAGCGGGGCGGGGTAAGCCCACGCAGCTTTACCTCCATGAGGGGAATGTAGACAGCTTCGCCAAACTGGTGGATCAAACGCGCCAAGCCGGGCTGGAAGCTTCCGGCGAGGTTCCTTACCTGGTCCTTCAGCTCACCCACGCCGGCCGTTACGGCGACGCCCGTGCACGAGCCGGAACTGGATCGGCGGGCAGGGGTCGATCCGCAAAAACCAGTGATCACCGACGAAGAACTCCAAGCCCTTGAGGATGATTTTGTCGCCGCAGCCAGGCTGGCAAAGCAGGCGGGGTTCGATGCGGTGGACATCAAGGCCTGCCATCGCTATTTGATCAGCGAGCTTCTGGGCGCGCACAACCGCCCGGGCAATTACGGGGGCAGCTATGAAAACCGCACCCGCTGGCTGAAGAATGTGATTGGCAAAATCAGAAATGCCGGGATTGACATCGATATTACCACCAGACTCAATGCCTACGATGCAATTGCTTACCCCTACGGCTGGGGGAGCGACAGCACAGGGGGCATCGACCTTGCCGAACCGAAACGCCTGGTTCAGGAACTGGTGAGCCTGGGCTTGAGCATGATCAACATCACTATCGCCACACCCTATCTGACGCCCCACATCTCTCGTCCCTACGATCAGCCGGGCCGCAACGGCTATCCACAGCCGGAGCACCCGCTGGTAGGCGTGGCCAGGATCCTGAATGTGGCCAAAGAGATCCAGCTAACGGTCCCAGATTGTGTGATTGTCGGGACAGGGTTCAGCTGGCTGAGGCAGTTTGCCCCCTATGTGGCAGCCGGTATGATCAAGGAAGGCTGGGCTTCGATCTGTGGGTTCGGCCGAGGAGGGTTTGCCTACCCTGATTTCGCCAAAGATATTTTCACCACTGGAGCCATGTCTCCGCGGAAAGTGTGCATCAGCTGCAGCAAATGCTCCGAGCTGAAGGGGGCGGCTTGGCTGACAGGGTGTGTGGTCAGGGATTCAGAAGTTTATGCCCCCATTTACCAGGATTTCATCAAAGCGACGGGAGGTAAGTGAGCGTGACAAAACCAATTCTAGCCGCCCAGCTTTACACGGTGCGGGAACACATGCGGACTCCAGAACAGATCGCCGAAGGGCTCGGCAAGATCCGGGCGATCGGCTATACATCGGTGCAGGTATCGGGCATCGGAGCGATTGCCCCGGAACAACTTAAAGAAATCCTGGACCGGGAACAGCTCACAGTCTGCGCCACCCATGTGCCGTGGCAGCGTCTCAAGGAAGATCTGGACCATCTGGTTTCCGAGCATAAACTTTGGGGCTGCCGGCATATCGGGCTCGGCGCAATTCCCGGTGAATACCGCAAGGATCGGGAAGGCTGGGTGCAGTTTGCCCGAGATGCCAATGCCATTGCCAGGAAAATCAAAGATCGAGGCCTGCAGTTCATTTACCACAACCATGCTTTTGAGTTCCAGAAGTTCGATGGGGTAACAGCCCTTGAGATCCTGATGGAGGAAACGGATCCCGATGCATTCCACTTTGAGCTGGATACATACTGGATCCAGGTCGGCGGCGGCAATCCGGTGACCTGGATTGAAAAGGCGGCCGGCCGGATGAAGGTGATCCATTTCAAAGACATGGGCAACACAGGGGCCAATGAGCCAGTAATGACCGAAGTCGGGGAAGGCAACTTGGAATGGCCCGAAATCATCGAAGCCTGCCGACAAGCCGGCGTCGAGTATGCCGCTGTCGAGCAGGATATCTGCCGGCGGGATCCGTTTGAGAGTCTGGCAATCAGTTACCGGAACTTGACAAAACTGGGGCTGTGAAAGGAGAGAAAGGATTTTGGAACAAGTACGGGTAGGAGTTATCGGGATCGGCAACATGGGATCACACCATGCCCGGAGCTTCGCTGCCGGTAAAGTCCCGGGAGCGGTGCTGACAGCTGTATGTGATACCAATCCCCAAAGGCTTGAGTGGGCCAAAGCCAACCTTGGGCAGGATGTGCAGCTGTTCTCCAGCGCTGCTCAGCTCTATGAGGCCAATTGTGTCGATGCTGTGGTCATCGCCACCCCCCATTACGATCACCCACCTTTGGCCATCGCCGCCTTTGAGCGGGGGCTGCATGTGCTGGTGGAAAAACCGGCGGGGGTGTACACCAAGCAGGTGCGGGAGATGAACAACGCCGCGGCAAAGAGCGGCAAGGTCTTCAGCATGATGTACAATCAGCGCACTAAGCCGCTGTATCAGAAAGTGCGGGAGTTGGTTCACAGCGGCGAAATTGGCGAACTCAAGCGAGTGATCTGGATCATCACCGATTGGTACCGTTCCCAAAGCTACTATGATTCAGGCGGCTGGCGCGCCACTTGGGCGGGGGAAGGAGGCGGAGTCCTTTTGAACCAGGATCCGCACCAACTGGACCTGTGGCAGTGGATCTGCGGGATGCCCAAGCGGGTGCGGGCTTTTTGCTATTACGGCAAGTACCACGATATTGAAGTGGAAGATGATGTGACGGCCTATGTGGAATACGAAAACGGCGCCACCGGCTTGTTTGTCACCTCCACCGGAGAAGCGCCGGGGACCAACCGCTTGGAACTGTCGGGCGACCGGGGCAAAATTGTGGTGGAAGATGACCGCCTTGTATTCTGGCGGCTGAGGGTTTCGGAGCGGGAGTTCAATGCCACATACAAGGGCGGGTTCGGCAGTCCTGAGGCTTGGAAATGCGAAATACCGGTGACAGGTGAAAACAGCGGGCACCTCGGGATCTTGCGCAACTGGATCGATGCCATCCTGAAGGGCACACCGCTTCTGGCCCCGGGATGTGAAGGAATCTACGGACTTGAGATTTCCAACGCCATGCACCTATCCAGCTGGACTGACGCATGGGTGGAACTACCAATCGACGAGGACTTGTTCTATGAAATGCTGCAGGACCGGATCCGGACTTCCACATTCAAGAAAAAAGCGGACGGACGTACATTGGACGTGTCCGGAACGTATTGAGAATAACAATACAAGATAGGAGTGAATCAAATGGTACGGTTTGCCATCGTTGGCGTCAGAAACTATGCGCATTCTCATTACCGCAAGGTTAAGCAGTTGGAGGAGCTTGGGGAAGGCAAACTGGTGGCTGTCGTGGTCAGCGACCAAGTGAGGAATGCCAAACGCGTCGAGGAACTGAAAGCGGAAGGTGTCACCATCTACGACAGTTTCGAACAACTGCTGCGGGAAGGCCGCGGCAAGGTGGATATTATCACTCTGCCCACATCGATTCCGACTCATGGAGAACTGGCGGCCAAGGCCATGCTCGCCGGTTACAATGTGATTATGGAAAAACCTCCAGTGCCCACTGTCGACGAGTTGGATTATCTGCGGCAGGTGGAGAGGGAAACCGGCAAGTTCTGCTCTGTGGGCTTCCAGTTCATGCACAGCGTCACCATTCACAGGCTTAAGAAGATGCTGCTGGAAGGGCAGCTCGGCACTCTGGAGAAGATAACTTGCCGTGGGTATTGGCCGCGGCTTGAGGCCTATTACAAGCGCAACGGCTGGGCTGGGCGGGTGATCTGGCGCAGTCAGCTGGTGCTTGACGGCCCAGTGCACAACGCGTTGGCCCACTACCTGCAGAACATGATTTTCCTCGCCGGCCGGACATCACAGGACAGTGCCGAGTTGAAAACAATCCGGGCGGAGATGTACCGGGGCCACACCTACATTCAATCAGATGACACGACCTGTCTGGAGATCGAGACAGTCGACGGTATCAAGATCTATTTCTATGTCACCCACTGCTCCGATGTCAACTGGGGCCCGATTATGGAGATCCATACCGATAAAGCGGTGGTCACCTGGGATAACAAGGAAAACACTAAGATTGCCTGGAGTGACGGCAGAGTGGAGGAGTTCGACAGCGGTGGAAACGATCCGTACCTAGAAGTGTTCCGGATGCCGATCCGCAAATTCCGCGGCGAGCTCGACAAGCTGCCTTCGACTCTGGACAACACTCGGTCCTTCCAGGTCGCCGTCAACGGTATGTACCTCTCGGCACAGAAAATCCGGGAGATTCCCCTCGAGTACGTCAGTGAGTTTCCTGAAGGAAAGGACGGCCTGCGCACCATCGTGAAAGACATCGTCCAGATCATGGACCGGGCTTGTGCCGAGGGCAAACTGCTGTCGGATATAGGCGTCGAATGGGCCCATCCCACTGCGGCTGTCAATGTTGAGGGGTTGACTGAGTTTAACCCATTTAAATAGAAAAAGACAGCAAAATGCAGGAATTCAGGCCCATGTTTCGGAATAGATTGTGAAGTATAGGTAGAAACGAGGTGTTGAGATGAAAGCAAAAGCGGTCTTCGAAAAGGATTTCCAAATCGGCCGAGTGGACAAAAGGCTGTTTGGATCTTTTGTCGAGCATTTAGGCAGGTGCGTTTACGGTGGGATTTACGAGCCGGGCCACCCTACAGCCGACGAACAGGGTTTCCGCCAGGACGTGATGGAATTGGTCCGGGAGCTTGATGTGCCGATTGTCCGTTATCCCGGTGGTAACTTTGTAAGCGGTTACAACTGGGAAGACGGCGTCGGGCCCCGGGAGAAGCGGCCGCGCCGGCTGGAGCTTGCTTGGCGGACCATAGAGACCAATGAAATCGGCGTCAATGAGTTTGTGGATTGGACCAAAAAGGTCGGCGCCGAACCAATGCTGGCGGTCAACCTGGGAACCAGAGGGATCGATGCAGCCCGCAATCTATTGGAATACTGCAATCACCCTCAAGGGAGCTACTGGAGCGATTTGCGCCGTTCCCACGGTTATGAACAGCCCCACGGCGTGAAAGTCTGGTGCCTCGGCAATGAAATGGATGGGCCGTGGCAGATGGGGCACAAAACCGCCCACGAATACGGCAGGCTGGCGGCGGAAACTGGGAAAGTAATGAAAATGTTCGATCCCACGCTTGAGTTGGTTGCCTGCGGCAGCTCCAACAGAGGCATGAGAACGTTTCCAGAATGGGAAGCGACAGTTTTGGACCACTGCTATGACTATGTCGACTACATCTCATTGCACACCTATTATGGAAATCCTGATGACGACACTCCCAGTTTTCTGGCTTCGTCGCTGGACATGGATCAGTTCATCGAAACTGTGGTGGCGGTCTGCGACTACATCAAGGCCAAAAAGCGCAGCCGCAAGATTTTGTACCTATCGTTCGACGAGTGGAATGTCTGGTTCCATTCCCATCAGGCGGATCGGAAACTGGAGCCGTGGCAGATCGCCCCGCCGCAGCTGGAGGATGTCTATACTCATGAAGACGCCATCGTGGTTGGGACGATGCTGATCTCCCTCCTGAAACACTGCGATCGGGTCCGAATCGGCTGCCAGGCACAGTTGGTCAACGTGATTGCGCCGATCATGACTCAGAACAAAGGGCCTGCGTGGCGCCAGACGATCTTTTATCCGTTCCAGCATGCGTCTCGGTTCGGGAGAGGCACTGTGCTTCTGCCGGTTGTCGATGCGCCGCGTTATGACAGTAAAAGGTTCAAAGGCGTCCCATACCTTGAGGTAATCGCTGTGGACAATGAGGACGGCTATGTCACGGTGTTCGCTGTCAACCGCCATCTTGAGGAAGAGATGGAACTTGCCATAGATCTTAAAGGTTACGGCGAACTGCGCCTGGACAGCCACACTGTACTGGCCCATCACGACTGCAAAGCGAGCAACACAATGGACAATCCGGACAATGTAGTGCCCAGTTCAGACGGGAAAACCAGTGTGGAACCGGACGGAATCCGGTCGATCCTGGCACCTCTTTCCTGGAACGTGATCCGGTTCAAGAAAGCGAAAGACTGAAAGCGAGGTTGTGCCCCATGTTGAAGACAAAGCTGATCCACCCGGACATGCTCCGGGTTCTGGCAGCGGCAGGCCACGGTGCGCAGGTGTTGATCACCGACGGCCACTATCCCGCGTCCACCAAGACGCCGCCTGATGTGGAAAAGATCTATCTCAATATTAGCCCGGGTTTGGTATCGGTGACAGATCTGCTGCAGGTGCTGGCGGACACGATCGAGATCGAAGCGGCTTATGTGATGGCTCCGGAGGCGGGCCCGATGCCGGAGATCTTCGCAGACTTCGCCAGGATCCTACCGGAAAGTGTGGAACTGAACAAACTAGGGCGGTTTGAGTTCTATGACCGTATTGTAAAGAATGAAGACCTCTGTTTGGTTTTGGTATCGGGAGATACGCGGAAGTACGCCAATATCCTGATTACGATTGGAGTATGCGAACACAACTAGGCCGAGGTGATAATATGGCGTCAAAACTTAACTTGCTCGCCTTTGATTTGGGCGCGTCCAACGGCAGAGCGATCGTAGGCCAATATGACGGGGAACGCCTGAATCTGATCGAAGTCCACAAATTCCCCAATGGGCCGCAAACCATCCACGGACACATGTACTGGAATATCTTGGATCTGTTTGCCCAAATCAAGACGGGAGTGATCAAAGCCTGCGCCGCTGTGGACGGCAGAATCGACAGCATGGCCATCGACACCTGGGGTGTCGACTACGGCCTTTTGGATGCCAACGACACGCTGCTTTCCAACCCGTACCATTACCGGGACAAACGCACCGACGGGCTTTTGGATGAGATTTTCGCCGCAATCGGATCCGATATGATTTATGACGCGACCGGGATCCAGTTCATGCAGATCAATACACTGGTGCAGTTATATGCGGACCGCCGCTGGCGGCCGTGGGTTTTGGACAATGCCCGGACACTGCTGTTTATCCCGGATCTCCTCAATTTCTTCCTCACCGGGCAGAAGTACAACGAATACACGATCAGTTCCACATCACAGCTGCTTAACGCCACAACCTTGTCCTGGGTCGAACGGATCTTCACCGCCCTTGACCTGCCCATCGGCTTGATGCAGTCCTTGGTCTTTCCTGGAGCGGTCATCGGGACCGTCACGGAACAGATCAAAGCGGAAACGGGTATTGGATGGGACATACCAGTGATTGCCGTAGGCAGCCACGACACAGCTTCAGCGGTGGCCGCCGTGCCCCTTGTTTCCAGTGAAGACAGCGTCTACATCAGCAGCGGCACATGGTCGCTCTTAGGTATGGAGCTGGAAAAACCGGTGATTAACGAGCACTCCCGCCGTGAAAACTTCACAAATGAGGGCGGCGTGGGCAAAACAATCCGGTTTTTGAAGAACATCAGCGGGTTGTGGCTGATTCAGGAATGCCGGAGAATTTGGCAGCGTGATGGGTTGACTTTGAGCTGGGATCAGATCAGCAAGGCGGCAGAAGCGGCTCCGCTCAAGGCACTGATCAATCCTGACGACCCGAGATTCCTAAATCCGGACAATATGCCGGAAGCGATTGTGGCATACTGCCGCGAAACCGGTCAGGACGTGCCGGCCAACTACGGCGAGATTGCCCGCTGTGTCTACGAGAGCCTGGCCGTAAGTTATGAGAAAACCATCGCAAAGCTGGAAGCCATGCTCGGCCGCCGAATCGAGACAATCCACATGGTAGGCGGCGGGATTCAGGCGGAAATCCTCTGCCAGTTCACCGCCAATACCACCAGGCGCACAGTCGTCACTGGCCCGATTGAGGCCACGGCCATGGGCAACATGCTCGGCCAGCTGCTTGCAAAAGGAGAAATCAACAGCCTTGAGGAAGGGCGGGAGCTGATCCGCAGGTCAGTTGAGCTTAAGACCTATCTGCCGCAGTGACGGGTCATGTATGATTCATCGGCACCATTTGCTTGGGTAGAGACTATCCGGCAAATGGTGTTTTTTTATTCCCCATTAATGGCACACTAAAAAGAACGAGTGAACAGTGGGGGATGGTGGCAGATGCAAGCGGTACAGCTCAGTTTTTCCAGCCCGGGATTCGCCGAGAAATATCATTACAACGGTGACGACTTGGGTGTTACCTACAGACCGGAAGGCTGCAGCTTCAGGGTGTGGGCGCCTACAGCTGAAAACGTGATCCTGATTACCTATCCCACCGGCCATGATTCCGCGGGCGAGTATCACCCGATGCAGAAAAGTGATCTGGGTACCTGGCACCTGGAATTACCGGGAGATCTTCACGGTACATACTACAATTATCTTGTCACGATCGACGGAATCAGCGCCGAAGCCGTAGACCCATATGCCAAGGCCTGCGGCGTCAACGGCATGCGGGGCATGGTGGTGGATCTGGAGCGGACCAACCCGGAGGGATGGCATCAGCTGAAAACACCGCCGCTTGTGCACTTTACCGATGCCATCATCTATGAGCTGCACATCCGGGATTTCACCATCGACCAGAACTCAGGAGTCACCAACAAAGGGAAGTACCTGGGCTTGACAGAACACGGCACTTACAGTCCACAAAAGCTCGCCACCGGTCTGTATCACTTAAAGGAACTAGGTGTCACCCACGTCCAGCTTATGCCGGTTTTTGATTTTTTCACCGTCGACGAAAGCAAGTCAGCCAATCCGGAGTACAACTGGGGCTATGATCCGCAGAATTTCAACGTTCCAGAGGGCTCATACTCCACCGATCCATACAACGGGGCAGTGCGGATCAGGGAGCTGAAACAGATGATTAAGGCCTTGAAAGAGCAAGGCTTGAGAGTGATCATGGATGTGGTGTACAACCATACATATTTGAGCCGTGATTCTCACTTGAACATCATCGTTCCAGGGTATTACTACCGCCAGGATGCCCATGGGAATTTTCACAACGGTTCCGGCTGCGGCAACGAACTGGCCACAGAGCGGTTCATGGTCCGGAAACTGATCGTCGATTCTGTCTGTTACTGGGCCAGGGAATATAAAATCGATGGATTCCGTTTCGACTTGATGGGGCTGTTCGACATAGCCACCATCAATGAAATCCGCAGCCGCCTGAATGAAATTGACCCTGGGATCATTATGTTTGGCGAGGGGTGGGTCGGAGGCCACTCGCCTCTTCCGGATTGCCAAAAGGCGATCAAAGGCAATGTGCGGCAGCTGCCGGGAACAGGTGTGTTCAACGACGATTTCCGGGACGCCATCAAAGGCCATGTGTTTTTCCACGAACAGCCGGGTTTCGTCAACGGAGCCACCGGCATGGAGGAGAGCATCAAATGTGGGATCGTGGCTGCCACTGACCACGATCAGGTCGATTACTCCCAGGTCCTGTACTCCCACTTCGCCTGGGCGGCGGAACCAGCCCAGTCTATCAACTACAATTCTTCCCACGACAATCTCACCTTGTGGGACAAACTGCAGAAGACCCATCCCGGTGAAAACCAGGAAACCTTGGTGGCCATGCACAAATTGGCTTTGGCCATTGTCCTCACTTCGCAGGGGATTCCATTCCTCCATTCCGGCTCAGAGTTTTTGCGCACCAAACACGGCAACCACAACAGCTACAACGCTGGCGACAGGATCAACAAAATCGATTGGCAGCGCAAAGCGCGCTATTTCCATGTCTTCCGTTATGTCCAGGGCTTGATTCTGCTTAGGAAATCCCATCCGGCCTTCCGGATGCGGACTGCGGCGGAGATCAGGGAACAGCTGCGGTTTTTGCCCATGCCCGCAGGCCACATGGTCGGATATACGATCACTGACGCCGAAGGTGATCCCTGGAGACAGATAGTGACCATCTTCAACGCCAATCAGATTCCCAAAACCGTATCCCTCCCCGGCGACAATTGGGTCGTGGTGGTCAACAAGGAGCAGGCGGGCGTCTTGCCCCTGGAAATGGTCAATGTGCCTTATGTGACCGTACCGGCGCTGTCTGCGTATATCCTGGTGGACGCAGCCAGTTTCGAGGAGGAAAACGGTCAATAAATAAAGTGTTTGGAAGGCAAAACGAAAGCCAAAGTTGTTAACTAAGCGTTAGAATTGCCGATCACTGCAGGATTTGATCAGACGAAAAGCCAATAACCAAGTAAAACTCAACGGAAGGGACTTGGCGTTATGGGCTTGAACCTGACACAAAAGTTGATCAAATCGCATTTGGTAGAGGGGACTATGGTTCCGGGAGCGGAAATCGGGATCCGGATCGACCAGACCTTGACCCAGGACTCTACCGGGACCATGGCCTATCTGCAGCTTGAGGCTATGGAGATCGATCGGGTCAAAACCAAACTTTCGGTGGCATATGTCGATCACAACATGCTTCAGGAAGGATTCGAAAACGCCGACGATCATCTGTACATTCAAACAGTGGCCGCCAAATACGGCATCTTCTTTTCCCGGCCGGGCAACGGCATCTGCCATCAGGTGCACCTGGAGCGCTTTGGCGTTCCCGGCCAGACACTGCTGGGTTCCGACAGCCATACTCCGACCAACGGCGGCCTGGGCATGCTGGCGATTGGAGCAGGCGGCCTGGATGTGGCCGCGGCCATGGCTGGACAGCCCTACTTCCTAACCATGCCCAAAGTGGTCAAAGTGGAGCTGACAGGGAAACTCGCCGCTTTTGTGACGGCTAAAGATATCATCCTGGAACTGCTGCGCCGCCTGACGGTCAAGGGCGGTGTGGGAAAGATCTTTGAGTACACAGGCGCTGCCTTGGCGGATCTTACGGTTCCGGAGCGGGCCACCATTGCCAATATGGGCGCTGAGCTAGGCGCCACCACTTCCGTCTTTCCAAGCGACGAGGTGACCCGGGCTTTTCTCCGGGCTCAAGGCCGAGAAGAGGCTTGGATAGAGTTGAAGGCGGATCCTGATGCAGAATATGATCAAGTCATTGTCATCGATCTTAATGAGCTCGAACCGCTGGCGGCAAAGCCTCACAGCCCGGACAATGTGGCAAAAGTACGGGAGATCGGGCCGATCAAGGTTGACCAGGTGGCCATCGGCAGCTGCACCAACAGCTCTTACCAAGATCTGATGAAGGTTGCCCGGATTCTGAAAGGGAAAGCCGTGCATTCCGGCGTCAGCCTGGTGATCTCGCCGGGATCGCGGCAGGTGCTTGCCATGTTGGCGGAAAACGGAGCTTTGGCGGACTTGATCAACGCAGGAGCCCGGATTCTGGAAGCAGGCTGCGGGCCCTGCATCGGCATGGGCCAGGCTCCGGCAAGCAATGCTGTATCTTTACGCACTTTCAACCGCAATTTCAAAGGGCGCTGCGGCACCCTTTCGGCCGATGTGTACCTGGTGAGCCCTGAAACGGCGGCAGCCAGCGCGGTTTTTGGCGTACTGGCCGATCCCCGCGGCCTTGATGTGGATCTGGACGTACCCATGCCGGAAAAGTTCCTGATCAACGACAATATGATTATCCCACCTGCGCTTGAGCCCGAACAAGTGGAAATAATCAGGGGCCCGAATATCAAGCCGTTTCCGCAGAACACGCCCCTAAAGGGCAGCCTGGAAGGGAAGGTTTTGATCAAGCTCGGCGATCACATCACAACCGACCATATCATGCCTTCCAACGCCAAATTACTGCCGTTTCGCTCCAACATACCCTATCTGGCTCAATACTGCCTGACCCCGTGCGACCCGGAATTCCCCCGGAGGGCGGAAGAGAACGGCGGCGGGATTATCGTCGGCGGCGAAAACTATGGTCAAGGTTCCAGCCGGGAGCATGCGGCGCTGGTTCCGCTCTATTTGGGCATCAAGGCGGTTATCGCCAAAAGTTTCGCCCGAATCCACCGGGCGAATCTGATCAACAGTGGGATCATCCCATTGACTTTTACTGATCCGTCGCAGTATGATCAAGTGCGGGAGTCGGATCTATTAGAAATCGAGGATGTCGAATCACAGCTTGGTTCCGGCTCTGAGATCGTATTGCACAACCGTACCCAAGGCCGTGTTTTGCCGCTGCGCTGCGAATTGACCGCCAAGGAGCGGGCGGTGCTCTTGATGGGGGGCAAGATAAACCTCATCAAAGAACAGTTGAGGCAGAAAAACTGACACCGGCTTAGATATTGGCAGGATAATTTTGGTTTATGACGAATAGATCGACATATTTGAGGTTGGCAGGAGGCATGTGATAATGGCAAAAAAAGTAGTCACCATGGGAGAAATCATGATGCGGCTGTCCCCGCCGGACCACCTTCGCTTTGTCCAGGCCGATTCTTTCGATGTGGTTTACGGCGGCGGCGAGGCGAATGTGGCAGTGTCCCTGGCCAATTACGGTTTGGATGTGTACTATGTCACGAAACTGCCCAAGCATCAGATTGGGCAGGCTGCTCTGAACAGTTTGCGCCGCTATGGTGTGCGCACCGATTTTATAGCCAGAGGCGGAGACCGCCTGGGTATCTACTTCGCGGAAACAGGAGCGTCGGTCCGGGCGTCGCAGGTGATTTACGACCGGGCAAACTCCGCGATCGCAGAAGCTGATGTTTCTGACTTTGATTTTGACGAAATTTTCACCGGCGCCGAGTGGTTCCACTGGACCGGAATCACCCCAGCTCTTAGCGACAAAGCGATTGAGCTGACACGGGCTGCGCTGAAGGCAGCAAAGAAACATGGCGTAACAGTCAGCGTCGACCTAAACTACCGGAAAAAGCTCTGGTCTCCTGAAAAAGCGCGCAGAGTGATGACAGAGCTGATGGAATACGTGGATGTGTGCATCGGCAACGAGGAAGACGCAGAGACGACATTGGGCTTCAAACCGGGCAAGAGCGATGTCACTAAGGGCGAGCTGGATATCGAGGGCTATAAAGAGATTTTCAAACAGATGAAGGATAAGTTCGGCTTCAAATATGTGGCGTCAACATTGAGAGAGAGTTACTCCGCATCAGACAACGGATGGTCCGCCCTGATTTACAACGGGGAGGAATTCTACCGGTCCCGGATCTACAAACTGCATATCGTCGATCGCGTCGGCGGCGGCGATTCATTCTCCGCCGGGCTGATTTACGGGTTGATTTCCGGGAAATCCATGGCCGATGCCTTGGAGTTCGCGGTTGCGGCCTCTGCTTTGAAACACACCATCCCCGGCGACTTCAACCACGTCAGTATAGGCGAGGTTGAGACACTCGCGGGCGGCGATGCATCTGGGCGGGTTCAACGGTGATTGAAGCCTGATTCCCAGCGAATCAGGCTTTTTCCTTGACTCGGACTCCGTTTTTGCTCAGCATCCATCCGAAGACAATGGCTGCCGCGGTGCCTACGATGAGCGTAAGCGGGACTGATCCAAAGATTGTGTAGCTGCCGACGAGGACAGTGTGGGCTTTGCTGTCAGGAGCGCCCAATACCACGATGTGGGCCACATCCCAAACGGCGCGGAATAGAAGCACTCCGGTTATGCTGCCTTTAGTCTGGAAATAGCAGTATGAAATCGGAAAAGACGTGACAAACACCAGCGCGCCGTGGATCAGACAGGTGAGCCAAACATCTGCACTGCCTTTGTTTACCAGATAGTCTGCCGGGAGATGATACAAAGCCCAAACCAGGCCGACAACGATGGTGGCCCGCAGCCGGCCGAAGCGCGCCGCGAGTGCCGGCAAAAGAAAGCCGCGCCAGCCGTATTCTTCACCAAAGGCCAAGACCATCCAGAGAAAGATGATGACGAAGACAGCGGCAAGTTCAGTGAAAGCAGGGAGATTCCCGCTGTTGATGACTGCTTTCCCGCTTGCCACAGCGATGACAGCCACAAGGGCTACGAATACCGCTGGATAAGCGACAGCGAAGAGAAGCGACCGCCTGGTTGTCCCGTAAAACACAGGTTGGTAGACATTAGAGACACCTTTGTGATGCAGGATGTTAAGGGTGATCGCCACTACGGCGGGAACGACATAGCCAATACTCGCGACCCCGATCAGTTTCGGGTTTGTGCCTGCGAGAACCGCGGCTCCGATACTGATCAAGAGTGTTGCACTGATGAAAACTGTCAGTTGTAGATTTGAGGCATTTTTCGGCCACATATAGACACCATCCTGTCTGGAGCGTTTAATTAGTGATTCGGTTGGCCGCAGGAAAAATCCTGCCTGCGCTAGGTTAGGAGGTTCATTGTTGAAGATTGGTCACAACATTAAAGAAAGACTCTTGTCAAAAGAATTCGTAATTCCAAGTGTATTGTCTATGCTCACAATCGCATATGTTGTCCTAAACATAGCTTATTTCAAAACAGGCACAGCCGCCGGTTCACTGACCGCCGCCCTGATCAGCCTAAGTGTCTGTTTGCTGGCTTTTTTTGCCGGTATCCTGGCGCACCTCCACAGAGTTGAGCGCCAGCAGCGGCTGGAACAAGAACTGCAGGAAGCCAAGCTTGAACAGGTGGAGAAACTGCTGGCGGTTATGGAAGAGGAACGGAACGATATCCTCAATGCCATTTCGGTTGTCACAGTCTATCTGCAGCTTGGCAAATATGAACAGGCCCAAAAATACCTCGAGTTCATCGCAGCTGAGCAGATAGACAAAATCGATTACCACAAAAAAACCTGGCTTGACGATCCGTGGGAGGCCATCCTCGGCCATAAACGGCAGGAAGCCCTGGAATATGGGATCTTGTTTACGATCGAACAAAAAACAGCACCGCCTGAAGATAGCTCCAGAAGGCGTTTGATTGCCCGGTTGATGGCGAATCTGGTTGAAGAGGCTTTCCAGGGAGTGCGGGATCTGCAAAACCGCCGTGTTTGGCTGCGTTGGTATCTCGATGAAGGCAAGCCTGTCCTGGAAGTCAAAAGCAGCTGCCCAGCGCGGGATGGCGGATATAATATTCTCGAGCCGGAGGGGGCGAACTGGAGGCTGCCGATCTGCCAGCAAATCGCCTCGGAAGTAGGGGGCATGCTTAGTGTAAACCATTCCGGGCAGTCCACCACTTTCCGCTTTGAGCTTCAGTAGGGAGTCAGTGAATGTTGGGAATCTGCCAGTCGATGGGCTCAAGGCCGTTTTCATCGAGAAAGCGGTTGGCTTTGGAAAAATGCCTGCACCCGAAAAAGCCGTGACTGGCGGAAAAAGGGCTTGGGTGGGGGGCAGTGAGGATCAGGTGTCTTGGATTGGTGATCATCTGCGCTTTTTGTTTGGCATCATTACCCCAAAGGAGAAACACGATTGGGGTGTTTTTTTCGTTGAGAATCTCGATCACTCTGCTGGTGAACTGCTCCCAGCCGCGGTTGCGGTGGGATTTGGGCTGATTCGCCCTGACGGTAAGGATTGCGTTCAAAAGCAGGACCCCCTGTTTGGCCCAGGGAACGAGGTAGCCGTTGTCTGGAATTGTGCAGCCGAGATCACTTTGCAGCTCTTTGAAAATGTTTAAGAGCGACGGCGGGATGGCCACACCCGGCTTGACAGAAAAGGCAAGCCCGTGAGCCTGATTGGGGCCGTGGTATGGATCTTGGCCGATGATCACCGCTTTGGTGTCACTGTACGAAGTCAGCTTAAGGGCTGTGAAGATCTCGTACATGTCCGGATAGACTGTGCAGCTGCGGTACTCCTGGATCAGAAACAGCCGCAGCTTCTGGTAGTACTCTTTCTCAAACTCCTCCTGCAGAAGTTGATCCCAATCATTGTTCAAGACAACCGCCATAGCTCAGCCTCCTTGGTCTGTGTGCTGCAGGATTTGCCAGTCCACTTCTCTAATATTATAGCAAAGATTGTTAAAATGCGGGAGGGAAGTTTAAATGACAGATTCCAATCAGTGGCGCTGGAAAGGGCAGCTGCCGAAAGTAGGCATCCGACCGGTTATTGACGGCAGGCGCAAAGGTGTCAGGGAATCGCTGGAAGATCAAACCATGGGGCTTGCTAAAGCAGCGGCCAAGTTGATCAGTGAGAACTTGAGATATCCTAATGGCAAGCCGGTGGAATGCGTGATTGCCGACACCTGCATCGGCGGTGTGGCTGAAGCGGCCATGGCGGCTGACAAATTCGCCAGGGAAGGTGTTGGTGTTTCCTTAAGTGTGACTCCCTGTTGGTGCTACGGCAGTGAGACTATGGATATGGATCCTTTCATGCCTAAGGCGGTTTGGGGCTTCAACGGTTCCGAACGCCCCGGGGCGGTGTATTTGGCTGCGGTGCTGGCGGCCCACAACCAAAAGGGACTGCCGGCTTTCGGCATATACGGCCGCGATGTTCAGGACGCCGCTGACGATACCATCCCGTCCGATGTGGCCGAGAAGATCCTGCGCTTCGTCCGGGCTGGGTTGGCCACTGCCATATTGAGGGGCAAATCCTATCTGTCTTTGGGTTCCGTCTCAATGGGTATCGCCGGATCGATGGTGAATGAGGATTTATTCCAATGTTATCTGGGTATGCGCAACGAGTACGTCGACATGTCGGAATTCATCCGCCGGATCGAAATGGGTATCTATGATCAGGACGAATATGCCCGGGCGTTGGCATGGGTGAAAGCCAACTGCCAGGAAGGCCCGGACCTCAATCCGCCGGAGTGGAGGGCATCCCGTGAGCAAAAGGAGAAGGATTGGGAATTCGTGGTCAAGATGGCCATGATTGCCCGGGATCTGATGATCGGCAATCCAAAGCTGGATGAGATGGGATATGGCGAAGAAGCCTTGGGGCGCAACGCTCTGGCTGCCGGATTCCAGGGGCAGCGGCAGTGGACCGACTATTTCCCCAACGGCGATTTCATGGAGTCCATCCTCAATTCGTCCTTTGACTGGAATGGCATCCGCCAGCCTTTGATCATGGCTACGGAAAACGATACACTAAATGGTATCTGCATGATGTTCGGCCACCTGCTGACCAATACAGCCCAGGTCTTCGCCGATGTCCGCACCTATTGGAGCCCGCAGGCGGTCGAGCGGGTTACGGGTATGAAGCTTACAGGCCTGGCAGCGGACGGAGTAATCCATCTGATCAATTCCGGTTCCGCCGCGCTCGATGGATCCGGCGAGCAGTCCCGGGACGGACAGCCGGTGATCAAACCATTCTGGGAGATTACTGAAGAAGAAATGAAGAGATGTCTCGCGGCCACACCGTGGCGGCCGGCCAACCGCGGTTACTTCAGGGGCGGCGGGTTCTCCGCCAACTTCAAGACCAGGGGCGGTATGCCGATCACCCTCATCCGTTTGAATGTGGTCAAAGGATTAGGGCCGGTTCTGCAGATTGCCGAGGGATGGACTGTGGATCTGCCGGATAATGTGCACCAGATCCTCAATGACCGCACCGATCCTACCTGGCCCACCACCTGGTTTGTGCCGAACACAACCGGCAAGGGCGCATTCAAGGATGTATATTCAGTGATGGCGAACTGGGGCGCGAATCATGGTGCCTTCAGTTACGGCCATATCGGAGCAGATCTGATCACACTCGCGTCGATCCTGCGGATTCCGGTTGCGATGCACAACGTGCCGGAGGAGAAGATCTTCAGGCCGAGTTACTGGTCGGCGTTTGGCACGGAGGATCTTGAGGGGGCGGACTTCAGAGCGTGCAAAGCTTTGGGAGCGCTGTACGGCCAGTATCGGTAGGAGAAAAAATTAAGCCGGTGCCGCAAGAGGCACCGGCTTTATTGTCTTTTACCAATGAATGTGAATGCTGTCCAAAACTTGCTCAAAAGCAGGCTGGTAGTGTTCATAAAACATCGCCGGCACGGTGAAGGCTAACATGTAACCCATGTCGTCGATGGTGAGAATAACCAGCTCCACATAGATCAAAACACCCTCAAAATCGATTCCAAGGCTGGCGGCCAAGGCTTCGTAGCCGTCAATGATGCGGAATGCCGTTTCCTCCGGCGGGTAGAAGGTGAAACCAGGCATTTCCATCATCATTTCCTCGAGCTGTTGATACATCAGCCTGGTGATATCAAGGCCGGGGACTGTGTTGAACAACTGGGCGACAATATTCGCCAGTTGAGTGTCGGCCAGTGCCATAAAGGAGTAATCATCCATTTCGGTAATGGACCACTGATCTGGTACCGTGATCGAAAAGGCATATTCCGCATTGGCGAAGGTTTGGCCTGACACGCCTGTCTCAAGCGGTGTTTTGGGAAGCTTGGACAGGGAATCTATGAGCCTGATCGCGATATCCACATCAGACAGCATGAACGGCCCTTTGCCCAGCAGCCCAGTGGCGGAATCCAGATGGAACAGCTTGAGCAGAAGGGCATCGGGAGCTATCTGGCCGTGGCTGGGATCGACGGCGATCCATTCGCCAAGCCAGACTTCGTTCCACATATGGCCGATCCAGACGCCGTCGAAATAACGTAAACCAAGCGCCAATCTGGTGGGGATGCCGGCGGATCTGGCCAGGGAGGCGAAAAGAATGGCATATTCTTTACAGTTGCCGTCCGGGTTGGCTAAAATCTGGGCAGTGGTCTTGGGAATGATTGTAGGGGCGGGGTTCAGGTACCGGAATACCCATTTGACAAGCTTAGCGACACTTGTCCAGGCGTCAGTCTCGCCCTGCAGAATGTCAGCCGCAAGCGCCTGGATCTCCGGCAAACCGGGATCAATATAACGGTCTGAACCCAGATACACTTCCAGCTCAGGGACAACTATGGGCAGTTCGTATTGGCCCTGATGGCTGCGGCTGTCTTTGGTGATCTCCACCAAAACCTGTTCCCTACCGCCAATGGCCCGATGCTCAACTATCCTCTGCCGGTTGTCTTCCAACTGTACAGCGCCAAGGTCGGGGAGAGACAAGGAGATGCGGCTGCGGACACTTCGGAAAGGATAGGCGGTATACAGGTTCGCTTCTCTAGTAATAAGCTCAACCGGGTAACCGGTCAATTCGGGCAGTTCTTCATCACTGAGCCTGCGTGCGATCAATGTGGGCTGATCGGGACTGGTGGAGAAATGGATAGTCCCTGCCTTATCGGCATATAGATCGACGATGGTGTAGTCCTGGCCGTATTGGATATGATAGCCCTCAAACTGGTAATCGCCGATGGTGTGAGTTCCGTATTCGCCGATGGCGAACCAACCCGGAGCCAAGGTGAATTCCGATGACTCCAGAAACAGGAATTCGTATTCACTACCGGACACCAGCCCATCCTGAGCGACGATCATGTACAAAGCCGCGTCGGGAAAGTACAGCTTCTGTCCCGGCTCAAGGACATGGATCTCTGTGCGCTGCCCATCCTGCTCGGTGATGGTTATCGAGACCAAAGGCTCGGGAGATTCGTAATCCACCGACATATCAAAAACGGTTGACGCACCGTACAAATTCTGTTCCATACTGGCGGAGGTCACCACATAGCTGTCGTCAAGTTCGACTGCGATGCTGTATTCCATGGTCAGTATTCTGCCCAGGAAGTGAGTCATAATGGTGAAATCGGAACCACAAATGTAACCGGTTTCAGTCTTGTAGAATACGTCCTTGGAAATGCCGATGGGTGTTCCGTTCTCCTCATACACATATTGGGACTCGCTGATCATAGTCTGGGCCATACCTGCGCCAGAGATTGCTAAAAGCAGAATCAACGCCACAGCAAAAAGCTTTTTAGCCATATTGTCCTTCCTTTCACATAATCCTTACCAAATATTATTAGATTATAAACAGGGATTCCCTCTCCAATTGCGAAAAAACTCTGTAGGAATCAGAAACTTGATCCGATCAGAAAGGCGAAGGTGGTTTGCATGCAGTTGGTTTACGAGGGGAAGACCAAGGTTGTTTATGCTTTGGAAGACGGAAACTATCTGTTGAAATTCAAAGATGACCTAACCGGCGCAGACGGTGTTTTTGATCCCGGCGCCAACACAGTGGGTCTCCAGATGGAGGGCGCCGGCAGAGCCGGATTGCGCCTGAGCCAGTATTTCTTTGAGCTCCTGCAGCGGCACGACATCCCAACCCACTATGTTGCAGTGTCCATTCCAGATGCAGCCATGACGGTCAAGCCGGCCGTTCCATTCGGCCAGGGCCTGGAAGTGATCTGCCGCTATAGGGCTTGGGGCAGTTTCCTGCGCCGCTACCGCCGGTATGTGAAGGAAGGGCAGCCGCTGCCGGCTTTTGTTGAGTACACAATCAAAGACGATGCCGCAGGAGACCCGCCCATCACCAAGGACGGCCTGGTGCTTTTGGGGATTCTTACGGAACAGGAATACGAGATAATCACAGCCCTCACCCGGCGAGCCGCGGATTTGATCAAGGCTGATTTGGCCAAGAGACAGATGGAGCTTTATGATCTTAAGCTGGAATTCGGGCGGGTCGGTGCCGGTGGAGAAATCGCCGTGATCGACGAGATCTCCGGAGGCAACATGCGGGTGTGTTACGACGGCAGGTTCCTGGATCCGTTGGAACTGGCGGAAAAAGTGCTGGGATAGGGAGAAGCCCTAGCAGGCCTCGCTTGATGACTGGCAGAGCAGCTGCTTAATCCGGTTGTGGACCAATTCCAGTTCCCTGATGGCATGTTCCAACTGCTCGTGTCTGATTTGATCAGACTCGATAAACAGTTTGAGATTGACCTGTTCATATTTCAATTCATGAATCCTGTCTCTGATTAATGATAGAATATCATGCTTCAGCATATTGCAGCTCCTTTTGATTACTCACTTTACTTTGAAACGGTATATGGTTGTGTGCCGGTAAACTGTGCCGGCCCTCAACACTGGAGACGGGAAATGGCTGTAGTTCGGTGAATTCGGGAAATACTGCGTCTCAAGGCAGAGACCGCTGTGTTTCCCGTATTTTGCGCCTTTTTTCCCGGTGATCGGCCCGGCAAGGAAGTTGCCTGAGTAAAACTGAATACCAGGCTTGGTCGTATAGACTTCCATCAGCCGGCCTGACTGGGGCTCGAAGAGCTCGGCGGCGAGGTGGAGGTCGGCACCCGGTTCGCTGTCATAACCGACACTCTTGTTCAACACCCAGTTGTGGTCAAAGCCGCTGCCGTTGATGATTTGGGGGTGCTCGTAATCCAGATTCGCTTTGATTGGCCTAAGCTCCCGAAAGTCCATGGGAGTCCCGGCCACCGGCGCGATTTCGCCGGTGGGGATCGTTTGCCTGTCGATGGGAGTGTAGAAATCAGCGTACAGCTTGAGCTGATGATCAAGGATGTCGCCTTCGCCGTGCCCCTTGAGATTGAAATAGGCGTGATTGGTGAGATTGACGATTGTATTTCTGTCGCCGACCGCCCAATAGTCGATCCGCAGCTCGTTGTTTTCAGTCAACGTATAAGTGGCCTGAACATACAAACGTCCTGGATAGTTTTCTTCCATGTCGGCGCTGATGTATTCCAGTTTAAGCTGATTTTCGCTGTAGGCGGCCGGTGTCCAGACAATTTTGTCGAAACCGCGCCTGCCGCCGTGGAGGTGGTTGGGGCCGTCATTTAAAGCCAGTTCGCATACTGTGCCGTCCAGCTGGAAACGCCCGTTGGCGATCCGGTTCGCGTACCGCCCGATCAGAGCGCCGAAGTAGTAGGTATCATTCAAGTATTCATCCACACTGTCATAGCCCAGCACCACGTCCTCACAGCGCCCAGAACGATCCGGTGCCGACAGTGCGAGGACAACTCCTCCGTAGTTGGTGATCTCACATGCGATCTGACCGCAGCTCAGCTTGAAGCTTCTGATTTCCTTCTTAATCATGTTATCCATCGAGGACCCGCAGCCTGCGGCTGCGAACTTCACCTCCAGGAAAGCTTTTCCACTATCACAATATAAGTTTTTACTTCAAGTGTCAAGCAATTTGAAATGAAGGATAATGATCTTTTTTGTATATTGAGCACAACTTTGTGACAGGCATTGGAGGATAATCAAGGTTATGGGCGAATAGAGTAATTAAGCGGCAATCAGATGCAGATTAGACGAGGTTCTTGGACGTTAAGAAGGGCGGTGTACCATGCTGAGCCTCTCCCAATGGCCAAAACGTGATGATTTATATAAACATTTGGATTCCCTCTTGTCAACCTCTGCTGATCCATTAGCTCTCACAGCCCTGCTGATCATCAACTTGGATAATTTTCGAGATTTCTGTGAGCTGTTCGAATACCGGGACATCGAAGAGTTCCTGGCCATTGTCGGCCAAAGCATCAAGGACGCATGTCCGGAATCCAGCTACATAGCCTGGCTCGGATCCGATGAATTCGCCGTGGTGCCGGCGCTGCAGGCCGCGGCCGAAGTGAAAGAAACTGCCGAAACCATTTGTCAGAAGCTGGCGGAAGCCAAGGAATTCCGGGACAGGCAGGTGCACATCACCGGAAGTCTGGGATACGCACTGTTTCCCTACGATGCCCGGGATCGCTATGAACTGATCAGAAACGCCACCATGGCAATGAACTGGGTCAAGAAACAGGGCAAGAATGGCTTTGCCAGGTTTGAACCGGCCATGAGCCAGCAGGTTAACCGCAAAATGAAACTGATCAGTGACTTCGGGCCGGCTTTGGAGCAGCAGCAGTTCAGGCTTCAGTACCAGCCGCAGGTGAGTGTGGCCAGCCGCGCGATTGTCGGCGCGGAAGCGCTGCTGCGCTGGCAGCATCCCGAGTACAACCTGATTCCCCCATTGGAGTTCATCCCCCTGGCGGAAGAATCCGGATATATCCATCAGATTGGTGAATGGGTCTTGTGCCAGGCCTGCCGCGACTTCAACACTTGGCTGGAGAAGGGCATTGTGCTGGAACGGCTGGCGGTCAATGTATCCATCGTCCAGCTTCAGAAACCGGACTTCGCCAAACGGGTTCTCCACGCTTTGGAGGAAGCGCGGTTGGATCCGGCTTATCTGGAATTGGAAATCACGGAAAGCCAGTCGATGGACCTGCCTAAAGTCAAACCCCAGATTGAACAGCTGCGCAATCACGGAGTCAGGTTCGCCATAGATGACTTCGGAACTGGGTTCGCTTCTTTGAACCATCTGCGCTACATGGGCTTTGACACCATCAAGATCGACAAGGCCTATATCCACAATATCCTCACCAACAACCGGGATCAGGTGATCGTCAATTCAATCCTGAACATGGCCAAGCATTTGCAGCTTGGGATTATTGCCGAAGGTGTCGAAACCGACGATCAGTGGCGGTACATCCAGCAGACGGCTATCAAGGAAGTCCAAGGGTATTACTGCAGCCCTCCGGTGGATCGTCCTGTGTTTGAGGATCTGATACGGAAGAAGTGCTTGTAGGGTCAAGGAACATCAGTGTTTGGCTGGACTCATCCCAAGGTTATGTCCTGTTCATAAGGTTTTATAGTGAAGGCAGAGGTATGCTCGAAGTGTACCCTGCCTCTTTATATAACATTATTTTTACAAAACAAAAAAGGCATCATATCAAGGATAGGGAAATAGTTACAATGGATTACTATGAGATTTGGGAGGGTCGGATCGTGAGATTACGGTTCAGGATTCTAGCAGCAGTAATAACAGCTGTAGTAGGCGTGGGACTATTCAGCTGCTGTGCTTTGGGGCAGTCGGATCTCGACGCTTTGATGCAAACATTCTTTTCCACCAATTTCGGAGAGTCTTTGAAAGCCCAGGATGCCTTGGTGGAATTGGGCGACGCGGCAGTGCCGAAAATGGCGGAAGTTCTACAGCGCAACCGCGATGCCTGGAACCGGGTCAAAGCGGTCAATGTTTTGGGCAGGATCGGGACACCCAGTGCCATTGAGGTTTTGGTCACAGGGATTGCCGACAGCGACGCCACCGTAAGAAACAGCACAGTCGGCGCTGTCAATAAGTTGGATGAATCTGGCAAGGCGCTTGCAGCGGCGGGCCTCGCTCCGTACCTGGTGCATACACAGCTGATTGTCCGCACCACCACCGCCAAACTCCTTGAGGAACTGGGAGTGAGCAAAGCGGACATCGCGGTGGGATTGGTGGAAGTGATTGCCACCCGCGAAGGCCAGGAATGGGATTTAGCATTGAAGGAGCTTGCCAAACTAGGCCGAGAAGCCGGCAGCGTGGCAAAACAGCTGCTGCCCCTGGTCGATCTTGACAACCCCAATGCGCGCGATACATCGTTTCAGCTTTTGGAGGCGTTGACTTATATCGGCGCTAGTGATGATCAAGCCTTGATTGATGTTTTGACGCGCCTGCTCTTGACAGATGACTTTGATTTGCGGCAGGAAGCCATATGGGGCATGCGGCGCCTGCGCCTTGCCGGCAGCCAGATGGTGGAGCCGGTTGCGAACGAGTTGTTGGCCTCCGGCGATATGGAGGATCAGCGGCTTGCTGTTGAGATTTTGACACAGTTGGGGATTACCCAGCCGGAAGCAGTGGAGGTTTTGAAAGAACTTGCCGCCGACGTGAACAGGAACGAGGCTATCCGGCAGCTGGCAGCCTCAGGACTGAAGTCCTTGGTGCCCGGTCTGGAATATCACCTTGATCGGGGCCTGGTCGCTGTTTGGACAGACGACGGAGTGTTTTTGAGCTGGCGGCTGTTGGGGACCGAGCCTTTTGATCTCGGCTTTCATGTTTACCGCGGCGGAGTACGGATTACCGCTGAGCCGATCACCAACAGCACCAACTACCTGGATCGGGAAGGCACGATCGATGATCAATACTATGTGGCGCCGGTACTTGGCGGAGTGGAGCTGGCTCCGAGTGAAACCGTCCTTGTCTGGCAGCAGAATTACTTGAGCATACCACTCTCCAGGCCTGCGGACGGTGTTACACCTGTTGGTGAACGGTATCGCTATTCCGCCAACGACGGCAGCGCCGCCGACCTTGACGGCGACGGACGCTATGAGATCATTCTCAAGTGGGATCCGTCGAACTCCAAAGACAACGCTCACGATGGATACACTGGGAATGTCTATATCGACGCCTATACGTTGGATGGAGAAATGCTGTGGCGGATCGATCTTGGGAGGAATATCAGGGCTGGAGCCCATTACACGCAGTTTATCGTTTATGATCTGGATCTCGACGGAAAGGCGGAACTGGTGGTCAAGACCGCCGACGGGACGGTCGACGGGGAAGGCAATGTGATCGGCGATCCCAATGCCGATTACCGCAACGCCAACGGGCGCATCCTCACCGGCCCCGAGTACTTGACTGTGTTTGACGGCGAGACAGGCAGGGCATTGGCCACCATCGACTACAAGCCGCCGCGGGGCAGCGTAGGCAGCTGGGGCGATGGTTACGGCAACCGCTCCGACCGTTTTTTGGCGGGAGTGGCCTACTTGGACGGTGTGCGCCCCAGTGTGATTATGGCCCGGGGATATTACACCCGCACAGTGCTGGTGGCTTACAATTGGGAAAACGGCGAACTGAAGGAAGTCTGGACCTTTGACACCAACGATGGGCTGTACACCTGGACCGGCCAGGGCAACCACCAGCTTTCGGTTGCGGATGTGGATTACGACGGCAAGCAGGAGATTATTTACGGCGCCATCACCATCGACCACGACGGCAGGGGATTGTACAACACCCGCCTCGGCCACGGCGACGCCCTGCATGTGGCTGATCATGATCCGGATCGGGTGGGCCTGGAGATCTGGGCGGTTCACGAATCGGTGCCGCACCAGGCCGGCATGAACCTGCGGGATGCCCGTACTGGAGAAGTACTCTGGGGCAAACCCACCGACTATGATGTAGGCCGCGGCGTGGCTGCCAATATTGATCCGCGCTACAGGGGCAGCGAGACTTGGGCCTCCCGGTCGCTGCTGATGGACATTGACGGCAATGAGATCAGCCGGACAGTGCCCACCATGAATTTCGCCATTTGGTGGGACGGAGATCTGCAGAGGGAGCTTTTGGACGGCACCACCATCAGCAAGTACGACTGGGAGCGGGATGCGATTGTCACCCTGCTTTCACCTCGGGGGGTGGCCAGCAACAACGGCTCCAAGGCTACTCCGACCCTGCAGGCGGACTTGTTCGGCGATTGGCGCGAAGAAGTGATCTGGCGGTCCGAAGACAGCAGCGAGCTTAGGATCTACACCACGACAGACCTGACTGAGCACAGGCTGTACACGCTGATGCACGATCCCATGTACCGGGTGGCGATCGCCTGGCAGAATGTGGCCTACAACCAGCCGCCTCACCCAAGCTTCTATGTGGGCGAGGATATGGAGCCCCAGTTCTATCATCCGGGATCGATCAAAGTGTTCCTTATGGAATTGGACCGCTGAACCACACTAGGGAGCTGAGAAGATGTCAAGACAGCGATGGTTTTGTATAGTATGGGCGTTGACCCTGGTTTGGATGCCCTTCGGTGCTTGTGCCCAGGAACTGCAGGAAGTGGATCAAGCTTACATTGCCAGGCTGATCGACGATCTCCGTTCCTCAAGCTTTGCCGCTGCTCTGGCAGCGCAGGATGCCCTGGCTGAAATCGGCGACCCCACTGTCCCGCAGCTTAGGATCCTGCTGAACCGCAGCCAGGACCGGATGGAAAAAACGAAAGCCATCTATGTGCTGGGAAGGATCGGTACCGAAGCGTCGATACGGGCGATGTTAAGCGCTGCCAGTGATCCAGATCAGAATGTCCGCAGTGCCATCGTCACTGCCGCAAAAAATCTGGATCCGGAGCAAGCAAAGACGGCGGCGCCGATCTTTGCCGAGTACCTGATCAGCGATCAAGCCGAGGCAAGGGCCACAGCTGCCCAGGCTCTGCAGGCGATGGGAACATCCAAGGCGGACTTGGCGGAGGTCTTGGCTGACGCGGCGCTGAGTTCTTCAGGACGCAAACGGGAGAACGCCCTGTCGGAAATCGGCAAGCTCGGGCCCGAAGCCGCTCATGTTGTGCCGCGGCTTTTACCACTGGTGGAGGATGCGGCGCTTGATGAGGCTTTGAATATCCTTGCAGCGTTAGCCGGGATCGGCGGCGAAGCGGTCCGCCCGCTCGTGCTTGAGCTTGTTGAACCGCTGATCCTGTCAGACGACTGGCAAACGCGTCAGGAAGCTGTCCGAGTGATGCAAAGGATGCGGCTGGATGGCGGAGAAATGATCGCGCCCGCAGTGAAGCTTCTGGAAAGCGGCGATCCAGCCCAACAGTCGCTGGCGGTGGATATCCTGGCTCATCTGGGCATTACCCAGGGCGCGGCAGTCATGAAGCTTGCAGAACTGGCGGCGGATGCCGATCATGACTATTCTCTGCGGCAAAAGGCCTTTCAGGCCTTGGAGAGCCTTTATTCCCAAATGGAATACCATATCGGCCGGGGATTTGTCGCCGTCGATACCGAGGCAGGCGTTTATCTCGGCTGGCGCCTTTTGGGGACTGATCCTTTCGATTTGGGGTTCAATATTTACCGCGATGGGGAGAAGCTCAACCATGAGCCGATTACCGCCGGCACCAATTATCTTGATCCCGGCGGTGGCTCTGATTCCAAATACGTTTTGGCAAAGGTGGACTCGGACGGTGAGACGGTTCTGGCCGAGACGGTCCCATGGAAACAGAATTACCACACAATTCCGCTGCAGCGCCCGGAAGGAGGCGTGACGCCTGCCGGAGAGCGCTACGAATATACAGCCAATGACGCCAGTGCCGCTGACTTGGACGGTGACGGCGAGTACGAAATCGTTTTGAAGTGGGAGCCGACCAACGCCAAGGATAACTCAATCCGTGGCTACACAGGGAATGTGTATATAGACGCCTACAAACTGGACGGAACCTTGCTCTGGCGCATTGATCTCGGGCGGAATATCCGGGCCGGCGCCCATTATACTCAGTTCATCGTCTATGACTTGGACGGCGACGGGCGGGCGGAAGTCGCCATGAAAACCGGAGACGGCACCGTCGACGGTACTGGAGAAGTGATCGGCGACCCAAATGCGGATCACCGCAATAGAGAAGGCTTGATCCTGACTGGACCCGAGTATCTCACCATCTTCGACGGGGCGACCGGGGCGGCTTTGGCTACAGTGGATTATGAGCCGCCGCGTGGAAGTGTATCCAGTTGGGGTGACAATTACGGCAACCGTTCCGACCGTTTTCTTGCAGGAGTCGCCTATCTTGACGGAAGCCGGCCCAGCTTGATCATGTCCCGGGGCTACTATACCCGGACAGTGATCGTGGCATACAACTGGCGCGACGGCAAGCTGACAAAGCTTTGGACCTTTGACACCAACCAGCCGGGTTTGTCTGGGTATGCCGGGCAGGGGAACCACCAGCTTTCCATCGCCGATGTGGACCAAGACGGAAGAGATGAGATCATCTTCGGCGCAATGACTGTCGATGATGACGGTAAGCCCTTGTACAGCACCGGATTTGGCCACGGCGACGCCCTGCATGTGGGGGACTTTGATCCGCTGCGCCCTGGGTTGGAAGTGTTCGGTGTGCATGAAGATCGGCCTCATCCGGCCGGGATAAATCTCAGAGACGCCCGGACAGGCGAAGTTATCTGGAGTATCCCTACGGATTACGACGTGGGTCGGGGGCTTGTCGCTGATATCGACCCCAACTATCCGGGCGCGGAAGCCTGGGCTTCGGGCACCGCAGGCGTTGTGCGCAGCGCTGCGGGGGAGCAGGTGACATCAACCAAGCCTTCAATCAATTTCGCCATCTGGTGGGATGGGGATCTTTTGCGGGAACTTCTGGACGATGTGGCCATCACCAAATGGGATTGGGAGAAAAGGCAGATTGTGCAGCTTTTGTACGCCCAGGGCTGCGGCTCAAACAATGACACAAAGAAGACGCCGGCATTGACAGCCGATTTGTTTGGCGACTGGCGGGAAGAAGTGGTGTTCCGGGCCAACGGCAGCCGGGAACTGCGGATCTATACCACGACGGATCTAACGGAGCACCGGATTTATACCCTGATGCACGATCGGATGTACAGAGTGGCGGTGGCTTGGCAGAATGTGGCATACAATCAGCCGCCTCACCCCAGTTTTTATATCGGGCCGGACCAGCCGCCGCCTACGTACAATCCCGGGTTCATACATAATGTGATTGAACGATACGCTCATGAGTTCAAATAGAAAGGAGTGTCGACATGCGCAAACTTACCGCGGTTCTGCTGATGATGGCCGTGTTGTTTGTAAGTTCAGCGGCGGTAAAGGCGGATTCTGAGCAAATCGCCGATTTGATCGATAAACTGCTCAGCTCGAATTATGTAGTTGCGACTCAAGCTTCCAAGGACCTGGTGGCACTGGGCGCCGATGTTATCCCGCATGTTGCAGAACGGGTTCTAGGCGATACTCAGTGGACCAACCGGTTGAAAGGAGTCACTGTTTTAAGAGAACTTGGTGTGGTGGAAGGTATCCCATATCTGATGCAGCTTCTGGGTGATGAAAACCAGGCGGTCCGCGATGGCGCCCGCAGCGCGTTGACAGGAATCCAGGCCGCCAAAGGCGTAGAGGCTGAGGAGGTGCTTGCTGAACTACTGGTTTCGGAGCGTCCTGTCGTCCGGAATACGGCGGAGCAGATGCTGATCAATGCAGGCTGGACTGAAACAGCGATTCAGGAGAAAATTACTGCCGCGCTCAAGGATCCTGATCCGGCCCGGAGAAAGGTCGCGGTGGAACGTTTAAGTTTGGCCAACTATCAAAAACGTGTGCTGTTCGAGGAGATTGCCCGGCTGATCAGTGATCCTGACTTGACAGTGCGGAAGCAGGCGGTAAAAGGCTTGAGCACTCTCGGGTTTGTACCGGAAGAGATCTATGGGCAGATCCAGGAGCAGCTGCTTGCTGAGGGTAAGGCTGATGCTGCTGTGCTTTCCGGGCTCTTCGCCCAGATGGTGCAGAGCGACCAAAAAGCTGCTGTGGTATTAATGGAGATAATCACTGATCATAATCAAGACCTGGTGCTGCGGCAGGCGGCATATGACGGGCTTGCCCAAGCGGTGCCGCAGCTTGAGTATCATCTCGGCCGAGGCCTGGTGGCCATCAAGATCGATGGGGGAGTGTACCTAAGCTGGCGCCTTTTGGGGACTGATGCTTTTAATTTAGGGTTCAATGTGTACCGAGACGGAATCAAGATCAACGCAGAGCCCGTCACAGCCGGCACCAACTTTATCGACTCAGAAGGGACGTTGGCGGCCGAGTATTATATAACTGCGGTCAAGGACGGGGTGGAGGTTGAACAGTCGGAGACTGTCCAAGTGCTGCCTCAGGCGTACATCGCCATTCCATTGGATCCGCCTCCCGGCGGCCGCACTCCAGACAATGTAAGCTATTCATACACTGCCAATGACGCCAGTGCCGCTGATCTGGACGGCGACGGTCAATTTGAGATTGTCCTGAAGTGGGACCCCACCAACGCCAAGGACAATGCCCACAGCGGTTATACAGGCAATGTATACATCGATGCCTATAAGCTCGACGGCACCAGAATGTGGCGGATCGACCTCGGCCGCAACATCCGTGCCGGCGCCCACTATACCCAGTTCATGGTCTACGACTTCGACGGCGACGGCAAGGCGGAGTTGGCCGTCAAGACTGCCGACGGCACAGTGGACGGCTTGGGCAATGTGATCGGCGATCCCAGTGCCGATTACCGGAACTCCAGCGGGTATATTCTCGCTGGGCCTGAGTACTTGACGATGTTTGATGGTGAGACAGGAGCTGCTCTTGCCACTATCGACTATATACCGCCGCGGGGGAATGTGGCCGCTTGGGGCGACAGCTACGGCAACAGGGTGGACCGCTTCCTGGCGGGAGTGGCATATCTGGATGGAGTAAGGCCGAGTCTGTTGATGGCCAGAGGCTACTACACTAGAGCGGTGATCGCCGCCTTCAACTGGGTGGACAATCAGTTTGTCCCGGTTTGGGTGTTCGACAGCAATGATCCCGGGAATCACATCGCCGCGGGCCAAGGCAACCACCAGCTTTCCATCGCCGATGTGGATGGAGACGGTCGGGACGAGATAATTTACGGTGCTGTGACCATCGATGATGATGGGACGATCATGTATGCCACCGGATTGGGCCACGGCGACGCCATGCATGTGACGGACATCGATCCCAGCCGTCCGGGGCTGGAAGTGTTCGCCGTCCATGAATCGACGCCGAATCCAGCCGGCATCGAGCTGCACGATGCCCGCACTGGGGAAATCCTCTGGGGCATTCCCACCGACTACGATGTCGGCCGCGGGATTAGTGTGAATATTGATCCCAACCACTACGGCAACGAAGCATGGGCGTCCAGAAGCCCACTTTTCAACGCCAAAGGCGAGATTATCTCCACCAGTGTGCCGAACTCCATCAACCATGCCATTTGGTGGGATGGTGATCTGCTCCGGGAGCTTTTGGACCACACAGGAACCGGTGGCGCCGGCAAGATCGATAAGTGGGATTGGGAACATCAGCGCACTGTCAATTTGGCCACCTTTGCCGGCACTGCGTCAAACAACGGCACCAAAGGCAACCCGGCGCTTACAGCGGATATCTTGGGAGACTGGCGGGAAGAGGCGATCTTTAGAAGAAGTGATAACAAAGAGCTGCGAATTTACCTGACGACCTATCCAACAGAACACCGCCTCTACACGTTCATGCACGACCGGCAGTACCGGGTGGCCATCGCCTGGCAGAACGTCGCTTACAACCAGCCGCCTCATCCCAGCTTCTATGTTGGTGACGACATGGAAATCCAGGACTTTAACATCGGGCAGGCGTATCGGGTGCTGGAGCAGTATAGGGAGGAACTGGGTAAATAACGGTAAACATAGAGTCACTGTGGGAGCTCGGTTTGCGAACCGGGCTCTTTTTTACAGCAAATCTAAAGCTCCGAATGACTCCCGCCGATATAAGGGACAGAGAGATTTCCAAAGTGAGTTAGCGGGACTCGGCCATATTTCAAGGAGGATGGTTGGAATGCGCATTAACAACAATATCAGCGCGATTAACGCTCAAAGGCGGTTGAACGCCAATCAAAAAGCAGGGGCAAAATCAATGGAAAAGCTCTCAAGCGGCCTGAGGATCGCCCGCGCTGCTGACGATGTAGCCGGTCTTGCGATTTCCGAAAAGATGAGGGCACAGATCCGCGGTTTGAGGCAGGCATCCCGAAATGCTCAAGACGGCATCAGTTTGGTCCAGACTGCCGAGGGAGCGTTGAATGAGACTCATGCGATTCTTCACAGACTGAGAGAACTTGCCGTTCAAGCAGCGACAGACACTAATACGCTGGAAGACCGAAAGGCAATTCAAAGAGAGGTCAACGAACTTATTGACGCGATAGATGAAATCGCGAACAATACAGAGTTCAACGCTACCAAGATTCTTGACGGCTCGTTTTCAGGCAAGATCCATATCGGTGCCAATCAAGATCAGAATATGGACATCAGTATCACGAGCATGAAATCAGCGGATTTGGGTATTGCAGGTGGCCAAACTCTGGCTGATCTGAAAGTGGATAATCTTGATGATGACACGACCGAAACCGGCGGTGTGCTGACATATGATGACGCCAACTCAGCGATAGGTGTGATCGACGGAGCGATTAAACAAGTCTCGAACGAACGCGCTATGCTGGGTGCCATTCAAAACCGGTTGGAACACAGCATTGCCAATCTCAACTCATCGGCGGAAAACCTCCAGGCTTCTGAATCACGGATCCGGGATCTCGATATGGAAGAAGAGTTCATGGAATTTGTCAAAAACACGATTCTCCAACAAGCAGCTACCTCAATGCTGGCCCACGCCAATATGGCACCTCAGAGTGTGCTGCAGCTGCTCGGACAGTAGAATCGCTATAAATAAAGATATACAGAAAAACGTGTACTCCAAACAGGGGTACACGTTTTTTGCTTTAGTGCCGCAAGGCTTGACTTAAGCAAAGCTGCCTACGCATCCAGGTTCCCGCCGAAGATATGTTCCCACGCCCGGTTAATTTGTTTAAGCTCAGCATCAGACAAAGTCCAGCTTCCGGCGCCGGCGTTTTCCTGAATCTGGGACGGACGCCTTGCCCCCACCAATGCGCAGGTAACCCCCTCCTGTTGGGTAAGCCAGTTGATGGCGATATGGGATACCGGTTTGCCGTGGTTTGAGGCGATTTCCCGCAGGACATCGACTAGCCGCATGGCTTTGCTCCACATTGGTTCGTGGAAGAAGCGGTAGAAGTTATGGCGGGTATCGCCCGGCTTGAACACGGGTTTTTCATTATATTTTCCAGCCAGAATCCCTGACCCTAAGGAGCCGTATGCGAGAATCCCGATTTGGTTTTTAACGCAGTACGGCAATATATCTTTTTCGATTTCCCGGTTCAGCAAGGAATAGTGGGGCTGAAGACTGGCTAGTTCGGTCATTCTGGTAACACTATCCATGAGTCCTGTGTCAAAATTGGATACTCCAAGGTAGCGAAATTTGCCTTCTTCCCGGAGTTTGACGAGTTCAGCAATGGAATCCTCGATTGGTGTGTCAGGATCAGGCCAATGAATCTGATAAAGATCGATTGTATCAACGTTTAGCCGTCTTAGAGAACCTTCAATCTGCTGACGGATGCTTGCAGGAGTGAGATCGCGCCATTTGCCGCCTGGTTTGCGGACAACCCCAACCTTGGTGGCGATGATTACTTGATCGCGGCGCCCTTTGATTGCATTTCCCACAACTGTTTCGGCCCGTCCGTCGCCGTACGCCGGAGCAGTGTCGATTAGATTGATGCCTGCGTCCAAGGCTGCCTGAATGGTGGCGATGGACTCCTTGTTATCGACTTGTCCATATGTGGAACCGCCCATCGGCCAGGTGCCCAAAGCGACAACGGATACTTGGAGATCGGATTTTCCCAACTGTTTGGTCCTCATCTGCATCCTCCTTTGGTTTTTTGTTATTCTTCCCTCTGGGACCGTGTTTGTCCTGCCGAGAAATGGAAAACTCTCAGGCACGAGCAGTTCCTTGCAGGTATTTTTTGGAAACCGTCGAAATATATACCTGCTGGTATGGTTCTCCACCAAAATGGTCACTGGCGGGTCAAAAGACGGCGAAAAAAGTTTAGGTTATTGATAATTTGTGCTAAAGTAGGGAACTTGACTGTCCGATATAGATCTTAGCTAGTGATATTTCCTGCGCAGGAGGAGAAAGTACTAGCACAAAATGTTCAGGGATGAACAAATATTTCAAGGAGGAGTGTGTTGTTATGCGGATTAACAACAACATCATGGCACTCAACGCTCACAGGCAGTTGG
>FIZJ01000015.1 GCA_900019385.1 uncultured Clostridia bacterium
CCTACCGCGAAAGCCTTGGATTGTTGGAATAGTCAAGTCCAAAAAAACGTCCGCACCCCCACCGGAATACGTCCCCAATATGGACGCCGGCTCCAGCCTGGAGTTTTCCCCGGAAGACCAAGCCCTGGCCAACGAAAGGGCTGATCGCCTGTATGCAGCCATCAACCGGCTCGATGAAAAGCATCGCCTGCCGATCGTCCTCAAATACCTGAGCGGATTGACTGAACTGGAAATCGCCGCGGCTCTCAAAGTGCCCCAGTCCACAGTCAAATCCCGTCTATATGTCGCCCGTCAGCGGCTGAAGGCCAGCCTGGAGGCGAGTGAAAGGGGTGAGTTTGGTGCCTGACGGCAAAAAGAAGGACCTGCAGATCGCTGATCAAGAGATCACCAACGCCCTGGAACAGCACACCATGTGGCAGGGATCCCCACAGCGGATGTGGAGCGCCGTCGAAGCAAGGCTGAAGCCGGCGCCCTGGTACAAACAGCGAATGAGTTGGATGCCGGCTTTGGCTGCGGCGATGATTCTGGTGCTGATCCTATTCACCCAAGGCGACCCGGCGCAGCCGCCTGTTGATCCAGGTGTCGGCCAAACAGAAATAATGCGGTTTGAAGACACTGCCGCACAGTTTCGGACCATGGCCGCTTTCGACCAGCCGCTCGCGGCGGAAAAAGCCAATCCGGTCACAGTGGCAGTCGAGTTTCCGGATGCGGTGGAGGCAGGATCAGAGCTGAACCTGGAAGTGACTCTGACAGCAGCCGAAGGAACCGCCTTTACGATGGAAACTCCCATCATCAGGCTGATGCACACAGACAAAAACGGCCTGTTCACCATCGCCGCCGAGCTGAGCATCGACAGCTGGAACCAGAAGGACTTGGCCTACGGCAGCCCTCTGTCGGGCGCCGTTTCCCTCACAGCCCCCGGCGAACCCGGTTCTTATCTGGTTGAAGTAAGCGTTTTTGGCTCCATTGACGGGCATCCGGTGTTTTTTGGCGAAACAAAGAGTTTGACAGTGATTGAGAATCCAAAGGAGGAATAAACAATGGGTAAAGCAAGAAAGGGTTTGTGGGTGATAGGCTGCGCGCTGCTGCTCATCGCTGGTGTGATGATCGCGGCCAACCTTGATTTTGACGCCGCAGCGCAGACGACAGACAGTTCAGGTGTGATCAGAGTCAGCGGCGACGCTGTTGTCACCACCGCGCCGGATACCGCGTACATCACCCTCGGTGTGGAAACCAGGGACAATTTGGCGGAGAAGGCGTCACAGCAGAACGCAGAGTATATGTCCAAGATCATTGCCGCTTTGAAGCAGTTCGGCTTGAGCGACAAGGAAATCACTACCAGCGGTTATTATATCTACAGCTACCAGGAAGGCGAACAGCGCACCAGCACCGTGTATGTCGTGCGCAATCAGGTCAATGTCCGCACCAACCGCCTGGAGGAAGTGGGTACGATCATCGACTTGGCGATCAAGGCAGGGGCAAACCAAGTCCAGGGTGTCACGTTCGACACCGAAAACAAAGCCGATCTTCAGCTGACCGCTCTGGAAAACGCCACCCGCCAGGCCCGTGACAAAGCAGAAGCCATTGCCAAAGCTGCCGGAGTCACCATCAAAGAAATCGTGTCCATCACAGAGCAGGGCGAAACCTATGCGCCGTACACCGAAGCAGTCGTGTTCAGAGCCGCTTCCTTAGACAGCGCTAAAACCGTAATCAATCCCGGGGATGTGGAAGTCAGAGCCAGAGTCATAGTCGAATACCGCTTCTAAACAAACCGGTAAAAAGAAAGCCGGCGGGCTGCCCTTGCCTTGGAGCTTGGAGCGCCGCCGGCTTTTTTTAAAACTCGATACTGTTTACGGTCCGGGGGAACGGGAGCACATCCCGGATATTTGTCATCCCCGTCAGGTACATGATCGCCCGTTCGAACCCGAGGCCAAAGCCGCTGTGCTTGTTGGTGCCGTATTTGCGGGTGTCGAGATACCACCAATATTCATCTTCAGACAGGCCCAGCTCTTCCATCCTCGCCCGCAGCAGCTCATAACGCTCTTCTCTCTGGCTGCCGCCGATGATCTCCCCGACTCCCGGGACCAAGAGATCCATGGCCGCCACCGTTTTGCTGTCATCGTTCAACCGCATGTAAAAGGCCTTGATATCCTTCGGATAATTGATGACGAACACCGGTTTCTTAAAGATCTGCTCCGTCAGATACCGCTCATGCTCGGTCTGGAGATCGCAGCCCCATTCCACCGGAAACTGGAACTTCTGCCCTGACTTGGCCAGAAGCTCGATCGCTTCGGTGTAAGTGATCCGCTCGAAGCTGGAGTTCACCACATTGTCCAAGCGGGCGAACAGGTTTTGATCGATGAACTTGTTGAAGAACTCCATTTCCTCGGGGGCGTTTTCAAGGCAGTACTCTATCAAGTATTTCAGCATCGCTTCCGCAAGATCCATGTTGTCTTCCAAGTCGGCGAAAGCCACCTCGGGCTCCACCATCCAAAATTCCGCCGCGTGCCGGGGAGTGTTGGAGTTTTCCGCCCGGAACGTGGGGCCAAAAGTATACACTTTCCTGAATGCCATGGCGTACGCTTCCGCGTTCAGCTGCCCGCTGACGGTCAGCTTCGCCTCTCTGCCGAAAAAGTCACGGCTGAAGTCTATGCTTCCGTTTTCATTCCGCGCCGGCCGATCGAAATCCAATGTGGTGACCCTGAACATGGCGCCGGCCCCTTCCGCGTCGCTGCCGGTGATGATCGGTGTGTGGACGTAGACGAAGCCCCGCTCCTGGAAGAACTTGTGAATGGCATAGGCTGCCGCCGACCTGATGCGGAACACTGCCGAGAAGGTGTTGGTCCTCGGGCGCAGATGGGCTATGGTCCTGAGATACTCAAAGCTGTGGCGCTTCTTCTGCAGAGGATAGTCGCTGGCGCTGTACCCTTCAATGACAACCCTGGTGGCCTTCAGCTCGAAAGGCTGTTTGTCGCCGGGGCTTTCCACCAGCCTGCCCTCGGCAATGATTGCCGAGCTGATGCCCAGTTTCACCACCTCGTCGAAATTGGGCAGAGTGTCGTCAATCACGATCTGCAGGTTCTTGAAGAACGTCCCGTCATTCAGCTCAATAAACGCGAACCGCTTTGAATCCCTGATGGTGCGGATCCAACCGCAGACCACAACATTCTGATCGATATAGGCACAGTAATTGCGAAACAGCTGTTTGACCTCAACACGTTCCACGCCTATTCCTCCTACCGCGTTATAGTAAAAAGATGTTGTTTTCCCTGCACATTTCTATGATCTGCTTCGGCCATACCGCCGCCTGCACTTCGCCGATGTGGGCTTTTTCCAGGAAATACATGCACAGGCGCGACTGCCCGATCCCGCCTCCGATCGTCTGAGGCAGCTTGCCTTCAAGCAGCTCCCTGTGAAACGCATATTCCTTCCAATGCTCGCAGCCGGCGATCTTCAGCTGCCTAAGCATCGCCTCCGGGTCGACCCGGATACCCATCGACGACAATTCCAAAGCCTGCTGCAAAATCGGGTGCCAGACCAATATATCGCCGTTGAGGCTCCAATCGTCATAATCCGGCGCCCGTCCGTCGTGCCTGATTCCGGAAGCCAGTTTCCCCCCGATCTGCGCCAGAAAGACCGCTTTCCGCTCTTTGGCAATCGCGTCTTCTCTCTGCTTCGGCTCCAGATGGGGATAAAGATCCTCGAGCTCCTGAGAGGTAATGAAACTGATCGATTCAGGCAGTTCCCACTCCAAGATTGGATAGGCTCGATGGATCTCCCTTTCCGCCTCCTTAAGGCAGTCGTATATCTTCTCCACAATGCTGTACAAAAACTCAAGGTTGCGGTCTTCAGGCCGGATGATCCGCTCCCAGTCCCACTGATCCACATAGACAGAATGAAGGTTGTCCAAGGCCTCATCGCGCCTGATGGCGTTCATATCAGTATAGAGTCCTTCGCCGACGCGGAAATTATACTCTTTCAGCGCCTTCCGCTTCCATTTCGCGAGCGAATGGATGATCTCGCACTGGGCGTTGATCGCCGGCACATCAAAGATGATCGGCCTTTCCACTCCGGTGAGGTTGTCCTGCAGCCCTGAATTGTGGGGGACAAACAGCGGCGCTGACACTCTGGTCAGGTTCAGCCGTTGGGCTAGAATCCGTTCGAAGAAGTCTTTGAGCAGTTTAATCGCTTCCTGTGTTTGCCTCAGGTCCAGCTTGCTGGTGTAACTTGGGGGGAAAATCAAGTTCGACGCCTCCTAATTCAGCCTTGCCGTTTTGTTCATCTTGCTCATGTTAAAGCATTTTTCTTCCACCTCGGTCCTGTGAATTCCTGCATTTTCATGGAAATATAACGAAAAAGGTTCCATCCCTTTCTACAAGCACACATTCTAATCGACGCTGCGGCAGGAGTCGCGGCGTACCAGTTCCACCGGCAGCACTACCGGAGACGTGGGCGACTTCGGATCGCGAATGAGGCTCAGCAGGACTTCGGCAGCGGTCTTGCCCATCAGCACAGTGTCCTGCCTGACCGTAGTCAGCTTTGGCTTGATATAACTCGCCACATCAATATCATCGTAGCCAATGATTGAAAAATCCTCCGGGCAGCCAAAACCAGAATCCTCGACCGCCCGCAGCGCCCCTATGGCCAGCGTGTCACTCTGGCAGAAAACCGCAGTCGGTTTGTCTTCTAGGCTCAGCAAACTCAGCATCCCTTCGTAACCGCATGTTTCCAAATAATCTCCGCCCTCCACCAGCCACTGGCTTGGGCAGTGGAGATCGAACTGCCTTAAGGCCTGCAAAAACCCTTCGGTTCTTTCCTCTGTAGGCTTGACACCGGGCAAGCCTTTGATCATGGCGATCTTGCGGTGTCCCAGGGTGTACAGGTATTCCACCGCCTGGCGCACTCCAGAGTAGTTGTCCCAGACAACACAGCGGGAGCGAGTGCCTTGATGGTCGCCGTCGATGAAAACTGCCGGCAGGTTTGACGCCAACAATGTGGCCAGACGCCTGTCGTTTTTGTCGACGCCGAGGAAGACTGCGCCGTCCACCTGGCGGGTGCGGCACTTGTAGAGAAAATCCTGGCACCCTTGAATGCTGTTCTCAGACAGAATCACGAAATCATAGCCATGGGCGCCCAGCGTCTGTTCCAATCCGTACAGCAGGTTTTGGAAAAACGAGTGGTGCAGCCCAGGCGCAGGATTGTAGCAAAAGCAAAACCCGATTGAGTATGACTGCTTGCCTGAGAGGCTTTTGGCGATCACATTCGGTTCGTAACCCTCTCTTTTCATCACTTCAAGGACTTTTTGCTTCGTTCTCTCACTGATATCCGGGTAGTTGTTGATCACTTTGGAAACAGTGGCTACCGAGACCCCGGCTATTCTTGCTATGTCTCTTATTGTCTTCATCGACGGCCTACCTCCACCATTATTTGTCACCGTTTACACCTAAGCCATGCCAACCGCAGATCCCCAGTGAGGACAAGATAGAGATCCCGGACTCCCCCGGTCGGTATGATCGGCATGGAAAAGGTCTCCCAGACTTGACTGCCGCCGGTCGCATCAATGGCGCACCCGCCCAAAATCGTCCCGGCAGGGTGATCGCAGCGCAGCTCGATAGTGCCCCCCATCAGTGGGCTGGACACCCTCAATTCCAGCGCGGAGGCGTCTTCCGGCAGCTTCACATCGCGGAAGCAGAGCCAACCCTGATCCAGCCCGATCACCACGGCGCTTCCGCCTTCTATCGATTCATCGAGAAACACACCGTCATAGTCGTCGTAGGCTTCCGCCCTGGTAATCCTGGTCAAATCCCGGGGCGGGATTTCCTCGCCGTCGACCCGGACAACGGCGGCAAGCTCGATATGGGCACTGGAACGCCCAACCATGATCGTATAGAAACCAGCTTCCACACAGTATCGCTCACGCGACACATCATAGCGGCGGAGATCGTTTACGGGAATGGCAAATTCCAGAGTTTTGCTCTCACCTGGTTCCAGATGGATCCTGCGAAAGCCTTTCAGCTGTTTCAGCGGGCGTTTGGCCCGTTTGGATTCTCCCCGCACATAAACCTGAGCCACCTCATCCCCGGCAGCCCGGCCGGTGTTAGTCACTGTGAATCTCAGCTGGATGTGATCATTAGGGCCGAAGCGGTCGCCGCTGATTTCCAG